>DATIXI010000017.1:0-58066 GCA_035518635.1 Gaiellaceae bacterium
GGCTCCTCGGCGGGCCGCGTCAACGGAGCCTGTTCGCCTTGCACCGGACGGGGTTTGGCTAGCCGCCGTGTCGCCACGGCGCTGGTGGGCTCTTACCCCACCGTTTCACCCTTACCTTCGACGTCTCGCGAGATCCGTCGCCGGCGGTCTCCTTTCTGTGCCACTTTCCGTCGGCTTTCGCCGCCTGGGTAACCCCAGCGTCCTGCCCTTCGGTGTCCGGACTTTCCTCGAGCCGTGAGGCCCGCGGTCACCCGGCCTGCGTTCCGAATTGTAGCCGCGCCTGCGCCGCCTCGATCTCCGCGACGTCGAGCCCGCTGCCGCACTCCGGGCAGAAGATCCCGCCGCCCTGCGGCAGGTGGAGCACGAACTCGCCGCAGGCGAGGCACTCCAGGCTCGCACCTCGCAGGAGCGCGTTCAGCTCCTGCTCGAGCGTGCGGTTGAGCGGCGCGACGGCGTTCACAGGCTCCGGAACACCCCCGTCACCTTGCCGAGGATCTCGACGTGGTCCGGGTAGAAGGGCTCGAGCTCGTCGTTCTCCGGTTGCAGCCTGACGCGGCGGCCGTCTCTGAAGAACCGCTTGACGGTCGCCTCGTCGGCGGTCTCGTCCACGCCGGCGAGCGCGACGACGATGTCGCCGTCCTCCGCGCTCTGCTGCCGGTGGACGACCACCAGGTCGCCCTCGAGGATCCCCGCGTTCACCATCGAGTCGCCCTTGACGCGCAGGAGGAACTCCTCGCCTCCGCGCGCGAGCGGCTCCGGGACGGCGAGGTGGTCCTCGACATTGTCCTCCGCGAGCAGCGGCCCGCCGGCCGCGATCTCGCCGACCAGGGGCAGCCGGTGGACATCCGCGGCACGCGCCGGCTCGGACCTCGGCTCGCGGCGCAGCTCGAGCGCGCGTGGCTTCGTCGGGTCGCGCTTGATCAGGCCCGCGCGCTCGAGGTTGGCCAGGTGCGCGTGCACGGTGCTCGGGGACGCGAGCCCGACCGCATCGCCGATCTCTCGGACCGTGGGCGGATAGCCGTGCTCGTCGACGTACTCGGTCAGAAACGTCCAGATCTCCTGCTGTCTGCCGGTCAGCATCGGGACACCTCGGGGTCGGGAGCGGGAACGAACATACGTTCGACACCGAGGGTAGCCGTCCTTCCGGACGGCGTCAAGAAAGCCGGATCGAGCCGTCCTCGGCGAGCGTCCAGTGCGGGTTGTGCGCGATCTCCCAGGCATGACCCTCCGGGTCGGCGAACGCCCCGGAGTAGCCGCCCCAGAACGTCGGCCCCGCCGGGTGCGTGACCATGGCGCCGGCCGCCTCGGCCTCGCGCATCACCGCATCGACCTCCTCCGGCGAGCCGACGTTGTGCGCGAGCGTGACTCCTCCCCAGCCGCCGCCGTCCTCGACGCCGCTGTCCTCGGCGAGCCTGTCGCGCCCCCAGAGCGCGAGCACCATCCCACCGGCCTGGAAGAAGACGACGTCGTCGTCGGGTCCCGCGCCGGTCGTCCAGCCGAGCGCCTCGTAGAAGCGGCGGGCCCGCCCGAGGTCGCGGACGCCGAGCGTTACGAGGCTGACGCGTTGCTCCACGCCCCCGAGTCTCGCATCGCGCAGGGACCGATGCGCTGGAGAGGACTTGAACCTCCACGGGGTTTTAACCCCACAAGGCCCTCAACCTTGCGCGTCTACCAATTCCGCCACCAGCGCGCGACGGCCATTCTAGCCACGCCTTCCATCCGCGGCCCTTCGGGCACTAAGGTACGCAGCCGTGCGAGAGCTCTGCGAGCAGGCAGTGGCCGCGGCTCTCGGCGCGGGGGCGTCCTACGCGGACGCGCGGGTGATCGTCCGCCGCTCGCAGGTGGTCGGAACTCGCAACCGGCGCGTCGAGCGGCTGGACGACGTCGAGAGCGAGGGAATCGGCGTCCGCGTCCTCGTTGACGGCGCCTGGGGCTTCGCCTGCGACCGTCGGCTCGACACCGCCGGGGCCGAGACCGCAGCAACGAAGGCATCCGCGTTCGCGAGGGCGGCTCCCGGCGGTCACAGCCGCGCGCTCGCCAAGCTCCGGCCCGCGCAGGGCGAGTACCGCACGGCGCTCGAGAAGGATCCGTTCGCGGTCTCGCTCGCGGACAAGATCGACCTCTGCCTGAGAGCCGAACGTGCACTGGAGCACAAGGACGTGACGGTGACGACGGCCTCGGTCCGGGCACAGCGCGAGCACCGGGTCTTCGTCTCCTCCGACGGCGTCGCCACCGACCAGGAGCTCGTCGAGTGCGGCGGCGGGATCGACGCCTTCGCCACGCGCGACGGCATCACGCAGATCCGGAGCCATCCGAGCGCCCACGGGGGCTCGAGCGCGCAGGCCGGCTGGGAGTACGTCGAGTCGCTCGAGCTCGAGCGCGAGGCGCCGCGCGTGGGCGAGCAGGCAGCCGCGCTCCTCCACGCCGACCTGTGCCCCTCGCAGGTGACGACGGTCGTGATCGACGCCGAGCAGATGGAGCTCCAGGTGCACGAGTCCGTCGGCCACCCGACCGAGCTCGACCGTGTCTACGGCACCGAGGCCGCCTACGCGGGCACGAGCTTCCTCGGACCCGAGGACCTCGGCTCGCTCCGCTACGGGTCCGAGCACATGAACGTCACGGCCGACTCGACCACGCCCGGCGGCCTGGGCACGTTCGGCTTCGACGACGAGGGCGTCCCCGCCCGGCGCGAGCCGGTCGTCGCCGAGGGCGTGCTGCGCAACTTCCTGACCTCGCGCGAGACCGCCGCACGGATCGGCAGCGGCGCGGGCGGGTCGATGCGCGCGGACGGCTGGAGCCGGATGCCGCTCGTCCGGATGACGAACCTCCACCTCGAGCCCGGCGAGGGCTCGCTCGAGGAGCTGATCGCCGGGGTGGACGACGGGGTCTTCCTCCAGACGAACAAGAGCTGGTCGATCGACGACAAGCGGCTCAACTTCCAGTTCGGCACGCAGATCGCGTGGGAGATCAAGGGCGGGCAGCTCGGCCGGATGCTCCGCGACGCGACGTACACGGGCCAGACGCCGGAGTTCTGGGGCTCGCTCGACGCCGTCGCAGGGCCCGAGGAGTGGGTCCTGCAGGGCCTCACGAACTGCGGCAAGGGCCAGCCGGGCCAGCACGCACACGTCTCGCACGGGGCGGCGCCCGCGCGCTTCCGCAACGTTCAGGTCGGCTTCGGGAGTTGAGCGCCTCGCTCGAGCTGGCCGAGCGCGCCCTCCGCGCTGCCGAGGCCGACGAGGCGCTGGCCGTCGTGCAGCGCGAGGTTTCCGGGCTGGCGCGCTTCGCCGGCTCCGAGGTGCACCAGCCGACGCTGATCGACAACGAGGTCGTCGAGCTCCAGATCGTCCGCGACGGGCGGCTCGGGCTCGCCTCCGGAAACCGGACGGACGACGAGGGCCTGCGCGAGCTGGCCGCGCGCGCTGCGGCGGCTGCGGACAACGCGCCCGCCGATCCCGACTTCCCGGGCCTCGCGCCCGCCGCCGAGCCGCCGACGGTCGAGGGTTACGACGAGGAGACGGCGGGCCTGGAGGCCGAGGAGCAGGCCCACCTCGCGGCCGCGGCGATCGAGGCGTCCGACCTCGACCTCTACGGCTTCTTCACGAGCGGCCTGACCGAGGTCGCGCTCGCCTCTACAACGGGCCTCTCGGTCTCGCAGCCGATGACCGACGCGGGCGTGCTCGCCCTGGCTGCGGTCGACGGCGCCTCCGGCTACGCGGAGCAGACGTCGTGGCGCGTCGGCGAGGTCGATCCTGCCGGGGCCGCGCGAGAGGCAACTGCCAAGGCGGAGCGGACGCGCGGCGCGAAGGGGCTCGAGCCCGGCTCGTACGCCGCCGTCCTCGAGCCGTACGCCTTCGCCGAGCTGCTGCTCTACTTCGCCTACGACGCGTTCAGCGGGCTCGGCCTGCTCGAGGACCGGTGCTACGCGGCCGGGCGGATCGGCGACAAGGTGTTCGACAAGCGCTTCTCCCTCGCCGACGACCCGCTCGACCCCCGCGGCCTGCCGAAGGCCTTCGACTTCGAGGGCACGCCGAAGCGCCGCGTCGACCTCGTCGAGAGCGGGGTGCTCGCCGGCGTCCTCTGGGACCGGCGGACGGCGAGGCTCGCGGGCGACGGCCGCGAGACGACCGCCAGCGCGCCGCAGTCGCGCGTCCGGCACTGGGGCCCTCTGCCCTGTTGCCTCTCGGTCGAGGGCGGCGAGGCGGGCTCGACGGACGAGCTGGCCGAGCTCGTCGGCGACGGGATCTACGTCACGCGCCTCCACTACCTGAGCGTCGTCAACCCGCGCGACGGCGTGATCACCGGGATGACGCGCGACGGCACGTTCCGGATCCGCCACGGGCGCGTCGCCGAGCCGCTCGTGAACCTCCGCTTCACCGTCTCCGTGCCAGAGCTGCTCGCGGAGCTGCACGGCCTGACGCGTGAGCCGGTGCTCGTGAACGAGAGTTCGTTCTACGACGAGCGCTACCCGAGCGGGATGCTCGCCCCGAGCGTCGCGACCGCGCGCTTCGACGTCACCGGGACCGGGTCCGGGCCAGGGGTCTGACCCGCGCGTAGTCGACCACGCCGAGGTCGTCCTCCCGCCACCCGCGAAGCCGGGGCGAGACCAGGCGGGCGTCAACGGCCCACGCGATCGGGATCACCTGGCGGCCGCGGACGGCGGCACCCAGCGCGGCGAGGCGCGGGTACGGCGCGAGCACGCGCTCGAAGCGCGCGTCGGGGCGGCCGCGCCCGACGAACGGGCCCAGCCCGAGATCCTGCCAGGCGGCGATCAGCAAGCCAGCCCCGTAGGCGAGGTCGGGATCGGAGGGCTCCGCGAAGCGGACGGCGGCACGGGGCCGCGCGCCGATCATCCGCTTCGCTGCGCGCGTGGCGACGACGGGCGCCCTGGCGACCTTCTTCTCGCTCGGGGGCCGCTCGAGGTGGAAGGCCGGCGGCGCCTCGAACTCCGGGACGAGCGCCTGGTAGTCGGCCCGGTCGGCAGTTGCGCCGTAGACGCGCCGCAACCCCGGCAGGCGGGCGAGGACGCCGCCGCGCGTCGCCTCGACGAGGTCGACGGCCAGCAGCCGCCTGACCCGGACCGCGGGTGCCAGCGCGCGGTTGCGCAGGTCGGCCTGGAGGTCGCCGAGCGGGACCGGCGCCTCGTCGAGCCGGCCCTGACGGAAGAGCCTCTGCGCCGCGTGCGGGTCCAGCTTCCGGAAGACGAGCCGCACGCCTCCGCGCTCGGCCACGACCTTCTGCGGGCTCGCCGAGACGAGCCTGAACGGGCCTGGGACTCCGGCCGGCGCCGCAGCCACCTCGGTCAGCGCGTACGGGAGCTCGGGGTCGGGCCTCGGGGCGGTGATCTCGAGCGCCCCCGCGCCGGCGGCAATGGTCGCTCCGGGGATCAGCCGCGCGCGGCGAAGCGCCCTTGCGATCGCGGCAGCGTGACGGCAGCGGAGACGCCAGGTACGGCTGCCGTCGGGCGAGCTCCAGGTGGAGCAGAGGCCGGGGCGAAGAGCACCCGTGGTGGGAGCGGTGCGAAGCGGGGTAGCGAAGAGCGTCCGCGCCAGCGCGATCTCGTCGCGGCCGCGCGCGCGGGCCGGATCGAGCGGCCAGAGCAGGTGCGCGACCCCGATCCGCACGACACCCGGCGGCCCGGTCCAGGTTCGCGGTGCGTTCGTCTTCGCGGAGGAGCCGCAGCCGGCGGCGAGCAGCGCGAGCACGCCCAGAGCCGCGGCGCGCCGTCCTGCCACGCGCTTACGCGAGCTGGCGGAAGAGCAGGATCGTGTTCGCGGCGAAGAGGATCGCCACGACCACGGTCAGGCGCGTGAGGTTGCGCTCGACGATGTGCGTGCCGCCCTGGGAGGCCGGCGTGAAGCCCATTCCGCCGAAGCCCGTGTCGCGCCCCGAGTGCATCAGGATCAGCACGACCAGGCCCACCGAGAGAAGGACCTGGAGGACGGCGAGCGTCTGGATCACGATGTCTGCAACAACCACGGTCGCGCGAGGATACCAGCGGCTTTCGGGGTCACTCCCCGCCGAGAGCGCGCTCCAGCACCGCCTCGATCAGGCCCGCCTGGACGGAGACGTCGTGCAGCTCGGCGGCGGCGCGGGCGGCCGGGCTCGGGCACGGAAGCGCGGCGGCGCGGGCGAGCGCCTCGGCCAGCGCGTCGACGTCGAGCGGGTCGACGAGCACCCCCGCCTCGGGCGGCACGAACTCCGGCGGGCCGCCGATCCGGGTCGCGACGACCGGGCGCCCGCAGGCGAGCGCCTCGAGCAGCGCCTGGCCGAACGGCTCGACGAGGCTCGGCTGGCAGACGACGTGGGCGCTCGCGATCCGGGCGGGAATCTCGGCGTGCGAGACCTTCGGGACGAGCTCGACACGCGGCCGGCCTTCGAGACTCGAGCGGAACGGGCCGTCGCCGACGAAGGTCAGCGTTCCCTCGTCCAGCCGGGAGAAGGCGTCGGCGAGGCGGATGACGTTCTTGCGTTCGGTCAGCGCTCCGAGGCAGAGGAACGCCGGTCCCCCCGGCGGAGCCGGCTCGACGCGGAAGCGCTCGAGGTCGACGCCCGAGTCGATCACCTCGGTCTTGCCCTTCGCCTCGGGCACCTTCGCCTCGAGCTCGCGGCGGAGGTAGTCGGAGACGGCAATCACCGACGCCGCGCGGCGGACCACGAAGCGGGTGAGCGCGCGGATTCCCGGGATCGCACCGACGTTGCGGACGTCGCGGCCGTGGGCGGTGACGACGAGCGGCGCACGGGAGGCGAGCGTCGCGACGAGGCCGGACGGGACGAGAAAGTGCGCGTAGACGACGTCGGGCCGGAAGGCGCGCGCCGCCCGTCGGGCGCGGCCGGCGAGGGTTGCGTAGCGGCGCTTCCCGCCGGCCCGCGTGTCGAGCACCGCGCGCTCGACCACGTTGCCGCGCTCCTCGAGGGCGCGCGCGATCTGCGCGACGAACACTCCGAGGTCGGGGTCGTCCTGGCCCGGGTACATCTGCGAGACGAGCAAGATCCGCACGGCGGGAGCAAGCTTGACGCGTCCGCCAAGGCATGGAGGCAAGAAACGACCGTTGCATTGCCGCGAAAGCGTTGCTAACGCAGCCGTCGGCCATCACGACCGGTACGCGGGGGCCCGCTGGGGAGCGCGCCGGCGTACGCGTCGCACGATCGACCAGATCTGCGCGAACGCGACACGCACACGCGACTCCGAGTTGCTCCGCCACGGACGCTGGGCGCGACGGTAGTCGTCGCTGATCCTGGCGATGCGGTCGCGGCAGTACTGGCGCCGATAGTCAGACTCGTAGTCCACGCTCGTTCCTCCTCTCTCGTTCGGTCTCGACGTTTCGCCGCCCCGAACGAGATAAGAGAGGGAACTAGGCGCGTCTACGGAAAAATTGGATCGCTAAAGCCAAGACTGGGTTTAGCAGTCGATTTTCCGCACAACAGGCGTGCGATCTCTGCTCCACTTCGATTCGGAACGGCCTTACTGGTCGAAGGACGTTTCCACTACGAAGCGCCTCCTTTCTCGTAGCGGCTGCCGAATTACTCTTCAAGAACCACGAAGGCGACCTTTCGGGTCGCCTCGCTCGAAGGTGCTATGGAGCCAGTGTCCTAGCCGGAGCACTCCCGAGCAAGGTTTCCACGGAGGGGGTCGCTACCTGTCACGAAGTTGTAGTTCATGTCCACCCTCCTTTCCTCGCCTCGGAATTGAGCGTTCGACAATACACCATCTACTCACACATGGCAAGTTATATCGTTCCGGATTCTCAGAGCCTCAATTTCGACAACTCAGGACGGCGCTCGCTGTGCGTCGTACATGCCGAACTCGTCGCGGAGAGCGTTGCAGATCTCGCCGACGGTGCAGCGCGCGCGCAGAGCCGCGCGAATCGGCGGGAGCAGGTTCGCCGTGCCGGCCGCCGCCTCTCGCACGCCCGCGAGCGCGAACTCGGCCTCACCTGCGTTCCGCTCGGCCCGGACCCGGGCCGTCCGCTCGAGCTGCCGCCGCTCGGCCGCGGGGTCGATCCGCTGCAGCTCGATCTGCTCCGGCTCGTCCTCCTGGTAGCGGTTGACGCCGACGATCACCCGCTCGCCGGACTCGACCTGCCGCGCGTATCGGAACGCCGCCTCCTCGATCTCGCTCTGGACGAACCCGGCCTCGACGGCCGCCACGGCCCCGCCCAGCTCGTCCACGCGCGCGATCAGCTCGCGCGCGCCCGCCTCCAGCTCGTCCGTCAGCGCCTCGATGAAGTACGCGCCGCCGAGCGGGTCGGCTGTGTCCGTCCCGCCGGCCTCGTGCATGAGGAGCTGCTGCGTCCGGAGCGCAATGCGGGCCGCGTGCTCGGTCGGCAGCGCCAGCGCCTCGTCGAACGAGTTCGTGTGCAGAGACTGCGCCCCGCCCGCAACCGCCGAGAGTGCCTGGATCGCGACGCGCACGACGTTGTTCTCCGGCTGCTGCGCGGTCAGCGTCGAGCCGCCGGTCTGCGCGTGGAAGCGCAGCGCCTCGGCCTTCGGGTTCGTGACCCCGAAGCGCTCGCGCATGATCTCTGCCCAGAGCCGCCGGGCCGCGCGAAACTTCGCGACCTCCTGGAAGAAGTGGTTGTGTGCGTTGAAGAAGAACGAGAGCCGCTCGCCGAAGTCGTCGGGCGAGAGCCCCGCGTCGACCGCGGCCTGCGCGTACGCGATCCCGTTCGCGAGCGTGAACGCCAGCTCCTGCACCGCGGTCGAGCCCGCCTCGCGGATGTGGTAGCCGGAGATCGAGATCGTGTTCCAGTGCGGCAGCCGCTCGGCGCAGTACGCGAAGAGGTCGGTGGTCAACCTCATGGAGGGCCGCGGCGGGAAGATGTAGTTCCCGCGCGCGATGTACTCCTTGAGGATGTCGTTCTGGACGGTGCCGCGAAGCTTCTCCGCCGCGACGCCCTGGTCCTCGGCGACGAGCTCGTAGAGCAGCAGGAGCAGCGCCGCGGGCGCGTTGATCGTCATCGACGTCGAGACCCGGTCGAGCGGGATCCCGTCGAAGAGCAGCTCCATGTCCGCGAGCGAGTCGATCGCGACCCCCGTGCGCCCCACCTCGCCGGCCGCGCGCTCGTCGTCCGAGTCGTAGCCGAGCTGCGTCGGGAGGTCGAATGCGACCGACAGCCCCGTCTGCCCGCGCTCGAGCAGGTAGCGAAAGCGCTCGTTGGTCTCCTCCGCCGACGCGAAGCCCGCGTACTGGCGGATCGTCCACGGCTTCCCCCGGTACATGTCCGGATAGGGCCCCCGCGTGAACGGGAACTCGCCCGGTGCCTCGAGCTCGTCCGGAGCGTCGTCTGAGGTGTAGACCGGCTTGAGCTCGATCCCGGAGTCGGTCTCGCGCCGGTCGGTCGTCGCCATGCGGCAATCGTACGCGCGTGGATTGCGCGGCCGGAGACGACTGCTCCGTAAGGTGTGCGCGATGGGTGTCCGGGTCAGGTTGTTCGCGGGGCTGCGCGAGCGCGCCGGCTGGTCGGAGCGCGAGCTCGAGGGTGTCGGGCGGGTTCGCGACGTCTGGCCCGAGCTCGGTCTCGGCGACGAGCCGGAAGGCCTCCTCTACGCGGTCAACCGCGAGTACGCCGAGCCCGAGCGGGAGCTCGCCGACGGCGACGAGGTCGCGCTGATCCCGCCGGTCTCGGGCGGCGCCCTCCGCATCACCGACGAGCCGCTCTCGCTCGACGCGGCGGTCGCAGAGGTCTCCGACGAGGACGCGGGCGCGATCGCGACCTTCACGGGGACGGTGCGCAGGCAGTCCCGAGGCCGCGAGGTCACGCACCTCGAGTACGAGGCCTACGCCGAGATGGCCGAGGACGTCATGGCTCAGCTCGCCGCCGACCTCGAGGCGAGGCACGAGCTCTGCCGCGTGGCGATCCACCACCGCGTTGGCCGGCTCGAGATCGGCGAGCCGAGCGTCGTGATCGCCGTCTCCGCCCCGCACCGCGAGGCCGCGCTGACCGCCTGCCGCGAGGCGATCGACACGCTCAAGGAGACGGTGCCGCTCTGGAAGAAGGAGGTCTACGAAGGCGGCGAGGAGTGGATCGGCCGTGGCTCATGAGCGTCGCCCGTCGAAGCCCGGCACCGTGGGTCGCGAGAGCGAGCCGAACCGCGGCGGCCGCGTCGAGCCGGCCCCAGCCGAGCTCCTCGTTCCACGGACCGCCGGCGGCGCTCCGCTTCAGCACCTTCGCGACCTGACGGGCGGTCAGCCACGGGTTCGCGCCCCACACGAGCGCTGCCGCGCCCGCGACCTCGGGCGCCGAGAACGACGTCCCGCTCGCCCAGCCGTAGTAGCCCGGCGAGGCCCATGGGACGTCGGCACGGGGCCAGCCGGCGTCGGACGACTCCGCTGCGAAGACGTTCATCCCGGGCGCCGCGAGCGAGAGGTAGGAGCCGGTGTTCGAGAAGTCCGCCCGCGTCCCGTCCATCTGCGTCGCACCGACTGCGAGGCCGATGCCGCCCCGGCCACGCGAGCCGATCGGCTGGAGCAACACCGCCGGGTACTGCGGGGCGTTCGTGCCTCCGTACTCGTTCCCGGCCGAGGCGACGAGCAGCACTCCGCGGCGGGCGGCGTAGTCGATCGCGCGCCGCTCGATCGCCGAGCTCTCGTCGCCGCCGATCGAGAGGTTGATGATCCGCGCGCCGTGCTCGACCGCGTAGACGATCGCCGCCGCCTCCTGAACGTCCGTGATCTCGCCGTCCGGGTCGATCCCCTGGATGACCAGCAGCCGGGCGTCGCCGCCGAACCCCGAGATGCCGACGCCGTTCGTGACCGAGCCCGCGGCCAGCGAGGAGACGAACGTCCCATGCCCGAGCTCGTCGCGGACCCGGCGCGAGCGGGAGAGGATGCTCCACGTGGCCGGCTCCTTGTCGCCGATATCGGGAGCCTGGAGGTCGGCCCCGCTGTCGATCACCGCGATCCTGATGCGTGCCGCGGCCCGCAGCGCCCAGTCGGGCACGGCCTGCATGTCAGATCCGTACCACTGCCACTCCCACGCGACACCGGGGAGGTACGTGTCCGCGATCGCCGGCTCCTCGACGGTCAGCTCGCGGCGAAGGACGGGCGCCTCGCCGAGCGGCCGGCTCGTCTCGACGACGGCGCTACGAAGCGCAGGGAGGGTGCGAACGACGCGCACGCCGGAACGCTCGAGCGCCGCCAGCTCCGCAGGCGAGCGGTAAGCGACCACGCGTCGTGCGAGAAAGCTTGAAGCGGGGGTTGCGCTCGGCGCGGCGAGAAGGGCGGTTGCGGCGGCCACGCAAAGCGCCCGGGGCAAGGCGCTCATGCGGGTGGCTATCGACGCCAATCACTCGAACGGGTACCCCTGAACGAGGGATGGGACCCGGCCGACACCGATGTCAGGTCTTGCATTCACGCGCTGTTGCAAGACCTGACACCGATTCTCACCCCGGGCCTCGTGTTCTCTAGCTACCCATCCTCGATGCGCTCCCGGAAACGTGGGCCAGGGTCGTGACACCACCGTTCGGGACGAACAAGACCGTGAGCTCGTTGTTGTTGTAGAAGAAGTTCGCAGTCCCGGAGAACGGCCCGAGAGCCTGCGTAACGGTGTGCGCTCCCGCCGCCACCGCGACAGACGTGGTGTACGAAAGCTCGAACAGTTCAGCAGCGCCGGCGCCGTCCGCTGCCGGGGTGAAGGTCGAGCCCCATCCGGGTGCCGTGGCACTCGTCCCATCGACTTTCGGGACGAGCACGTAGCTGATAGCGCCCGCGTTGTTGTTGACAAACGCATGTCCGCTGATGATCAGAAACCCGGCGCTCGGAGCAGTGATCGAGACGCTGTTCACCTGCGTCTGACCCGCCGCGGTCAAGGTGACTCCCGCACTCCCCGCATCCTTCTGAGCTCGCACCTGCTCGAGGTCAGGCCCGGGGTTGCCTTGCACACCCTGCGCTCCGGTTGCGCCCCGTAGGCCGCGGTTGCCCTTCAGGGCCTTAAGCGTCTTCTTGTTGATCTTCTTCTTCGTCACCGCCCCGTTCCTGATCTGCGAGGTGCCGACGCTGTTCTTCGGCAGCAGCGCGCTGCTAGCCGCGTACGTCGTGCCGCTCAGCGCGAGGAAAAGCGCCAACAGCGCGATCGTGTTCCTGCGCAGGAAGCGCGTGAACCTTCTGGTCATTGACCCGTCCTTTCTGTAGCGAGTTAGCCCCGACGGCGTTGCGGGGATTCTGTCTCGCACACAGGACGGCGGCGGGCGCCCGCGCCTTCCCTCGACTAGCCGACGCCAGTCGCGTTCACCACCTCGATCCAACCGTTGACCCAGTTGTTGTCGTCGAGGTTGCTGACGCCGTAGTTCTTGACGCAGAACCCGACCGTCCACCTCCCCGCCCCCGGGACGAGGGTGGCCGCGGCCGCAAACGGCTGCCTGGCGGTCACCGCCGTGTCGAGGAAGTCGATCCCCACCCAGTTGAGAACCGTCCCGCCCGCCGTCGGCCGGTAGCAGAGCCCGTACCACATGCGCGTGCCGCCGGCAGAGCCGAGAAGCGCCACCGCCGAGCCCACGAGCCTCTGGGCCGCTGTCGTCGTCACGGTGAGCGTCGGCCCGGCGAACACGTAGGCGTTCGAGCCGCTCGGGATCGCGGGCGCGATGCCGCCGTTGAGCGCGGCCGCCCCGATGACCCCGTTCGGCCCGGTCGGGCCGGTGTGCCCGGTCGGCCCGGATCGCCCGGTCGGCCCGGTCGGACCTCTCGACCCGGTCGCACCCGTGGTGCCCGTTGTGCCCTTCGAGCCGGTGCTTCCGGTCGCGCCGACCTTTCCGGTCGGGCCAACCGCTCCGGACGGCCCTGTCGGCCCTGTGAGGCCGGTCGCGCCACGTGCGCCGGTCGACCCGGTTGCCCCGGTCGGCCCAGCCTTGCCGGTCGGCCCCGCGGCGCCGGCAGGTCCCGTCGCCCCGGCGGGCCCTGTCGCCCCCGCTGCACCGGTCGCTCCCGCTCCCGTGGCTCCAGTCGCCCCGGTCGCCCCGGTCGCACCGGTCACTCCTGCCTGGCCGGCCTTTCCGGCCGGTCCGGTCGCGCCCGCGGATCCGGTCGCCCCGGTCGGTCCGGCCGGTCCGGTCGGACCGGTCGGCCCCCGCGCGCCCCTCGGCCCGCGCGAACCCCCGCGGCCCTGCGCACCGCGACTTCCTTTCAGCGACCTGATCGCCCCGCTCGTGAGCCGGTTCAGCGGAACCGAGTGCGGTGCGATCTGTGAACCCCTGATGACCCCGGCGGCAGCGTATGAGGTTCCGCCCAGCGCCAGGAACAGCACGAGCAGACCCAGGTGGTGCCGCCGCAGGTACGCAGCGATCCCTCTCAGCATGACGAGCCCCCCTTCGAGTTGACGGCAGTCCCCTTGGAGGTGGACAACAGTGAAGCACGATTTCGGCGTCTCTTACAAGCCCGCCCCCGGAGCTACGATGAGGCGGTGAGCCACCTCTACAGGCCGCCGGAGCTCGAGCCCGAGCCCGACCCCGACCTCCGCGAGTACGAGCCGATCCAGCCGGAGCCCGGCTGGAAGAGCGTCGCGCGGAAGATCTGGGCGCCGTTCGCTGCGCTCGGCGCGCTCCTGGCCAAGTTCTGG
Source organism: Gaiellaceae bacterium (assembly GCA_035518635.1). Lineage (GTDB taxonomy): Bacteria > Actinomycetota > Thermoleophilia > Gaiellales > Gaiellaceae > AC-32. The sequence goes on from DATIXI010000017.1 coordinate 13,551, forward strand.
TACATCGCGGGCGCGCTCCTCAAGTTCAAGGTCTTCACCGTCGCGGCGACGATGATCGTCTCCGTCGGCGCCTACGCGCTGCTCGGCGGCTGGTGGTTCGGCGTCGGCCTCGTGCTGCTGATCTTCGTCCATGAGATGGGCCACGTCCTCGAGCTGCGGCGCCAGGGAGTCAAGGCCTCCGCGCCGCTCTTCATCCCGTTCATCGGCGCGGTCGTCGGCATGAAGCAGATGCCGAAGAACGCCTGGCACGAGGCGCAGGTCGCGCTGGCCGGGCCGATCCTCGGCTCCCTCGCGGCGCTCGCGGTCTGGGGGCTCGGCATCTACTTCGACTCGAACTTCCTCCGGGCGCTCGCGTTCGTGGGCTTCCTGCTCAACTTGTTCAACCTGCTGCCGCTCGTCCCGCTCGACGGAGGCCGCGCCGTGGCCGCGCTCCATCCGCTCGTCTGGCTGCTCGGGCTGATCGGCCTCGTTGCGCTCGTGCTCTACTCGCCGAACCCGATCCTCCTGATCGTGCTCGTGCTCGGCGCGAGCGAGCTCTGGCACCGCTGGCAGACACGCGACCACCCGGAGCTCCAGGACTACTACCGCGTGAAGCCGTGGCAGCGGACGGTCGTGGCCGTCGTCTACCTCGGCCTCGCCGCGCTTCTCGTGCTCGGCATGGAGCACACGCACGTGCCCCGCAACTTCTAGTGGAGGACCGAAGGCTCCTCTCGCGGCACGACGGCGACCTCGCCGGCCATGTCGAGCGGATCGCGGAGGAGTTCATGGAGGGCTTCGTCGCGGTCGAGCGCATCCCGCATCCCGCGATCACGGTGTTCGGCTCGGCGAGGGTGAAGGACGGCCATCCCGTCTACGCGGCCGCACGCGAGGTGGGCGGGCGGCTCGCCGACGCGGGCTTCGCGGTCGTCACGGGCGGCGGGCCCGGCGTGATGGAGGCCGCGAACCGAGGCGCGCAGGAGGCCGGCGGGATCTCGGTCGGCTTCAACATCGAGCTCCCGCACGAGCAGGCCGAGAACCCGTACCTCGACATCTCGATGACGTTCAACCACTTCTACGCGCGCAAGACGATGTTCGTTAAGGCCGCCGAGGGGTTCGTGATCTTCCCCGGCGGGTTCGGGACGCTCGACGAGCTGTTCGAGTCGCTGACGCTGATCCAGACCGGCAAGGTGCTCCACTTCCCGGTCGTCCTCTTCGACGGCGACTACTGGCGGTCGCTCCTCGACTGGATCGACGAGCGACTTCTGGTGGACGGGATGATCTCGCCGGGCGACCCGGCGCTGATGCGCCTCACCAGCGACCCCGGCGAGGCGGTGGCGACGATCCTCGAGTGCTACGAGCGGCGGTGCGCCGAGGTTCCTGCGGAGAGCGCGAAGGCCGACGGCAGGTAGGCGGCCGCCGCGGTCGAGGCGGAGACCGTGATCGGGGCGCTCTCCACCTTGAGGCCGCTCGAGTCGGTCGCCGTGATGCGCTGCGCGCCGGCCGTGCGGAAGACGACTCCCGTGAACACGTGCTGCGCCGCGTCGGTCTGGACGAACGTGTACGGGCCGGGCAGGGTCGCCTTCGTGTCAGTGCTCGAGAGCTTGACGGTCCGCCCCACGTAGGGGTACGCGTTGTTCCCGTACTGGTCGACGCCGCGCACGGTGACGCTGAACGGGACCCCGGCGGTCGCCACGCTCGTCACGCCGATGAAGAGCGCGGTCGGCGCCGCGCCCCGCACGCGGACGATCGGCTGCTTCCTGCGCCCGAGCGGTCGGAACCTCGCCTTCCGGCCCTTAGCCGGGCGCGTCCGGGCGAGGAAGATGTAGCCGTCCGCCGAGATCGTTGGCGCCGTCGCCTTCTCGTAGACGAGCTCGTAGGTCTTCCGGCGGGCGCACGACGTCGCGATCGTGATCCGGTGCACCTTGATCGAGGTGATCCTGGTCGAGCTCGCGCAGGTGCCGCGCTTGAGCGTGAGGTACCCGGGTCCGCCGGAGCTCGTGCGCTGCGGAAGCGTCCAGCCGCGCGGCACGTCGACGGTCGTCACGCCCTTGAGAGACGACGAGTCGGCCGTGAACGTGAACGTGAACTCGCCCGTCGTGCCAGCGCTGACGATGGCCGGCGAGACGCTCATCCGGCCGACCCCGTTCGGCGACGTCGCGCCGTGGGCGCCCGGAAGCGCGAGCACGCCCAGCAGGGCGGCGAGCGCGGGCGTGAGTGCTCGTGTCCTTCGTCCCATGGCGACCCCTCAGCGCTGAAGCGCGAACCCGAAGTTAAGCAGCCGCGGCGCGTCGTGGTAGGGGTCGGTCGAGTGGAGGATGACCGCGATCAGGTCGCGGTTGCCGCGGCGCGCAGAGGCGACGAGACAGTGGCCGGCAAGCGTCGTCCAGCCGGTCTTGACCCCGTTCGCGCCGCGGTAGGTGCCGAGCAGCTGGTTCTTGTTCACGTAGACCTTGCCGTAGGTCGGGGCAGCCCAGGGGATCCGCGCGATCTTCGTGGCGACGGTTGCGCGGAAGCGCGGGTCCCGCATCGCGAAGCGGGCGAGCGCGGCGAGGTCCCACGCGCTCGAGTGGTTCCCCTGGTCGACGACCCCGCTGACGGAGGTGTAGTGGGTGTCGTTGAGGTCGAGCTCGCGGGCCTTCTCGTTCATCAGCTTGACGAAGGCGCGGCGCGTGCCCGCTGTCGCGTCTGCGAGCGTGAGCGCGTCGTCGTTGCCGGAGAAGACGAGCAGGCCGTCGAGGAGCTTCCAGGCCGGGACCTTCTCTCCGGCTCGTAGCCCTTCCCGCACGAGCGGCATTCGGGCCGCGGCGGCCGGGACCTTCACGACGGTGTGTAGTGGCAGCCTCTCGAGGACGAGCGTCGCGGTCATGATCTTCGTGGTCGAGGCGATCGGCAGCCGCCGGTGCGGCCGCTTCTCCCAGAGGACGGCTCCGCTGTTCGCATCGACCAGGATCGCACTTTCCGCGGTCACCGCCGGGAAGCCCTCTCGCGGTGGCGCGGCCACGGTGAGGAGCCGGATCGGCCTGGGCGGCGGGGCGTTGTGCGCGGCGGCCGGGCGCGGAGCCGCCGCCGCCGCGGGTGCGGCGTGGCCGTGGAAGTGGCGCACAATGAGGAACGCCGCGGCAACGCACGCCGCGAGGGCGACGAACAGCACGAGCAGACGCCGGCGCCGAGGCCGTCGGCGCCGCTCGACCGGCGTGAGCACCTGGAGGGGCACCGGTGAACGAGTGTACTTTCGCGCCGACTTAGACTGAGCGAATGCGCCTTCGCGACCTGCCGTCCGTCGACCAGCTCGCCCGGGACGAGCGCCTGGCTGGAGAGCCGCCGACGCTCGCAGTCGAGGCAGCCCGAACCGCCCTCGCGCGCGCGCGTGAAGAGATTCAGGCCGGTCATGACCCCGGCGACCTCGGCGAACGGGCGCTGAGGGAGCTCGCGTCCGCCCGGGCGCCGAGCCTGCGGCGCGCCCTGAACGCGACCGGGGTCGTCGTGCACACGAACCTCGGGCGGGCGCCGCTCCCGGAGGCCGCGCTCGAGCGCGCACTCGAGGTCGGCCGCGGGTACTCGAACCTGGAGTACGACCTCGCGGCCGGCGGGCGCGGCTCGCGCCAGGACCACGTCGCCGCGATCCTCCGCCGGCTCACGGGTGCCGAGGCGGCGCTGGTCGTGAACAACAACGCGGCAGCGGTGATGCTCGCCCTGGCCGCGCTCGCGGAGGGGCGGGACGTGCTCGTCTCGCGGGGCGAGCTGATCGAGATCGGCGACGGCTTCCGGATCCCCGACGTCCTCGCCCGCTCGGGCGCGCGGCTGCGCGAGGTCGGCACGACGAACCGCACCCGCGCCGCGGACTACGAGCGCGCCATCGTGCCGGAGACGGCGCTGCTCCTCCGGGTCCACCAGTCGAACTTCCGTGTGGTCGGCTTCACGGAGCGCCCGTCCCTGGAGGAGCTGGCCGCCGTCGCCGGACGGCACGGCCTCCCGCTCGTCGACGACCTCGGCTCCGGGGCGCTCTTCCCAAGTAACAGTCTGTTACTAAGTGAGGAGCCGTCCGCGCGAGAGAGCCTCGCAGGAGGAGCCGACCTCGTCTGCTTCTCGGGCGACAAGCTGCTCGGCGGGCCGCAGGCCGGAATCGTGGTCGGGCGCGCGGAGGCGGTCGAGAAGCTGCGGCGCCACCCGCTCCAGCGGGCGCTGCGCGCGGACAAGCTCACGCTCGCGGCGCTCGAGGGGACGCTCGGCCTCTACCTCGACCCGGAGCACGCCGCGCGCGAGGTGCCGGTGCTGCGGATGCTGCACGAGCCGGCCGAGACGGTTCGGGCCCGTGCGGAGCGTCTCGCGAAGGCGACCGGCGGCGAGGTCGAAGAGACGGTCGCGCGGGTCGGAGGCGGCGCCCTGCCGCTGGCCGACCTCCCGAGCTTCGCGTGCGCGGTCGAGGAAGAGCTCGCGCCGCTTCTCCGCGAGGCCGATCCGCCAGTGATCGGCGTCATCCGCGACGGACGCCTGCTGCTCGACTGTCGCACGCTGACCGACGCCGAGGCGGAGGAAACCGCCGCGGCCGTCGCCGCCGCGCGCGAATGAGCGAGATCTCACCCGAGGAGCGGGTCTGGGTGCTGATGCGCGGCGCGCTCGCCACGCGGGCGCTCGCGATCGTGAGCGAGCTCGGAGTCGCCGACGCCCTCGCCGAGGGCCCGAAGCCGGTGGCCGAGATCGCCCAGGAGATCGGCGCCGACGCGGACGCCCTCCACCGGCTGCTCCGCGCGCTCGCGACCGAGGACGTCTTCGCCGAGGGCAAGCCGGGCGTCTTCGGGAACACCGCGGAGTCGGAGCTGCTCCGGCGCGGCGGCGGCTGGGACGACTTCTCACACCTCTTCGGCGGCGTCTGGTACCGGACGATGGGCGACCTCCGAGCGGACGGGGAGCCGTCGTTTCCGCGCCTGTTCGGGACGGACTTCTGGGACTGGCTGGCCGCTCATCCCGACGAGCGGGCGGCGTTCGACCGCTCGATGCAGCAGGGCCACGAGCGGCGGGTCGAGCGTCTGGCCGAGCTCGATTGGCGCGACGACGAGACGGTGGTCGACGTGGGCGGCGGCAACGGGGCGCTGCTCGTCCAGCTCCTCCGCCTCCAGCCGGGCCTGCGCGGGATCGTGTTCGACCTCCCGGAGACCGTGCGCGACGAGGCGGCGCTCGGCGACCGAATCGCGTTCGTCGAGGGCGATTTCTTCCGGAGCGTCCCCGAGGGCGATGCCTACGTCCTGTCGGGGATCCTCCACGACTGGAGCGACGAGCGGGCGGCCGCGATCCTCCGCACGATCGGCGCCGCGGCGCCGAGGGACGCGCGGGTGCTGATCGTCGACGCCGTCGTGCCGCCCGGGAACGAGCCTGGCAGCGGGAAGTGGCTCGACGTGCTGGTGCTCGCGCTCCTCGACGGGCGGGAGCGCAACGAGCAGCAGTGGCGCGAACTGCTCGCGGCCGGCGGCTTCGCGCCGATCGAGATCAGCGACGGGCTGATCGAGGCCATGCCGGCCTGATGGAGGTAACCGCGGTCGAGGACCCGGCTGCTCGCTCGGAGCTCTGCCAGGCGGTGCTCGAGTCTCTCCCCGAGTGGTTCGAGATCGAAGAGAAGGTCCTCGACTACATTCGCGAGGTCGCCGACCTCCCGACCTTCGCGGTCGGATGCGACGGCTTCCTCTCGCTCAAGCAGCACACGCCGGCTGCGGCGGAGATCTACGTCATGGGCGTGCGGCCGGAAAGCCAAGGACAGGGTGCGGGGACCGCGCTCGTCGAAGCCGCCGAGCGCTTCCTACTGGACCGCGGCGTCGAGTTCCTGCAGGTCAAGACGCTCGGCCCGTCCCAGCCCGACGCCCACTACGCACGGACGCGCCGCTTCTACGAGTCGCACGGCTTCCGGCCGCTCGAGGAGACGACCGCGTTCTGGGGCGAAGCGAACCCGTGCCTGATCATGGTCAAGTCCCTGCGCTGATGCCTCTCACCGTCGGGACCGCGGGCCACATCGATCACGGCAAGACGTGGCTCGTGCGGGCGCTGACCGGGAAGGACACCGACCGCCTGCCCGAGGAGCAGGAGCGCGGGATCTCGATCGAGCTCGGCTACGCGCCGCTGGAGCTGCCGAACGGCGAGCGGCTCTCGCTCGTCGACGTCCCCGGCCACGAGCGCTTCGTCAGGACGATGGTGGCCGGCGCGACCGGGATCGACCTCTTCCTGCTCGTGATCGACGCGGGCGAGGGCGCTCGGCCGCAGACGCATGAGCACCTCGCGATCCTGCGGCTGCTCGGCGTCGACCGCGGCGTGGTCGCGATCACCAAGGCCGACGCGGTCGACGAGGAGACGCTCGAGCTCGCGCTCGCGGAGGCGCGGGAGCTCGTGCCGGATGCAGAGGTCGTCGCCGTCAGCGCGAAGACCGGCGCCGGGCTCGACAAGCTGCGGGCCGCGCTCCAGCGCTGTGCCGGGCAGGTGGCGCACGACCGGCCCGGAGGTGCGACCAGGCTCTACATCGACCGCGCGTTCAGCCTCACCGGGGTCGGCACCGTGGTTACCGGCACGCTCTGGTCGGGCTCGGTCGGCGCGGGCGACGCGCTGCGCGTCGAGCCGTCCGGCCTGAAGACCCGCGCGCGCAGCGTCCAGGTTCACGATGTGGACGTCCCGGTGGCCGAGGCCGGTCAGCGCGTGGCCGTCAACCTCCCCGGAGTCGAGCGCGCCCGCCTGCGCCGCGGCGACGTCCTGGTCGAGCCCGGCCACTACCCGGTGAGCTGGCGGCTCGACATCGTGCTCGAGGAGCTGGAGTCGGTCCCGGCCGCGGTCACGGCGCATCTCGGGACGAGCGACGTGCCCGCCCGGCTCGTCCGTGAAGGCCGGTTCGCGCAGCTGCGGCTGCGCGCGCCCGTGGTCGCAGCGCGCGGCGACCGTGTCGTCCTGCGAACGAACACGACCGTCGGAGGCGGTGTCGTCCTCGACCCGGCGCCGGCCCGCGGCCTCGACGCGGAGCGGCTGGTGCTGCTCGAGACCGGGGATCCCGAGGCGATCGTGCGCGCTCTCGTGCGCGAGCCGGTCACGGCCGAGAGCCTCCAGGCGCGCGGCCTCTTCGCCCCGGCCGAGCTCGCCCGGGGGCTGGCCGTGCTCGAGCAAGCGGGCGACTGGTACTTCACCTCGGAGTGGCTCGCGGAGCTGCGCGCCTCGGTCGTGGACCGGCTGTCGCGGCGAGCCGAGGAGGCGCCGCTCGACCCGGGGCTACCGCTGGCGGAGCTTCTGCCCCAGGAGCCGTGGGCGCATTCGGTCGCGCCGCTCCTCCGCGTGGAGCGACGCGCCGGAAAGGCGTACCTGCCGGGCGCGGCGCCGAAGCTCGGCGAGAAGGCCGGGGCAGCGGCCGAGATCGAGGCCCAGCTCGCCGCGGGCGACCTCGTCCGCCTCGACGACCGCGAGCTCGCCGCCTACCTCGAGCAAGAGGGCCGCCTGAAGCGTGTCGGCGACGGCCTCGCCGTCTCGACCGAGCTCTACGAGCGCGGCCGCGAGGCGCTCGCCACGCTCTCGCCGATCACGATCGCGAGCTTCCGCGACGCGCTCGGGATCGGCCGTCGCGCGGCGCAGCTCCTGCTGGAGCGCTACGACGCCGACGGCCTCACCCGCCGCGTCGGCGACGAGCGGGTGCTGCGGCGGGCCGCTGCGCGATGAGCGCCAGCCGGGCGCGGAGCCAACCTCGACCTGGATCCGCGCTCGACCACCTCCACGCTCGCGCGGGTCAGGAGGTCATACGCCTCGGCGACGTGGGCAGCGGGCCGCCAGTCGAAGAGCACCTCCTCGACCGGCATCCAGACGATCACCCAGGCCGCGATCAGGCAGAGTCCGGCGACGGCGTAGAGGAACGAGACAAGGAGCGACGAGCCCGCATCCTGCGCGAGCGCGCCCGCGCCGGTCGCCGCCGCAGCCGCGACGAACGCGGCCAGCAACGAGGGCGTGAGCTGCCTGAGCCCGGTCCGCCTGACGGTCAACGCCTGCCGCCAGGAGACCTCCGCCATGAGACGGCAATGCTCGCTGAACGCAGCCAGGCCCCGCTCGACCGTCCGGGGCCGTAGTGGAAGAACGACCTGGACAACCAGTGTCTCGGGCAGATGCCGTGTCGAGCCGAGGACACCGGCGAGGTATTCGGCGCCCGACTCGACGCCGTCGCGATCGTCGACAAGGTCGTCGAGCGACGTGAGCTCCACCTCGATCGAGTCGTCCTGCTCCAGCCGCGCGTGGGCGACCTGCAGACCCCGTGCAAACTCGGATCTCCTTGCCTTCATGACACAAGGGTCCCACGCCGAGGGATCCCCGGGCATCCGGGGATTCACCGAGCCGAACGTCCGAAAACCCGCGCAATGGACCTGGTGGCCCAAGCAGTCTTCAAAGCCGTTTCGGGGCGCTTGACTGACCAGAAAACCACTTGGGCAGACGAGCTCGGGGCACGGTCGCAGTGCCCCGAGCTCGAATGACGGAGCGCACAGACCTGCTGCTTCCGCGCGGTCCTCGACGGCCTCTAGTCGTTGTCGTGCGACGACCCGAAGCTGTACGGCCCGTCCCAGTGCCAGAGGGCGCCGTCGAACGAGACGGCCACGCGGGCACGGAACCCGCTGAGCTGGCCCGTTCCTCCCGCGAAGACGATCTCACCCGTGAGTGTGGTGAACGAGAGGGTGACGTGTCCGATAGCGATGTTTCCAGGGCCGGTGTAGACAACGAGGTCGCTGTCCAGCCCCGTCGACCCAGCTGCCTCCATGTAGAAGACCTTGGACCCGGCGGGAATCGCCCCGAGGTTCGAGGACTTGATCGTGCAATACCCGCCAGCTTGCCCCTGGTAGGTCGCCTGAGGACAATCCTTGGTCACGTGGAGGGTTCCGTGCCGCGGGTGATGCGCGGTTCGCGCCTGGCTGGCAACTGCGAACGCGCCGGCGATGGTGACGGCCAGAATCAATCCGAGGATGCGTTTCATCTCGGGTCTCCTTCCTTGTCGTGGTCAGTTGCCGGGCCGCGGAGCTCGGCGGCCACCGAGATCCGCGAGAACGGCACCCGTGCGAGCTCGTTCACGAAGCGAACGTCGTCTGCATCGGAGGCCTCGAACCTGCAGAAGCACGAATCCTCCGCCGGAACGTAGGTCGAGCCGAGGTACGTGACGCCCGGATCGTCTTTCGGGAGCCGTGCGAGCGCGGCCTCGAGCCAGGCGCGGTCGCGTCCTGGCAGGTATCGCTCAACGAGATAGGTCGGCATCGCGTCTTGACGATCGCGCGCGGCAGGTGCGCGATCAACCGCGCGAAACGGTGGATTTACTCCTGCGGTGTTGCGGATATGCGAGCGGCGAGCTCGGTTCGCGAGCTGACGCCGAGCTTCCGGTACACCTTCGAGAGGTTCCACCCGACCGTGTTGGGGCTCAGGTTGAGCTCCGCGGCCACCTCCCGATTCCGGCGGCCGGCGACGACGAGCTCGACGATCCGCATCTCCGTCTCCGACAGCTCCGTGTCCGATGCAGTGCGCCCGCCGATCCGCCGTAGCTCCGAGGTCGCCTTCTCCGACCAGAGGCGGGCGCCGAGCCGCTCGAAGATCTCGGCGGCCTGTTGGAGGGTCTCCCGGGCGGCACGCTTGTGCTGCGCCTGGCGTTGCAAGGTCCCGAGCACGAGAAGCGTCCGCGCCAGCTCGAAGGGATTCGTCTCTTGCGGCGGCTCGGGCGCGACGGCCGCAGCCTCGAGCGCGACTATTGCGCGCTCCTGATCGCCCCTCGAGGCGTGGAGAAGCCCGCCCGCGCGCTGAGCAAGCGCGCGCACAGCGGTGTCGGACCCTGCGGCGTGTTCCGCGAGCTGATCGAGCAGATGCTCGGCAGTCCGAAGGTCGCCGATGCCGATGAGCGCCTCGATTGCGACCGAGCCTGCAACCTGGGCGCGATACTCGTCCATCTCCCGGCCCTTCGAGAACAGGGGCTCGACGTGTGACCAGGCGGATTCGGCGTCATCGACGGAGAGCTCGAACGTCGCGAGCGCCCGACCGAGTTGATAGGCGTAGTCTGCGATGCCAGTCCGCTCCGCGACCTGGAGCAAGTCGGGGGTCTCTGCTCGTACTCTCTCGACCTCGCCTCTGTGCGCAGCGATCTGAATCAGGATGTTGCGGCAGAGCGGCAGAAAGTTGTCCCAGCCCGTTTGGCGGGCAATCTCCATCGACTCGTCACACAGTCGAGCCGCCCGATCCCATCCCCCTGACACGACCTCGAGCTCGGCAAGGAAGAACAGCCGGCCGACAACCCAGGGATCGCCCCGGTCGCGGGCTTCGGCGATCAGCTCTTCGAACATGACGCGCGCCTCCGCGTGGCGGTCGCAGCGGCACAGAATCCTGGCCAGCACAATTCGTGCATCGGCGTTCCCATCCGTGCGCTCCGCGATCTCGATGGCACGATCCAACAGGTCGCGACGGAGGCGCCCGGTGCGCCAGAACGTGACTCTCGCGACCGTGATCAGGCTGACGGCGAGCGTCTCCGGTTCAGCGAGCTCCTCTGCGAGGATCAGCGCATCCTCGGCGTACCTCCCGCCGCCCTGGGGATCCCATCCGGCGGCGGCCATCCACGCAAGCTCGCAGAGAATATGCGCCTTCTGGCGCTTCGCGAGACCGGGCTCGGCCAGCGCCCGGCGGTAAAGACTCTGAGCCGTTCGAAAGCCCTCCGTTGACGGCCCCATGCCTCCGAGCTGACTCAAAGCCTCGGCTCGGATCGGGCCCGGGGCGGAAGAGCCAATCGCGTCGTCGAGCAAAGCCCGCGCCTTTTTCGCGTTGCCCGCGGACAGACAGTGCCGAGCTGCGGTGATCCGTCGCTCGTTCACACTCGCGATCGCCTCTGGCGGCGTCAGCGCGACGGCCCGCTCCGCGAGCTCCGCCGCGACCAGAGCTGCTCCCCGCGCATGGGCGTGCGCTGCCGCTGCGCTCAACGCTGTCGCGATTTCTTCGTCAGGCCCGGTGGCGGCGATCGCGAGATGGCGGGCGCGCTCCTCGAGATCGACGTCCAGCTCGGCGAGGCGGCGGTGCAGAAGACGCCTTCTATGCAGCGGCATCTCCGCGTAGCTGGCGGGGGCGAGCAATGGATGTGCGAAGTGGATCCGGTCGCCGTCGAGCTCGATCACGCCGTGCTTCTGGGCGAGCTCGATATCTTCGACAACGCCGGCCCCGAGCGGCTCGAGCAGCGTCACCGAGGGGGCGGCGAGCGCGGCAACAGCAACGAGGGTGTTGCGGACACGCGTCGGAAGTACGCGCAACCGCTCCGTCACGAGGGCGCTCAAGCTTTCGGGGAGCGCGAGTTCCGCGCTGTCGGCGCGGAGAGCGCCCCTGGCCATCGCGCGCCCGAGCTCGAGTGCGAAGAAGGGGTTCCCCCCGGCGATCTCGTGCACGCGCACCAGTTCCGGCCGTGCCAGGTTGACGGCAAGGCGACCCCAGAGGAGGCGATGGATCGCCCCGGCAGAAAGGGGCTCGACCGCGACGCGCTGGAACGCCGCAAACGCCTTGTCGAGCTCGAGCGGGACCTCGACCGGCCGCCCGCGCACGGTTGCGAGAACGCCTACCGGCTCGTCCTCCAATCGCCGCAGCATGAACCGGAGGACTTCGGCGGAGCTCGCATCAACCCATTGCACGTCGTCGAGGGCGAGCAGAAGCGGCCCGTCCTGGGCCAGCGCGCGCACGACGGAGAGAAGCGCGAGGCCGAGCAGGCGCACCTCGGGAGGCGGGCCGTCCGGCGGGCGCATCAGCAATGCAGTCTCGAGCGCGCGCCGCTGTGCAGGCGCCAGTTCCGGCAGCGTCTCCTTGACTACCGGCGCGAGGAGATCGCCGACGCTGGCATACCCGAGCTGTGTCTCGGAATGAGCCGAGCGCGATGTCAGGACGCGGAAGCCGTGCTCGCGGGCGAGCCGACCGCCCTCGTTCCAGAGCACGGTTTTGCCGATTCCTGCGTCGCCCTCGAGCAGGAATGCCTGACCCCTGGCGGGGATCGCCTCGAGAAACCGATCGAACGCGAGCAGTTCCTCACGCCTGCCGATGAGCTCAACTGCCATCGCACTCTGTTTTGCCGGTCGATCATGCCTGACTCCGCTTTCCTAGGCAATCACGTCCGGGTCGGCGAACGCCTGTGTCGGTCCCCGACGCGCTCGGGTCGCTCGTTCAAAACGACAGCCTGACCATCGTCGATGCGGTCCCGCGCGCCCCGGGTCTCGAAAGGACTGGCGCACGAACTGGCGAGCGCAGCTCCGCAGACCGGCGATAACGGGATAGGTGGGCACTTCTCTCTGAAATGCCGAAAAACGTTACGAGTCTCGGCGACCACTCTGTTCAAGCGTGCAGTGCCCGCAGGACTACGGTGGCATGGTGATGCCCCCACATCCGGACCGAACTGGTCCCGCGCGGGGTGTCGGATTGGCCTAAGAGGGTCGCCGCACGCCTTTGACCAACTGGATCCCTAGCCTGCTGAGGTATGGGCGGACTGCGCGATAAGGAACAGCTGCCTGCAGACGCGGGCAAGCCGGCTCTTGCCAAAAGCCGAAGACTAGACCATGCGGTGTTAGCGCAAAATGCCGAAAATTCCTCGGAGAAGGCCTATAGGCGCCCGGGTCCTTCGCGACGCAGGGCCAAAATCGCGTTCCTCGAATTTGCGCCTTCCAATCCCGTGCAAGCACGGGCAACGCTCGTGAGAGATCGACGAAGAGCTCATTAAGTGGAATCGCCTTTCCAGACGGGACTTGAACTGTGGCCGCTACCCATGTTTGACCGTCATTTCCTCCTGGATAGAGTTTGGTGGCCGGCATCAGCGCGCTTACGACGACGGTGCTCGCCGAAAGGAGGTTTCTGTCAATAAACGTCTCGTAGATCCCGTGGTACCGGTTCTTGATAGCAACTGATTTTCTTGCGGTAGGCAAGTACTCGTTCTGGTCGTCACGGATGGTCTGGCGAAGCGTTGCGTTAACAGCTGAGAGGTCAAAACTTCCTCGAACATTCGGATATGTTCCCGACGTCACGTACCGGCGCACTCTGAGAGGAGGCGTAGCCGCCGCCACGACCTTGAGCGATGATACGCCGCCAGCGCTTCGTGATGCCGTCGTCGACACTCCCGGTTCTTTCGATGAGCCGGATGTCTGGCAGCCAACAGATGTCGTTAGCGCCAGGCACGCGAACACGATCACTACAACTAAGCCTGGTTCTAAGGGATCGCAAACGTGATGTAGACGATTGCTTTCATTGAATCGCCTCAACTTCTTCACCTCAGTTCGACCGGTTGTTCAAAAAGACGATCCATGATCTCTCTCTGCGGGCAGGCCGATTCAATCTTCCTGGATGCTCATACTCAAACATCACAACGTCACTTGCCTTGTAAACCGAACTGCGTGTTTTGCCAGTAACATTCCGTAGATGAGCTAGCGCGCGTGGGTTATAACCTTCGCCTGTCTTTAGCTCATGCCATACGTATCCTAATTGCGGCCTTAGGCGTAGGGCGTTAGTGACGGAGCCACCAGCGTATGCTAGAAGTCCTTTCTTTCTCGCGTAATAGGTCCACTGTGCGATCCCAACACCGCAATTGCTGTTCGTCCAGCTATGGTCGCTGCATTGCCAGCACTTTGGATCGAGCCCTCTGCAAGGGACCCAGGATTCAACTGACAGATTGCCTACGAGACCAGCCGCCTGTGCATGCGAAAGATGGCGACCAGAAGCTGTGAAGAAGTTGAAAGCACACTTTTCTCTGAGGACGCGGCTGCTGGTTGGGCAGGTAGCCGTTTCAGCTTCCTCGCCGGTTGGATCGACCGAAACGGTTGGGCGATCATCAACGTAGAGATACGTAGAGAAATCCGAGCCGGCAGCCGATGCTTCAATCGGATCTTCAGTCAAGAAACGTCCGGACGTCGCATCGTATTGCCTCGCTCGCAAGTCGTATAAGCCGGTGGGATCCAAGTACTCTCCAGCGAACTTGATTGGGTTGCCGGGGGCCTGCGGATCGTTTTGCGTGTCCGAGCGACCCGCGCCGAAGGGGTCGTAGGCATATGTCCACTCAGTTGAACCTGTCGACGAGGTCAGATTGACGACAGAGCCGAGTCCGTCATAGACGTAGTAGTACGAGGCGCCTCCACTTGTCATTGAGATCCGCCGAAATCCCTCGACGTATCTTCGGAGAAGAGCGTTGTTGCCGTCTCGCTCGGGCGGCTTCCACTCGTGCGTGTGCCAGTTCGCCACGACCTTTCTCCAGGCCTCCGCGAAACGCTCGTCATGGTGACCGGGATAGAGGCTTGCGCCGGGGAAGGTCACCTCCGACACACGGGCGACCTGACGCGCCTGCTTTATGCCCTCGTCCGCGAACGCATCGCGCAACTGCTCAGCGAGCTCGTCGCGAACGTCGAGTCTATAGCCCTGTGGCGCGGTTGCGAGCTCGACCTCGCCGCGCCGCGCACACGCGAACAGCGCCACCGCCCCAGCGTGTCCGGAGCGCTTGGGGTCGACGTAGTCGCGCGACACCGTCACGTCAATCGTCAGGCGCTCAGTACGGGCCACGGACTCCGAGCCTACGGCGTCCGTCCGACATCTAGTGCACTCGCGCGAGCCAACCGGATCGCGCCCCACACCAGATGCCGAATGCGCACCTGTGACAGTTCGACACCTTTTTCAGGGCCAGTGCCCACCTATCCCAGACCGGCGATAACCTCGGAGTGGAGCGGCATGGGCCCGGTGGCCCAGGCGGTCTTCAAAACCGCTGCGGTCGTGCAACCCACGGCTCGGTAGGTTCGACTCCTGCGCCGCTCCGTACGGCGGAAACCGAAACCGCCGAGGCCGCTCGTCGGTGGCGCCCACCTACCCCGTCACGGCGAGGAATGGGTCGAACAGGTGGCCGGCCCGAGCTGACGACGGGGCCGGCTTGAAGAGATCGAGCAGCGCCCGCAGGCCGGAGGTGCTCGGTGGGCTCTGGTTGTGGGCACGCGAGATCTGTAGCGCCTGGCACGCCCCGTAGTCGTTGACGACTGCCTGGAGGCCGAAGTAGCCGGGCAGCGTGTGTGCCGAGAAGTAGCCGTCCAGCCCGGTGTAGGTGTCCTGGAACGTGTCCGCGGTCACCGCGGTGGAGCATGCTCCGTACGTGAGCGAGGCGTATGCAGCGTTCTGCGCGCTCGTGACCTGCTTTTTCAGGGTCTTGACCTGCTTGCGGAGCGTGGTGATCTGTGCCTGGAGCGATCGCAGCGTCGGGCCCTTGGTCGAGCTGGCCTGCGCCGGCGCTGCCGCGATCGAGATCCCGACCGCGAGAGCCGCGATTGCGAGTACGTGCCTCATGACCTCCTCCTTCTCTTGACGACGTAACGAGTGTGACAACCCAGTGGAGTCCGAGTGGTGCTTCGCACTGAGACCGACCGTAGGAAGCGGCTCTAATGCGGCCCTAACGCCTCGCTCGGTGCCGCGTGTAGCGCTGGTGTCGAGGTGGTGACACCGGTTGCCTGCCCGAACGGGCAGGAGTAGGGTCGGCGGATCCCCGAGCCAGAGGGGAGGCGCACCCCGCCCGCACGAAAACGGAGGTCCTCATGAGCAGCACCCTCGAGACCGCTCTCGAGATTCGCCCCTTCCACGTGGAGATCCCGAAAGGCGAGCTGGACGAGCTTCGCCGCCGCGTCGCGGCAACGCGCTGGCCCGAGGAGGAAACCGTCGCCGACCAGACCCAGGGGGTACAGCTCGCGACGATTCAGGAGCTCGCGCGCTACTGGGCCGAGGAGTACGACTTCGGGCGGGTCGAGGCGCGTCTGAACGCTTTCCCGCAGTTCATCACCGAGATCGACGGCCTCGACATCCACTTCATCCACGTCCGGTCGAAGCACGAGGACGCCCTGCCGGTGATCATCACGCACGGCTGGCCCGGCTCGATCATCGAGATGCTGAACGTGATCGGCCCGCTCTCCGATCCGACCGCGCACGGGGGCGACGCCGAGGACGCCTTCGACGTGGTCGTCCCGTCGATGCCCGGCTACGGGTTCTCGGCCAAGCCGACCACGACCGGCTGGGGCCCCGTCCACATCGCGCGCGCCTGGATCACACTGATGAAGGGCCTTGGTTACACGCGGTTCGTGGCGCAGGGCGGGGACTGGGGGGCGCAGATCACCGACGTGATGGGAGCGGAGGCGCCCCCCGAGCTGCTGGGCATTCACTCCAACATGCCCGGGACGATCCCGGCCGACGTCTCGAAGGCGCTCGCCACCGGCGGCGATGCGCCGGCCGGGCTCTCGGACGAGGAGCAGCGGGCGTTCGACCAGCTGAGGTTCCTCTACACGAAGGGCATCGGCTACGCGACCGAGATGAACCTCCGGCCGCAAACGCTGTACGGGCTCGCGGACTCGCCCGTCGCGCTCGCGGCCTGGATGCTCGACCACGACGCGCAGAGCTATGAGGACATCGCGGCCGCCTTCGACGGCCACGCGATCGGCAACCTCACGCGGGACGAGGTCCTCGACAACATCACGATGACCTGGGTGACGAACACCGGGATCTCCTCGGGTCGTCTCTACTGGGAGAACACGCTCGGCTTCTTCGACATCAAGGGCACCACCGTCCCGGCGGCCGTGAGCGTCTTCCCGCGCGAGCTCTACCAGGCCCCGCAGAGCTGGGCCGAGCAGGCCTACCCGAACCTCATCTACTTCAACGAGGTCGCCGAGGGCAACCACTTCGCGGCCTGGCAGGAGCCGGAGATCTTCACGAACGAGCTCCGCGCCGCGTTCAGGACGCTGCGCTGAAGGAGGCCGCCATGAGCAGCACCGTCGCCACCGAGATCAGCACCTTCCACGTCGAGGTTCACGACGACCAGATCGACGACCTGCGCCGGCGCATCGCGGCGACGCGCTGGCCGAGCAGGGAGCTCGTCGACGACCGCTCGCAGGGCGTGCAGCTTGCGCCGCTCAAGGCGCTCGCCGACTACTGGGCGGCCGACTACGACTTCGGCCGCCTGGAGGCGCGGCTGAACGCCCTTCCGCAGTTCACCACCGAGATCGACGGCGTGGACATCCACTTCATCCACGTCCGCTCGCAGCACGAGGACGCGCTGCCGCTGATCATGACCCACGGCTGGCCGGGCTCGGTCGTCGAGCTGCTGGAGACGATCGGGCCGCTGACCGACCCGACCGCGCACGGCGGGACGGCGGACGACGCGTTCCACCTCGTGCTGCCGTCGCTGCCGGGCTACGGCCTCTCCGCCGAGCCGACCGAGATCGGCTGGTTCACCGGCCGGACCGCAGAGGCGTGGGCGGAGCTGATGCGCCGCCTCGGTTACACGCGCTACGTCGCGCAGGGCGGCGACCAGGGCGCGGCCGTCACCGACGACCTGGGCCGTCAAGGGCCCGAGGGCCTCATCGGGATCCACCTGAACCTGCTCCGGACCGCGCTGGGCGGCACGACCGGCCTCCCGGCCGAGTCCGAAGAGGAACAGGCAGCGCTCGAGGCGCTCGACACGTTCAGGAAGAGCGGCTTCGGCTACTTCCTCGAGCAGAGCACGCGGCCGCAGACGATCGGCTACGCCCTGCTGGACTCGCCCGTCGCCCTGGCCGGGTGGATGCTCGACCACGACACCGACAGCTATTACAAGATCGCCCGAGCCTTCGTGGACGGGCAGCCCGCGGGCAACCTCACTCGAGACCACATCCTCGACAACGTCACGCTCTACTGGCTGACGGGCACCGGAGCCTCGGCGGCCCGGTCGTACTGGGAAGGCGGACGGGCCGCGGCGCTGGCGGCCGGGAAGGCTCCTCCTGCAGTCTCCGTCCCGGTCGGGTTCACCACCTTCCCCGGCGAGATCTTCCGGGCCCCGCGCAGCTGGGTCGAGCATTCGTATCCGACCCTCGTCTACTTCAACGAGGCCGAAAGGGGCGGTCACTTCGCCGCGTGGGAAGAGCCTGAGCTGTTCGCCGAAGAGCTCCGGGCCGCGTTCAGGTCGCTGCGATGACGGAACCCGGCGCCGCAGCGGTTCAGCCCGCGCTGACGCGGGACGAGACCGGGACCATGATCGGGCAGACGATGGGGCTGGTCGCCGCCACGTGCGGCCTCTTCGCCCTGGGGGCGTACCTGGGCCGGGACCTCTCCTACGGCTGGGGCCTGGTCTTGTACATCGCCGCGTTCGCGTGCCTGATCGGGCTCAACGTCGCAGCCCAGCGGTCGGAGGGCGCAGCCATCACGCTGCTGTTCGGGTTCGGAGTCGTCATCGGGCTCGCCACGGCGCCGACGATCGCCTACTACGCGAGCACCAACCCGCAGATCGTGTGGCAGGCGGGAGGAGCGACGGCGCTCTTCATCGCCGGCTTCGGAGCGGCCGGATACGCGACCAGGCGCGACCTGTCCGCGCTCGCGCGGATCCTCTTCTGGGCGCTGATCGGGCTGATCCTGTTCGGGATCGTGGCGATCTTCGTCCGGATCCCGAACGGGGAGCTGATCTACGCGATCGTCGGACTCGTGATCTTCGCGGGCCTTACGGCGTTCGACTTCCAGCGCCTGCGCCGCACCCAGGACATCAGAGCCGCGCCGATCCTCGCCGCCTCGATCTTCCTGGACGTCCTGAACGTGTTTCTCCTGTTTCTCCAGCTCTTCAGCAGGAACGACTAGATCAAGGAGGGCGACATGAGCACAGTCGAGACGGGCATCGAGATTCGCCAGTTTCACGCAGAGATCCCGGACGCCGAGATCGCAGATCTGCGCCGCCGCCTGGCGGCCACGCGCTGGCCCGACAAGGAGACCGTCTCCGATGCGTCGCAGGGCGTGCAGCTCGCGAAGCTGAAGGGGCTCGTCGAGTACTGGGCGACCGACTACGACTGGCGCAAGGGCGAGGAGAAGCTCAACTCGCTGCCGCAGTTCATAACCGAGATCGACGGGCTCGACATCCACTTCATCCACGTCCACTCGAGCCACGACGACGCCATGCCGTTGATCATCACGCACGGCTGGCCGGGCTCCGTCTTCGAGCTGCTGAAGATCGTCGAGCCGCTGACCGAGCCGCCCCCCGGAGAGGACGCCTTCCACGTCGTGATCCCGTCGCTACCCGGCTTCGGCTTCTCGGCGCGGCCGGAGGAGCCCGGCTGGAACCCGGACCGGATCGCCCGCGCCTGGGACGAGCTGATGAAACGGCTCGGCTACGAGGAGTACGTCGCCCAGGGCGGCGACTGGGGCGCGGTGGTAACGGAGGCGATGGGCCGGCAGGCCCCCTCGGGGCTTCGCGCCATCCACGTCAACCTCCCGGCGTCGGTGCCCCCCGACGTGGAGGCGGCCCTGAACGGCACCGGGCCGGTGCCGGAGATGACAGAGGAGGAGCAAGCCGTCTTCGACGGGCTGGTCGCGTCCCGCAAGAGCGGGTTCTTCGGGTACTTCCTCGCGCTGACCGCGCGCCCGCAGGACGTTGGCTATGGAGTGACCGACTCGCCGGCCGGCCTAGCGGCGTTGTTCTTCTGGCATCCGGGCTTTGCGACGTGGTCGTTCGGCAGCGATCCGAACGACCCCAAGTCGAAGGACGAGGTGCTCGACGACATCTCGCTCTACTGGCTGACCAACACGGCCGCGTCGTCCGGAAGGCTGTACTGGGAGCACGGCGGCGCGTTCCCGACGAGCGCGGCCGCGTTGAAGGTCGCGGAGATCGCGGTTCCGGTCGGCGTGACCGTCTTCGGTGAGGACGGCTTCCGGCCGCCCGAGTCGTGGACGCGGCGCGCCTACCCGACCCTGACCTACTTCAACAAGGTCGAGCGGGGTGGCCACTTCGCCGCCTGGGAGCAGCCGCAGCTCTTCGCGGACGAAGTCCGCGCCACGTTCAAGGAGGTTCGCTAGCCATGGCCACCCAGCAGGTACCGGGTCTCACGCGCACCGATCTGCAGCAGCACGACCTCAGCATCCCGGGACGCGAGATGATCCAGAACCGCGTCGACATCGACCCAGACGCGCCGGCCATCAGGCACTGGCATCCCGGCGAGGAGATCATCTACGTGCTCGAAGGGTCGCTGGAGTACGACATCGACGGCGAGCCGCCCAGGACGGTAAGCGCGGGCGAGGCGTTGACGGTGCCCGCCGAGGCGGTCCACTCGGTGCGGAACGTCGGGGGCGGCAGCGCTGCGGAGCTCGCAACGTACGTCGTCGAGAAGGACAAGCCGCTCCTCAACCTCGCCGAGTGAAAGCCACTAGCGAAAGGAGACCTGCCATGTCAGAGACAAGAGGCAATTCCGGATCTCCCACCGTCGTGCTCGTGCACGGCGCCTTCGCGGATGCGTCGAGCTGGAACGGCGTGATCGAGCGACTGCAGACGAAGGGCGTGACGGTCACGGCCCCCGCGAATCCGTTGCGAGGGATCTCGAACGACTCCGCCTACATCGCAGGCGTTTTCGAAGAGACGCCGGGCCCCGTGCTCGCCGTCGGCCACTCGTACGGGGGCGCAGTCATCACGAATGCGGCAGCCCATGCGAAGAACGTCGTCGGCCTCGTGTTCGTGGCCGCATTTGCCCCCGATGAGGGCGAGGCCCTCGGCGAAGTCGAGGCCGGCTCGAAGGACAGCGTCCTCAACAGCGCGCTTGCCCCCCACCACTATCCGTCCGGCAACGGCGGCGAGCAGGCGGTCGAGTTTGCGATCGATCCTGCGAAGTTCCACGACGCCTTCGCTGCCGACCTCTCGACGGAGGAGGCGGCGCTGATGGCCGCCACGCAGCGGCCGGTGGCCGAGGCGGCGTTCTCGGAGCCGAACGGGCCGCCCGCATGGAAGAACCGTCCCACGTGGGCCGTGGTCGCAAAGGGCGACAAAGCGGCCGGCGCAGACGTGGTCCGTTCGATGGCGGAGCGAGCCGGCGCGACCATCACCGAGGTCGAGGGCTCGCACGTGATCATGATCTCGCAGCCCGAGGCCGTGACGGACGTGATCCTCGAGGCTGCCGAGGCGGTGGCGTCCTAGCCACAAGATGAGGGCGTTCAGCACCGGAACGGCTCCGCTGCCCGTCGAGGGCCACGTGCCCGGGTTCGACGCGGCGACGGGCTGGCTCAACTCGGAGCCGCTCACCCCGGAAGGCCTGCGCGGGAAGGTGGTACTGGTCGACTTCTGGACCTACACCTGCATCAACTGGCTACGCACGCTCGCCTACGTCCGCGCGTGGTCTGAGCGGTACGCGAACGGGCTCGTCGTGGTCGGTGTCCACACGCCGGAGTTCCCGTTCGAGCGCGACGTCGACAACGTCCGCGAGGCCGCGAAGGAGATGGATGTCGAGTATCCGATCGCGCTCGACAGCGACTACGGCGTCTGGCGCGCCTTCGACAACCACTACTGGCCGGCCGCCTACATCGCCGATGCGGGAGGCCGGATCCGGCACCACCAGTTCGGCGAAGGGGGATACGACGAGTGCGAGCGGGTCATCAGGCAGCTGCTGGCCGATGTCGGGCACGACGTCGGCGACGATCCGGCCTCCATCGCGCTGCACGGGTTCGAGGTCCAGGCGGACTGGGCGAACCTCATGTCTCCCGAGACCTACCTCGGCTACGAGCAGGCGCAGAGCTTCGCGTCTCCGGGCTTCGCGCCGGACGAGGCCCGTACGTACGTCGTGCCCGAGCCGTTGAGCCTCAACGAATGGGCCCTGTCGGGCGACTGGACGATCACGAGCCGGGCGAGCGTCGTGAACGAGGCAGACGGCCGGGTCGCGTTCCGTTTCCACGCTCGCGACGTGAACCTCGTCATGGGGCCGCCCAAGCGAGGAGCCTCACTGCCGTTCCGCGTCCTCGTCGACGGAGAGCCGCCCGGTGCGGATCACGGGCTCGACGTCGACGAGCAGGGCAACGGAACCGTGGCGCAGCAGCGGCTGTACCAGCTCGTTCGCCAGCAGGGATCGATTCGTGACCGCACGTTCGAGATCGCCTTTCTCGCCCCCGGTGCCGAGGCCTACTGCTTCACGTTCGGCTAGGCCGGCACCCTTCGAGCCCGTAACAGATGACGACCGCCCGGTTCACTGGCTCGTCAGGCGCAGCCCTGGGTCACGACCGACGTGGGCACACCCGTCGAGTGGTGGCCGCTCCGGTCGTAGTTGACGATCGTGTAGCGGTAGGCGGTGCAGGGCTGTGGGGAGAGGTCGCGGTAACTCGTCCCTGCGCCCCGGTAGAGGATCACGGTCCGCTTGCCCGCGGCGAGCGAGCGAAGAACGACCACCCGCCTCGAGCCGACGGGCCGCTGCCAGACGAGCGTCACGCCGGGGTTGTCCACCTCGGCCGAGACGCCGAGCACGTTCGCCGCCCACGTGACCTTCGAAGGCGCACGCTGTTGCGCCATCGCCTTCTTGCCCGGCGCCCGGGTCTCGGTCCTGGGAGGCCGCAGCGGCGCACTGTGCACGGAGCCTGCTGCGCCGGGGCCCGACGGCGTCGGAGACGAGCCGACCTCGACCCCGACACCGGGCGTTGCCGATCGCCATTCGCCGAGGAGCCCGCCTGCGACCGCGCCCACGGCGAAGACGACCGCCGCAAGCAGCGCCGTCCGCGGCCACCGCCGCGCCCTCGAGGAAGGCTGGGCGGCGACCGGCGCCGCCGGGCTCGGCGCCGCAACCGGCAGGGGAGGAGGCGCGGCCCGCTCGCGCGGATCGGGCAGGAGCCGCCTCGCCTGCTCGGCGAGCACGGGATCGACGAGCGCGAGCTCAGGGCTGATCGGGCCGAGCTCGCCCTCGTCGGTGTGTGCTCCGAGCGGCGTGTCGTGCATCGGAACAGTCTTACAGGCAGTCCGGGTGACCCGTTTTTACCCGTGTTTGCGGGAACTTCGTCTTCATCGTCCATCCGATATGGAGGAGTCGGCCGACGGATGCGATAAAAACACCCGTCAAAGGCACAACTTGAGGCGAGTTGGTGGTGGGGTCACATCGGCCACTCGCGACTCGGTACAGCCAGTGAAAGCGTCGTGACGCCGCCAGTTCGCTCCGGAATGGAGGAGCATGACGATGCAGTCCGTCTTCAGCGCCAGCCGAACGATCGAGGCAGACCGCCTGCCTCGGCGACCCAGGATCGCCCGGTGCCGCCACCTCCCGTTCCTTGCGCTTGCGCTGCTGCTCGGGATCATCGTCTCCGGATCGGGGCGGGCGCTCAGCGCCCTGCCGTCCGGCGGAGCCGTCGTCACGGCCAGCGTGACCGGCTCGGCGGTCACGATCCCTCGTCCTTCGACGACGGCGAGCGGCGACGTGCTCGTGGCCTCCATCCACGCCAGCCTTTCGGGCACCGCCGCGATCAAACCGCCTAGCGGCTGGAGCCTGATCAGGCGGGACAGCAACACGCCGCGCTTCCGCTCGCTGACGCAGGCTCTCTACTACCGGGTCGCCGGCTCTTCCGAGCCCCCGAGCTACCGCTGGTCCTTCTCGTCGCGGACGAGCGCGATCGGGGCGATCCTCGATTTCAAGGGCCTCGATCGGACCAATCCGGTAGACGCACACAGCGGAGCGTTCACACCCGAGACGGGAAGCGCCTCCGCGCCGTCGCTCACCACCACGGCCGCGAGCGACGTCGTCGTCGGCTTCTTCGGCGTGTCCTCGAGCAGGCCGCTCGGAGCTCCCAGCGGCCTGACGTCGGAGTACAGCGTCCGCGCCGCGAGCGTTTTCTGGGGCCTCAGCGCCCAAGGTGCGGCGTACATCCAGGCAGCGGCGGGTGCCACCGGGAGCAGGACGGCCGCCACCGCCGGACGCGCGAGCAGCGGAATAGGCCAGCTCCTCGCCCTGCGGACGGCCGCCGCAGCTCCGCCGTCTGCTCCGACGCCCCCGCCACCTCCCCCGCCTCCACCACCGCCCCCGCCTCCACCACCTCCACCACCACCGCCTCCGCCTCCTCCACCACCACCGCCCCCGCCTCCGCCTCCTCCGCCGCCTCCGCCGCCGCCACCTCCTGCCGCTCCTGTCAGTGGAGCCGCGAACCTGTGGGTCTCGCCCGCTGGTGGTGCGTGCACACGTTCTGCCTCACCCGTGAGCTTCGTCGCGGCCAATGCCTGCGGCTCGCTCGACGCGGCGAACGACGTCTGCCAGGGCGGGGACGTGGTGCTGGTCGAAGGCGGGCTCTACCCGCAGTCAGACATCACCGGCTCGAACGGCCGCTCGAGCAACTGTATCTTCGATGTGCCGAGCGGCCAGACCGCCGCCTTCGGCTGTGATTCGATTGCAAACGGCGACGGAGTGGACGTGCCGGGCGCTTCGTGCATCGACGTCTTCGGGAGCTACATCACCCTGCGCCACCTGACGACGCAGACCTACAGCTACGAAGGCAGGCCGTACCTCGGCCGCGTCGACACCGAGCGCGGCGACACGAATCTCGTGCTCGAGTACAACCACTTCGGCTCGATCGCGCAGGGAGCCGACAACGTCGTGATCTCGCACAACGAGCTCGGACCTTCGATGGATCCGTTCAACTCGAGGCAGGCCGATGGCTCGAATGTGGTCTGGAGCGACAACTACTTCCACGACACGGCTCGCATGAGCGCCGGCCACATCGAGTGCATGTTCTACGAGGGCACGGGATCGAACGTGAAGATCATCTACAACCTCTGGAAGAACTGCGCCGTGTTCGACATCGCGACCACGCCGACCGGCAACATGGGCGCGAACCAGCTCATCGATCACAACGCCTTCTGGGAGCCGGACATGGCCGGCGGCAACAACGCGAACGTCTGGGTCAACACGCACGGCGCCACGAGCTGCCCGATCACCGTCTCGAACAACTGGTTCGGTGACGGCGCGAGCCAGGGGGACGGAGTGATGCTGAACTGCCCGGGCGCGGTCGACGGCGGCGGGAACACCTACCACGATCCCAGCGTGCAGCCGCCTTCGCCGGTTCGGCCCTAGACGCTCAACAGCCTGTCGACGAGAGAAGCGTCCAGTCGGGGCGCGATCTCGTCGGCTTCCCGGAGGCGCTCCGCGGAGACGGTGCCGAGCAGGGCGACGCAGCGGAGGCCGGCGGCCTTCGCAGCGGCGATTCCGGGCGGCGAGTCCTCGAGCGCCGCCGCCTGGGTAGCCGGTAAGCCGAGCAGGTCGAGCGCGCGGAGGTAGCCCTCCGGGTCGGGCTTCCCGCGCTGAACGCTCTCCGCAGAGACGACCACCTCGAAGACGTCGATGCCGGCGGCGCCGACGACCGTCTCCACCTCTGAACGGGTCGCGCCGGACACGACCGCGAGGCGGACGCGGCCGGCCGCGAGAAGGATCGCCTCGCGTACGTGCGCCGGAACCGTCGAGCCGTCGCCGCCGCGCTCGTGGAAGAGCCGCGTCCGGCCCTCGAGCACCTCGCCCGCCGCCGGGTGGCCCGGCCCGAGCCACCGCTCGACGATCTCGGGGTCGGAGAAGCCCGCGAGGTCGGCGAAGTACTGCTCCTCGCTGAGCGGCCGCCCGTGCTCGGCGAACAGCTCGCGGTAGATGCCGCACTGGACTCCCTCGTCATCCGAGATCGTTCCGTTGAAGTCGAAGAGCAGCGCCTCCACGTGTCTAGGATCGCGCATGCGCGTCGAGCAGGCGGTCGAGCGGCTCTGGCCGGGGCAGGCGGTCGACGTCGAGCCGCTCGGCGGCGGGATCACGAACCACAACTTCAGGATCTCCGTCGACGGCGAGGAGCTCGTCCTGCGAATCGGCGGCAAGGACACGTCGCTGCTCGGGATCAATCGCGAGCACGAGCACGAGGCCGCGCTGCTCGCGGCCAGGCTCGGCATCGGTCCGGAGGTGGCTCGCTTCGCCGACGGGCTGCTCGTCACCCGCTTCGTGGAGGGCGATGTCGGCCGCGCCGATCCCGCCGCTGTCGGCGGCCTGCTCCGGCGCCTGCACGGGGCCGAGCCGATCTCCAGCCGCTTCGACTCCTTCCGCGTGGTCGAGACGTACGCGGCCACCGCGGCAGAGCGAGGCGTCGCGCTCCCGGACGCGTACGAGCGGGCCCACGAGCTCGCGCGTCAGATCGAGACTGTCCGTCGAGACGCGCCGGTCGTCACGTGCCACAACGACCTGCTGGCGGCGAACTTCATCGACGACGGCGGGCGGCTCTGGATCGTGGACTGGGAGTACGCGGGGATGGGCGACCCGTTCTTCGACCTCGCGAACTTCTCGGTCAACAACGGCCTCGACGAGGACAGCGAGCGCGCGCTGCTCGAGGCCTACGGCTCGGCCGACGCGCGGGCGCTGGCGCTGATGCGCTTCATGTCCGACTTCCGCGAGGCGATGTGGGGCGTCGTCCAGCAGGCGATCTCGGAGCTCGACTTCGACTTCGTCGCGTACGCGGACGAGCACTTCGAGCGCCTCGAGCGCACGGCCGCCGAGCCGCGCTTCCAGGCGGCGCTCCGGTGAGAGCCCGGGCGCGGGCAGTCGTCATCGGCGGGGGCGTGGGCGGCTGCTCGGTCGCCTACTGGCTGACGAAGCTCGGGTGGGACGACGTTGTGCTCTGCGAGCGCGCCGACCTGACAAGCGGCTCGACGTTCCACTCCGCCGGCCTCGTCGGCCAGCTGCGCGGCTCGCTCTCGCTGACGCGGATGATGATGACTTCGGTCGACCTGTACCGGACGCTTGGCGACGAGGTCGGCCTGGAGACCGGCTGGCACGAGGTGGGCTCGCTGCGGCTGGCGTCCTCCGAGGAGCGGATGGAGGAGCTCCGCCGCCAGGCCGGCTGGGCGAAGACGTTCGGCCTGCCGCTCGAGCTGGTCTCGGCCGAGAAGGCGCAGGAGCTCTTCCCGCCGATGTCGACCGACGGCGTGCTCGGCGCCGCCTACCTGCCGACCGACGGCTACATCGACCCGAGCCAGCTCACGCTCGCCCTCGCGGAGGGCGCGCGGCGGGGCGGCGCGGAGATCGCCGCGCACACGCGCGTGACCGGCATCGGAACCGAGCGCGGCCGCGTCACCGGCGTCGAGACCGAGAAGGGCTCGATCGAGACCGAGGTCGTCGTCAACGCGGGCGGGATGTTCGCGGCCGAGCTCGGCCGGCTCGCCGGCGTGAACGTGCCGGTCATCCCGATGGCACACGAGTACCTGATCACGAAGCCGCACGGCGTCCCGCTCGACGTCCCGACGATGCGCGACCCGAGCCTGCTCGTCTACTTCCGCGGCGAGTCGGGCGGCCTCGTGATGGGCGGCTACGAGCGCCACCCTGCGCCGTGGGGGCTCGACGGGATCCCGCCGGACTTCAACGGCCAGCTGCTCGCCGAGGACTGGGAGCGCTTCGAGGAGCTCATGACGAACGCGCTCGTCCGCGTGCCCGAGCTCGGCGAGGCGGAGGTGATCCGCCTCGTCAACGGGCCGGAGGCGTTCACGCCGGACGGCGAGTTCATCCTGGGGCCGACCGAGGTACGCGGGCTCTGGGTCGCGGCCGGCTTCTGCGCGCACGGGCTGGCCGGCGCCGGCGGGATGGGCAAGCTCGTCGCCGAGTGGATCGTCGAGGGCCTGCCCGGTCTCGACGTCTGGGAGATGGACTCGCGCCGCTTCGGCGCCCACTACGCGAGCCGCGACTACACGCTCGCGCGCACGCTCGAGATCTACTCGACCTACTACGACGTCAAGTACCCGGGCCACGAGCGCGAGGCGGGCCGGCCCCTTCGCGTCTCCCCGACCTACCAGCGGCTGGTCGAGCTCGGCGCGGCGTTCGGCGAGAAGTCCGGCTGGGAGCGGGCGAACTGGTTCGAGCCGAACGCGGCCGCGGGCGACGAGTCGCTCCGGCCGCGCGGCTGGGCCGGGCGGCTCTGGTCGCCGGCGATCGGCGCCGAGCACCGCGCCTGCCGTGAGAGCGCGGCGCTCTTCGACGAGACGAGCTTCGCGAAGATCGAGGTCTCGGGCGAGGGGGCGGCCGCGTTCCTCGAGCGCCTCTGCGACAACCGCGTCGCGCGCGAGGCCGGCCAGATCGCCTACACCTCGATGCTCAACGAGCGCGGCGGAATCGAGTGCGACTTCACGGTCACGCGGCTCGCCGAGGACCGCTTCCGCATCGTCACCGGCACCGCCTTCGGCCGGCACGACCTTGCCTGGATCCGGCAGCACGAGCCGGACGACGGCTCGGTGCGCGTGGAGGACGTCACCTCCAGGCTCGCGTGCCTCGGGCTCTGGGGGCCCGCCGCGCGCGAGATCCTGCAGGCCGTGACGACCGACGACCTCGCGTTCGGGTACATGCGCGCGCGGGAGATCTCGGTCGGCCCGGTTCCGTGCCTGGCGCTGCGCGTGACCTACGTGGGCGAGCTCGGCTGGGAGCTCTACTGCCCGACCGAGTTCGGCCTGGCGCTCTGGGACGCGCTCCGGGAGGCCGGCCGCGACCACGGGCTCGTGGCGGGCGGCTACAAGGCGATCGACTCCATGCGCCTCGAGAAGGGCTACCGCGTGTGGGGCACGGACATCACGCCCGACGACACGCCCTTCGAGGCCGGCCTCGGCTTCGCGGTCAAGCTCGACAAGGGGGAGTTCCTCGGCCGCGACGCGCTGCTCGAAGCGCAGGAGCCGGAGCGGCGCCTCGCCTGCCTCGTGCTCGCGGATCCCCGCTCGGTCGCGCTCGGCTCCGAGCCGGTCCGGATCGATGGCGAGCTCGTCGGCCGTGTCACGAGCGGAGGCTACGGCTACACGGTCGAGCGCTCGGTCGCCTACGCGTACGTCCCGGCCCGAAGCGCCGAGCCCGGGCAGCCGGTCGAGGTCGAGATCTTCGGGGAGTGGGTTTCGGGAGAGGTTGCCTCTGAGCCGCTCTTCGATCCTGCCGGAGAGCGGCTCAGGGGCTGAGCCTGCGTTACGGAGCGGCTGGAACCGGCGCGGGCTCGTCTCCCGCGTCGAACTCTCGCTCGATCCGCTCGAGCTCCGCTTCGGTGCCCATGCGGACCGGGCCCTTGAACCACTTGCGACCCGAAAGCGCATACCAACCGCCGAAGAGGAGGAACGCCGCGCCGACCATGATCGGCGTGTAGTTGAAGGCGCTCCAGAGGAACGGCGTATTCCACGGCACGCCGTTGTAGCTGAACGGAAGCATGAACACGATGCAGATGAACACGATCCAGAGGATCGCGAGCCAGTCGATCCACTTGTAGTGGCCGCCGAGGTGCCAGGCGCCACGCTCGAACTTCTCGCCCGCGCGGAGCCTGAGGATGATCGGGAACAGGAACGCGATGTAGAGACCGATCACGGCGACCGCGGTCGACGCCGAGTAGCCGACGTAGCCCCACCACCAGGCAGGTAGTGGAGTCAGGAAGGCGAGCACGACGATCGCCCAGACCGTGTAGACCGGGATGCGGTCCGTCTTGGAGACCCGCTTCCAGAGCTGATGCCCCGGAACTGCCCGGTCACGCGAGAAGGCGAACATCATCCGCGAGGCAGAGGTCGTCGAGGCGATCGTGCAAAAGCACTGCGCGAGCACCGCGATGAAGAGCAGGATCTCCGCCCAGTGGGTACTCATCGACGTCTGCCAGATGTACGTGACCACGTACGTTCCGGCCGCCGTCGCTCCCTTGTCGCTCGGAACGACGAATGTGACGGCGACGAGCAGGATGAACCCGAAGATCACCGACACCACGACCGACATCACCATGCCCCAGGCGGCGCCGATCGAGGCCTTCCGCGTCTCCTCGCTCATGTGCGCCGAGGCGTCGTAGCCCGTGATCGTGTACTGCGCCATCAGCAGACCGGTGAGGAAGACGTAGAAGAAGACGAGCCCGCTCGTCTTGCCTCCGCCGAACCCGGTGTTGTTGATCGTCTGGCCGAACACGTACCCGACCGACCGGTGGTGGTCAGGCACGATGATCAGCACGAACACGATGAACAGCACGCCGAGCATGTGCCACCACGCCGAGAAGGTGTTCAAGGTGGCCGTGATCGGCACCTTGAACATGTTGATCAGCCCGGCGCCCAGCATGATGAAGAAGTAGGTCAGGTAGATCCAGTGGTACGTGTTGCCATAGCTCCCGTTCGTGATCAGGTTCAGCCACGACGTCATGAAGATCGCGCAGCCGAAGCCGATGGCAGCCGTGACTGCGATCTGGCCGACGAGGTTGAACCAGCCGGTGAACCAGCCCCACCCCGGACTACCAAGTCGCGACGACCAGTAGTAGAGGCCGCCTGCGGTCGGATACGTCGACGCGATCTCGCCCAGAGCTAACGAGACGAAGATGCAGAAGAACCCGACCAGCAGCCAGCCCCAGGTGATCGCCACCGGCCCGCCCTGGTTGAACGCGATCGCGTACGACGTCAGGCAGCCGGCGAGGATCGAGATGATCGTGAACGAGATGGCGAAGTTCTGAAACCCGCCCATCGACCGGAACAGCTCCTGCGCGTACCCCAGCCTGTGCAGCTGCGCCCGGTCGTCGAGAGCGGCCGTGCTTTGAGGAGAAACCTCGGGCCCGCTACTCATCCATCCCTCCCAGTTCGACTACTCGTATTTACCTCCCATCCACAAGCCTCTGTCAAGAGGCGGAATTCGTAGATGATTCGCCCGTGCTCACCGTGGAGGAGCTTCGTGAGGAGGTCGCCGCCGAGACGATCGACACGGTCGTCGTCGCGTTCACCGACATGCAGGGCCGCCTCACGGGCAAGCGGGTCGACGCCGACTTCTTCCTCGACGAGCTGGACGCCGGGCACCCGGTCGAGGGCTGTAACTACCTGCTCGCGCTCGAGATGGAGATGGACCCGGTCCCCGGGTACGAGATCGCGAGCTGGGAGCGCGGCTACGGAGATTTCGCGCTCGCGCCGGACCTCGGCACGCTGCGCAAGACCCCCTGGCTGGAGGGGACGGCGCTCGTGCTCGGCGACGTCCTCTGGCACGACGGCGAGCCGGTCCAGCCGTCTCCGCGCCAGGTGCTGCGCGCGCAGATCGAGCGGGCCGAGGCGCAGAAGCTCACGCCGATGCTCGGGTCGGAGCTCGAATTCTTCCTCTACCGCGAGACCTACGCGGAGGCCCACGCCAAGCACTACCGCGACCTGACGCCCTCGGTCCCGTACATCCTCGACTACCACATCCTCGCGACCTCCTACGACGAGGACCTGATCCGGAAGATCCGGAACGACATGAAGGGCGCGGGGCTAGTCGTCGAGAACTCGAAGGGCGAGGCGGGGCCGGGGCAGCACGAGATCAACTTCCGCTATGCGGACGCCCTCAAGACCGCGGACGACCACGTCGTCTACAAGAACGGCGCGAAGGAGATCGCGTACCAGAACGGGTGCTCGATCACGTTCATGGCCAAGCCGTACCACGACGTCGTCGGCTCCTCGTGCCACATCCACTCGAGCCTCTGGCGCGGCAAGAAGAGCGCGTTCGCCGGGGAGACCGACGAGTTCCGCCACTTTCTCGCGGGGCAGATCGCCTGCGCGAGCGAGCTGGCGATCTTCCTCGCGCCGACGATCAACTCCTACAAGCGCTTCATGGTGGGAAGCTGGGCGCCGACGACGCTCGCCTGGGGCCGCGACAACCGCACCTGCGGCTTCCGCGTCGTCGGGCACGACTCGAGCCTGCGAGTCGAGACCCGCATCCCAGGCGCCGATGTCAACCCGTACCTCGCGTTCGCCGCGCTGATCGCGGCGGGCCTGCACGGGATCGAGCAGAAGCTCGAGCCGCCCGACCCGGTCGAGGGCAACGCGTACGAGTCGGACGTCGAGCGCTTCCCGTCCACGATGGTCGAGGCGATCGCCGGGCTCGAGTCGAGCACGATGGCCCGCGCGGCGTTCGGCGACCAGGTTGTCGACCACTACCTCAACTACGCGCGCACCGAGCAACGGCTGTTCGACCAGGTCGTCACCTGCTACGAGCGCGAGCGGCTCTTCGAGCGGGGATGACGCTCACCGTCGTCAACCCGGCGACCGAGGAGCCGATCGCAGAGCTCCCCCGGGCAGGCGAGGACGAGACGAACGAGGCGGTCGCCCGCGCGCGGGCTGCCTTCCCCGCGTGGAGGGACCTCGCGCCGCACGGCCGCTCACGCCTCCTGCGGGCGCTCGCCGACCTCGTCGAGGAGCACGCAGAAGAGCTGGCGCAGATCGAGTCGCAGAACGTCGGCAAGCCGATCGCGGGGGCGCGCGGCGAGGTCGGCATGGTCGTGCAGGTGTTCCACTTCTACGCGGGCGCGGTCGACAAGCACGGCGGCGAGACGATCCCGGTCGCGGGCGGCGTGGCGGCCACGTTCCGCGAGGCGCTCGGCGTCGTCGGCCTGATCGTGCCCTGGAACTTCCCGCTCAACATCGCGAGCTGGAAGCTCGGGCCGGCGCTCGCGTGCGGGAACACGGTCGTGCTCAAGCCGGCCGAGCTGACGCCTCTCTCCGCGCTGCGGCTGGGCGAGCTGGCGCTCGAGGCCGGGATCCCGGAGGGCGTGCTGAACGTCGTCGTCGGGCCGGGCTCCGTCGTCGGCAAGCGGCTGATCGAGCACCCGGACGTCGCGAAGATCGGCTTCACGGGCTCGACGGAGGTCGGCCGCGAGGTCATGCGCGGCGCCGCGGGGCAGATCAAGCGCGTGACCCTCGAGCTCGGCGGCAAGTCGGCCAACGTGATCTTCGAGGACGCCGACCTCGAGCGGGCCGCAGCGGCCGCGCCGTACGCCGTCTTCGACAACGCGGGCCAGGACTGCTGCGCGCGCTCGCGGATCCTCGTCCAGCGCTCCGCCTTCGACCGCTTCGTCGAGCTGCTGATCGACGCGACCGGCTCGGTGAAGGTCGGCGACCCGGCGGACGAGTCGACCGAGATGGGCCCGCTCATCTCGGCGCAGCACCGCGAGACGGTCGCGTCGTTCGTGAACGGCGAGCCCCTCTTCCGCGGCGATGCGCCCGACGGGCCCGGCTACTGGTTCCCGTGCACGCTCGTGGAGGCGTCCAACGACGACCGCATCGCGCGGGAGGAGGTCTTCGGGCCGGTCGCCGCCGTGATCCCGTTCGACGACGAGGCTGAGGCGATCAGGATCGCGAACGACACGCCATACGGCCTCTCGGGCTCGGTCTGGACGCGAGACGGTGCGCGGGCGCTCCGCGTGGTGCGCGCGCTCGAGACCGGGGTGCTCTCGGTCAACTCGAACAGCTCCGTGCGCGTGCAGACGCCGTTCGGCGGCTTCAAGCAGTCGGGGTTCGGCCGAGAGCTGGGGATGGAGGCGCTCGACGGCTACTCCGAGGTCAAGACCGTCTTCATCTCCACGGAGCCCTGAGATGGGGCGGCTCGACGGCAAGGTCGCGGTGATCACGGGCGCGGGCGGCGGCATGGGCCGCGAGGCCGCGATCCTGTTCTCCGAGGAGGGCGCGCAGGTGTGCGTCGCGGACGTGAACGGCGAGGCGGCCGAGGAGACCGTCGGGCTCAGCCCGGGCGAGACCTTCGCCGTCGCGGTCGACGTCGCGGACGAGGGGCAGGTGGCGTCGATGTACGCGCACGCGGCCGAGCGCTTCGGCGGCGTCGACGTCCTCTACAACAACGCCGGGATCTCTCCGGGCGACGACGCCTCCGTGCTCGAGACGAGCGTCGCCGCATGGCAGCGCGTGCAGGACGTGAACACGAAGGGCGTCTTCCTCTGCTGCAAGCACGGCATCCCGCACCTGCTCGGCCGCGGCGGAGGCTCGGTGATCAACGTGGCCTCGTTCGTCGCGCTCGTCGGCGCGGCCACCTCCCAGATCTCCTACACGGCGTCGAAGGGCGCGGTGCTGTCGATGAGCCGCGAGCTCGCGGTCCAGTTCGCGCGCCAGCACGTCCGCGTCAACGCGCTCTGCCCCGGCCCGGTCGAGACGCCGCTCCTGCTCTCGATCTACGGCGACGACGCAGCCGCGCTCGAGCGCAGGCGGATCCACTGGCCGACGGGCCGGCTCGCCCGCCCGCGCGAGATCGTGAACGCGGCGCTCTTCCTGGCGAGCGACGAGTCCTCGTACGTGACCGGGGCGACGTTCCAGGTCGACGGCGGCCTGACCGCCGCCTACGTGACGCCCGAGTAGGCGCCGAGGCGGCGCCGAAACGCCGCCTCAGTGGACGATCAGGACGTCGGTGTGGGCCTTCTTCGCAACAGCGCGGCTGACGCTGCCACTCATGAGGCGCTCGAGCAGCTTCGCCTCACGGGTGCCGACGACGATCAGGTCCGCGTTGTGCTCCTCCGCGACGTCGAGAATCGCATCGGCCGGATCACCCGCACCGAGCACGAAGTCCGCCGTGACGTTGCGGCCCTTCAGGTAGTCGCGCGCGTGCGTCAGCTCGGCGCGGTGCTCTTCGGCCGAGTCGGCAGGGTCCCAGGGGCCGACGCCGTGCGCTGCGGCCATGCCGGTCAACACCGCAGCGGCACTCGTCACCACAAGCTCGGCGTCGGGTGCTTGCGCAAGATCGGCCGCACGCTCGAGGGCGCGGTTCGACGCCTCGCTGTCGTCGATTCCGACGACGATCGTGTTCCAGCTCATCTTCCACCTCCTTGTCACTGACGATCTTCCCGCGTGGGAGACGAGGTGGTCAAGTGGAGAAGCTGGCTTGCCGCGTTCGGCTTTCTACCGACTACGATCGAGGTCGTGGCCGCGCCGATCCGGATCGGGACCTGTTCCTGGGCCGACGAGTCGCTGACGCGCTACTTCTATCCGCCCGGAGTGAAGGGAGCCGAGGAGCGGCTGCGCTACTACTCCGACCGCTTCGACGTCGTCGAGGCGAACTCGACCTACTACCGGCTGCCCGACCGCGAGCTCGTCGAGCGGTGGGCCGAGCGCACGCCCGAGGGTTTCGTCATGCACGTGAAGGCGTTCGGCGTGATGACGCGCCATCCGGTCAAGGTCGAGCAGCTGCCGCCGGACCTGCGCGAGGAGGCGCCACTCGATGAGCGCGGCCGGGTCGACCGCCCGCCGCGCGAGTTCCGGGCGGAGGTCTTCCGCCGCTTCCACGACGCGCTCGAGCCGCTGCGCGAGACCGGGAAGCTGGGCGGGATCCTGATGCAGTTCCCGCCCTACGTGGTCGTGAAGCCGGCGTCACTCGGGTACCTCGAGTGGGCGCAGGAGCAACTCGCCGGGGACGAGATGCTGGTCGAGTTCCGCCACACGAGCTGGCTCGACGGCGACAACCGCGCCGAGACGCTCGCCTTCCTCGAGGGCCACGGCATGACCTACGTAATCGTCGACGCGCCGCAGACGGGCGGCAGGAACGTCCTCCCGACGGTCGTCGCGACAACGAGCCCGACCGCGTACATCCGCTTCCACGGCCGCAACGCGGGCACCTGGAACAAGCGGGTCGGCAGCGCGGCCGAGCGCTTCGACCACCTCTACTCCGAGCAGGAGCTGGAGGAGTGGGTCGCGCCGCTCGCCGAGCTCTCGGGCGCCGCCGAGAACGTCTACGCGATGTTCAACAACAACGGCCGCTCGACGATCCCCTCGCCGGGTCTCGGCGAATACGCCCAGGGCGAGGTCGTTGCGCAGGCGCCCGTCAACGCCCAGATGCTGCGTGGCCTGCTCGAGCGCGAGGGTCTGCCGGTCACCCCCGCGCCCGCTGCCGCATAGAGTTCCGGCGATGGAGCCCTGGTCGTACGAGCTCGCAGGCCGCCTCGAGGAGCATGTGTTCGAGAGCGAGGTCCTGAAGGACAACCCGCTCGGCGACCCGTACGTGCGCCCGCTGTGGGTCTACCTGCCGCCGGGCTACGACGACGCCGCCGACCGGCGCTACCCGACCGTCTACGCGATCCAGGGGCTGACCGGCCAGCTCGACATGTGGCGGAACCGCTTCCCGTTCCGCCGGAACTTCCCCGAGCTCGCGGACGAGCTGTTCGCCTCCGGGGAGTCGCCACCGGCTCTCGTCGTCTACGTCGACGCGTGGACGTCGCTCGGCGGGAGCCAGTTCATCGACTCGCCGGGGACCGGGCGCTACCTGACCTACATCTGCGACGAGCTCGTCCCGTTCGTCGACGAGCACTACCGGACGCTCGAGGGCCCCGCGCACCGGGGCATCGCCGGGAAGTCGAGCGGTGGGTACGGCGCGATGGTCGACGCGATGCTCCGCCCTGACGTCTTCGGCGGCCTCGCCACGCACGCGGGCGATGCGCTCTTCGAGATGTGCTACCTGCCCGACTTCCGCAAGTCGGTGCGCTCGCTGCGCGACCACTACGAGGGCTCGTTCGACCGCTTCTGGGAGGACTTCCACAGCCGCCCCGCGCTGTCGAAGGACACCGACAGCACGCTGCTGAACGACTGGTGCATGGCCGCCTGTTACTCGGCCGACGAGGACGGCACCGTGCAGATCCCGTACGACGCGGCCACCGGCGAGCTCAGGCCGGAGGTCTGGGAGCGCTGGCTTGCCTGGGACCCGGTGCGGATGGTGTCGAAGCACGCCGATGCATGCCGCTCGCTGAAGGCGATCTACATCGACTGCGGCAAGCGCGACCAGTTCTTCCTCGACCTCGGCGCCGAGGCCTTCCGGCGCGAGCTCGAGGCGATCGGCGTGACCGACGTCTTCTTCGAGCTCTTCGACGGGACCCACTCGGCGATCGAGTACCGCTACCCGATCGCCCTCAAGTACCTGGCGGAGCGCCTGGCGTGATCCTGGGCGCGGCAGGGGTCGCCGCGGCCGCGCTGATCTGCCTCGATCCGGGTCACGGGACGCCGCCCGCGATCGGGGCGCAGACCGAGCCGATCGGGCCCGGCTCGAAGGTGATGAAGATCAAGGACGGCGGCGGCACGCGCGGCGAGGCGGCGGTCGCCCTGGCGATCGCAAAGCGGGCCCGGGCGCTGCTGCTCGCCCGCGGCTACCGGGTCGCGATGACGCGCACCGGGCCGACGATCAGGCTCGGGAACGGGAACGGCAACATCGCGCGCGCGAGGTTCTGCAACCGCCGGCACGCGGCGCTGATGGTCCGGATCCACGCCGACGGCTCCGCCGACCCCTCGATGCACGGCATCACGACGCTCGTGCCCGCCTGGCACCGCGGCTGGACCGACGACATTTACGCGCCGAGCGTCGCCGCCGGCCGGGCGCTTCAGAAGGCGGTGGTGGCATCGACGGGGGCTGCGAACCGCGGGCTGATCAGGCGCTCCGACCTGACCGGGTTCAACTGGGCGAACGTCCCGGTGGTGCTCATCGAGACCGGCTTCCTGACGAACCCAAGCGAGTGGCGCCTACTGCACACCGCCGCCTACCAGCAGCGCGTCGCGCGAGGCATCACGAGCGGCGTCGCCGCCTTCGTCGCCCTGCCCACGAAGCGCCGCTAGCCGACTTAGTAACAGACTGTTACTTGGAGCCCGGAGGGAGCGGTCGGACGCGCGTCGTTCCGTCGGGCATGTCGTAGACGCACTTGAAGTTCCACCTCGGTGGCAACCAGCGCCAGTTCCGACTCGACGAATAGCCCGTGTTCCGGAGTGCGGAATTGTGCAGGTTCGGCGGCGCCGGGTTGATGAAACAGTACTCGTCCGACCTGTAGCCCCCGACCGCCTGGTAGCCGAAGTACCCGACCACCGTCAGAACGGCAGCAGTTCCAAGCGTGAGCCCGGCGAGGAGCGCCGTCCTCCCCCTGAGGGTCATTCGCCCGGGCGGCCTCGCATCTCCTCGGCGGTCGCTCGGCCGCGCTCGTGCACCGCTGCCCGCCGATCCTCGACGCCTGGATCGGGCTCGGGCTCCTCGACGCGCGTTCCGGCCGGCTCGGTCTCCTCGACGGGCGGTCGCGACTCGTCGAGCTTGCGGCGCAGCTCCTCGGCCCGCGGGTCGGCCGCTGGCTCCGCCTCCGGCCTCGGCTTGCGCCGGAGCACGCGGTAGGCCGCCGCCCCTGCCAAACCTGCGGCCGCCGCCAGCCAGGCGAACCTAGCTCTCACCAGGCCGATGCTACACTGCCCGCCTTCCTGCCTCGCCATCGCGCCGCCTGTTCCCGAGCGGCGCCAGCCGGTGAGGCCGCCTGAGACCGAAGGAAGGGAGGATTCGGGAGCGTGACCGACTACGAGATCCTGTTGATGCTCGATCCCGAGCTGCCCGACGAGCGGCACAGCGAGATCGTCGCCCGCGTCCGCGAGCAGGTCGAGAAGAACGGCAGCTGGGACAACCACGAGCCGTGGGGTCGCCGCCGGCTGGCCTACGAGATCGACCACAAGCCCGAGGGCGTCTACCACCTGCTCACGTTCGAGACGGAGCCGGAGACACTCGACGAGGTCTCGCGCGTGCTCAAGATCACGGACGGCGTCATGCGCCACATGGCGGTCCGCCGCGTGAAGGGCGGCACGACCCGACCGCCCGAGCCGAGCCCCGAAGAGCCCGTAGCGGTGGCCGCGCCCGCGAGTCAGGATTCAGAACCGGAAAGCACGCCCGAGAGCTGAGAGGAGAGGGAGGAATGGCCAACATCAACCGCGTCGTCCTCGTCGGCAACCTGACCAGGGACCCCGAGCTGCGCCACACGCCGAGCGGCACGGCCGTCTGCAAGCTGCGCCTCGCCGTCAACACCCGCCAGAAGGACGCGAGCACGGGCGAGTGGGGCGACAAGCCCAACTACTTCGACGTCACCGTCTGGGGCAACCAGGGAGAGAGCTGCGCGCAGTACCTCTCGAAAGGCCGCCCCGTGGGCGTCGACGGCCGGCTCGACTGGCGCGAGTGGGAGGCCCAGGACGGCACCAAGCGCCAGGCGGTCGAGATCATCGCCGACAGCGTCCAGTTCCTCGGCGGCCGCCAGGAAGGCGCCGAGGGCTCTCAGCCCGAGTTCGTCCCAAGCGGCGCAGCGGCCGAGAGTGCCGACTTCGGCACCTCCGGCGACGACGACATCCCGTTCTGATGGCCCAGCGAGATCAGCGACAGCAGCGCAAGCGCGGCCCCTCTCCGGGCGGGCCGATCCGCAAGCGCAACTGCTACTTCTGCCGCGAGAAGGTGGAAGAGGTCGACTACAAGAACACGAACCAGCTGCGGCGGTACGTCTCCGAGAAGGGGAAGATCCGGTCGCGGCGCATCACCGGCGCCTGCCGGCGCCACCAGCGTCAGGTTGCGGTGGCCGTGAAGCGGGCGCGTGAGATGGCACTCCTCCCCTACTCCACCACCTAGCACCATGCGAGTCATCCTCCGCCAGGACGTCGAGAAGCTCGGCCTGCGGGGCGACGTGGTCGACGTCGCGCGCGGCTACGCGCGCAACTACCTGCTCCCGCGGCGGCTGGCCGAGACGGCGACCGCCGCCACCGTCGCAGAGGTCCGCAAGCACGAGGAGAAGCGCGCCCGCCAGGAGGCGCAGAGCGTCGAGCAGGCCCAGGAGATCGCGTCGAGGCTGGAGGGCGCGGAGCTGCGCTTCGACGTTCCGGCAGGCGAGACCGGCACGCTCTTCGGCTCCGTGACCGCGACGAACATCGCGGAAGCCGTCTGGACCACGAAGAAGATTCGCATCGACCGGCGCAAGGTCGACCTGGCGGAGCCGATCAAGCGGATCGGGCGCTACGGCGTCCCGGTCGAGCTCTTCGGCGAGGTCACGGCGACGCTCCGTGTGGCGGTCGTGCCCGAGGGGGGCGAGCTGCCGCCGCAGGAAGAGCTCGACGCGATCGCCGCCGCCGAGGCCGAGGCAGAGGCGGCCGCGCAGGCCGAGGCAGAGGCCGAGCATGCGCAGGCGGAGGCCGTGATCGAGGCCGTCGTCGCCGAGGAGGAGACAGAGCCCGAAGCGGAGGCAGAGGCGCCCGCCGAGGACGCGCCCCAGACGGACCCGGCCCGGGACTCGTAGAGCGCTCGCGTGCCGGCCTTGCCGGTGCGGCCGTTTCGTAACAAAAGCGCACAACCTTCTCCACAGCGGCGCGGAGCCCTGTGGAATTCACGACGAACTTCCCGCTCCGTGCGGGGAAATCGCCCACAGGCGTCGTCCGGGGGTGTTGGGAACATGCGTTCCCTTATGCCTGCAAACCGAGCGCGCGCCCCACAAGAGGCCCTGTCGAAAGTCAGGTCGTCCAGACCTTCCGCGCCCGCTCCGAGCGTGGTTTCGTAGCGCGGATGGCCCAACTCGCCCAGGCCTCGCAGGCCGCCCCGGTTCCGCCGCAGAATCTCGAGGCCGAGGAGTCAGTCCTCGGCGCGATGATGCTCTCCCCAGGCGCAATCGGGGCGGTCAGCGAAGTCGTGGACGCGGGGGACTTTTACCGCGGGAGCCACGGGATCATCTACCGCGCGGCGCTCGGCCTGTACGCCAGGGGCGAGCCCGTCGACGCGATTACGCTCGTCGACGAGCTCGAAGAGCGAGCGGAGCTCGAGGACGCCGGCGGACGCGTCCGGATCCACGAGCTCGCCGCCCTCGTTCCCGCGAGCGCGAACGCCGGGCACTACGCCCGGATCGTGCGGGAGATGGCGACGCTCCGCGGGCTGATTCGGGCGGGCGGCGAGATCTCGACCCTCGGCTGGGAGCGGCCGGGAGAAGCGACGGACCTCGTCGACCGGGCGGAGCAGATCGTCTTCGACCTGTCCCAGTCCCGGGTGACGAGCGAGTTCAGCCACATCGAGGAGCTGCTGAAGGACAGCTTCGAACGTATCACCGCGCTCTACGAGGCCGGCTCCGAGGTGACGGGAACGCCCTCGGGGTTTCGCGACCTCGACCGGCTCACCTCCGGCTTCCAGCCGGGGAACCTGATCATCGTCGCCGCCCGCCCGAGCATGGGCAAGTCCGGCCTCGGGCTCTGCATGGCCGCGAACCTCGCCGTGCGCGAGGAGCGCCCGACCGCGGTCTTCACGCTCGAGATGTCGAAGTCGGAGGTGACCCAGCGCCTGATGTGCAGCGAGGCGAAGGTCGAGTCGCAGCGCCTGCGCACCGGCAAGCTCGGCGCCGACGACTGGCCGCGCCTGACGGCGGCATGCGACCGGCTCGCCAAGGCGCCGATCTACGTCGACGACACCGGCTCGATCACGATGATGGAGATCCGCTCGAAGGCGCGGCGGCTCAAATCGCGGGAGCCGAACCTCGGGCTGATCGTCGTGGACTACCTGCAGCTGATGACGTCCGGCTCGACGGTCGAGAACCGGGTTCAGGAGGTCTCGCAGATCTCGCGGCAGCTCAAGGTGCTCGCACGCGACCTCGACGTTCCGATCCTGGCGATGTCGCAGCTCTCGCGAGCCGTAGAGCAGCGTCACGACAAGCGGCCGATCCTGTCCGACCTGCGCGAGTCCGGCTCGATCGAGCAGGACGCCGACCTCGTCCTCTTCATCTACCGCGACGAGTACTACAACGACGAGTCCGACCAGCAGGGGATCGCGGAGCTGCACCTCGCGAAGCACCGCAACGGGCCGACCGACACGGTCAGGCTCTCGTTCCTGAAGCGCTACGCCAAGTTCGCCGACCTCGCTCCGGCTGCGTAGGAGGGTCGCTTGTTCGAACAGACCGTCGTAGTCCTCGCCCGTGCAACCGCCTTCACCGTCGTCTGCCAGTCCTGTTCCGAGCTCGAGCCGCAGGGCGAGTACGTCGGCCTGACCGCCCACGGGACGCTTCGCCTGGAGGACGACCTCGGCTGGACGACCTGTCCCCGCGGGCACCGGATCCGCGTGATCCGCGCCGGCTCCCAGGTCCCCGCCGAGGCAACCTCGCCGCTCTGGTAGCGCTGCAACCGGAGCGTTAGGCACACTCCAGCCGTGCCCGCGACTGTTGTGGTAGGCGCGCAGTGGGGCGACGAGGGCAAGGGCAAGATCGTCGACCTGCTCGCCGAGCATTCCGACCTCGTCTGCCGCTACAACGGCGGGCCGAACGCCGGCCACACCATCGTCACGGACGGCGAGACCTACAAGCTCAAGCACATTCCCTCCGGGATCCTCCAGGGCAAGGAATGCGTGATCGGTGCCGGCTGCGTCGTCGACCCGCAGGTGCTGATCGAGGAGCTCGACGACCTCGAGTCGCGAGGCGTCCCGACCGACTCGCTTCGACTCTCGGGAAACGCCCACCTCGTGATGCCGTGGCACCGCGCGATCGACGGCGCCAGCGAGCGGCGTCTCGGCAAGCTGCAGATCGGGACGACGAGGCGCGGGATCGGCCCGACGTACGCAGACAAGGCCTACCGACTCGGGATCCGCGTCCAGGACCTGCTCGACCCGAAGATTCTCTGCCAGAAGATCGAGGTCGCTCTCGCCGAGAAGAACGTCTGGCTCGAGCGCGTCTACCGCGAGGAGCCGATCGAGCTGCACGGCCTCGTCGAGCGCTACGAGGGCTACGCCGACCGGCTGCGGCCGATGGTCGCCGACACCTCCCTGCTCGTCGACCGCGCGCTGCGCGGCGGCAAGCGCGTGCTGTTCGACGGAGCCCACGGCACGCTGCTCGACCTCGACCACGGCACGTACCCGTTCGTGACCTCCTCCCCGACCGTCGCCGGCGGCGCGGCCGTTGGAACCGGGATCGGCCCGACCAGGATCGACTCGGTGATCGGCGTCGCGAAGGCGTACGTCACACGCGTCGGCGAGGGCCCCTTCCCGAGCGAGATCGAAGGGCCCGACCAGGAGCGCCTGCGCGAGCTCGGCGGCGAGTTCGGCACGGTCACCGGGCGCGAGCGGCGGTGCGGCTGGCTCGATCTCGTCGCGCTGCGCTACGCGGTGCGGCTGAACGGGATGACATCGCTCGCGCTGACGAAGCTCGACGTCCTCTCCGCGTTCCCCGAGCTTCCGGTGTGCGACCGCTACCGGCTTCGCGACGGCACCGAGACGAAGGACTTCCCCGCCCACCAGAGCGACTTCCATCACTGCGAGCCCGTCTACGAGACCCTGCCCGGCTGGCAGGAGCCGCTGGACTCGCTGAACGACGTCTCGGAACTGCCTGCCGCCGCGCGCGCCTACGTCGAGCTGATCGAGGAACGGCTCGAGGTCGACGTCTGCCTGATCGGAACCGGGCGTGAGCGCGAGCGGGTGCTCGCCCAGGGCGGCGTCGAGGCGTTGGCCCGGCCCTAGGGAGCGAGGCCCCGCACCGCCGAGGCGCGGGCCTCGAGCGTGAAGCCGCCGTCCGGCTCCCCGAGGCGGCGCCGGTACTCGTCCCTGATCGCGTCCCTCGTCTCGTCCGGGAGCGACAGGAGGTGCTGGCCGGCCGGGCCGACTCCGAGCAGGAACGAGCCCCAGAGCTCGTCGAAGTCCCGATAGCTGCCCGACACGTCGAGCGCGGCGGTCTCGACGTCCTCGAGACCCGCTTCGGCGCCGAGCCTCGCGAGGCCCTCGAGCGTGTCGTAGGGGAACCTCTCGCCCTCGTTGCTCGGATCGATGTGGCGGACCGACTTCCAGAACGTGTCGAGCATCTGCATCTGCGGGAAGTCCCACGAGCACGCGGCGACGATCCCGCCGCCGCGCACGACGCGACGCATCTCGGCCATGCCCGCGACCGGGTCCTCGAGGAAATGGATCACCAGCTGCGCGAGCGCCACGTCGAACGTGCCGTCCGGCCACGACAGCTCCTCGGCCGAGCCGCGGCGAACGTCGGCCTCGGGGACGCGCGCGGCGCACGCCTCCACGAGCGGCGACGGGTCGATCGCGGAGACCGCCTCGGCGCCGACCCGCCCTGCGAGCTCCTCCGTCAGGATCCCGGAGCCGCAGCCGACGTCGAGCACGGACTGGCCGTGCTCGATGCCCGCCCAGTCGGCGAACACGGGCGCCAACTCGACGGAGTAGCGGCCCATGAACGAGTCGTATGCGTCACCCGAGGCGAAGAAGCTCATCCGGGGTATTTACGTTCGCGAGCAGAGCAGGGTCAAGCTCGAGCCGGCTCGTCTCGAGGTCCTCGAGGGCCTCGTGGAGAGCGAGGCGGCCGTCGGCCAGCCGCCGCTCGAGCAGCGGGAGGGCACGCGTTGCGTACGCGCCGGGGAGCGGCCCAGTCTGCGGGACGGCCGCATCGGCACAGGCGTCGGCCAGCGCGACGAGGAGCGCCGGGGTGACGAGCGGCGTGTCGACGGGAAGCACCGCGCAGAGCTCGGTCGGCGCCGCGCGAAGCCCGGCGACGAGCCCGGCGAGCGCGGCGCGCGTGTCGGTTCCGTCGTCGAGGACGGGAAAGGGCAGAGCGAGGTGATCGGAGCCCTTGCCCACCGCGAGCCGCTCGCCGCACGCCTCGCCGAGGATGCGCCAGGCGCGCTCGGCAAGGGTCTCGCCGCCGAGCCGCGCGAGGGCCTTCGGAGAACCGAAGCGGGTGCTGGCCCCGCCGACGAGCAGCACGCCCGTCAGGTCAGGACGCGCCACGGCTCCGTGTAGACGTTGAGGCGGCCGCTGCGCACGAAGCCGCAGAGCGTGAGCCCGCGGTCGCCGCCGAGCTCGACCGCGAGGCTCGACGGCGCGCCGACCGCGACCATGATCGGGCAGCCCGCGATCGCCGCCTTCTGCACGAGCTCGAACGAGAGGCGGCCGCTCACGCAGAGGATCAACCGCTCGAGCGGCAGGCGGCCGTCGAGGAAGGCGCGGCCGACGACCTTGTCCATCGCGTTGTGCCGGCCGACGT
Source organism: Gaiellaceae bacterium (assembly GCA_035518635.1). Lineage (GTDB taxonomy): Bacteria > Actinomycetota > Thermoleophilia > Gaiellales > Gaiellaceae > AC-32. The sequence continues at coordinate 57,786 of DATIXI010000017.1, forward strand.
CCTCGCGGACGCAGAGAAGCTCCCCCGCGGGGTCGAAGAGCCCGGTCGCGTGGAGCCCGCCGGTCTCGGCGAACGCGGCCTGAACGGAGCGAAGGCGGTTCGGGAGACCGACGAGCAGGTCGGCGGCGACCTCGAGGCCGCTCTCCACGCGCGGCGCCTCGACGCCGACGGCCTCGAGCGCACCCTTGCCACAGACACCGCAGGACGAGCTGGTGTAGAAGCTGCGCTGGAGGCGGGCCGGGTCGAAGCCGGGTGCGTCGACCTCGACGGTGTTCGCGGCC
>DATIXI010000018.1:0-3183 GCA_035518635.1 Gaiellaceae bacterium
ACGCCGCACTCTCGCCGTTCGAGGTCTCCCGCAGCTGGACCGCGACCGTCGTCCGGCCGACGCAGGAGCGGAACTCCTCGTCGTCGAGCTCGCCGGTCACCTGGACGCGGTCGCCGATCCCGAGCTCCTGCGCGAGCTCGGTGCACGACTCGAGCGCGCCCTCGGAGCCGGCTGGCCCGACGACGGCGAGCGTCGCCGTCGGATGCCGCGCAGCGACCAACGCAAACGCCTCGACGACCTTCGCCGTCTGCTTCACCGGGGCGACGAGCCCGAACGTCGCGACGACGGGAGCCGAGGGCTCGCCGTGCGGAAACTCCTCCGGCCCGGGGAACGCGAAGTCGAGCACCTCGACCTTCCTCGCGTCGCCCGGAAGCGCCTCGAGCTGGGCGATCTGCCGCGCGTAGCGCGAATGCACCAGGTAGCGCGTCGACGCCGCAATCGCCTCCCGGGCCATGAACACGCCGTAGCGATCGGCCTCCTCGTAGGAGAGCCCGCCCGAGGCCCCGACACCCGGAGGCAGGCGGTACTCGTACATCTCGCTCAGGGCACCGGCGAACCCGCGCGGCTCGAGCTCGGGCCGGCACGCCGCGGTCCACGAGTAGAGGCCGTTGAGGCGCACGTCGTGCGCGAGGACGGCGCCGGGCCGCTCCCGCAGGAGCGCGAGCGCCTCCGCGTGGAACTCGCTGTTCCCAAGGCAGTAGAGGACGGCGTCGTAGCTCCCGCGCATCCGCTCCGCGGCCTGGAGCCAGCGGGCCGGGTAGATGGCCACGCCTTCGGGGGCCCGGACCCGGTCCGGCAGCTCGTCGACGAACGCGTCGATTCCGCAGTGCTCCTTGAGCGCGTCGAGCAGCCGGTAGCTGTAGTCCGCGACACCCGAGCGCTGGGGCGGCAGCGGCGTGACGACGGCGATGCGCTTCCGGCGCCGCCGAGCCGGCCGCTTCAAGGCCAGGACGTCCTCGTAGGTCTCCGCGACCCGGTCGGCCACGCCGCGCCAGGTGTGGCGGCTGTCCAGCGTGCGGGCCGCGAGCCGAGTCCGGAGCCCCACGTCCTGGAGAACCCTCGCCAGCGCGGCCGAGATCGACTCGACGTCGAGCGGGTCGAAGAGCGCGTCGTCGTCGTGCACGAGCTCGAGCAGCGACGAGCTCCGGGACACGATCGCGGGCGCACCGCAGGCGATCGCCTCCGCGACGGGCAGGCCGAAGCCCTCGTAGAGAGACGGGAAGACGAACAGCTCGGCAGCCTGGTAGAGGAGTACGAGCTGCTCGTCGGGCACGTAGCCCAGAAAGTGCACCTGCCCCCGGATCCCGAGCTTGCGCAGGCGGCGCTCGAGCTCCGTCCGCTCGGAGGGCTGAACGCGGCAGACGACCGCGAGCGCGTGCTGCTGCCGCAGCTCGCCCGGCAGCCGCGCGTACGCCTCCAGCAGGCCGTCGATGTTCTTGCGGGGCTCGATCCCGCCCACGTAGAGGACGTAGCCGGGCTCGGCCCAGGAAAGCTCGTCCTGCAGCCGCGCCCGGACGGCCTCCCTGCTCTCGGGCCTCCGGAACTCCTCGGAGACGGCGGTGCCGACGACCACGACGCGCTCCGGGCGCAGCGACAGCTCCCGTAGCGCGTCTCGCGCCGTCGCCTCCGAGATCGCGAGCACCCGGTCGGCGCGGCGCACCAGGTCGAGCCGCGCGTTGTACCAGCCCTTCGTCGCCGGATCGGAGAGGTAGACCTCCGGGAAGAGCCTCGGGATCAGGTCGTAGAGCGTGACGACGAGCGGCGCGCCCGCGTCGTACGCCTCCTGCGGCCAGAGCCGGTCGAGCGGGACGTGCTCGAACGGCGAGCCGACGTGGTACAGGCTCCCGTCGAGGCTGTCCAGCCTGTCGTTGAAGGCAAGGCGCCCCGCGGCCTCGAGCGGCTCGAGTGACCCGGGCACCGCGAGGTCGCGGTTGAGCAGGAAGCGCGAGACGCGGTCCGGGTGCCAGCGCTCGAGCGCCTGCGCCAGCTCGAGCAGGTATCTCGCGACCCCGCGCTCACCGTGGGCCGGGCTCTGCACCCCCTGGATGTCGAAGAGCGCCGCCACCGCTCAGTCCGGCCGGCGTGCGGTGGCGAGCACGACGCACTCGCCGGTGGGCTCCTCCGTCGCGTCCGCGACCGTCCACGTGGCCTCGTCCTGGCGGCGGACGAACGTCAGGTCCTCGACGTTCCAACCGGCGAAGAGCGCCTCGAGGCCCGCGTGGTCGTAGGTCCGCTGGAACGAGTCCGTGCCCGCCCGCCCGAACCGGGTCGTCAGGAGGAGCAATCCGCCCGGGCTCGTCAGCTCGAGGATCCTCCGCATCGCTGCGGTGTCGGCACCCTCGTCGCCCGCCGGAACTCCGTAGGCACCGAGGCCGATGTGCTCGATCGTCGACAGGCAGACAACGGCCGGGAACGTCCGGCCCGGATCGAAGTCCTCGACGGTGCCGACGACCGTCCGGAGCCGCGGGTGGGTCAGGCCGTAGGGCCGCGGATCGAGCGCCGTCACGTCGTAGCCGAGGGAGGCGAGCGAGAGCGCGACCGTGCTCTCGGTCGCGCCGACGTCAAGCACCGACGAGCCGTGCGGGACGCCGCTCAGGCCGCGGAACACGTACGGAATCTCGATCAGCCGCTCGTTGACCCCTCGGACGACCACGTCCCCCTCCTGGTAGCCGACCCAGACCGGTGGGTTGAACCACAGGCCGGCCTGCGCGGCGAACCCCTCGGCGCCGATCTCCCGCTCGAGAACAGCTGCGGTTCGCGCGTCGAGGTCGGAGGGCGCCCCGCCCAGGAGGCGGTCGAAGTACGTGCCGCTCGCCTTCTCGGCCTCGGCGTAGGTGCGCTCGAGGAGGCGGTGGACGTCCTCCACGGAGCGCCCGACGAGCTCCGTCCGCTCGGTCCCTGCCTCGACGGTGTCGATCACGCCCTGGAAGCGCGGGTCGAAGAACCGCCGGACCGGCCAGGTGATCGCCCGCCCGATCCGCCTGAGGAACCGCTTCATCTGGGCACCGGCTCGAGGTCGACGTGGGGCTCGGCCGACAGACGAAGCCGCCCGGTGCTGCGGACCCGGAACTGAACCCCGAAGTCACTGCGTGGCAGGTCGAACGGGATGGTGACCTTCTGAAAGCGGCCGTCCGTCGAGAGCGGGCCCGCAATGAGCTCGCGGCCGGCGACGACCCGCGCCTC
>DATIXI010000019.1:0-23815 GCA_035518635.1 Gaiellaceae bacterium
GATCACGTACGGCGTGTGCTCGGCGTTGTCCTCGCCCATGTAGGTGAGGCCGAACCGGGCGGGCATCTGCGAGTCGAGCTGGATCGTGCCCATCTGCCAGGAGCGCCCGAGCACGTCGGTCATGTGCAGGTCGATCTTCGGCCCGTAGAACGCGCCGTCGCCCTCGTTGACGGTGTACTCGATCCCGCGCCGCTCGAGCGCCGAGCGCAGTGCGCCTTCGGTGAAGTCCCACTCCTCGTCGGTGCCGAGCTTGTTCTCCGGCCGGGTCGAGAGCTCGAACCGGGCCTCCACCCCGAAGAGGTCGTAGAGGTACGTCGCGTAGTCGAGGCAGCCGAAGATCTCCTCCTCGATCTGGTCGGGGGTCACGAACATGTGCGCGTCGTCCTGTGTCACGTGCTGCACGCGGAGCAGCCCGTGCAGGGTCCCGGCGCGCTCGTTCCTGTGCAGGGTCGAGGCCTCCGCGTACCGGACCGGCAGGTCGCGGTAGCTGCGCAGCGCGCTCCCGAACAGGAGCATGTGACCGGGGCAGTTCATCGGTTTCAGCCCGAGCGTCCGGTCCTCGCCGTAGGGGACGAGGAACATGTTCTCGCGGAACTTCTCCCAGTGGCCCGAGGTGACCCACGTGTCCACGTCGTAGAGGAGCGGCGTCTTGACCTCGAGGTAGCCGCGGGCGACGTTCTCCCGCCGGCGGAGATCCTCGAGCTCGTTCCAGATCACCATGCCCTTCGGGTGCCAGAACGGCATTCCCGGCGCATGGTCAGAGAGGTGGAAGAGGTCGAGCTCGGTCCCGAGCCGGCGGTGGTCGCGGCGCTTGGCCTCGTCGAGCCTGTGCAGATACGCGTCGAGGTCGTCCTGGCTGAAGAACGCGGTGCCGTAGATCCGCGTCAGCTGCGTGTTGTGCTCGTCGCCGCGCCAGTACGCCCCCGCGAGGCCCGTCAGCTTGACCGCCTTGATCGGCTTCGAGTCCTGGAGGTGCGGCCCGCGGCAGAGGTCGGTGAACTCACCCTGCGTGTAGAAGGTGATCGGCCCCTCGGCGGTGTCGACCAGCTCGACCTTGTAATCCTCGCCCTGCTCGGCGAAGTAGCGCTTCGCCTCCTCCGCGCTGACCTCCTCGCGGTTCCAGGACCGGCCCTCCGCGAGCTCGCGCCGGATCTCCTCCTCGATCCGCTCCAGCGCGTCCTCGCCGATCGGCTCCGGGAACTCGAAGTCGTAGTAGAAGCCGTTCTCGACGGGCGGGCCGATCGCGATCTTCGTGCCCGGATAGAGGCGGCGCACGGCCTCGGCGAGCAGGTGCGATGCCGAGTGGCGCAGGACGTAGAGCGCGTCCGGGTCGTCCGTGTCGCGGGTGGTCAGGATCTGGATCTGCTGGCCGTCCTCGAGCGACGCGCGCAGGTCCATGACGCGGCCGTTCGAGCGCACGAGCACGGCCTGCTCGGCGAGCCTGGGCCCGATCGCCTCGGCGGCGTCGAGCCCGGTGGCGCCCTCTGGGAGCTCGAGCTCGGAGGAATCCGGGAGAACGACCTTCACGGTGGCCAGGATACGCGGTCAGGCTGCGGCGTCCCGCCGCGCCCAGACGACGATGCCTTCGCTCCAGAACGGCAGCGGGCGGTTGACCGCGGCGAGCGCCCACCGCCCCGCGTTCGCGAGGTGCGCGCGGGCCCGCTCGCGGCCGCGCAGCCGCGTGGGCACGGCGCGAACCGGGGCGTGGTAGTAGGCCATGTCCTCGATCTCCCAGCCGGACTGCCCCAAGAGCGTGCGCAGGGTCTGCGGGCTCTGCCACCCCGTGTGGTCTCCGTGGACGAGCTCGGCGCCCGTGAGCGGAGCGAGGACGTTCAGCAGCCGATACGCGTTCGGGGTCGTCAGCACGAGCACGCCGTCGCGCGTCACCAACGGGTGCAGCGCCCGCAGGAAGGGCCCCGGCGCGTCGAGGTGCTCGATCAGCTCGCCGGCCACGACCACTTCGGCTGGCTCCAGCCCTGCGGCCGCTACCGATTCCTGCGACTGGACGTCGACCACGTGAGCCTCGTACCCCTGCGCCCGCGCCCACTCGACGCCTTCCCCCGAGGAGTCGACGCCGACGATCGTCCGCGCGACCCCGGCGAGCCGCGCATGAAGCCAAACGCCCTCCGCGAGCTTCTGCTCGGCCCGCTCGTCCACGAATCCGAGGTGCAGCACCGACCGGCCGCGCGCGGTCTCGATCAGAGCGAGATGGCGATCGACAGGCCCGCGCCGCGGAAGCGGGTGCCGCGCACGCAGGGGCGCAGACGGGTCGACCGAGCCTGCGCGGAACGGGCGCTGCTCGCCCAGCCTCAGCCCTCGCCTTCGACCGCCGCCCGCAGCTCCGACGGGCACTTGAGCCAGTACGACTCGCGGAGCCATTCGAGCGCGGCCTCGAGCGACTCCTCGTCGGTCACGGCCGCCGTGATCCAGCCGTAGCGGCCGACGTAGCTCGCCGTCCGCACGTACGGGAGCAAGTGCGCGATCTCCCGCTCCTCGGCGGTCAGCTTGACCGTCACGTTCACGGCCTCGTCCTCGGTCACCGCCCAGCCGAAGACCTTGTTCTCCCCCACCTTGAAGACCGGGAAGTCGCCCCAGGGCCGGTCCTCGTACGACTCCGGGAACGAAAGGGCGAGCTCGCGAATCTGCTCTTCGATCGTGGCCAGGCGCACGACTGCCATTCTCGCCGTTCCGCACCGGGCGGCGCGGCATACACTCCGGGTGTGAGGCCGAAGACGCTGACGTGCCGAGTCGGGGCCGGGCTGTCCATCGCCGGCGACGGCGTGCGTGCTGCGCACCGGGCCGCGCGGGACGCGCGCGACGAGCTCGGCGGCGCCGAGGTAGACCTCGCCTTCCTCTTCCTCTCGGCGGAGCATCACGAGGACGCCGAGGAGGCGCTCGCCGCTGCCTCCGAGCAGCTGGACGCGGCGAGTCTCATCGGGTGCGTCGCCGAGGGCGTCGTCGGCCGCGACCGCGAGCTCGAGCACGGGCCGGGCGCCGTCGTCTGGGCGGCCACGCTCCCCGGGAGCCTGATCGAGACCTTCCACGCGGTCGCGTTCGGCACCGACGAGGGCGTCGCCGTCGGCGGACTGCCTCCGCTGGACGACGCCGACCTGGTCACGCTGCTCGTCGATCCGTTCACCTTCCCGGCCTCCGGGTTCCTCACGGAGCTCACCGAGAGCGAGGGCGACATCCCCGTCGTCGGCGGGCTTGCCGCCGGCCCGGGCGGGCCCGACGCGCAGGCGCTCTTCCTCGACGACCAGGTGCTGACCGACGGCGCGGTCGGCGTTGTGCTCCGCGGCGTGCGCGTGAGCACGGTCGTCTCGCAGGGGTGCGCGCCCGTCGGAGCCGACTCCGTGATCACGAGCGCCGAGGAGAACGTCGTCTACGAGCTGGCCGGAAAGCCGGCGCTCGAGCGTTTGCACGGCGAGCTTCGCTCGATGCAGCCCGAGCAGCAGCAGCTCGCCGCACAGGGCGGCCTGCTCGCCGGGCTCGTGATCGACGAGAACCGCTCCGAGTACGGGCGCGGCGACTACCTGATGCGCGGGCTGCTCGACGTGGACGAGGAGTCGGGCGCGCTCACGATCGGCGAAGCCGTGCGCGTGGGCCAGACGCTGCGCTTCCACGTCCGCGACGCCCGCTCCGCCGACGACGACCTGCGCGAGGCACTGGCCCAGGTCATGGCGGACGGCGACCGGGCGGCCGGCGCGCTCCTCTTCACCTGCAACGGCCGCGGAACGAACATGTTCTCCGAGCCCGACCACGACGCCCAGACCGTGGCGGACGCGATTCACGGCGAGGCGCTCGCCGGCTTCTTCTGCGCCGGGGAGATCGGCCCGGTCGGAGGCCGGCCCTTCCTGCACGGCTTCACGGCGACACTGGCCGTCTTCCTCGAGAACTAGCCCGTCCAAATCCCTCGCGCGAGGGATTTGGATCCCCCTTCAGGGTCATGGCACCCCGCTCGCGCCCCACTGAACCTGTGTTTGCAGGTCCAGCGGCGGCAAGAGGACGGGAGGACGGCGTGCGAGGGGTTTTGCGGCTTAGGAGAAGCGAACAGGGGCAGGTGCTGGTGCTGATCGCGTTGATGCTCGTGCCCCTCCTGGCGATCTCGGGTCTGGTGATCGACATCGGCTACGCGTACTTCGCGCAGCGCTCGCTGCAGGCGCAGGCGGATGCCGCGGCCCTCGCCGGCGCTCAGAACCTGCCGGATGCGAACAGCGCAGTCTCGGTGGCGCAGCAGTACGGAAGCAGCGCGGCCGGCAAGAACTTCAGGGGGAACGTGGGCAACGTCACCGAGCGCATCTCGACGAAGTGCCTGACCTCGGTGCCCGGCTGCGACCCGGTGAACGCCGTCGTGGTCGACGAGTACGCGACGACGAGCACGCTGTTCACGAAGGTGCTCGGGATCAAGTCGCTCAACATCCACGTGCGCTCGACGGCGTGCTCGCCGTGCGGCACGCAGCCACTAGACATCATGATCGTCCTCGACCGTACGGGCTCGATGTGCCAGGACCACAACGGCAACAACGACCCTGCATGCACGGACCTCAACAACGCGAGGAACGGGATCAAGTCGTTCCTGCAGGTGATGAACCCGAAGAACGACAACGTCGGACTGGCCGTCCTGCCACCGGCGACGAGTGTCGGGAACCGCTGCGCGACACCGGACACGGCGAACTACAACTCGACGTCGGCCGCCTACACGATCGTGCCGCTCTCGAACGACTACAGCGTCAACGGCGCGCTCAACCCGAGCTCGAACCTGATCACGACGCTCAACTGCATGAAGGCCGCGGGCTCGACCTCGTACGCGACCGCGATCGAGAAGGCGCAGAGCGAGCTGGACACGCACGGCCGCGCGAACGTGAAGAAGGTGATCGTCTTCTTCTCCGACGGCGCCGCCAACACCGGCCCGAGCTACTACCCGTCGAGCTCGCCCTACCGTCAGCAGCCGTGCCACCAGGGCATCACGTCGGCGAACGCCCAGAAGGCGAAGGGCACGACCATCTACTCGATCGGCTACGACCTGAACGCGGTCAACGGCGGCGCGAACAAGTGCCAGGCGCAGTCGTCGAGCGGGCCGCTCGAGTCTCCTTCGATCACTGCCTACCAGGCCCTGTCGGGGATCGCCTCCACTCCGGACACGTTCTACAACCAGCCCTCGGCCGGGCAGCTGAACTCGATCTTCCAGCAGGTCGCGATGGACATCCAGCGCGGCGCGTCGGGTCTGATCGACAACGACGCGAGCTAGGCGAAAGCTCCGGGGCGGCGGCGCTGCTCGACGCCGCCTCGCCCCGGGTTCTTCGTCGCTAGGCCGTCTCGGCGAGCTGCGCCGTGCAGCTCGACCGGCCCTGCTTCTCGAGGTACCGCTGGTGGTACTCCTCGGCGGGATAGAACATCTGCGCCGGCTCGATCAGCGTCACGACCGGCTTGCGGTACCGGCCGGACGCGTCGAGCTCGGCCTTGGACTTCTCCGCGGCCGCGCGCTGCTCGTCGTCGTGGAAGAAGACGACTGAGCGGTACTGGTCGCCGATGTCCCAGCCCTGCCGGTTCAGCTGGGTCGGGTCGTGCTTGCCCCAGAACACGTCGAGCAGCTGCTCGTAGGGGACCTGCTCCGGGTCGTAGGTGACCTCGACGACCTCGGCGTGGCCGGTCGTGTGCGAGCAGACGTCCTCGTAGGACGGGTTCTCGAGCGTGCCGCCCTCGTACCCGGCCTCCGTCTTCGTCACGCCGTCGATCTGGCGGAACGCGGCCTCGACGCCCCAGAAACAGCCGGCTCCGAACGTTGCCTTCTTCTCCACTACTCCTCCTCCAGTTTCAATGCTGCCGAGTTGATGCAGTAGCGCAGCCCGGTCGGCGCGGGCCCGTCCGGGAAGACGTGCCCCAGATGGCCACCGCAGCTCGCACAGAGCACCTCGGTGCGCACCATCCCGTGAGTCGTGTCGACCTCCTCGCCGACCGCCTCCGCGTCCGCGGGCGCGTAGAACGCGGGCCAGCCGCAGCCCGAGTCGTACTTCGCGTCGGAGCCGAACAGCTCCGCGCCGCATCCGGCGCAGTGGTACGTGCCCGGCTCGAAGACGTGGTCGTACTCGCCGGTGAACGGCGCCTCCGTTCCCTTCTCCCGCAGCACGCGGTACTGCTCTGGTGTCAGCTCCGCCTGCCACTCGGCCTCTGTCTTCTGAACTCTCTGGATTTTGTTCACGCTGAACAGTCTGCCCGACGGGCCCAGCGTTACAGGAGGGAAGCGGGTTGTCGCCGCCTGGCCGCGGCCGCTACGGCTACCCTCCGGGGGCGCCCAGATGCCTGATGATCGAAGTCCCGTCGAGGCTCGAGGCCTCGTCAAGCGGTACGGCGAGATCACCGCGGTCGACCACGTCGACCTGACGGTCGAGCCCGGGGACGTCTACGGCTTCCTCGGGCCGAACGGCGCGGGCAAGACGACGACCTTGCGGATCATGCTCGGGCTGATCCACTCCGACGAGGGCGAGGTCAGACTCTTCGGCCGCGACCCGCAGCACGACCTCCCGAAGGCGCTCGAGGGTGTCGCGGGCTTCGTGGAGACGCCGCACTTCTACCCGTACCTGAGCGGACGGAAGAACCTCGAGCTGCTCGCGGCCTTCGACCGGAACGGCCACGGCGGCCGGATCGACGGCCTGCTCGAGCTGGTGCAGCTCGAGGGACGAGCCGGCGACCGCGTCGGAGGCTACTCGCAGGGCATGAAGCAACGACTGGGCGTCGCGGCCTCGCTCCTCCGCCACCCGCGGCTCCTCCTCCTCGACGAGCCGACGAACGGCCTCGACCCGGGCGGGATGCGCGACATGCGCATCCTGATCACCCGCCTGTCAGGCGAGGGCATCACCGTCGTCCTCTCGAGCCATCTCCTGGCCGAGGTCGAGGAGCTCTGCAACCGCGTCGGGATCATCCGCGCGGGACGGATAGCCTACGAGGGCACGCTCGCCGAGCTCCGGGCGAGCGCAGGGGCGAACCGCTATCGGCTGCGCACGACCGACCCTGCGCGCGCCCGGCGCGTTCTCTCCGCGCTCTCCAGAGTCAGGAACGTCCGGCCCGACGGCGAGGAGCTCCTGTTCGAGGCGGGCGAGGACGACGTGGCCGACGTGTCGCGCGCGCTCGTCGGCGCGGGCCTGGGACTCACGGCGCTGATCCCGGAGCAGGCGAGCCTCGAGACGTTCTTCTTCGAGCTGACGGAGGCCGCCGAGCGATCCGAGGAGGCAGCGTGACCGGCACCCTGATCGCCTACCGCTGGGAGCTCCGCAAGCTCGTCTCCCAGAAGCGCACGTACATCGGCCTCGGCGCCGCGGTGCTCCTGCCGGTGGTGTTCGTCACGGTGATGGCACTGCAGACGGGCGGACCCTACGACGCGCCGCTCGGGCACAACCTCCGCAAGACGGGGCTGGCGCTCGGCCTCGTCCTGCTCACGTTCGTCTCGCACTTCGGCGCACAGCTCGCCGCGGCGCTCGTCGCCGGGGACATCGTCGCGACCGAGCATTCGGGCAAGACGCTGAAGATGATCCTCACGCGCTCGCTCCGCCGCGGCCAGATCCTCGGCGGAAAGTCGCTCGCCGCGTTCACGTACGTCATCGCGACGATCCTCGCGCTCGGCCTGACCGGGCTGATCGCGGGCTCGATCGCCTGGGGCTTCAACCCGCTCACGAACCTGAGCGGGGTACGCCTCTCGGCGCTCCACGCGCTCTGGCTGAGCGCGGCCGCGCTCGGAGTCTTCTGCCTGCCGCTGATCGCGGTGGCGGCGTTCGCGATCCTGCTCTCCACCTGGACGAGGAACAGCGCGGCCGCGATCGTGGGCACGCTCGTCTACGCGCTCGGCCAGGAGGCGATCGGAGGGCTCGTTCACCAGAACTGGGCGAGGCATTACCTCCTCTCCGACCAGTTCGACGGCTGGCACGGCGTGCTCATGTCGCCGGTCGACTGGACGCTGATCCTCCGCGCCGTCTGGGTCTCGGCCGTGTTCATCCTCGTGCCGCTCGTCATTGCCTACGAGATCTTTCGAAACCGCGACGTCGCCGACGACTAGACCCTCTACGTGAGACGCTCCGCGGCATGAGCGTCGTCGAGACGGTCCGCGGGCCGGTGGAGCTGTCGGAGCTCGGACCCGCGCTGATGCACGAGCACATCTTCGTGCTGCTGCCCGAGGCGCTCCAGAACTACGGACACGTCTGGGGCGCGAGCTACTGGGACGAGGAGGAGCGGGTCGCGGATGCGATCGTCAAGCTGCGCGCCGTGCGCGAGGCGGGCATCCGGACGCTCGTCGACCCGACCGCGCCGGGACTCGGGCGCTACATCCCGCGCATCCAGCGCGTCAACGCGGAGGTCGACCTCAACATCGTCGTCGCGAGCGGCATCTACGCGTTCCTGGAGCTGCCTGGCTTCTTCCAGTACCGCAGCCCCGAGGCGATCGCCGGGTTCTTCGTCCGCGAGATCCGGGAGGGAATCGACGACACCGGGGTCAAGGCGGCGTTCCTCAAGTGCTGCGTCGAGGCGCACGGCCTGGTCGGCGACATCCCGCGGATCCTCTCGGCGATCGCGATCGCCGCCGTCGAGACGGGCGTGCCGGTGATGGTCCACACGAACGCCTCGGCGAAGACCGGCCTGCTCGCGCTCGAAGCGCTCACGACGGAGGGCGTCGACCCCGCTCGGCTGCTGCTCGCGCACGCCGGCGACAGCAACGACCTCGACTACCTGCGCACGCTCGGCGACAGCGGCGCCTGGCTCGGCTGCGACCGCTTCAATATCCCGCACTTCAACCCGGACGCGGACCGGATCGCCACGCTGACGGAGCTCGTCGCGGAGGGCTACGCCGGTCAGATCCACCTCTCGCACGACGCGGCCTGCTTCTACGACTTCATGACCGGCGACCCGAACTTCGCCGACGAGCGGCCGAACTACCTGCACATCTGGACGACGATCCTGCCTGCGCTGCTCGAGGCGGGCGTCACGCAGGAGCAGATCGACCAGATGACGGTCGAGAACCCTCAGCGGTTCTTCGCACCACCTTCCCGGGATTCATGATCCCGCGAGGGTCGAACAGATCCTTGATTCCGCGGTAAAGCGGGAGCAGATCCGGGTGCTCGAGCTCGAGCGCAGGCATCTTGCCGATGCCGACGCCGTGCTCTCCGGTGCACGTCCCCCTGCGCGCAACGGCGTCCTCGACGACGAGGCGCGAGAGCTCGTGCCAGCCGTCCACGTCCTTCGGGTCGTCCGGGTCGACCGTGACACCTACGTGGAAGTTGCCGTCGCCGACGTGGCCGAGAATCCCGGCGCGGAGCCCGAGCCGGTCGGCGGTCTCACGCGCATGCGTGACTGCGGCCGGAAGCTCTTCGAGCGGCACGCAGACGTCCGTCACGCACTCCCTCGTACCCGGCCACAGGTGCGCCCATGCGTAGGCCGCGCTGTGACGGGCCGACCAGAGCTGCGCGCGGCGGTCGGCGTCGCGCTCGTGGACGGCCTCGACAGCGCCCTCCTCCTGGGCGAGCGCTAGGACGAGCTGGAGGTCGTCCTCGACCGAGCCCTCGCTGCCCGCTGCCTCGACGAACAGGGACGGCACCTCCGGGTAGGCGGTGTCTGCGTACGCGTTGATCGCATGGATGTTCATCGCGTCGAGCAGCTCGAGCCGGCGGACGCCGGTCCCCGCCGCCACTGCCGCAACGGCCGTCCGGCACGCGGCCTCGAGGGTCGGGAAGGCAATCCGCGCCGCGACGACGTGCTCGGGGATGCCGTAGAGCCGAAGCGTCAGCTCCGTGATCACGCCGAGCGTGCCCTCGGAGCCGACGAACAGTCCGGTGAGGTCGTAGCCCGCCGAGGTCTTGAGCGCCCGCGAGCCGGTGCGGATCACCTCTCCGCCGGCAAGGACGGCCTCGAGCGCGAGCACGTTCGGGCGCATCTTCCCGAAGCGGATCGTGGTCGTCCCGGCCGCGTTCGTCGCGGCCATGCCTCCGAGCGTCGCATCGGCGCCGGGGTCGACCGGGAACCAGAGGCCGTGCTCTCCGGCCGCCCGCTCGAGCGCGAGGCGGGTCACGCCGGGCTGGACAGTCGCGGTCAGGTTCGCCGGCTCGACCGACAGGATCCGGTCCATGCGAGAGAGGTCGATGCTGATGCCGCCGTCGACCGGGATCACGTGGCCCTCGAGGCTCGAGCCCGCGCCGAACGGCGTCACCGGCACGCCCTCCTCGTCCGCGACTGCGAGCAGCCGCGAGACCTCCTCGGTCGAGACCGGGTAGACCACGACGTCGGGCGGCCGCCGCTCGTGGAACGTCATGTCCTCGCCGTGCACGACCCGGTCCGACTCGCCCGTGGAGACGCGGCCGGGTTCGTCGAGAGCGGCCCGGAGAGCCTCGAGGTCCATGCGGCGAACCCTACGACTCTGGCTCGTCGCGCTTGAGAACCGTGCTGGCGACCTTGATGCCGAACCGCCCGGGCATCAGGACGACGTCCCACATCTGGTTGACGACCCCGCCTCCGGGGAGGTCATCGGCGAGCGACTCGACCATGTCGTCCGAGGCCTCGAGGATGTCCGAGCCCGCGTCCACCACGCCCTCGGCCATGTCACCGGCCATCGGCACGGCCGCGGCGGCGATCTCGATGGTCAGAGCCGGCGCGAGCCGCGCGAGGGTCTCGCGCACCGCCTGCTCGGCCTCGTCGCGGGCGCTCTCGAGCTCGTTCAGCGTCTCCTCCGGGCCTGCGGTGAACACGTGCCACCACTTCCACCCGGTCACGTGGCCGGCGCGGATCATCAACGCGATCGCCAGGACGCCGCCGAGTACGATCCAGATGATCGCCATGATCACCGCCGCGAGCCAAGGCGAGACGGCGGTCGAGAGCCCGAGCATCGCCGCCGCGTTCACGAACACGAACGCGGTCAGGAACGCAACCGCGGCGAGGACGGCGCCCAGGATGTCCCGCGCGGTCCGCCGAACCTCTGGCATGTTCCGGTGCGCGGCGAGCTGCGCCTCGCAGAACGCCAGAACGCTGACGTCGTGCCCGAGCTGGACGGCGAGCTCGGTTACGGACTCGGCTTCTTGCTCCTGCTCCCCGTTCTCGGCCTCGTCACGCTCCGCCACCTCAGTCGGCGCCTCAACCGAGTCGACCGTCTCGCTCACGACACGGTCAGACTAGCGCGGCCGCGCCGGGCAGGTGCAGCCGCGCTCTTCACGATGGCCGACCGGCTCTACTGTGCGTCTCGCTCGAGAAGGACCTCGAACGAATCAACCGAGACGCGGCGAATGTTGCTGTCCTCGGGCGGGCTCATCGCCTCGAACACGGCAGCCGCCTTCTGCATGTCCTCTTCCGACTCGTACCGGGTCGAGACCACGACCTGTCCAGCCCCGCGGTCGGCGAGAACCGTGATCCGCTTCGCGGGCACGCCCTCGGGCGGTCCCTCGGCGGAGTTGATCTCGCTGACGAGCGCGTCGATGGCTGCATCGTCGGCCTCGAACGTGACTACGCGAGCGTGCTGGCCCACAACGTCCTCCTCCATTCGGGTTCCGTGGACCCTAGCGCCGTTTGGGCGAGATCAGTCCACCCAGCCGAGCGCGCCGCAGTAGAGCCACGCCGCGAAGGCGTCGGGCAGCTCACCCCACTCGTGCAGCGCGGTGAGCAGCGAGTCGAGCTCGGCCTGCGTTGCCCAGCCCTCGCCGACGATTACCTTCGCCATCTCCGGAGCCGAGAACAGCCCCACGGCGAACTCCGCGAACCAGCGCGTGGACGCGAGGTCGCCGTAGACCTCCGGCGCGTGCGCCACCCCCTGGGTGCGGGCGAAACCCGCCTCCAGCATCAGCGTCCGCAGCCGTCGTGAGTAGCGAGCGTTCCCGCCCTCGTGCGCCACGGCGCGCTCGAACAGGCGAGGGCCGAGCTCGAGCGCCGGGATCTCCGGGGACATCACGACCGTGCCGAGGTCGTCGTCGGTGACCGAGGCAAGACCGCCGCTGCGAAGAACGCGCCGCATCTCGGCCAGCGCGCGAATCTGCTCCCGGACGTACATCAGGACAGCGTTGGCGTAGACGACGTCGAAGGTCGCATCGGCGAACGGCAGCTCGTAGACGGAGGACGTGAAGAACTCGGCGTTCTCGATCCCGCGCTCGGCCGCGGATCTCTGCGCGACCTCGACCTGGCCGGGGTCGGCGTCGATCCCCACGATGCGGCCGGGAGAGACGGTCGCGGCGAGGTCGAGCGCAATGCTGCCCACGCCGCAGCCGACGTCGAGCACGTCCATGCCGGAGCGCACGTGCGGCAGGAGGAACGGGAGGAACCCGCCCGCGTCGCGGTTGGCGACATAGCCGCGCTGCACGCCTTCCTCGATCACGTAGCGCTGGTCGATGTGTCAACCCTAGTCCCGAGCAGGCGCTCAGGTCGTCCGGTGAGACCGGCGGAGGAGTTGCTGGCCGGGGACGAACCGGGGCACGCGCTCGCGGTAGCGCGCGTACTCCTCGGGGAACGTCTTGCTCATAAGACGCTCCTCGATCGGGATCCTCGTCGCGACGACGGCAGCGCCGACCACGAGGAAGGCGAGCGTGGTGCCCAGGCCGTTCAGGAGCACGGTGCCCACGAGCATCCCGAAGAGGCCGGTGTAGATCGGATGGCGCGTGACGGCGTAGGGCCCGTCGGTCCGGAGCTCGTGGGGTGCCTGGAGGACGTCCGGGGATGCCGACCACATGCGTCCGAGCTTGACGCGCGCCCACACCGTGAAGGCCGTGGAGGCGACCAGGAGGACGAGGCCGGGGATCTCGATCCACAGCGCGTGGTCTGTGACCCGATGCAGCTCGTGCCGGCCCAGGCGGGAGACGAGAACCAGGGCGATGACCGCACCGATCCGCCAGATGGCTCCGCTCCCGTAGCCCTGCCGCCGCCCGTGCGGTCCCCGGGCGCCGTACGCGGCGCCGGCGATCCACGTTACGAGGACGAGGCCCCAGCAGATCGCGGTCGCGATGACAGCCACTCCTGCATCTTGGCGACAGTTGGAGTCTCGGCGTTCCTCAGGGACTGTGTAAGGTGCCCCTTACATGCTTGTGGGCCGCTGCACGACCGCCGAGGAGCTAGCGCTGCGACGGCGCATCCAACGGCGCGCCGCTTGGAGCCTGGTTGCGGGAGCGGCGCTCGCCGCCCTCGTCTGGAAGGCAACGACCGCGCCGGGCGGGGTCCCCGATCCGACAGCGCCCGGCGCGAATCTCAGCCACGGGGCCGTGATCGTCGACAGCGGCCTGCTCGTCTTCCGGGAGGGGCTCGAGGCGGTGCTCGTGCTCGCGGCGCTGACCGCGAGCTTCGTCGGCGCCAACAGCGGGCTTCGCCGCCCGGTCGCAGCTGGAGCCGGCGGCGCGCTTCTCGCCTCGGTCGCGACCTGGTTCCTCGCCATCCTCGTGATCGGCGCGCTCGGCGGCCCGGGCCTGGACATCCAGGCGGCGACCGGGCTCATCGCCGTGGCCGTGCTGCTCGTCGTGATGAACTGGTTCTTCCACAAGATCTACTGGACAGGCTGGATCTCGGCTCACAACCGGGTCCGCCGCCGCCTCGCGGCGCCCGGCATCGGCCGGCGAGCTCTGCTCGGCCTCGCGATCCTGGGCTTCACCTCGGTCTACCGCGAGGGGTTCGAGGTTGTGCTCTTCCTGCAGAACCTCCGCCTCACCGCTGGCTCCAGCGCCGTGCTCGAAGGTGTGGCGATCGGCTTCGCGCTCACCGTCGCCGCCGGCACGATCACCTTCTCCGCCCAGCACCGACTCCCCTACCGGCGCATGCTCGTCGCGACCGGGATCCTGCTCGGCTTCGTCCTGCTGGTCATGGTCGGCGAGAGCGTGCAGGAGCTGCAGCTCGCGGGCTGGATTCCCACGACCCCGATCGGCGTCGGCTTCCCGGGCTTCGTCCAGCTCTGGTTCGCCATTTTCCCGACCGTCGAAGGGCTCTTGGCCCAAGTTGGAGCGGCCGCCGTGGTCATCGGCTCCTACCTGCTGGCCGAGCGCGCTCGCCGGCCGGCCCTCCAGACCCTGGAGCCCGCCGCCGACACCGTCCTCTGACCGGCTCGACAGCACACGGTGTCGGACACCGTGTCGTGTCAGAGCTCGCCGGGCTTGCCTCCTCTCGGACGTGTCCGGCGAGTCGGTGTTTTCCCGAACGCTATTTCAGAGGATCGTCGGATGAAGCGGCCGACGACTACCAAGAGACTGCCTCTGGAGCCGGGCGGGCTCGGCGATTAGTCCACCTCACCGGCTGGCGGCGTTTCGGCACGTCGCTGGGAGTCCACCCGGCTCCTTCGCTGCGCCGTTGCGATCATGCTTCGGCATCGCCGAAGCGCCCTTCGTCGGGGAGATGGGCGGTACTGGGCTAGAAGCCCGCTGCAAATCGCGGGGTTTATCTCACCGAGGTCTGCACCGGGGTCAGCACCGTTCGAGCACATCCGTGCTTATTCACCGGTGCTGCGGAAGCCAATGATCGTTCCAGCGCAGTCGGGCACCAGGTCGTCGAGATCGAGCTGGGCCGGGTGGGGGGCCGTCAGCTCCTCGTCGATGATCTCGTTGCAGAGGTCGATGCACTCGCCGCAGATGTAGACCCCGGGGCCTGCGATGAGCTTCTTGATTTGGTGCTGGCTCTTGCCGCAAAAGCTGCAGAGAAGCTCCTCGTTGCCGTCGGATTCGCGGGCCACGTCTCTCCTTTTACCTCTGATGTAGCTTCACCGCTAGGTTAGGGCTCCCTCCTTCTGGGCGAGCCAACGCAGATACTCGACCTCAGCCTCGGTGAACCGCTCCTTTCACGACGCAAGCAACTCCGCGTAGTCAAGCTCGGCCTCGTCCAGCACGACGTGGGTGTACGTATTCGCTGTCACGGCGAGGTTGCGCTGGCCAACGAACTCGCCGATCCGCGCCCAGGGCACACGGCGCAGGTGGAGGAGCGAAATCCGCCGGTGGCGGAGGTCGTGCGGTGACCAGAGCGGGATCGCCTCCGCCTTGCACGCCTTCGCGATCGCAGTTCGCAGCGCATCAGCGCCGCTCGATGCGAACAGCCGGGCCTCTCGGTCGCGGAAGTGCGGATGCGGCAGCTCTCGCTCGATCGCCTGGGCGAGCGTCGGATGCAGTTCGATCCAGAGCGCCCTCCTCGTCTTGGTCGTCGCCGCCCGGAGCCGGACGCGTCGGCGCGCCTGGTCGTAGTCGTCGACGCGAATGTGGTCGATCGCGCTGACGCGGGCGCCCGACCAGTCCAGGAACAGGAGCGCGAGCCGGTGCCGCTCGGGGATGCGTCGGAAGACAGCCTCAACGTGCGCGGCCGTGGGCGGGTTGGACTCCTCCGGCTCCTCTCGCGGCAGCTTGACGTTCGGGTCGCGGGCCGGGTTGGGACTGATCCCCGCGTGGTCGAGCACCATCGCGATCGCCGTGCGGGCCTTGCGGATCGACTCGCGAGCCTTCTTCGCATCGTGAAGCACAGCCACCAGGTCAGCGATTTCCTTCGGCCCGATCTCGTCGAGTCGCTTCACTCCCAGAGTCGGCAGCGCCCGGTTGAGGGCGGTTGTGGTGCTGCACCTTCGTGGCCTCGGAGACGTCGACGCGCGACGCCTGCCAGCGCGCCGCAGCGTCGCGCAACGTGGGCACAGGCTCCGTCCCAACGAGCAGCCGTAAGTCGGGTACGCGCATCGCGGCCAGTTCGCCGGCGATCCAGTCACGGCGGATGCGCGCCTCGCGCATCGTCGAGAACGGGCCACCGTAGCGGGGCGCTGCCTCGCGACCGCCGAGCCGGTACATGACGCGAAAGCGGGTACCGCGCCTGGCGGGCCGCTTCGCGATCCAGACTGATGCCATTTAGGCCACTTCCCTCGCGCCCGCCGTCGCGCGGCGATTAGGGCGCCGGCGACAAGCGGGCGCGAGCCTTGCAAAGAGTGATGTGCCGCCCTAATCGACACGGCGCCGATCATGCCAGAGGGCGAACGCGATCGCCCCGGTAGCCTCCTGATCCGCTGGAACGCTTCGCGGAGATGGCTGATGCGCTTCGCGGCGTGGCTCACCAGGGAATAAGCGCCCGGCTCGATCTGCTCGACTCAGTTTGCAGAGCGTGCAACGTTCAAGGTATCACCGGGGTCTGCACCGCATGCGCCTCGCCGCCCTTCCCGACACAACTGACCCGCGTAACCATGCGGGGGTCGCATGATTGCGCGAGCCAGAGTGGGCGGTACTGGGCTCGAACCAGTGACCCCCAGCTTGTCGAGCTGGTGCTCTCCCAACTGAGCTAACCGCCCCGGGGATTCGGATTGTACCGTCCACACGGGAAGGATCGCCCCGGCCGGGGCGGAACCTATGCTGTGGTGGCCGTGAACCAGCCTCCCGTTTCTTCCTGGGCGCGCCAGCCGCAGCTGCGCGTCGGCGCGGTCGTCGCCGTGGCTCTCGCGATCGGATTCATCGTCTGGCTGATCGTGCGCGGCGGAGGAGGCGGCTCGTCCACGACGGCCTCGACCACCTCGTCGCGCCCGGCGGTCGGGCCCACTGCGGTCAGCGTCAACGACCTCGGCAGTGTGGCCGACAAGGCCGGCCACCAGGTCTACTGGGCCGGGCCCGCGGCGAGCAGCAGGTACGAGCTGACGCAGACGTCGAGCGGCAGCGTCTACATCCGCTACCTGCCGCAGGGCGTGCCGGTCGGCACGAAGGCGCTGTTCACGCTCGTCGGCTCGTATCCGGTGACGAACGCGTACAAGGTGCTGCAGGGGCTCGCGAAGAAGAGCGACTCCACCTCGTTCACGGCACCCGGCGGCGGAATCGCCGTCTACTCGCACAGGTCGCCTACGAACGTCTACCTCGCGTACCCGGGCTCGAACGTGCAGATCGAGGTCTACGACCCCTCGCCGAAGCGCGCACGCGCCCTGATCTCCTCGGGTCACATCGCGCCCGTTCCGTAGCTGAGTGCGCTAGCCGTCGCCTGGATCGCGTTCCCGCTGGTACTGGCGGGGCTGTCGCTCGGGTGCGGGCGGCTGGTCGAGGTCGTGATCGGCGAGCGCCTGCCAGGGCCGCTCGTTCTTCCGGTCGGGCTCGCGGTGGTGATCCTCGCCGGAGAGCTCGCGACGCTGACCGACGCGACCGCGGAGCTGGCCGGGCCGCTCGTTGTCGTGCTCGCGGTCGTCGGGCTCCTGCTCGCGCGGCCCTGGCGGCCCCGCGACTGGCCGTGGCCTGCGGCGACCGCACTCGGCGTGTTCGCAGTGTTCGCGGCGCCGATCGTGCTCTCCGGCCAGGCGACGTTCGCCGGCTACATCAAGCTCGACGACACCGCCACCTACTTCGCCATGACCGACCGCGTGATGCAGCACGCGCGCAGCCTGGCGGGGCTGGCTCCGTCCACGTACGAGGCGACGCTCGCGACGACGATCGCGATCGGCTACCCGACCGGGAGCCTGATACCGCTCGGGATCGGGCACCAGCTCCTCTCCTACGACATCGCCTGGCTCTTCCAGCCGTACCTGGCCTTCCTGGCGGCGATGCTCGGGCTCTCGCTGTACGAGGTGCTCGAGCGTGTGATCGCGCCGCGCGGCCTGCGCGCGCTGGCCGCCTTCGTGGCCGCCCAGCCGGCGATCCTGTTCGGCTACGGGCTCTGGGGCGGAGTCAAGGAGCTCTCCGGCGCGTGGCTGCTCGCGCTGATCGCGGCGCTCGGTCCCTGGACTCTGGCGAAGCGGAAGAGCTGGCGCAGCGTCGTGCCCATGGCGGCGTCGTGCGCGGCCGTCGTCTGTGTCCTGAGCCTTCCCGGATCCGTCTGGCTGCTCGTCCCGCTCGTCGCGGGAGCGGTCGTGCTGCTGCGCCGGCCGGGCTGGCCGCCGGTGAAGACCGCGGTCGCGTTCGCGGTCGCGCTCGGGCTCCTGGCGATCCCGGCCTTCGTCGCAGCGGTCGACTGGCTCCCCCATGTGCACGCGTTCAGCGAGGAGACCGAGCTCGGCAACCTGATCCGGAGGCTGAGCCCGCTCCAGCTCTTCGGCATCTGGCCGATCGGGGACTTCCGACTCCGGATCCACGGGCGCGACTCCGCGCCGGGTTACGTCCTGATCGCGCTCGTGATCGCCTCGGGCGCGGTTGGCATCTGGTGGGCCTGGGCGCGCCGCAGCTGGGCGCTCCTGCTCTACGTGCTGACCGCCGCCGTCGGCTGCGTGCTGATCGTCGGGCTCAGCTCGCCGTGGGTTGGCGGCAAGGCGCTCGCGATGGCCTCGCCCGCGTTCCTTGCGGCCGCGTTCGCCGGGTGCGGCGCGGGCGTCGCGCAGAAGCGCTTCGTCGAGGCCGGTGTCGCGACGATCGCGATCGTGGGCGGCGTGCTCTGGTCGAATGGGCTCCAGTACCACGACGTCTGGCTCGCGCCCCGCGGCCAGCTGCACGAGCTCGAGGTGATCGGCAACCAGATCGCCGGCCAGGGGCCGACCCTGATGACGAATTACGAGCCATACGGCGCGCGGCACTTCCTACGGCGTGCCGACGCCGAGGGCGCGTCAGAGCTGCGCCGCCGCTTCGACTACCTCACGAACGGCGCGATGCTCGACAAGGGCGAGTCGGCTGACATCGACCGCTTCAAGCTCGACGGGATCCTCGTCTACCGGACGCTCGTCCTGCGGCGCGGCCCGGCCGCCAGCCGCCCACCGTCCGTCTACCACCTCGTCAGGAGCGATCGCTACTACGAGGTCTGGCAGCGGCCGGCCGGGCAGCCGAACACGATCATCGCGCACCTGCCGCTCGGCGACGCGGATCAGGCGGCGGCGGTGCCGCGCTGCTCAGACGTGCTCAGGCTCGCGCGCCTCCCGGGCGTCGTCTCGCTCGCAACCGCGACGAGGCCGGAGGCGATCCAGCTCGGGAACCCGCCCGCGTCCGGCGCGCGCACCGTGCTCGTCGATCTTCCCAAGAGCGGCGTGTACACCGCCTGGATGGGAGGCGACTGGTACGGGCTCGCCTCGATCGCGGTGGACGGGCACAAGGTCGGGGCGAAGCGCGAGGACCTCGACTGGCCCGGCCTCTACACGGACCTCGGCACGATCCGGCTCGCCGCTGGCAAGCACCTCGTCACGCTGGGCTACGACACGGGCGGCCTGCATCCGGGCAGCGGCCAGACGCCATACGCCTTCGGCCCTGCGGCGCTCACGCTCGAGAACGCACGCGATCCGTTCGTGACGCTGCCGCCAAGCCAGGCGCGCGCGCTCTGCGGCAAGCGGCTCGACTGGATCGAGGCGCTCCGCGGCTAGAAACGGACGGGAGGCCCGGAGGCCTCCCGCCACTGCTCTCTCACGGGAACTTTCTAGGGCAGCGGGACGACGACGATCGTCCGGTTCAGGAACGTGCCCGTGCCGGCGCTCACCCTGTACTTGGCGGTGAAGGTGTTGCTCCCGGCGGTCAGCCCGGTCACGTAGAACGTCGCCGTGCCCTGGTCGAGGCCGGCGCCGGTGCCGTTTTTGACGACCCGGGCCTCGTTGTCCGTCGCCGCCTTCGTGGTCGCGCCCGAGACCGCGTACGCCATGTAGATGGAGTTGCCGTTCCCGGTGACCGACAGCGAGCCGGTCAGAATCACCAGCGCGTTCCCGGAGGCCGGGATCGTCACCGTGACCGCGGGGCCCACGGTGGCAAGGTCCGTGTACGTCGTGCTCGTGGTCGTCTGGGCGCTTCCCAGGCCTACGGTGTTACCGGCCGTTCCGGCGGTCCCCGTAGCGCCCGTCACACCCTTCGCTCCTGTGGCGCCCTTCGCCCCGGTCGCGCCCTTGGCCCCCGTCGGGCCCTTCGCCCCCGTCGGGCCCTTCGCCCCAGTCGCACCCTTCGAGCCTGTCGGGCCCTTGGCTCCCGTCGGGCCCTTCGCGCCGGTCGGCCCCTTGATGCCGGTCGCGCCCTTCGTCCCGGTAACGCCCTTGGCGCCGGTCGCTCCTTTCGCGCCGGTCGGGCCCTTGGCGCCCGTCGGCCCGGTCGCGCCCTTGGCGCCCGTTGCGCCTTTCGCCCCCGTCGCACCCTTGGCTCCGGTCGCGCCCTCGGAACCCGTCGCTCCGTTCGCTCCGGTTGCGCCCTTCGCGCCTGTCGCACCCTTGGCTCCGGTCGCGCCCTTGCTTCCCGTCGGGCCGTTGGCGCCCGTCGAACCGACCGCTCCCGTGGCACCCTGCGCGCCAGTCGAGCCCTTCGCTCCGGTTGCACCCTTGGCGCCGGTGGCTCCTCTTGCACCGGTGGGGCCGACCGCACCGGCCGGGCCCGTCGCACCTTTGGCTCCGGTCGCGCCCTTTGCCCCCGTGGCGCCCGCCGGGCCCGTGGCACCGGTCGTCCCCCTGTCCCCCCTAACTCCTTGCGCGCCCGTGGCTCCCTTCGCGCCAGTGCTGCCGACCGCGCCGGTCGCGCCGGTGGATCCCTCGGAGCCGGTAGCGCCCTTTGCCCCCGTGGCGCCCTTCGCGCCGGTGGGGCCATTCGCGCCCGCCGGGCCGGTGGCACCCCGAGCACCGGCCACGCCGGTCGCGCCCTTCGGTCCCGTGCTCCCGGTCGCTCCGCGGTCACCCTGTGAGCCGGTCACGCCCCTCGCTCCGGTCGCTCCAGCCGCTCCGGTTGCGCCCTTCGTGCCGGTGCTGCCGACTGCGCCGGTCGCTCCCGTCGATCCCTTCGTCCCGGTCGTTCCGTCAGCTCCGGTCGCGCCCCTTGCTCCGGTCGGACCGTTTGTGCCTGCCGGGCCGGTGGCGCCTCGGGCACCCGCAGCGCCGGTTGCGCCCTTGGCTCCCGTGCTTCCGGTCGCTCCGCGGTTGCCCTGCGGACCCGTCGAGCCCTTGGCTCCAGTCGTGCCTGCGTTGCCGGTTGCGCCCTTCGCACCGGTAGCTCCCGCGGCTCCTGTCGTCCCCTTCGCCCCCGTCGATCCTTTCACCCCGGTCGCGCCTGCGGGTCCGGTTGCGCCCTTCGCGCCGGTCGGCCCGGCTGCGCCGGAGGGTCCCGTCGCGCCCTTGGCTCCCGTCGCACCTGCGGACCCGGTCGTGCCCTTCGCACCCGTCGAGCCGACGGCTCCGGTTGTTCCCTTCGCCCCCGTCGATCCTTTCGCCCCGGTCGCACCTGCCGCCCCCGTCGCGCCCTTCGAACCGGTCGGTCCGACCACGCCGGCCGGTCCGGTCGCGCCCTTCGCTCCGGTCGCGCCCTTCGCTCCGGGGGGCCCGGCCCCGCCCGCGGGACCGCTTGCGCCCATCGCTCCGGTCGCGCCGGTGGCTCCCTTGCTGCCGTTCGCCCCCTTCGCGCCGGCAGCTCCGGCGACCCCGGTCGCACCGCGAATCCCCTGCGGACCGCGCTGGCCCTTCACGTTCCAGCTGACCTTGTGCGCCTTCCCGTGGCAGCGCTTGTTCGCCTTGACGAGGCGCAGCAGGCCGTTCCGCTTGCCTGCGCACGCGTAGATCTTCCCGTCCTTCGCAGCGCCCCCGCTGACGAGCACGGCAGCGCCCACCACGAGGGCGATCAAGGACGTGAAGAAGACGCGCTTGTGGGTCACGTGCGTTTACTGGCCAGCCGGGCGCAGCACCGTGCGGTGCCGCAACGTCTGACGGTAGCCGCGGTCACGCGCGACGGCATCCCCTGAAAGGAGTACGTGCGATCGAGCCCACCCGTTACGCTGAGCGCCGCTTGATCGAGGGAAAAAGTGTCGCGGTCGTCATCCCCGCCTACGACGAGGAGCAGCTCCTCCCGGCGACGCTGAGCGGCATCTCGGAGTCGGTCGACCGGATCTACGTCGTCGACGACGCCTCCGGGGACGGGACCGCGGCACGCGCCCGGGAGGCCGCCGAGCAGGACCCGAGGATCACCGTGCTCACCCGCGAGCGCAACGGCGGGGTCGGCGCGGCGATCGTCACGGGCTACCGGCAGGCGCTCGAGGACGGCGCCGAGGTCGCGGTGGTCATGAACGCCGACAACCAGATGGACCCGGACGACCTCCACCACCTCGTGGAGCCGGTCGCGCGCGGCGAGGTCGATTACGCGAAGACGAACCGCCTCTTCACCGGGCAGGCCTGGCAGCTGATCCCGCACAGCCGCTACCTCGGAAACGCGGTGCTCTCGCTCTGGACGAAGATCGCCTCCGGGTACTGGCACATCGCCGACGCGCAGTCCGGCTACACCGCGATCGGCCGCCGGATGCTTGAGCTCCTCGACCTGGACAACCTCTACCCGCGCTACGGGTTCCCGAACGACATGCTCGTTCACCTGAACGTCTGGAACGCGAAGGTCCGAGACGTGCCGTCTCGGCCGATCTACGGCGTCGGCGAGCGCTCGGGGATCCGCCTGCGCAAGGTAGTCCCTGCGATCTCGTGGCTCCTGTTCAAGGGCTTCTGGTGGCGCATGTGGCAGAAGTACGTCATCCGGGACTTCCACCCGCTCGTCTTCTTCTACGTGTTCGGGTTGATCTCGCTCCTGCTAGGTCTCGGGCTCGGGATCTACCAGGTGGTGCTGAAGATCGTCGGCTACGACGCGACGGTCGGCGTGGTGGTCCTCGTCGCGCTGCTGCTGCTGTTCGGCCTCTTGTTCTCGCTGTTCGCGATGTGGTTCGACATGGAGACGAACAAGGACCTGCGCTAGAGCCCGAGCTCGGCGCTCAGGCGGGCCCGGCCCTCGTCCGTCACCTCGACCGAGCGGTTGCGCTCCCGACGGCGGATCCAGCCGAGCTCGAACATCCGGGCCGTAAGCGCGGCGCCAAGGCCCCCGGCGACGTGCAGCTCGCGCTCGCTCCAGTCGAGGCAGCCTCGGACGACCGGCCGGCGCTGCCGCTCGAGCGCGGCCAGGTCGATCCCGAGCTCGGCGCAGCGAGCCGCCGCCCTCGGCCCGAGCACGAAGGCGCCGTTGCGGCGGCTGACGACCCTCTGACGCTCGAGCGCGGCCGCAAGCGAGACGCCTAGGCGCCCTGCGAGGTGGTCGTAGCAGGTGCGCGCAGACCGGAGCAGCTCGCTCTTCGTCGCCTCTCGCAACGTGCGGACAGGCGGCTGCGGGGCGACGCACGCGAGCGCCTCGACCGCGGCCGCGACGGCCGGGTCGGCCAGGCTGAAGTAGCGGTGGCGGCCCTTCGCGCGAGTCGCGAGGAACCCGCCCTCGACGAGCCTGCGGAGGTGTTCGCTGGCCGTCGAAGGCGCGATCCCCGCGTGAGCGGCGAGCGCGCTCGCCGGCAGCGCCTCGTGCTCGGTCAGCGCGACGACGAGCTTCGCTCGCGCCGGCTCGGCGAGCAGCGCCGCCGCGGCCGCCACGTCGGCTTCACCGTTCATGCTCAGAGAGTATCGCGCTGACGCTTCGGTCTCGGACGAAGCGTTCTAGAACAGCTCGGGACACCACGGCTGGCGTGGCGTCCGGAAGAGCCCGTCCGCGCGAGCGGCGCCGCCCGGCCTCAGCTCCTCGAGGCGACCGGCCCGCAGAAGCTGGTCGAACGTGAGCCCTCCGAGGTAGACGGAGCCGAGCTCGGTGACGCCGAGCCGCAGGTCGGCGTCGTCGGTGGTGCGCTCGACCGCGCCGTCCTGGATGGCCCAGCTTCCCTCGTTCCACGGACAGAGCTCGTCCCGGATGTCTACGACGACGGAGCCCTCCTCCAGGCTGCGAGCCGCGAGAGCAGCACCGACGTCGATCAGGCGCACCCACAAAGCCTCGCCGAGCGCGAACCGCAGGCGCCGCGGCTCGAGCAGCCAGAGCAGGAGCGGATGGTCGAGCGGCAGCCACGACGCCTCGATCCGCGCGACCCAGTCGATCGCGAGCAGGTATCGCCAGATCGCGGCGAGCGCGCGCTGCGAGGTACCAATCGCCTCGGTCACCTCCAGCGTCGTGTCGGTGACCATCGTGTTGACGGCGAAGTTGAGCCGGTAGAGCGCGTAGGCCTCGAG
>DATIXI010000020.1:0-113629 GCA_035518635.1 Gaiellaceae bacterium
CCGAGCCCGTACCAGACGGCGACCGGGAGGACCGCGAACAGGTACAGCCCGCCGAGGCTCAGGACCGGTGCGACCTCCTTGAGGCCGAAGATCACCCCCGTCACGACCGCAACTGCCGCGATGCTCACCGCAGTCCGGACGAGGAATCGAGGTGCGTTCACGGCCGAGGTGTACCACCCCTCCGGCAGCGCCGTCCAGCGGGGGTTCCCCGCTTGCGATCATTGGAGCATGAGCTCGCACTCACAGCCACTCCGGCTCACCCGGCGGCGCGGCTCCGACGCGCGGACTGCCGCGAAGGGATGGACGGTCGGCCTGGCCGTCAGCGCCGCGCTCGTGGCCGCCGTGACCGGCGCGATCGCGCTCCTCGAGCCGCACGTGCCGGTGCTCAGCCTCGGCATCCTGTACCTGTTCGCGGTCCTGCCGGTCGCGGTTCTGTGGGGCCTCCCGCTGGCGATCGCGGTTTCTGTCGCGAGCATGCTCGCGTACAACTTCTTCTTCCTGCCGCCGACCCACACGTTCACGCTCGCGGACTCTCGGAACTGGTTCGCGCTCGGCGTCTTCGTCGTCACCTCGGTGGTGGTGAGCGAGCTCGCGGCCCGGTCGAGGAGACGTGCGACCGAGGCGGCGCTCCTCGCCGGGATCGCAGGGCTGCTGCTCGAGCACGGCCAGGTGAGCGGCGAGCTCGAGCGGATCGCCGCCCAGGCCGCGCCTGCTCTACGCGTCGACAGCGTGAGGATCCTTCTCGGCGACGACCCGCCGCCGGTCGGCCGTGCCGAATCCCAGGCGGTGCTTGCCGACGGCAGGTGCGTGGGGACGATCCTCCTCGAGGGCCCGCACCCCGGAAGCGCCGCGGCCCGAAAGCGGCTCCTGCCGGCGCTCTCGTCGCTGCTCGGCGTCGCGATCGACCGCGAGCGGCTGGCGCAGGAGGCGCTCGAGGCGGAGGCGCTGCGCCGCAGCGACGCGATGAAGACGGCCGTCCTCCGGGCTGTCAGCCACGATCTGCGCTCACCGCTGATGGCGATTCTCACCGCCGGCGGTGCGCTTGCGCGCCACGATCTCGATCTCGGCCCGGACGACGAGCAGGAGCTGGTGTCGACGATCGTCCATGAGGGCCGGCGCCTCGCGCGGCTGGTGGACAACCTGCTCGACCTGTCCCGGCTCGAGGCCGGGGCGTTGCAGCCCGAGCCGGACGTCTGGGCCGTGGACGATCTCGTCGTGCAGGCGCTCGGCGAGGTCGGCGAGACGGGCGCGCGCATCACGGTCGACTTCGCGGAGTCGTCACCGACCGTCCGCGTCGACGCGCAGCAGATCGAGCGGGTGCTCGTGAACCTCCTGGAGAACGCGCTCAAGTACTCGCCGAGCGGCGAGCCTGTGCGCGTTCAGGTCTCCACGACGCCCTCTCAGGTTCTCGTGCGGGTCGTGGACCGGGGCCCTGGCGTTGCGCCCGGCGAGCTCGAGCGGGTCTTCCAGCCGTTTCAGCGGGGCTCGGCCGGCGGCAGCGGGGCCGGAGCGGGGCTCGGCCTGGCGATCGCCAGGGGGTTCGCCGAGGCGAACGGCGGCCGCGTCTGGGCGGAGTCGCGCCCGGGACAGGGAGCGACGTTCGTGCTCGAGCTTCCCGCAGAGGGCTCCGGCAGCCTGTGAAGGGGCGGCGGGTGCTCGTCGTCGACGACGAGCAGCAGATCCTGCGCGCGCTCCGCACCAGCCTGCGCGGCGCCGGGTTCGAGGTGGAGACCGCCGACACCGCGGAGGGCGCGCTCGCCGCGGCCGCGATGCGGCCTCCGGAGGCGGTCATCCTCGACCTCGTCCTCCCGGACGGCACCGGCACCGAGGTCG
The DNA here is from genome assembly GCA_035518635.1 of Gaiellaceae bacterium. Taxonomy (GTDB): domain Bacteria; phylum Actinomycetota; class Thermoleophilia; order Gaiellales; family Gaiellaceae; genus AC-32. The sequence continues at coordinate 1,834 of DATIXI010000020.1, forward strand.
TCCGCGAGCTCCGGACCTGGAGCTCGGCCCCGGTGATCGTGCTCTCCGCGGTGGGCGACGAGCAGGAGAAGGTGGCGGCGCTCAATGCGGGCGCCGACGACTACGTCGAAAAACCGGTCGGGATCGACGAGCTGATCGCCCGCCTGCGCGCCGCCCTTCGCCGGGCGGCGCCCTCGGCCGAGCCGCTGATCACCGTCGGCGACCTCGACGTCGACCTCGAGAAGCGCGAGGTCAGGGTCGAGGGCAAGCCCGTGCACCTGACGCCGCACCAATTCGACCTGCTGCGGGTGCTCGCGCGCAACGAGGGGAAGCTGCTCACGCACCGCGCCATCCTGCAGGAGGTCTGGGGCCCGGGCTACGGCTCCGAGTCGAACCTGCTCCACGTGCACGTCTCCCAGCTGCGCCGCAAGATCGAGCCGGACCCGGCCAGGCCGCGCTACCTGCTCACCGAGCCGGGCGCGGGCTACCGCCTGGTCGACCCCGCCACGCGCGGCTGAGCCACCTTCAGGATTTCTTCAGGGCGCCGCGCGCAACCTTCAGCCGACCCTCAGCACGTCCGGGCTAGCGTCGATGGCATGAGATTCATCGGTGCGGCAGGGAATCCGGCGCCGAGCTCCTTCCGAGCGCCCAGGCCTCTCAAGGCGTCGCGGCCGCTCCTCGCGCTGAGCCTCGTTCCGCTCATCGCGGGTGTCGCCGGCCTCATTCCCGAGCTCGACGGGCTCGTGCTCGGGGCGTTGATCGCGGGCACCGCCGCTCTTCGAGCCGGCCTCGACTGGTGGCACCTGTCGAGCCTCCGCCGCCGAGCAGATCTCGAGTTGCTCGGCGCCGCCGTTCCACGTCACGCCGACCTCGTTGCGTGGCGGTCCAACGAGCTGACGTCCGAGGACAATCGCCGCCTCCTCGCCAAGGCGCTGCGCGGTCTGGTCTCGGACCTCGAGCCGGGCCGGCTACCCGGGGCCTCACCGCTGAACAGGCCCGGCGTACGACCCCACACAGACCTGATCCTGGCGCTCGGGACGCGCATCGGCGAGCTGGAGCGGCCCGTCTCCGCGCAAAGCATCCTGCTCGTACAGAACCTCCTCACGGACGGCTTCGGCCCGCTGTACGCACGTGATCGCGTCGACGAGCTCGGTCCTGAGCTGAGACGCTCCCTGCAGGCCCTCGGCAGCCGGCTGCCGGCATCCGACCCGGCGCCAACTCCGGCCGGGGCTCACGTCAGGCTTCACGTCTCCCGGAACGGGAGGCGTTGATGTACGACCTCGCAGCAATCGCCATCGCCGCGGTGTGTTTCCTGTTCGTGTTCCTGTTCCTCTTCGTGCTGGAGCGGATCTGATGTCCGCTGCCGACATCTTCGGGCTCACCGTCTCGGTGCTCGTGTTCGCCTACCTGCTCTACGCCCTGTTCCGCGGGGAGCGCTTCTAGATGAGCGGCCAGGGAATCGGCCAGATCGTCGTCTACGCGCTTGCACTGGTCGTGCTCGGCTACCCGCTCGGCCTCTACATGGCCCGGGTCTACGCCGACGGCGCGTTCGCAGCGCACGGCTGGCTGGGTTGGCTGGACTGGATCGAGCGCGGCTTCTACCGCATCGTCCGCACCCAGCGCGAGAAGGAGCAGGACTGGAAGAGCTATGGCATCACGGTGCTCGTCTTCAGCGTGCTCTTCTGGGGGCTGCTGTACCTGATCCAGCGCGCACAGGGGCACCTGTTCCTGAACCCGGACGGCATGAAAGGCGTGCCATCGCATCTGTCGCTGAACACGGCGGCGAGCTTCGTCACGAACACCAACTGGCAGTTCTACGGCGGCGAGTACACGATGTCGTACCTGACCCAGATGGCCGGGCTGGCGGTGCAGAACTTCGTCTCGGCCGCAGTCGGGATGGCAGTGCTCGTGGCGGTCGTGCGCGGGATCGCGCGCCGCTCAGCGGGGACGCTCGGCAACTTCTGGGTCGACCTCTACCGCTCGCTCGTCTACATTTTGCTGCCGCTCGCCGTCGTGGTGAGCACGATCCTGATCTGGCAGGGCGTGCCGCAGACCCTCCACGGCCATGCAACCGCGACGACGCTGCAGGGCGCGCAGCAGACGATCGCGCGCGGTCCGGTCGCATCGCAGATCGCGATCAAGCAGCTCGGCACGAACGGCGGCGGCTTCTACAACTCGAACTCGGCCGTCCCGTTCGAGAACCCGACCGGGCTCTCGAATTTCGTTGAGATGCTCGCGATCCTGCTGATCCCGGCGGCGCAGGTGTTCATGTTCGGGAAGATGGTGTTCAACCGCCGCCACGCCCTGGCGGTTTTCGCGGCCATGTTCATCGTGTTCGCGATCGGCATCTCCGTGAACCTGCCCGCGGAGCAGCACGGCTCGCAGGTGCTCCGCAACTCCGGCGTCAACATCACGCAAGGTCACGGCCAGAGCGGCGGCAACATGTCCGACAAGGAGGTCCGCTTCGGCCAGGCGGTGAGCACGAACTGGACCGTCGCCACCAGCGACGCCTCGAACGGCTCGGTCAACAACGGCTTCGACGCGCAGACCGCCGCCGGCGGTGCGGTTCCGCTCGTCAACCTCTTCCTCGGCGAGGTGATCTTCGGCGGGGTCGGCTCCGGCCTCTACGGGATGTTCTTCTACATCGTCGTCGCCGTCTTCGTGGCCGGTCTGATGGTGGGCCGGACGCCCGAATGGCTCGGGAAGAAGATCGAGGCGCGCGAGATCAAGTACGCCGCGGTGGGTGCGCTGTTCGTGCCGACCATGGTCCTCGTCCTCACCGCCCTGTCCATCGCCACGAAGAGCGGGGTCGCGTCCATCTTCAACAGCGGCGTCCACGGCTTCACGGAGACGCTCTATGCCTACGACTCGCAGTCGAACAACAACGGCAGCGCCTTTGCCGGCTTCGGGGTCACGAATTTCAGCGCCTACTTCGGCGCGATCGCCATGCTGCTCGGACGGTTCGTGCCGATGTTCGCGGGGCTCGCGCTCGCCGGCGCGCTGGCGCGCAAGAAGGTCACGCCCGTCTCCGCCGGGACGTTCCGCACCGACGGGCCGACGTTCGTCGTGCTCCTGATCGGCGTGATCGCGCTCACGGCAGGGCTGATGATCTTCCCGGCGCTCACGCTCGGCCCGATCGTCGAGGGGCTGACGCACTGATGCGCAACGTCGTCAGCTCCGTGATCGCGATCGCCCTACTGACGGCGTTCTTCGGGTTCGTCTACCCGTTCGTCATGACCGGCTTCGCCCAGGTTGCGTTCAAGCACCAGGCCAACGCCAGCCTCATCGAGCGGAACGGCAGGGTCGTCGGATCGAAGCTTGCCGCGCAGGAGTTCAAGAGCCCGCGGTACTTCCACGAGCGACCCTCCGCGACGGTGCCGGCCTACAACGCGGGCGGAACCACGTTCGCCAACCTCGGACCCACCAACCCGGACCTGGCCAAGAACGTGAAGGCAGCCGCGAAGGCGATTCTCAAGCTCGAGGGCCCGTACAACCCGGGTCTGACGATCCGCCAGATCCCCGTGGACGCGGTCACGACCTCGGGCTCGGGCATCGACCCCGACATCTCGCCGGCCTACGCGGAGCTCCAGGCGCGCCGGATCGCGGCCGAGCGGAAGCTGCCGCTCTCGACCGTCCAGAAGCTGATCAAGGAAAACACCGACGGCCGCTCGTGGGGCTTCTTCGGCGAGCCAGGCGTCAACGTCCTCGAGCTGAATCTCGCGCTCGACAGACAGGGAGGCAAGTAGATGTCGTCAATCGCTGCGCCGTCTCCGACCGCGCCGTCTTCGGTCACGACAGCTAGGCGCAAGAGCGTCTTCTCGCGCGAGATCGTCCTGATTGCGATCCGCGACTCCTTCCCCAAGCTCGATCCGCGTCTGCAGTTCCGGAACCCGGTGATGTTCATCGTCGAGATCGGGAGCGTGATCACCACGGTGATCTTCTTCCTCGAGCTCGCGCGCGGTCAGTATTCGCAGCTCTGGTTCGTCGGGGTGATCGCCTTCTGGCTCTGGCTGACCGTCCTGTTCGCGAACTTCGCCGAAGCGGTGGCCGAGGGTCGCGGGAAGGCGCAGGCGAACGCGCTCCGCGCGACGCGCACGACGACGACCGCCCACCGCCGCCAGGACAGCGGCGGTCTCGAGGACGTGCCCGCCCCGGACCTGCAGAAGGGCGACGTGGTCGTCGTCACGGCGGGCGAGGTCATTCCGGCGGACGGGGAGATCATCGAGGGCGTCGGTTCGGTCGACGAATCGGCGATCACGGGAGAGTCCGCCCCCGTGATCCGCGAGTCGGGCGGCGACCGCTCCGCCGTCACGGGCGGAACCAAGCTGCTCTCGGACCAGCTCGTGATCGTCGTGACCCAGGAGCCGGGCAAGTCCTTCCTCGACCGGATGATCGCGCTCGTGGAGGGCGCCGAGCGCCGCAAGACGCCGAACGAGATCGCGCTCAACATCCTCCTCGCGGCGCTCACGATCACGTTCCTGGCCGCTGTCACGACGCTGCGGCCGTACGCGATCTACGCCGGCACCCCGACCTCGCAGACCGTGCTGATCGCGCTGCTCGTGGCCCTGATCCCGACGACGATCGGCGCCCTCCTCTCGGCAATCGGGATCGCGGGCATGGACCGGATGGTGCAGCGGAACGTCCTCGCGATGTCCGGCCGCGCCGTCGAGGCCGCGGGTGACGTCGACGTGCTCCTGCTCGACAAGACCGGCACGATCACGCTCGGCAACCGCCAGGCGGTCGAGTTCGTCCCCGTCGACGGCGTCACCGACAACGAGCTCGCCGAGGCGGCCCAGCTATCGTCGCTCGCCGACGAGACGCCCGAGGGCCGGTCGATCGTCGTCCTGGCGAAGGAGCGCTACGGCCTGCGCGGACGCGAGCTCGCCGAGAAGGAAGCGACGTTCATCCCCTTCTCCGCGACCACGCGCATGAGCGGCGTCGATCTCAACGGGCACCGCCTGCGCAAAGGTGCGGCCGACGCCGTCAAGCGGTTCGTGGAGGAGCAGGGCGGGCGCTCGCCGGCGCGCCTGGACGAGGAGGTCGACAAGATCGCCCGACTCGGCGGCACACCGCTCGTGGTCGCGCAGGACAACTTCGTGCTCGGCGTCATCCACCTGAAGGACGTCATCAAGGGCGGCATGCAGGAGCGCTTCGACGAGCTGCGCAGAATGGGCATCCGCACGGTCATGATCACCGGGGACAACCGTGTCACCGCGGCGGTGATCGCCGAGGAGTCGGGCGTCGACGACTTCCTCGCAGAGGCGACGCCCGAGACCAAGATGGCGCTCATCAAGGAGGAGCAGGGGAAGGGACGGATGGTCGCGATGACCGGCGACGGCACGAACGACGCACCCGCCCTCGCGCAGTCCGACGTCGGCGTGGCGATGAACGCGGGCACCTCCGCCGCGAAGGAGGCCGGCAACATGGTCGACCTCGACAACAACCCGACGAAGCTGATCGAGATCGTCGAGGTCGCCAAGCAGCAGCTGATCACCCGCGGCGCGCTTACCACCTTCTCGATCGCGAACGACGTCGCCAAGTACTTCGCGATCCTGCCCGCGATGTTCGCCTTCACCTACGCGTCGAAGCCCGGCAAGCGCGGACCACTCGACTCGCTGAACATCATGCATCTGGGGACGCCCAAGAGCGCGATCGTCTCCGCCATCATCTTCAACGCGCTCATCATCCCGGCGCTGGTGCCCCTCGCCCTTCGCGGGGTCAAGTACCGAGCGATCGGGGCGACGGCGCTCCTGCGCAGGAACCTCCTGATCTATGGTCTCGGCGGCATGATCCTTCCCTTCATCGGGATCAAGCTGATCGACCTAGTCGTCCACAACCTGTTCGGCGCATGATGCCGTGGCTCGCGGCCACTACCGCATCCTCGTGGGAATGGCGGCAGGTGTTGGCAAGACCTATCGCATGCTGCTCGAGGGGCGACAAGCGCAGGATCAGGGCATCGACGTCGTAATCGGCTACCTGGAGCCCCACGACCGGCCCGAGACGGCCGTGCTGTCGGAGGGGCTCGAGGTCGTGCCGCGACTGCGAACCGCTCACGGCGAGCTGGAGTTCGAGGAGATGGACGTCGATGCGGTCGTCCGCCGCGCTCCGCAGCTCGCGCTCGTCGACGAGCTGGCCCACACGAATGCGCGCGGCATGCGCCACGAGAAGCGCTACCAGGACATCGCGGATGTGCTCGACGCCGGGGTCGACGTGATCTCGACGGTCAACGTCCAGCACCTCGAGAGCCTGAACGACGCGATCTTCGAGCTGACGGGCGTCCGCGTTCGCGAGACGTTCCCGGACCGGATCCTCGACGAGGCCGACGAGGTCGTGCTCGTCGACCTCTCGCCCGAGGAGCTGCAAGAGCGCCTGCGGGCAGGCAAGGTCTACCCGAGGGAACGCGCGGCGGTCGCGCTCGAGAACTTCTTCAAGCAGGAGAATCTCGCCGCGCTGCGGGAGCTCGTGCTGCGCGAGGTCGCCGAGGACGTGGAGGCCCGCCGCCAGCCCTCTGCCCTCGAGCCGCTCAGCAAGCAGGCCGTGGCGGAGCGAATCCTTGCGCTGATCGAGCCGCAGTCGAAGTCGCAGCGGATCCTCAGGCGAGCCTGGCGGTCTGCTCAGCGGCTCGGCGCGGAGATCGACTCGCTGTGGGTCCGGCCGCGAGGGTACGAGCCGACAGCAGAGGAGGCGATCCAGCTGGCCGCGCTCAGGCGGCTGGCGAGCGTCCTCGGCATTCACTTCCTCGAGGAGGACGGCGACGACCTCGTCGAGGCGGTCGGGCGCGTCGCGGGCGAGCGCGGCTCGACCTATGTCTTCGTCGGCACGCCCGACGAGCGCCGCCGCGTCGAGATCCTGCGGGGCTCGCTGCTCTCGAGGATGGTTCGCGAGCTGCCCGGGCTCGACATCCGCGTGGTCGCCGACCGGGCCCTGAGGGAGGAGCACGGGCTGTGACGGGCCTCGCGTTCTGGCGACGGCGCCGTCCGGTTCCACCGGGCGGCCGGCGCCTCCTCGTCCCGTTCACCAACGGTGAGCTCGACCCCGTGGTGCTCAGGGCCGCAATCCGGATCTCGAAGGTCTGGGACGCGACGCTTGTCCCCGCGTACCTGATCGTCACGCCGCTCGGCTTCAATCTCGACTCGCCGATGCAGGCCCAGGTCGCCCAGGCCGTGCCGCTGCTCGAGGCCGTCGAGCACGCCGGGCTGCGCGCGGGCCTGCCGGTCGACGCGCGGATCGAGACAGGCCGCAGCGCCACCCACGCGCTGCAGCGCCTGTGGGAAGCCGAGCGCTTCGACCGGATCGTGGTGCCCGCCCCCACCGTGCGCGGCCACGGCTTCACGCCGAAGGAGCTGCAGTGGATCCTGATGCACGCGCCCTACGAGACGATGATTCTGCGCCCGGACCCCGAGCTGGACGAGGAGCGGCGCGCCGCCTATTCCCTGGAGGCCGTCGCGGGCTAGGGGTGCGCCGCGCGCCTGCCGTCCAGGCGCTCCTGGAAGCAGCGGCGGAGGTGGTCGCCGCTCAGGCGCGGGAGCAGGCGCGGCTGCGAAGGCGGAACCGGCATGACGCGGACGTCGCCGACGCGGTCCCCGTGGCAGCGCTCGTAGGCGTCGTGCTCCCCGAGCACCGGCTCCGGCGGCGTTTGCCTGAGCCAGCCGAAGAGCCACGCGAAGAACGACATCGTAGGGGTCCTACCACGTTCGGCACGCAATCAGGCACGAGACGCGCCCGAGGCGGACCTGGGGGGACAGGTCACTGGCGGCAGTACCCGGGTGCTCACCGTCAAAACGCCCCGGACGCCACATCAAGTGTACGAATCGGGGAGGGGTGACGGAGCGCCTGGATCAGCCGAAGCCGAGGATGAACTTCGCGTCGTCGGACATCTTCTCGGGCGTCCACGGCGGGTCCCAGGTGAGCTCGGTCTCGACCTCCTCGATCTCGGGCATCGAGCGCACGGCCTCCTCCACGGACTGCTGGATCAGCGGCCCAGCGGGGCAGCCCATCGACGTGAGGCTGTACCGCACGTGTACGCGCGGACCGTCGACCTCGACGTCGTAGACGAGGCCCAGCTCGACGATGTCCATCCCGAGCTCGGGGTCCTCGACGGAGCGCAACACCTCGAAGACGTCGTCACGCGTCGGCATGGGGTCCAGCGTACCGCGGCAGCCCGTCCTCGGGGAGCTCGTCCCACGGGGCGCGCGAGTCGACGAACGAGTGGTACTGCGGCCGGATCTCCGGGTCGCCGTCCAGCGCGCCCAGCCGAACCGAGACCTCGTCGCCATCCGGCCAGTCGCCGCCGAAGAGGCTCGAGCCGCACACGGCGCAGAAGACCTTTTTCGCCTTCCCCCGCTCGGGCTCGAAGACGCACAGCAGCTCCTCGCCGGCGAGCAGCCGGAACCGCTCGCGCGGGACCCGTCCCTGCGTGAGACCGAACGTCCCCGAGTGCTTGCGACAGAACGAGCAATGGCAGTGGCTCGCCCGGCGGAACGGCAGCTCGACCTCGAACCGCACGCCTCTGCAGAGGCAGCTTCCAAGTAACAGTCTGTTACTAGGTTGCTCGGGCTCGGCCATTGGAGATCAGTAGCCGAGCAGGCGGACTTCCTCGCGGCGGGCGCGGGCGAAGAAGTGGATCCCGTCCACGAAGCGCACCCAGTTGCAGCGCGTGCACATGACGAGCGAGTGCGTGCGTGCGCTGTCGGCGAGGAAGCGGACGCCGCGCAGGAGGTCGCCGTTGGAGACTCCGGTCGCGACTACGATCACCTCGCCGGCAGCGAGGTCCTCGATCGTGAACACTCGCTCGAGGTCGGCCACCCCGGCCTCGGTGACGGCCGTGACCTCGCTCCGCGAGGTCGGCCAGAGCTGCGCCTGGAGCCCGCCGCCGAGACAGCGGAGCGCCGCCGCGGAGAGCACGGCCTGGCGGGTGCCGCCGATCCCGATCGCCAGGTGGTCGTTCGTCCCGCGCACCGCTGCCGAGATCGAGGCGGTCACGTCGCCGTCCTGGATCAGCTTGATGCGCGCGCCCGAAGCCCGGATCTCCTCGATCAGGTCGTGGTGGCGCGGGCGGTCGAGGACGATCGTCGTGATGTCGTTGACCATCCGCTCGAACGCGTCCGCGATCGCCCTGATGTTGTCGCCGACCGGCTTGCCGAGGTCGATCGCGCCCGCCGCCTTCGGGCCGACGGCCATCTTCCGCATGTACATGTCCGGGAACGTCTGGAAAGAGCCGGGCTCGCCGACCGCGACCATCGACATGGCGCCGTAGCCGCCGCGCGCGACGACTCCGCGCCCCTCGAGCGGGTCGAGCGCGAGGTCGACCTCGACGCCGCCCGAGCCGAGCGTCTCCCCCACGGCGAGCTGATCGCTCTCCCCGCCGGCCCCGATCACGACGCGGCCGTCGATCGGAAGCTGCTCGAGCGCGAGGCGCATCGCCGTCGCGGCGTCCTCCTCCGCCGCCTGCTGGTCGGCGCGCCCGAGCCACCGCGCACCGGCGAGCGCCGCCCGTTCGGTCACGCGCGCGTAGCTCTCGCAGAGGCAGAAACGGCTCTCGGGCTCGAGCGGATCGGCCCGCTCTTCGTGCTGAGCGGTCTCGGTCACCGCGCCACCGCGGGCTGGGCGGCGGTCAGGACGAGCTCCATCACCTCTCCGATCGCGCGCTCCATGTCGCCGTTCTCGATCACCGGCACACGGTGCTTGCCGGCCCTGCTGAGGATGTGCTCCTGGATCAGCCGGATGTCGCCGAACGAGTCGAGGTACTTCTCGAACGAGCGGACGCCCGACGAGTCCGTGTCCCGGATCCAGAAGTGGGCCGCGTGCGCCTCCGGGTCGGTGATCGCGAGCACGCACTGGACGACGAGAGCGCCCTCGATCTGCCTCGGGAGCATCCCGGGCACGAGGTGGATGCCCTCGAGCACCATCGACCAGCCTTCCTCGAGCGCGCGGTCGACGGCCGCGCGGACGCCGACGAGCACCTCGCGCGTCTGCTCGAGGAAGCCGTCCCGTACGGCATCCACGACCTCGTCGTCGTCGCCCGCCATCGCGCGGCCGGCGTCGAAGCTCGAGTGATGGATCGCCGGCATGAACTCCTCGGAGAAGAATGCGCGCATGGTCTGGCGGACGAAGTCCGTCGAGGTGACGCGCGTGATGCCGAGCCGGTAGGCGACGTCGGTCGCGACGGTCGACTTGCCCGTCCCCGTCGCGCCGCCGACGAGCAGGATGATCGGCTTGTCGAGCTCGTAGAGCGCGCGGTAGCGGTGCAGCTGCCGCATCGCGGCGGCGCCGTCCTCCGGACCGAGCGTCTCGAGCGCGACCTCCTCGAGCCGGTCCATCGTGGTCGCCGGGCGATCGCGCGCGGCCAGATCGGCTTCGACCGCCAGCGCGAGCTCGTAGGCCCGGTCGGCCGAGAGCCCGGCCGCGATGAGCGCACGAGCCATCAGGCCCTTGGAGAAGGGCAGGCCGTCCTCGCCGCCGAGCGGCAGCGGCTGGCGGTAGCGCCGGTCGGTCACGCGACCACCTTGCGCGAGGCCGCCGTCTCCGCGAGCGCGAGCAGCTTGCGGTCGAGGTCGTCATTCGTGACCAGCTCGTTGTCGGCGAACACGAGCTCACGGCCCTGCGAGAGCGCGGCCTCGGCGACGACGTCGATCGCAGCCGCCTTGATCTCGACGAGGTACACGTCGGCGTCGACCTGCTCGAGCTCGGCCTGGAGCGCCTCGCGGCGGGCGAGGTTCCCGGAGACGAAGGTCACCTCGGCGCCGTGCTGCGACTCGAGATGCCGCCTCAGCGTCTCGTGCGCCGAGGCGGGCGCAGTCGAGAAGAACGCCACGCGTCGGCCCGAGACCGGCGCGGCCGGCCGCGGCCGCAGCTCGACCGAGACGACCGGCACGTCCTTCACCTCCGCGATCGCCGCGAGGAGCTGCGCAGCCGCGCTCCCCGTGACGACGACCAGGTCGGAGATCAGGATCCGGAATGCGTTCAGGTAGCCGGTGACGACCTCGACCGGCTGCGCCGCGCTCGTGACGAGCACCCGGGCGCCGACGTCGACGGGCGGGATCGCCGCGCCGCTGCCGTCGAAGACGACGAGATCGGGCCCGCGCTCGGCCGCGAGAGCGGCGCCCGCGAGCACGTTCGACTCCCCGGGGGCCCCCGCGAGCCCGCCGCCGCAGCGGCGGCAGCCGATCGTCACGACCCCGGCGAGCGCCGCCGTCTCGAGGTAGTCGGACGCGGCATGGCGCCCGGAACGCGAGAGCTCGAGTAGGAGCTCGGGCGTCGGCCGGACATCGGCGACCTCGGGCTCGGGCGGGCCACCGCGACCCATCGCGACGACGACCACGTCCCGATCGCGCGCGAGCAGCCGCGCGACGTGCCCGGTGACCGCCGTCTTCCCGACCCGCTTGCCGGTGCCGATCACGGCCAGCGAGGGAATCGGATACGGAGCGAGCTCGGGCGGGTCGAAGCGGAAGTCGGCGCCCACGTAGGGCAGGCCGTGCACGAGCACGCGGCTGGCGATTCGGAAGCGCTCGCGCGGCCCGAGCACAGGCTCGTCGGAGAGGTCGACGACGATCTCCGGCTCGTGCTCGGCGATCCCGGACTCGAGGTCCAGCGCGAGCGGCACGCCGTAGTCCTCGCCACCGAGCAGCTTCTCGCTCCCACCGGCCAGCCAGGCCGCAGCAACCTCGTAGGGCAGCGCAGCGAGCGCGTCGCGGACGACCGCCGCGTAGTGCTCCCCGTCGATGACGACCAGAGCCCTCACCGGCGCGCGGTCACCTCGCCCTCGATCCGCGTCGTGTACTTCTCGAACGCGAGCGTCTCGGTCGAGAACTGGATGATCCGCTCGCCTCCGTGGAACGGGTACCGACGCCAGACGTCCACGTGGCTGTCGGTCACCTCGATCACGTTGTAACAGGGCCTCGTCTTGCCCCGCAGGCGTCGCGACGAGACCGTGCCGGCGTTGACGACGAACAGGTTCTCCAGTCGCCAGGCGTACGGGACGTGCTTGTGCCCGGAGAGGACGAGGTCGACGCCGGCGCGTTGCAGGCACTCGATGCAGTCGCCCGCGTCGTAGACCACGTTCCGCTCGCGTCCGGTGCCCGGGACCGGCAGCAGGTGGTGGTGGAGCACGAAGACGCGCAGGTCGTCCCGCCCCGACTCCGCGAACTGCTCCTCGATCCAGCCGTAGCGGCCGCGCCCGATCTGGCCGTGGTCGAGATCCGGCTCCGTCGAGTCGACCGCGACCACCGTGACGCCATCGTGGTGGAGCACCGAGTTGCGGGCGCCGAACATGTCCTCGAAGTGCACGTAGCCGACGTTGCGCGAGTCGTGGTTCCCGGGGATGACCACGACCGACTCGCACGCGATCTGGTCGAGGTACCCGCGCGCGGTCACGTATTCGTGCTTGAAGCCGAACGTCGTCAGGTCGCCGGAGCAGATGACGATGTCCGGCTCGAGCCGGTTGATCTCGCTGATCGCCCGCTCGAGCAGGTCCGGCACGAAGTCGGGACCTCCGCAATGGATGTCGGAGATGTGCGCAATCGTGGTCGCGGCGCCGTCTCGCCCTTCAGGCATGGATCAAAGTGTAGAGCGCGGCCGGAAATTCCGGACTCGGCGATCTGCCGCGTCCGCAGGCGCTGCTACCCTTGCGCGAGGGGTGGCAGAAATCGCCGATTTCCAGGCGTATTGCGGGGAAGACAAGCCGCGTTTCGCCAACGACGCCGAGCGCGAATGCGCCAAGGTCCTGGAGTTCTACGGGGTTCCGTGGGCCTACGAGCCGCACACGTTCGTGCTCGAGCGCGACGAGGAAGGGCGGGTCCTGGAGGCCTTCACGCCGGACTTCTACCTGCCCGAGCAGGATCTGTTCCTCGAGATCACGGTCATGAAGCAGCGGCTCGTCACGCGCAAGAACCGGAAGCTGCGGAAGCTGCGCGAGCGCTACCCCGGAGTCCAGATCAAGCTCTTCTACAAGCGCGACATCGAGCGGCTGGCCCAGCGATACCAACTCGACCTGGCGTCATAGAGTCCGACCCGCGGGTCGGTGAGGTCTTCCTCGGCGCCGAGGAGCTGCGCAGCCGCGTCGCCGAGCTGGGGGCGCAGATCTCCGAGGACTACGCCGCACGCAAGCTCGTGCTGATCGGCCTCCTGAAGGCGAGCTTCGTCTTCCTCGTCGATCTCTCGCGCGCGATCACGATCCCGCACCAGGTCGACTTCGTCGAGCTGGCCGGGTACGACGGGGCCGGAACGGGCGGGCACTCGCGGGTTCGGCTCCTCCAGGACACCGAGATCCCGCTCCAGGGCCTCGACGTACTGCTCGTGGAGGACGTGGTCGACACCGGGCTCACGCTCAACTACCTCTGCAAGGTCTTCGAGCTGCGCCGGCCGGCGAGCCTGCGGGTCGTGACGCTCCTGGACCGCCCGTACCGGCGGCTCGTGGGCGATCTCCCCGTCGACTACGTCGGCTTCACCGTCCCCGACGAGTTCTTCGTCGGCTACGGGTTCGACATCGACGAGCGCTGGCGCAACCTGCCCGAGCTCCGCCTCGCAAAAGTTTAGGCACGCCTAACTTTTTCGTTAGACTGAGACCATGATGGCGACGCGATCAGAGGCGGTCGCCGGCGTGAGCGCACACGCGCCCGCCGAGGCCGCGCTTCGGCGGCGCCCAAGGAGCCGGACCTTCCGGGTCCTCCCGTTCCTCGGCCCCGCGTTCATCGCCTGCATCGCCTACGTCGACCCGGGCAACTTCGCGACCAACATCGCGGCCGGCTCGAAGTTCGGGCTCGCGCTCTGCTGGGTGATCGTCGCCTCGAACCTGATGGCGATGCTGATCCAGACGCTATCGGCGAAGCTCGGGATCGCCACTGGCCGCAACCTGCCCGAGGTGTGCCGCGAGCGCTTCTCGCGCCGCACCTCGCGGGGCCTCTGGATCCAGGCCGAGCTGATCGCGATGGCGACCGACCTCGCCGAGGTCCTCGGCGCCGCGCTCGGCTTCCAGATCCTGCTCGGGATCCCGCTCTTCGAGGCCACGATCCTGACCGGGATCGTCACGTTCGCGATCCTCGGCCTGCAGCGGTTCGGCCTGCGCCCGTTCGAGGCCGTGATCACGGCGTTCGTAGCCACGATCGGCATCTGCTACCTGTCGGAGCTCTTCATGGCCAACCCGCCGCTCGGCTCGGTCGCGCGGCACTCGTTCACGCCGCAGTTCGGGGGGAGCGAGCAGCTGCTGCTCGCGGTCGGGATCCTCGGCGCGACCGTGATGCCGCATGTGATCTACCTCCACTCCGCGCTGACACAGAACCGCGTCGTCCCGCAGAACGACGACGAAGCGCGGCGCCTCTACCGCTTCACGCGGGTCGACGTGATCATCGCGATGTCGATCGCAGGGCTGATCAACCTGTCGATGCTCGTGATGGCCGCGAGCGTCTTCTACAAGTCCGGCCTCGTGAACGTCGACTCGCTCGAGACCGCGCACAAGACGCTGCAGCCGATCCTCGGCGGCGCCTCGAGCACGCTGTTCGCGCTCGCGCTCCTGGCGTCGGGGCTCTCGAGCTCGATCGTGGGGACGCTCTCGGGCCAGGTCGTGATGCAGGGGTTCATCCAGCGGCAGATCCCGATCTTCGTCCGGCGCCTCGTGACGCTGCTCCCGGCGCTGATCGTCGCGGCGATCGGGCTGAACCCGTCGCGCACGCTGGTGATCAGCCAGGTGATCCTCTCGTTCGGGATCCCGTTCGCGCTCATCCCCCTCGTCTGGTTCACGAGCAGGCGCGACCTGATGGGCTCGCTCGTCAACCGGCGGGTCACGACAATCGCCGCGACCGTCGTCGCCACGATCATCTCGGCGCTGAATGTCTTCCTGCTCTGGCAGACGGTCGTGAGCTAGAGCGGTTCCGCGGGCTCCGGCCCCGGTTCGGGCACGCGAACGGGCCCGGGCGGCTCGGAGGGCTCGGGCATCGGCTCGGGAACGGTGACTGGGCCGGGGGGCTCGAAGGGCGGTGGGTACGGCTCCGGCTGCGGCTCCGGGATCTCGACCGAGGCCGGTTGCCTGCCGAGCGCGCGTAGCGCCTCCCCCGCGCGCCGCCTGAGCGGCCCGACCGAGGCGCGGTAGTCCTCGTCCGAGACCTTCCCGGTGCGGTGGTCGAACTCCAGCTCCTTGAGCGCCCCGAGAGCTCGGTCACGCTCCTCGGCGAGCGCGATCCGTGCCTCCTCCTCGGGTGCGGGCGCGTCGAGCCGGTCGTCGGCCGGCGACGGCTCCCGCAGAAACGGCCGCGCCACGAACAGCACGCAGGCGACGACGAGCACGATCCCGAGCGCGAGCCAGACGGTCACGGCCTACGACTTCTTGGGCGTGTACTTCGACGGGCACTTCGTCACGAGCGAGTCGTGCTTCGCGACGAAGACGCCACTGCGGTAGCGGCCGTCGACGACGACGTGACGGCCCACCTTGAACAGGTCGGGCACGCTCCCGTGGTAGACGACCGGGACCGCGGTGCTCGCGGCGCCGCCGATGTCGGAGACGGCGAACCGCAGGCCTCCGTGCGAGTAGCCGCTCCCGCGCACAGGCCCGACGACCTTGCCGACCAGGGAGACGTTGCCCCGGTGCCCCGCGAGCTGGCTGGGCCTCAGCTGCGGCGTGCGTCCGCCGGCGATCGAGACGTACACGAGGAAGACCGCGAGCACGCCCGCGACCGACAGCGCCAGGACGAGCCGAGCACTCCGGGTATTCCGGGCCACGCAGGGATTCTAGAGGGCGCTACCGCTCGCGGGCGGGCTCGGTGCGGCGCGACGGGATCCGGTAGCCGTGCTCCTCGCAGAGGCTGCCTGGGCTGTCCTCGGTGAGCGCGTCGCAGTAGCCCTTGCCGTAGGCCGCGCGCATGAACGCGGCCACGACCTCGAGGTTCCATTCGCCGATGTCGGCCGCCTCGCGCCAGAGGTCGGCGAGACGGAGGTCGATGTCGAGTTCGAGCAGGTCGATTCGTGAAGGACGCTTGGCCATGCGCTGACCGTAGCCCGCCCGTCGGACGGAATAGGCTGCAACTCGTGCGAAAACTCCGTTTCGGCCCCGCGCGGGTCCCGTCACGTCAGAGCCCCAAGCGGGCGATCTCGATGCTGCAGAAACGCGGCTTCACGGCCTGCGAGATCGACTTCGAGGGCGGGTTCTGGATGGACTATCCGTGGGCCGAGCGCTTCGGGGCGCTGGCGCGCGAGGCCGGGATCGTGCTCTCGGTGCACGCGCCGATCGCGGGCTTCATGGGCCATCTCGAGCGCGACAAGAAGCAGCGGATGGCGGTCGGGATGCTCGACCACTCGGCGGGGATCGCGAAGACCGCGAGCGCCGAGCTCGTCGTCGTCCACCCGGGGTTCCTGCTCGGCCGCGAGCGCGAGGCCGCGATCGATTCCGTCTGCGAGCAGCTCGACGAGCTGCGCGAACGGCTCGAGGGAAAGGACCGGGCGGTGCCGTTCGGCGTCGAGGTGATGGGCCGTGTTCGCGATCTCGGCAGCCTCGATGACGTCGTCGAGATCTCGAGGCGGTGCGGATGGGTGCGGCCGGTGCTGGACTTCGCGCACATGCACGCGACCAGCGACGGCGCGTTCACCGACGTGGAGCCGTTCGCGGCCGCGCTCGAGGCCGCCGACGGCGTACTGGAGCCGAAGGCGCCGTTCCACATCCACTTCTCCGACATCGCCTACGCGAACCGCAACGAGACGAAGCACCTCCCGTACGGCGAGGGGACCCTGCGGGCCGACCCGTTGCGCAAGGCGCTGAGGCGCTTCAAGCGCCCCGCGACGGTGATCTCCGAGTCGCCCGACGAGGCATCGGACCAGGCGGTCCTGGCCGCCCTCTCTACAGCGCGCCGGCCGTAGCCTCGGCCTCGCCGAGGGCTGCGGCCGGGAACAGCTCCGGGAGCCGCGCCTCGAGCTCTGCGGCCTCGTCGTCGCGGCCGCGATCGCGGAGGAAGCGGGCCAGCTCCTCGAGCGCCTCGACGTGGTGGCGGCGGAACTCGGTCGCACCGGCGATGCGGTAGGCCTCACGCAGAAGCTCCTCGGCCTCGTCGTCCCGGCCCTGCGCGGCGCGGACGACGCCGAGGGCCATCGTCGTCGTCGAGAGCGAGGTCACATCCTGGGCACCGACGGTCTCCCGGGCTGCGAGCGCGTACCGCTCCGCCTCGTCCACGCGGCCCTCGTCGACGAGCACTTCGGCGAGCGTTCGCTGGCTCTCGCACAGCGACACGCGGTCCTCGAGCGGCGCGAGCACCCGGATCGACTCGCGGAGCAGGCGCTCGGCACGGGCAAGGTCGCCCTTGTGCCTCGCGACCCAGCCCGCGTACATCAGCGTGCGGCCGACCGACCACGCGGCTCCGGCCTCGGCGAGGTACTCGCGCGCTGCCTCGAGCGCGGCCTCGGCCGCGTCCAGGTCGCGCTGCTGGAGGTAGAGCTGCCCGGCATAGCGCAGAGCCTGCCCTCTCGCCTCGGCGCTGCCGCTCTCCTCGGCGAGCAGGAGCGCCTGCTCGATCAGCGGAGCGGCCCGGTCGAGCTCGAGCCGTGCGATGTAGACGCTCGCGAGCGTGTCCGCCGCGTGGCTCTCGAAGTCCTTGCGACCTGCCTTGCGCGCGAGCTCGAGCGACTCGCGCACCACGGTCTCCTGCTTGCTCAGGTCGCCGCGCGCCCAGGCGATCGTCGACTGCACCTCGAGCGCCTGGAAGCGGCCCACGAGGTCTTCGGGCTCGAGCACCTCCAGCGCCTCCTCGATCAGCTCCTCCGCATGCTCGACGTCTGCGTTCCTGAGAACGGCGGTCTCGGCGAGCATCACGAGCGCGCGCCCTTCTGTCCAGGCGTCGCCCTCCTCGACGGCGGCCTCGAGCACCTGCTCGAGCTCGCGGGAGACCGCGGGAAGGTCGCTCAGCTTGTGGGCCGCGCTCGCCGCGAGATAGCGCCGCCTGAGCGTCGGCTCGAGCTCGACCGAACGGACGAACAGCTGCCGCGCGGTCCGGTTCGCCTCGCGCGCGAACGCCCGCAGGCCGGCCTCGGCGAGCGCCTCGGCAGCCTCGCGCTCGAGCTCGACCGGCGCCGAGCCGTTGAGCTCCGCGGTCAGCGCCGCAGCGCGATCGAGGTGGAACGCGCGGATCTCCAGCAGCTCGTCGCCCGTGCGCTCCTTGAGCCAGGTGGCGAATGCGGCGTGCAGCTCGGCTCGCGCAGACTTCGAGAGCATCGAGTGCGCCACCTCGCGGATCAGGACGTGCTTGAAGCGGTATGCGGGCTCGCCGCGAATAGAAGACCGCGGCTCGTCGAGGATGAAGTCGCGCAGGAGCAGGTCGTCGAGCGGCTCCTCGACCGAATCGAAGTCGGGCGAGAGGCGTTCCACCGCGGCCCTCCAGAACACGCGGCCGATCACGGCGGCCCGTTGTAGCGCCGTCTTGGCCTGGGCCGGAAGCCGGTCGATGCGCGCGGCGATCAGCGCCTGCAGCGTGTCCGGGATGCGGTCGACCGACTCGACGCCCTCCTCGGCGAGCATCCGCATCGTCTCCTCGACGTAGAGCGGGTTTCCCTCGGTCTTGTCGAGCAGCTCCCGGCGCGCGCGCTCGGACAGCTCGGCGCCGTCGAGCAGCGCCTCCACGAGCTCCTCGCTCTCCTCCCGCGGCAGCGCCTCGAGCTCGATCGCGGTCGCGCGCACGCGGCCGCCGCCCCAGCCCGGGCGGATGTCGAGCAGCTCGGGCCGCGCGAGCGAGACGAGCAGGAGCGGCGCCTCCCGCACCCAGGTTGCGAGGTGCTCGATCAGCTCGAGCAGCGGCTCCTCCGCCCAGTGGATGTCCTCGAAGACGAGCACGAGCGGCTGCTCCTCGGCGAGCCGCTGAGCCCACTCGCGCGCGGCCCACGCGATCTCCTGCTGCCCTCGCATGGCCAGCACCGCCTCGAGCACGCCCGAGGCGAGCCCGAGCAGGTCGGCGACCGCCTCGTCCTCGCAGAACGCGCGCAGCTTCTCGATCGCGACCTCGAGCGGGTCGTCGTCGGCGATCCCCGCCGCGCACTTGACCATCTCGGCGAGCGGCCAGTAGGTGACGCCCTCGCCGTACGGGAGGCTGCGGCCCGAGAGGACGGTCGCGCCCTCGAGCGACTCCGTGAATTCGCGCGCGAGCCTGCTCTTGCCGACGCCCGGCTCGCCGTAGATCGTGAACAGGTGGGCGCGCCGGTCCCTCACCGCGCGCTCGTAGGTGTTCCCGAGCAGGTCGAGCTCGGCTTCGCGGCCGACGAGCGGCGCCTGCACAGAGCGCTGGCGGCCGCCGTGGCCGTTCGTCCCGACCGCGCGCCAGGCCCAGACCGGCTCCGGGATCCCCTTCACCTGGACCGGGCCGACGTCCTCGACCTCGATCCGACCGAGGGTCAGCCGGTGCGCGCCAGGGCCGAGTAGGAGCTGGCCCGGCTCGGCGGCCTGCTCCAGCCTCGCGGCGAGCGTGACCGCCTCTCCGGTCGCGAACGTGGCCTCGCCGTCGTCGGCGACGACCTCGCCCGACTCGATCCCGACCCGCGCCACGAGCTCGAGCTCGTCCACCGCCTCGAGGATCGCGAGCCCCGCGCGAACCGCGCGCTCGGCGTCGTCCTCGTGGGCCTGCGGGATCCCGAACGCGGCCATCACCGCGTCGCCGGCGAACTTCTCCACGATTCCGCCGTGGGTGATCACGCAATGCGACACACGGTCGAAGAACGTCTGGACACGGCGGCGCACGACCTCCGGATCCGTGCCCGTCACGAGGGCGGTCGAGTCCACGAGGTCCACGAACAGGACCGTGGCCAGCTTCCGTTCCACGTACACCAGTCTAGAACGACCGCAGGCCCTCCTGGCTTCCCCCGCAAGTAGCATCCCGACGTGCTCGATCCCGCTGTTTTCAAGGCTTACGACGTGCGAGGGCTCTATCCGTCCCAGCTCGACGAGGAGGGCGCGAACGCGATCGGGAGGGCGTTCGTAGAGCAGTTCGAGCCCAGGCGGCTCGCGGTCGGGCACGACATGCGCGTTTCGTCGCCCGCGATGGCGGAGGCGCTGATCCGCGGGGCGAGCGACGCGGGCGCGGAGGTCCTCGAGCTCGGCCTCGTCGGGACGGAGATGGTGTATCTCGCCGTTGGCGAGCTCGAGCTCGACGGCGGGATCGCCGTAACGGCCTCGCACAACCCGAAGGACTACACCGGCCTGAAGATCGTCCGCAGCGGTGCGCTCCCGGTCGGCGGCGACTCCGGGCTGCTGGAGATCCGCGACCGCGCCCTGTCTCTTCCGGCCGTGTCAGGGGGCCAGTCCCCGGGACACGTCCGGACCTACGACATCTGGCCGCGGTACGTCGAGCGCGTCCTGTCGTTCGTGGACGTGGCCCAGATATCCCCGCTCCACGTGGTGATCGACGCCGCGAACGGAATGGGCGGCGTGATGCTCCCGCCGGTCCTCGCGCAGCTTCCGATCGAGGGAGAGCGGTTCTTCTTCGAGCCCGACGGGACCTTTCCGAACCACGAGCCCAATCCCCTCCTGCCCGAGAACCGGGAGTTCATCGTCGCGAAGACCCTCGAGTCGAAGGCCGCGCTCGGCGCCGCGTTCGACGGCGACGCCGACCGCTGCTTCTTCGTCGACGACACCGGCGAGTTCGTCCCCGGCGACTTCGTCACGGCGCTGCTCGCGGAAGCCGTGCTCGAGAAGGAGCCCGGCGCGAAGATCATCTACGACGTCCGCGCCAGCTGGGCCGTGCCGGAGACGATCGAGCGCGCAGGCGGGATCCCGCTCATGAACCGAGTCGGCCACGCGTTCATCAAGCACCGGATGCGCGAGGAGGACGCGGCCTTCGGCGGCGAGGTCTCCGGCCACTACTACTTCCGCGACTTCACGCAGGCGGACTCGGGCGTGATCCCGTTCCTACTGATGCTCGAGCTGATCTCGCACAAGGGCCTCGAGCTCTCGGAGATCCTGGCTCCGTTCCGCGAGCGCTACTTCCTCACGGGCGAGCTCAACACACCGGTCGACGACGTCGCCCGTACGCTCGAGGAGCTGGAGGACCGCTTCAGCCGGGAGGGAACGGTCGGGCACCTCGACGGCGTCTCGGTCGACGCGGAGGACTGGCACATGAACGTGCGGCCCTCGAACACGGAGCCGCTCCTGCGCCTGAACCTCGAGGCGCGCTCGGAGAAGCTGATGGAGCGCAAGCGCGACGAGGCCCTCGCCGTGATCCGCGGAGGCACCGGGTGACGGAGCTCGAGCTGGGGCGGGTCACCGAGCGCAGGCCGCCGTTCAAGTACTCGGCGCTCACTCGCGTTGGCTTCTCGGAGACCGACGCGCAGGGGATCGTCTACTACGGTCGCTACCTCCCCTACTTCGACAGCGCGCGGGTCGAGTACCACCGCCACCTCGGGATGCTCGACACCGACTCCCGGGAGCAGGAGTTCGTCATGCGCGCGAACACGATCGAGTACTTCGCGCCGGCCCGCTTCGACGACCTGATCGAGGTCTTCTTCCGCATCTCGCGGATCGGCCGGACGAGCGTCACCTGCGAGTGCGCCGCCTACCGCGTGGAGGACGACGTCCTGATGGTCACGGCGCAGCAGACGTTGGTGATGGTCGACCTGGAGGAGCGCAGGGCCTGCCCGGTGCCCGACTGGTACCGGGAGACGATCCGCGCCTTCGAGAGGGACGATCTCGATGGATGAGCGCGAGGCGGCGCTCATTGAGATCGAGGCCATTGCCGGCCGCGACGGAGACGTCCTCCAGCGCGTCGTCGACCTGTTGCATGAGCGTTTCGAGGACTACTCGTGGCTCGGGATCTACCTCGTCGAGGGAAGCGACCTCGTGCTCGGGCCGTGGAAGGGCCCCCAGGCGACCGAGCACGTGCGCATCCCCGTGGGGCAGGGGATCTGCGGCGCCGCGGCCGCGAGCGGCGAGACCGAGATCGTGGACGACGTCAACGCCGACCCGCGCTACCTCGCGTGCTTCCCGTCGACGCGATCCGAGATCGTCGTCCCGATCGCCCACGAGGGCCGCGTGGTCGGCGAGATCGACATCGACTCGGACCGTCCCGGGGCTTTCGGAGCTGTCGACCGCGCCTTCCTCGAGCACGTCGCAGAGTTGATCTCCCCGTATCGCCTCGCCGGCCGCCAAGCCCGATGAGGCTCGGGGCGCCGAGGCTGCGGATCGCGGGTCTCCACCTCCTAGTGCTGTGGTCGTTCGCGGTGGCAGAGCCGGTGTTCGACCTGCTCGGCCAGAACGGCGAGTTCTTCGCCGCACGCGGGTCGTCGGGCACGGACGTCATCCTCTTCGCGCTGCTGCTCGCGTTCGGTCCGCCGGCGTTGCTCCTCGGACTGGAGGCCTTGACCCCCCGCCGCGCGCGGGCCGGGTTGCACGCCCTGCTGGTCGCGGCGCTCGTCGGGTTGCTCACGCTCGAGGCGATCCGGAGCTGGGGCGCGTCGGGCTGGCTCCTGGTCGCGATCGCCGGGGCAATCGGGGTCGGAGCCGCAGTCCTCTACTTCCGCCTCGAGGCGGCCCGCCTCCTGCTCACGGTGCTGGCCCCCGTGCCCCTGCTCTTCGTCGTCCTCTTCCTCTTCCACTCGGACGCCTCACAGCTGACACTCACGGGAACCGGGACGGCCTCGGCAGCAAACGAGCGCCCGGACGCGCCGCTGGTCATGGTCGTCTTCGACGAGCTGCCGGTGAACTCGCTGCTCGACCGGCATGGCCTCGTCGACTCGGTTCGCTACCCCCACTTCGCCGCCCTCCAGCGGAGCTCGACATGGTTCGCAAACGAGAGCGTCGTCTCGGAAGGGACGCTGCACGGCGTTCCGTCGCTCCTCACGGGCCGCTTCCCACGGCCGAGCGAGCTGCCCGTCTACCACG
Source organism: Gaiellaceae bacterium (assembly GCA_035518635.1). Lineage (GTDB taxonomy): Bacteria > Actinomycetota > Thermoleophilia > Gaiellales > Gaiellaceae > AC-32. The sequence goes on from DATIXI010000020.1 coordinate 24,644, forward strand.
ATCACCCGCACAACCTGTTCACGCTCTTCGGCCGTCAAGCCGAGATGCACGTGTTCGAGACGGAGACACACCTCTGTCCGCCGAAGCTCTGCCACGAGTCGAGCGGGTCGTTCGGCGGGCAGCTCGGCTCCCTGTTCGCCGACACGAGCGTCGTCTACCTGCACCAACTGCTTCCGACCGACCTCACGACTGGAATCCCGTCCGTCTCGAACGGGTGGCAGGACTTCTGGCGCAACGGCGGCGGGGCGAACGACCCGGCCCGGCGCTTCGCGCGCTTCCTGCCAACGATCCGACCGACCAGGAGGCCGACACTCTGGTACCTCCACTTCCTGCTCCCACATAGCCCCTGGCGCTTCCTGCCCTCGGGCGAGCGCTACTCCATTCGCCCGGCGCCCGGCTGGAGCGCGGCCGAGGTCTGGAACGACAATCAGGCCGCTGTCGACCAGTATTGGCAGCGCCACCTGCTCCAGCTCGGCTACGCGGACCGGCTGCTCGGCCACCTGATAGCGCGGCTGCGGTCGACCGGCCTCTACGACCGCTCGCTTCTGGTCGTGACCGCCGACGAGGGGCTCAGCTTCCGGGCCGGCGAGAAGCGCAGGCCGGCCTCGGCGGCCAATCTCCAGGACATCTCCTACGTCCCGTTGTTCATGAAGCTACCCGGCGAGCGGCGAGGGCGGATCGTGCGCCGGGCGACCCGGTCGGCCGACGTGCTGCCGACGATCGCGGCGGCGCTTGGCGTGACGATGCCGTGGCCGGTCGAAGGTCAGAACCTGCTGCATCCGACGCATGTGGAGCTTCAGGTCTCGGTCGCGAAGGACCACGGCCGCCGACTCGTCGTGCCGGCGCCGGAGCTCGCGAAGCGGCGTGAAGCCGCGCTCAGACGGCAGGTCTCGATCTTCGGCTCCGACGAGCGGCCCTCGGCGCTCTTCGCGATCGGGCCCGACCGCCGCCTGCTCGGCCACCCGTTCAAGGGAGGTCGGCCGGTGGGCGACCTCGATCCCATCGACCGTTCGGGGGCCCTCATCCAGGTGAGCGGACGCGTGACCGGGCCGGCCCGCTCGGTGGTCGTGGTCGCTGACGGCCGCACCGTCGCCGTCGACCCGGTCGTCCAGGGTCGCTTCTGGGCGCTCGTCCCGCGCGACACCGTCGGCGCCGCGCCTCTGCGCGTCTTCTCGATTCCGTAGAGAAGTGCCGCGGCGGCCCGCCCGCCGTCCTCGAAACGAGCGGGCGCCGCAGCTCTTGGTGAAGCCCCCTCCCCTACCTCTCGTTGTAGTCAGGACGGCCGGACGCGCTATCCCTCGTTCGAGGTACCCCGCTCGTTCGAGGGATGATCCCCCGGTCGGGGGATTCCCCGGACGCCCTAGCTGGGCGTGACCCGGTAGGCGTCGAAGACCGCGTCGAGGTTGCGCAGAGCGGTCAGGAGGCTGCGCAGCGACTTCACGTCGCCGACCTCCGCGACGTACCAGTTCTTTGCCAGCTGGTCCTCGACGTGGCCGCCGTACTCGACGATGTTCGAGCCGTGCTCGGCGAAGGTCCGGGCGACGTCCTCCAGGAGCCGCGGGCGATCCCAGGAGTCGACCGCGATCTGGACGCGGAAGCTCCGTGTGGCGCCGCCGTCCCAGGAGACGGGCGTGAAGCGCTCGGGGTTGCGACGGAGCGCCTTCACGTTCGAGCAGTCCTCGCGGTGGATCGTGATCCCCTTCCCGAGCGAGACGTAGCCGACGATCTTGTCGCCGGGAACCGGCGTGCAGCACTTGGCGAGCCGGACGAGCACATCCGCGACCCCGCGCACGTTGATCCCGACGTTGTCGCTCGAGACCGCATGGCGCGCCTTCGGCGCTTTGAGCGGGACGGTCTCCTCCTCGGCGACCTCCTCCGTCTTCAGGCGCTGGATCACCTTGTTGACGATCTGGCCGGCCTGGAGCTTGCCCGAGCCGAGCGCGAGGTAGAAGTCCTCGGCCTTCTTGAAGCCGGTCTCCCGGATCACCTGCGCCAGCACCGACGAGCCCTGGAGCTTCTTGTACGGCAGGTTCTGCTTCTTCAGCGCCGCCTCGAGCGCGTCGCGCCCCTTCTGCTCGGTCTCCTCGCGCGTCTCGCGCGAGAACCACTGGCGGATCTTGTTCCGCGCGCGCGAGGAGGCGGCCAGCGAGATCCAGTCGCGCGAGGGCCCGCGCCCGGTCTTCGTGGTCAGGATCTCCACGAAGTCGCCGTTCTTGAGCCGGTAGTGGAGCGGGACGATGCGGCCGTTGATCTTCGCCCCGACGGTCCGGTGGCCGACGTCGGTGTGGACCGCGTACGCGAAGTCGATCGGGGTCGAGCCGGCGGGCAGCACCTTCATCTCGCCCTTCGGCGTGAACACGTAGACCTCGTCGTCGAAGAGGTCGCCGCGCACCGCCTTCATGAACTCGCGCGGGTCGGCCTCCTCTTCCTGCCAGTCCATCAGCTGCTTGACCCAGGCCAGCCACTCGTCGTCTGCGACCTTGCGCCCCGTCTTGTCGAAGCGCCAGTGCGCAGCGACGCCGAGCTCGGCGGTCTCGTGCATCTCGCGCGTGCGGACCTGGATCTCGAGCGGCCTTCCTTCCGGGCCGATCACGGTCGTGTGCAGCGCGCGGTAGCCGTTCAGCTTCGGCATCGCGACGTAGTCCTTGAATCGGCCGGGCATCGGCTTCCAGAGCGAGTGGATCAGGCCGAGCGCGCCGTAGCAGTCGCGCGTGCCCTCGTCGCCGTCGCGCTCGACGATCACGCGCATGGCCGTGAGGTCGTAGATCTCGTTGAACTCGCGGCCCTTCTTGGTCATCTTGTCGTAGATCGAGTAGAAGTGCTTAGCGCGCCCGGAGATGTCCGCCGGGATGTCCACCTTCTCGAGCTCGGCCTTCAGCACCATCGCCGCCTCGCGTACGTGCTCCTCGCGGTCGGGCCGGCGCTCGCTGACCATCGCCTTGATCTCCTCGTACTTGCGCGGGTGGAGCGTCATGAACGCGAGGTCCTCAAGCTCCCACTTGAGCTTGTTGATCCCGAGCCTGTGTGCGAGCGGCGCGTAGACCTCGAGCGTCTCCTTCGCCTTCTGGATCTGCTTCTGCTTGCCGAGGTACTCGATCGTGCGCATGTTGTGGAGGCGGTCGGCGAGCTTGATCAGGATCACGCGCACGTCCTGCGCCATCGCCGCGATCATCTTGCGGTAGTTCTCCGCCTCCGCCTGCTCGCGGCTCTGGAACTGGATCCGCGTCAGCTTGGTGACGCCCTCGACGAGCCGCGCGATCTCGTCGCCGAACTCGTCCCTGACCTCCTTGATGTCGGTGTCGGTGTCCTCGACGACGTCGTGCAGGAGCGCGGCCGCGATCGTCTGCTCGTCGAGCCGGAGCTCAGCGCAGATCTTCGCGGCGCCCCACGGGTGGTTGATGAAGTCCTCGCCCGAGCGGCGCTGCTGCCCCGCGTGCTTGACCGCGGCGAAGTGGAACGCGCGCTGCAGGAGGTCCCTGTCGACGTCCTCGTCATAGGCGGCGACATCCGAGATGAGCTCGTCGATCAGCTCCTGGTGTCGTTCACCTGCCTCGAGAACCGTCATACAAAAAGTGTACTCCCGGCCTTCCTTGGCACGGCTCGTGGGAGGAGCAAGCCGGCGCGGGGCGAAATGCGCCTGTCCATGCGCAAACGCAGGCAGGAACGGAAGGCCGCAAGGCTCGCGCGCGTGCTGGTCGCGCTCGACGACACCGCGCGCTCGAGGCGCTCCTGGCAACCGCGTCGGGTGCACCGGGCCGCGCTGGGCACGCAGCGCGGCTAGCCGTCAGTGCTTCGGCCGGCCTTCGTCGTAGCCCTCGACAGGGTAGTTCGGCTGGGCTCCCTGCTCCCGAACGGTCAGCCCCTTGTTCGGAAGCGGCTCGCCGCGGTCGATCCCTCCGCGGCGGAGCCACTCTCTAAACCTCCTGAGGAGCTGGAGCATCCCGTCCGACGCTAGCCGTCAGTGCTTCGGCCGGCCTTCGTCGTACTCCTTCACGTAGTTCGACGGAACGTTCCCGTACTGGGCCCGACTGCCGGCGGCGAAGGCGTCCCCCTCGCTGAGGGGCCTCTTGGGAGGCGCGTTCGGATCGAAGCTCTCTGGAGGGTGCGGCCGGAGCCGGCCGACGAGCCTCTTGAGCCGCTGCAGCATCTCGCACACATGCTACGCCGTCAGGCAGCACGCGCGAGTTCCGGCGCGGCGAGAAGCGCCAGAAACCGGTCCGACTCGAGCAGGTGCCGTTTCCCGCCCCCCTCGCCGAGGGCCAGCTCGGCGAAGATCGCCGCTGCCTCGGGATCGCGAGCAGCGGGCTCCTTACGCCACTCGGCCTTGAGCCAGTCGCGGCGCTCGAGGTACCGCTCGTCCGCGTCGTAGACCTGGCGCACGTTCAGCTGCGGCGCGACGGTCCCGTTCCAACGGTTCTCCTCCAGCCGGAACGCGAGGTCGTAGTGCCCGACCCGGCGCAGGCGGTCGAGCTGGCCGCCGAAGCGGAACGCGATCGCGCTGCCGGAGTCGCGCCCGTCCTCGCGGACGCGGAACTTGAGGTGCTTGCCCTCACCGACCGCGCCGAGGTCCGCGATCTCGCAGCCGGCGAGGAGAAGCGTCACCCCGGGGTTGCCGAGCCCGAACGGCGCGAGCCGCGCGAGCTCCGTGCAGAGATCCAGCGTCAGGTCGCCGCCGTGGACGAGCGCGTCCACCGTCGTCATCGATCTGAGGTCGTCGTCGCCCAGCTCCGCGTCCGCGACGACGGCGAAGGCCTCTGCGAACGGCTCGATCTCCTCCGGGCGGATCGAGAGGCCCGCCGCAGCGGCATGGCCGCCCCAGCGCTCGAGGTGGCCGGCGCACGCCTGCAGCCCGTCGTGGAGATCGAACGACGCGATCGAGCGGCCCGAGCCCTTCCAGTCGCCGTCGGCCCCGGCGATCAGGACGACCGGCCGGTGATAGCGCTCCACGAGCCGCGATGCGACGATCCCGATCACACCCTCGTGCCAGCCCTCGCCGGAGACGACGTACGCGCGGCGCCGCCTGCGGGCCTCCGGCCAGCTCTCGATCGCCTCGATCGCCTCACGCAGGATCCGCTCCTCGACAGCCTGGCGGTCGCGGTTCAGGTCCTCGAGCTGCGACGCGAGCCCGACCGCGGCGTCCTTCTCCTCCGTGAGGAGGAGCTCGAGCGCGGCCTCCGGCCGGCAGAGCCTGCCGGCGGCGTTGAGGCGAGGCGCGAGCCGGAACCCGATCGCGCCGGCGTCCACCGTGGCCGGATCGACGCGGGCCGAGCGCATGAGCTCCCGCAGCCCGGGCTTCTGGGTCCGCGCGAGTGCGCGCAGCCCTGCGACCGCGAGCCCGCGGTTCTCGTCCACGAGCGGGACGACGTCGGCCACCGTCGCGACCGCGACCAGGTCGAGGTGGCGGGCCAGGGCCTCGGAGTCCGCCCCGAGCAGCGCTTGGCCGAGCTTCCACACCACGCCGGTCCCGCACAGCTCGCGGAAGGGGTAGCCGCCGCGGTACGGGCCGACCACGGGGCAAGAGGGCAGCTCCTCCCCGGGCCGGTGGTGGTCGGTCACGACGACGTCGAGCCCCAGCTCGCGTGCGTGCGCGACCTCCTCGACCGCAGTCACTCCGCAGTCCACGGTCAGGACGAGTCCGCAGCCTTCCTCCGCGAGGCGCGTGAGCGTGTCTTGATGGACGCCGTAGCCCTCCTCGAAGCGGCTCGGGAGGTGCCAGGCGACGTCCACGCCCAGCTCGCGCAGGACGAGCACCGCGAGTGCCGTCGCGCAGATCCCGTCCGCGTCGTAGTCGCCGTGGACGCAGATGCGCTTGCCCACAGCGACCGCGCCTCGGATCGCCTCGCAGGCCTCGGTCATGTCGCCGAGCAGGAACGGATCGTGCTCCGGCAGCTTCGCATCGAGGAAGACGCGGGCGCTGTCGGGGTCGCCGTACCCGCGGCGCACCAGCACGGCGGCCGTGGTCGTCGCGAGGCCGAGCTCGCGCGCTAGCGCGTCCACCTGCTCGTGCGGCGCGGGGCCGCGCAACGTCCACTGACGGTCCGACATGGGCAGCCCACGGTACGGAGGCCGCCGGACGGTGAGGCGCGTCGCTACTCGCGGGGAAGCCTGAGGCCGAGAGCGGAGAGGACGACGAGGAGCGCGATCACGCCGAGCGCCCCCGCGACGATCAGCCAGCGGTGCTGGCGGCCGCGGATCGCCTCCCACCCGACACGCGTCCACAGCACGACGAGTCCTGCCGCAGCCCCGGCCACCACCACGATGACCGGCGCTAACACCGCCGCCCGATCGAGCGAGAGATCGAAGAGCCAGACGGCCAGCAGCACGAGCGCGGCAGTCGCCACACCGGAGAGCAGCACCGCCCGCGAGCTCACCGAGCCAGTCTACTCAGGGGGCTATCCTCTGATTCGTGGACGTCGAGAACTACTCGTCCGGCGATGACATCGTCGTCGAGTTCCTCCGTCTCCGCTTCAGCTTCAACGCCGCCGACTTCGCCCAGCGGGTCTCCGCCGCCGCATACAAGCTCGGCCTCGTTGACGACAACGAGCTCGACGGGGAGGAGACCGATGACCTCGTCGAGCTGACTGCGGACGGGATGATCGAGGAGCCGCGCAGCGACCTCGGGCGGTACCTCGTGCGCCATTGGGAGCGGCTGTCGCTGGTCGACGGCGAGTCGCTCGTCTACTGGCTGCGGAAGCTCGTCTTCCGCGGCGCCTGGCTCGACCACCGCGTCAAGGACGGGCGGCTCGACATCAGCTGGGACGACGGCAGCTCCGAGTTCTCCTATCTCGAGCCGGGCGGCGAGCGCGCGTTGCTCGAGCTCGCGCCCACGCCCTCCTGGCACGAGCTCCAGTTTCGACGGGCTTGACTTCTCGCTTACGGTAAGCGTACACTTACGTAAGTCATGGCTTACCGTAACGCTATGGATGCGCTTGGTGACCCGACGCGGCGGGCGATCTTCGAGCGGCTTCGCGAAGGAGCTCTTCCGGTCGGGGAGATCGCGGACGAGCTTCCCGTGAGCCGCCCCGCCGTCTCGCAGCACTTGCGCGTGTTGAAGGAGGCTGGCCTCGTCCGAGAGCGGCGCAACGGCACGCGCCGGCTGTATCGCGTCGATCCCGACGCGCTCGGCGAGCTGCGCGACTACTTCGACGACTTCTGGACCCAGGCCCTCGCGAGCTTCAAGGCGGAGGCCGAACGCGAGAGGAGGAACGGATGAGCACGCAGGCAGCAGGCACGGAGGCGATCCACCGAACGGTGTCGGTCGACTGCACGGTCGAGCACGCGTTCGAGACCTTTACCGACAAGATCCATACGTGGTGGCCGCTCGCAACCCACTCAATCGAAATGGAGGAAACGGGCTCCTCGCCCGAGACGGTCGTCTTCGACGGTCCGGGCGGTCGCGTCTACGAGCGCACGACGAAGGGCGAGGAGCTCGAGTGGGCGCAGGTCGTCGCGTTCGAGCCGCCGCACCGGTTCGTGCTCGCGTGGAACCCAAGCCGAGACCAGGGCCGCCCGCGGACCGAGATCGAGGTCACGTTCACCAACGAGGACGGCAGGACCCGCGTCGACCTCGAGCACCGCGGGTGGGAGCAGCTCGGCGAGCAGGCCGCCGAGGTCCGGCATGGATACAGCCAGGGCTGGCAGACCGTGCTGGCCGGCTACGCGGAGAAAGCCTCGAGCTGAGGCGACGCTGAGCGTTCGGGAGGAGCGGTTCGCGCAGCCCCTCCCAGGCTCACTCCGGCAGCGAGAAGCCGAAGGGCTCGTGCTCCTCGGCGAGACTGAGCGTGATGCGCCCGAAGGCTCCAACCGGGACGATCCACTCCTCGACGGCGTCCTCGGCGTCGGCGTGAGGCGTGAGGGTGACGAACCCGAACCCTGGCTCGGGCGAGATCGCGCGCACGGTGACGGTCGCTCCGTCGCGAAGGTCGACGTCCACGCGTGGCTGGCTTCCGTACTGCTCGGCGAACGCCTGGACGCGCTGGAGGACGCGCGAGACGAAGGCGTCCTGCGGGCCGGACACACCGGGGAGCCAGAGCTCGGACATCAGAAGAGGCTGTCGTCGGGCGCAGCGGCCGCGCCGACGTGTTCGCGGCCGAGACGCGTGACGACGCGCCCGCGCGGCGTCCTCTGGAGGAACCCGAGCTGGAGCAGGTAGGGCTCGTAGACGTCCTCGATCGTGTCGGGCTCCTCGCCGAGCGCCACCGCGAGCGTCGAGAGACCGACTGGGCCGCCCTCGAACTTCTCGACCACCGTTCGGAGGAGCACCCGGTCGGTCCGCTCCAGCCCGCACTCGTCGACCTCGAGCAGCTCGAGAGCCTCCTGGGAGACCGCGGTTGTGATCACGCCCTGGTGACGGACCTCCGCGACGTCGCGGACCCGCCGCAGGATGCGGTTCGCGATCCGCGGCGTGCCGCGTGCGCGGCGGGCGATCTCGTCTGCGGCCTCATCCTCGATCTCGACCTCGAGGATCCGCGCCGAGCGGCGGACGATCCGCGCCAGCTCCGGGGGCTCGTAGTGCTCGAGCCGGAACGTCATCCCGAAGCGGTCGCGCAGCGGGCTCGTCAGCAGCCCCGTCCGGGTCGTCGCGCCGATCAACGTGAACGGCGGCAAGTCGAGCGTCAGCGTGCGGGCGGCCGGCCCCTGGCCGACCACGATGTCGAGCCGGAAGTCCTCGAGCGCCGGATAGAGGATCTCCTCGACTGCGCGGCTCAAGCGATGGATCTCGTCGATGAAGAGGACGTCGCGCTCGCCGAGCGCGGTCAGGATCGCGGCGACGTCGCCCTTGCGCTCGAGCGCGGGCCCCGCCGCCGAGCGCAGCCCGACGCCGAGCTCCTCCCGGACGATGTAGGCGAGGCTCGTCTTGCCGAGGCCGGGCGGGCCGATCAGGAGAACGTGGTCGAGAGCCTCGGCGCGGGTGCGCGTCGCCTCCAGCGAGATCGAGAGCTGCTCCTTGACGCGTTCCTGGCCGACGAACTCGTCGAGCCGGCGCGGACGGAGGGAGCGGTCGAGCTCGTCCTCGTCGGCCACGGCTGCGGGCGCCAAGAATTGGGTCTCCGTCACAGCCGGACCTCCTGACGATCTCGGTGTCGACCGGTCAACTCAGACGGCCGCACGCGCAAAGCCCGTCCGGCCTGGAGGAGACGCCGCAAGGGTCGTCTCACGCAGCCTCCCGCAGGGCCTGGCGCACCTGCTCCTCGACCGGAAGGCCGGGATCGATGCGCGCGAGCGCGCGCTCCGCCTCGACCGCCGAGAACCCGAGCTCGACGAGCGCGTCGCGGGCGCCGAGGTGGCCCGACTCGGGTGCCGCGACGGCCGAGCCCAGCTTCTCCTTGAGCTCGAGCACGACGCGCTGCGCGGTCTTCTTGCCGATTCCTGGAATCGCCTCGAAGCGGGCCGTGTCGTCGAGCGCGATCGCGCGGCGTAGCTCGGCCGGCGGCGACCCCGAGACGATGGCGAGGGCGACCTTCGGCCCGACTCCCGAGACCGCGAGCAGGTGCTCGAACAGCTCCCGCTCGGCCGGCTCGGCGAACCCGTAGAGCTGCAGCGCGTCCTCGCGCACGTGCAGGTACGTCTCGAGCGTCACCTCCTCCCCGCGCTCGGCGAGCCGCGACGCCGTCGGCGTGACCGCGAGCGCGTAGCCGACGCCACCGACGTCGAGCACCAGCCGCTCGCCCGCGCGCGCGACCGGCGTGCCGCGCAGGCGCGCGATCATCCCGCCGCCCTGAGCAGAGGCGGCGCGAGCGCGTGGCAGATCGCGACCGCCAGGGCGTCGGCGGCATGGTGCGGCGTGGGCGGAGAGCGCAGGCCGAGGATCGCGGCGACCATCCGCTGCACCTGTGCCTTCTCGGCTCGGCCATAGCCGCAGACGGCCTGCTTCACGCGGGCGGGCGCGTACTCAGCGCACTCGGCGCCGAACGACGCGGCAGCGACGAGCACGGCGCCCCGGGCCTGGCCGACGGAGAGCGCGGTGCGGGCGTCGACGCCGACGAAGGACTCCTCGAGCACGACGGCTTCCGGCTCGTGCTCCTCGAGCAACCCGGTGACTCCGTCGAAGATCGTCTTCAGGCGCAGCTCGAGGCGCTCCCGCGCAGGCGTCTGCCACCACCCGTGGTCGACGGCCCTGAGGCGGCCGTCGTCGTCGTTGACGATGCCGTAACCGCACGCTGCAGTACCCGGATCGATGCCGAGGACCTTCACGGCGCCACCTTAAGCACCGGACCGGACGTTCCTCCTTCACTGCAATGCCCTCACCCGAGTGTCGCCGGATGGCGCCGTTTCGCCGATGAACGGTTACCGCTCGTCCGCCCAGAGGAGCCCCGATGCCGCCCAGCCGCCTTCTCCGCCTCGCCACGTCGGCCACGGCGTGCGTCGCGCTCGCCCTGGGAACGGCCGGCTCGGCTGCGGCTGCGCAGTCGGTGGAGCTCCTCACGCCCGCCGATGCGTCGGTGGTCACGCTGGAGCCGAACACCAACATCACGTATCGCTGGATCGTGAGCTGGCCGGACGCACCGAAGAAGGGCACCACCGTGGCGCTCTCCTGGCAGCTCTCGACCGATCCGGACTTCAGCACCGGGCAGATCGTCGGCACCGAAATCCACACCTGCCCGGTGCGGAGCTACAACTGCTGGACGTCGTTCACCCCTTCGCGCGTCTACGGGCCGCAGACGTTCTACTGGCGCGTGAAGTTCGGCGACACGTACAGCGACGTCAGCTCGTTCACGGTCAAGATCCCCGACAGGGTCAAGCCGAGGGTCCGCGCGCTGAGCGGGAACGCCCGCCGCGGAAAGCGTGCGCGGTTCGCCGTCCGGGCGGCCGACGACCGCGGAGAGGTGCGCTTCAGGACCACGCTGCTCTGGCGCGGCGGCTACACGGTGCTCGCCCGGTCGTTCCCGTTCGTCCGGTCGGTCTGGGCCAAGCCGCTCAGCCTCGCGAGCGCTCGACCGCTCCCGAACTCGCTGCGCCCGGGGCGTTACGTCTTCTGCGTGAAGGCCTGGGACCGGGCGGGCAACCACGCGCGCAGCTGCGCCCCGTACCAGATCCGCTGAGCTAGGCGACCGCCTCCATCACGCGCTCCGGGATGTCGAAGTTCGCGTAGACCTCCTGGACGTCGTCGTTCTCCTCGAGCGCGTCGATCAGGCGAAGCGTCATCTTCGCGGCCGTCTCGTCGTCGAGGCTGATCGTCGTCTTCGGCACCATCGTCAGCTCGGAGGACTCGGTCGCGATCCCAGCCTCCTCGATCGCCTCCCGCACCATGGACAGGTCCTCGGGGGCCGCGGTCACCCGGAAGCTCGAGCCGTCGCGCTCGACGTCCTCGGCGCCGCCGTCGGCGGCAGCGAGCGTGAGCTCGTCCTCGTCCACCCCTTCCGCCTCGACGAAGATCACCCCTCGCCGCTCGAACAGCCACGCGACCGCGCCCGAGCCGCCGAGGTTGCCCTCGTGCTTGGCGAACGCGGCCCGCACGTCGGCCGCCGTGCGGTTGCGGTTGTCGGTCAGCGCCTCGACGAGCACGGCCACGCCGTTCGGCCCGTAGCCCTCGTAGACGACCTGCTCGAAGCTCTCCGCGTCCGCGTCCGCCCCGGAGCCGCGCGCGATCGCGCGCTCGATGTTCTCCTTCGGCATCGAGTACGAGCGCGCTTTCTCGATCGCGTTCGCGAGCGCCAGGTTGGAAGCCGGGTCAGGCCCGCCCTCCCGCGCGGCCACGATCAGCGCGCGCGAGAGCTTCGAGAAGAGCTGGCCGCGCTTGGCGTCGGCCGCGCCTTTCTTGTGCTTGATCGAGCTCCACTTGCTATGCCCCGACATGCATCTCCTCTCGCACCAGGTCGAGGAAGCGCTCGTGGACGCGCGTGTCGTCGGTCAGCTCGGGATGGAAGGACGCGACCATCATCCGGCCCTGGCGCAGCAGCACCGGCTCGCCGTCCAGCTCCGCGAGCACCTCGACGTCGGGCCCGGCCTCGGCGACGCGCGGGGCACGGATGAACACGCCGCGCAGGGGCCGCTCGTCGCCCTCGAGCTGGAGGTCGGCCTCGAAGCTCGCGACCTGGCGCCCGTAGGCGTTGCGGTCGACCTCGAGGTCGAGGAGGCCGAGGTGGCGCCGGTCGAGCAGGATCATCCCGGCGCACGTGCCCAAGAGCGGGCGCTCGAAGCGGCGGATCGCCTCCTCGAGTCCGTAGAGCCTGACGAGCCGCATGATGGCGGTCGACTCGCCCCCGGGGATCACGAGGCCGTCGAGCTCCTCGAGCTGCTCCGGTTTGCGGACCTCGACCGGCGTCGCGCCCAGCCGCCGCAGCATCGTCGTGTGCTCGCGCACGTTCCCCTGCACCGCGAGAATCCCGATCCTGGGCGCGTCGCTCATGCGCCCGCGGCTACCAGCCGCGCGTCTCGAGCAGCTCGTCCGGGGAGAGGGCGGCGGCGGAGAGCCCGACCATCGCGTCGCCGAGGCCGCGCGAGACGCGGCCGAGGATCTCCGGGTCGCGGAAGTGCGTGGTCGCCTCGACGATCGCCTTCGCACGGGTCGATGGGTCGCCGGACTTGAAGATGCCGGAGCCGACGAAGACCCCGTCCGCGCCGAGCTGCATGCAGAGCGCCGCGTCGGCGGGGGTCGCGATCCCGCCTGCAGTGAACGTCACGACCGGCAGGCGTCCGTGCTCGGCGACCCACTTCACGAGCTCGAGCGGGGCGCGGAGCTCCTTGGCCTCCGAGTACAGCTCCTCCTCGCGCAGCGACCCGAGCCTGCGGATCGCCCCGAACACCGAGCGCATGTGCGTGACCGCGTTGACGATGTCGCCCGTGCCGGCCTCGCCCTTCGTGCGGATCATGGCCGCACCCTCGGAGATCCGGCGCAGCGCCTCGCCCAGGTTCGTGCAGCCGCAGACGAACGGGACCGTGAACGTCCACTTGTCCACGTGGTGCTGCAGGTCCGCGGGCGTAAGCACCTCGCTCTCGTCGATGTAGTCGACCTCGAGCGCCTCCAGGATCTGCGCCTCGACGAAGTGGCCGATGCGGCACTTCGCCATCACGGGGATCGTGACCGCCTCTTGGATCTCGACGATCTTGTCCGGATCGGCCATGCGCGCGACGCCGCCCTCGGCGCGGATGTCGGCAGGGACGCGCTCGAGCGCCATCACCGCGACGGCGCCGGCTTCCTCGGCGATCCGCGCCTGCTCGGCGGTCGTCACGTCCATGATCACCCCGCCCTTCAGCATCTCGGCGAGGCCCGACTTGACGCGCATCGTTCCGGTCTCGGCCATCGGGCTGATTCTAGCCGTGGGCCTTGATTCTCCGCGCCCGCGGTGCGAGCCTTTGGACCCGTGGCCGCCGTCCCCACGAAGGAGCTCCGCCTTGCGCTGGTGTGCTACGGAGGGTCCTCGCTCGCCGTCTACATGCACGGCATCACGAAGGAGCTGAACCGGCTCGTCAAAGCCTCGGCGTCGCTCGAGGCCGGGAACGGGGACGCGGGCTCTCCGAGCGAGCGCACCTATGCGCGGCTGCTCGAGGAGCTGGCGCAGCTCAACAGCGAGCACCTGCGGACGCGCGTCGTCGTGGACATCATCGCCGGGACCTCCGCAGGCGGGATCAACGGCGTGTGCCTGGCGAAGGCGCTGGCGCACAACCTCTCCCAGGACGGCTTCCGTGACGTCTGGTTCGAGCACGGCGACATCGACGGCCTGCTCGCCGCACCGCGCTGGGTGCCGACGCGCCCGCTCAAGTTCGCGTGGGTCGCCGCGCGGGCGCTGAAGAAGGCGCCGCTGCGAGGCGACCTGATGGCCCGCTGGATCTACGACGCCTTCAAGCAGATGGACGAGACCGGGTCGGAGCCGAAGGGCCTCACCTCGCTGATGCCCGACCGGCACAAGCTCGAGCTGTTCGTGACGGCGACCGACTTCTTCGGCTACAGCCGCCAGGTGCCCTATGCCGACCCGAACCCGATCCACGACACGCGGCACCGCCATGTGCTCACGTTCCGCTTCGGCGGCGACGACAACGACGACGACTTCGACTGCAAGTCGAACGGCGCGCTCACATTCGCGGCGCGGACGACGTCCTGCATCCCCGGCGCGTTCCCGCCGGTCAGCTTCGAGTCGCTCCAGGAGTGGCTCGGCACCGACCGGCCCGTGGACTTCGACGAGCTCGCGCAGCGCTTCTTCCCGCAGTACGAGCTGGCGAGGTTCCCGCCGTCGTGGACCTGGTTCGTGGACGGCGGCGTCCTGGACAACAAGCCGTTCGGCCCCGCGATCGAGGCGATCCGCGAGCGCCCCGCGGACCTCCAGGTCGACCGACGCCTGCTCTACCTGGAGCCCGACCCGGGGCTCGGCCTCAGCCCGGTCCACCGCAAGCCGCCCTCGACGGTCGCAGCGGCGCTCGGCGGCCTCACCGGGCTGCCGAGGGCGGAGCCGATCCTCGACGACCTGGTCGAGGTCGGCGCGCTGAACGAGCGGGTGCGGCGGATCAAGGACATCGTCGAGACGAGCTGGGACACGGTCGAGGAACGCGTGCGCCAGATCGCCGGGCCGCTGCCGGCGATCCCGAAGAACGCGTCCGACCCGAAGCTCGAGGAGATCAGGAAGAAGACCGCCGAGGAGGCGCGAAACAGCGCCGGGTTCAGCTACGCCACCTACGTCCGCCTCAAGATCAGCGGTGTCGTCGACCGCTACGCGGAGACGGCGTGCACGGTCTGCCGTTTCCCTCCGGACTCGACGCACGCCCTGCTCACCCGCAGCACGCTCCGCAGCTGGGCCGAGCAGCGGAAGCTCTTCGAGCAGTTCGTGGAGCCTTCGTCCGAGCAGCTCGACTTCCTCCTCGACTTCGACCTCGGCTACGGGGAGCGCCGGCTGCGCTTCGTGATCGACGGCCTCAGCCACCTCTACCGCTCCGCGGGCCAGCCTGGGTATCCGCTTCGCGAGCAGATCGACGTGGCCAAGGGCCGGATCTGGGACGCCGTCGGCACGCTGCGCGACGCGATGTCGGGCGTGTCGTTCGACCAGGCGCTCGTGACCCAGTTCACGACGTGCTTCTCCGCCGCGCCGATGCGCGAGTTCATGGAACACAAGGGCTTCGACATCCACGCGTTCATGAACGAGCACCGGGCCCAGCTCGACGCGCTCGAGTCCTCGCTGCGCGAGCACCTGAAGACGCAGCTCTCCGGCTTCACGGCCAGGCTCTACGGCGGCCTGCTCGAGGTGACGGAGGGCTGGAGTGACGCATGCCGCTGGGATCTGCTCGTCCGCTACCTCGGCTTCCCGTTCTGGGACGTCCTCCTCTACCCGATCCAGGCGCTGAGCGACGTCGGCGAGCGCGACTTCGTCGAGATCGTGCGGATCAGCCCGCGCGACGCGCACCGGATCGAGCTTCCGGGCGACGGCAGGGAGAAGAAGCTGGTCGGCGCGCAGAAAGGGCACTTCGGGGCGTTCCTCAGCCGCAGAGGCCGCGAGCAGGACTACCTCTGGGGGCGCCTCGACGGCGCGGAGCGGTTCATCGGGATCCTGCTCGACGGCGCGCCCGACGCGGACGTGAAGCGCTGGTGCAACGAGGCGTTTGCGGCCATCCTCGAGGAGGACGAGACGGCTGTCCCGCTCGCGTCCGAGGTCGTCGGGCGCGTGCGCCAGACCATCGGCTCGTAGGGGCCGCCGCCCTTGTCAAACCGCCGCGAACCGCCTACCCTCGCGGAAGCGGCCCAGCCTCTGGGGAGAGGAGGGCTTTTGTGAACGCGGTAGGCGCGACTTCGGTCGGGGCCCCGGAAGCCCGGGGCATTCGTGGACTCCTCCGCCGTCGGGAGCCGGCGCCGGAGGCGTCGTTCCCCGAGCTCGTCTGGGTGCACCACCTCCGCCAGCAGGAGCTCCGCAAGGCGCGCGAGGAGCCTTACGGGGGACCGGCCGAGCGGCGCTACCAGGAGTTCAAGGCCCGGTTCGAGCGCGAGAACGGGAAGATCGTCAGCGCCTACTGGTGCACCGACGAGGCCTCCGCGGTCGCGCTCACGATCAAGCGGCGGCCGATGATCCTGCCCGACGTCGTCCAGCTGCACTGGGCGACCAACTGGTCGACGAACGACAAGCCGAAGCTGATGGCGCTGCTCTACCGCTGCGAGAGCCTGTCTGTCCGCGTGCACGAGGTGCTGCGCGACACGAGCCAGCGGCTCGCGATGCAGGCGCTCTTCACGCTGATCAGCTACATCCTCGCGTTCTCCGAGACCGACCGGGCCCACGAGAGCCGTGCGGTCGGGGAGCTCGAGCGCACCACCAAGGAGCAGCTGAAGACGATCGAGTCGTACTACCGCAAGGCAGCCGTGCGCTCGGGCCAGATCGTCTACGTCGCCGGGATGCTGCTCGGGATGGTCCCGGTCGCGTTGGTGATCCTGCTCGCGATCGTGCTCCGGTTCACCGCCGGCACCGACTCGCCGGCCCGGATCGCCCTGCTCTGCTTCGCGGCGGGCTCGGTGGGCGCGCTGGTGAGCGTGATGTCGCGCATGACCTCGAACAAGGTCAGCGTCGACTGGGAGTTCGGCAAGGACACGCTGCGCACGCTCGGCTCGCTGCGTCCGTTCGTCGGGGGCGTCTTCGGGCTGATCACGTTCTTCGCGCTCAAGAGCGGCGTGATCGCGCTCGACACGCTGAAGGGCACGAAGGGCGTGGCGTTCTACATCGTCTTCGCGTTCGCGGCCGGGTTCAGCGAGCGGCTCGCCCAGGACATGCTGCTCACCTCGACGGTTGGGGTCGGCGGCGCGGCTCCGTCGCAGAAGCGCCAGGCACAGCCCGACGAGCAGGGCGAGCCCCCGGACGACGAGGTCGTCGACTCGCTGCCCTCGACGACCCCGAGCCAGTAGCGTCCGGGAGGCCGGCCCGTCAAGATTGTGTAAGGACTCTGGGCGGGGCATTAACTTTCGCCGACGCCCGCCGTTCTAAGGCGCATGGACGCAGGCGGCATGGACGCGATTCCCTCCGTCGAGGAGTGGCCCGTCCTTCCCGACGAGGACGAGGACCGGGAGGTTCACCTCTGGCGTGAGGAGCAGTTCCGCGAGCTGGGGTTCGACCCTCGTCACGCCTACGAGCTCGCAGCCTCGGCCGCAGATCTCGGACAGGCGCGCTATCTCGCACGGTCAGGCTGCGCTCCCGAGCTCGCCGTGCGCATCCTGAGCTAGCAGCCCTGCCTCCGCGGAGGCAACCGCGCGTTGGTTGTGGCTCATCGCCGCACATCTTGATGCGGCTCCGCGATCCGACCGCTCGCGTGGCGCCGCGCTCTGCTGTAGAAGTCCCCCGTGGACATCGCCGAGAGCCTGGGCCAGCTCGCCCTGTTCGCCGACCTCACGCCGTCGCAGCTCGAGGCGATCGCTCACACGCACGAGGAGGACGTGTTCGCCGCCGGCGAGCGCGTGCTCCGCAGGGGTCTGAGCGGGGGGAACTTCTACGTGATCCTCGAGGGCGAGGCCTCGGTCGAGGTCGGAGGCGAGGACCGGCACCAGCTGACACGCGGCGACTTCTTCGGCGAGATCTCCGCGCTGACCGGCGAGCCTCCCGCTGCCGACGTCGTCGCGTCGACGACGCTCCGCTGCCTCGTGATCCCGGCCGCGCAGCTCGAGCGCCTGCTGCTCGAACGGCCGCAGCTCATGCTCCGGATGCTGCGAATGGAGGCCCGCCGCCTACAGGGCACGCTGAATTGGCGGCCGTAGAGCGGCCGTTCCCGCCGGGCGAGTACGACGTCGTGGTCGTCGGGAGCGGCCCCGGCGGCCTGCAGACGAGCTACTGCCTCCGGCACCTGGGGATCGAGCACGCCGTGATCTCCCGCGACGAGCGGCCGGCCGGGATGTTCCAGCGCTTCCCGATCTTCGAGCGGCTGATCACCTGGACGAAGCCGGACGCGCCGGTCGAGCGCACCTCCCGCGAGTACGAGTGGTACGACCACAACAGCCTCCTGGCCGAGGAGCCCGAGTTGAAGGCGCTCGTGCCGGGCCTGATGGACCGGGCCTACGACCTTCCCTCCCGCGGCGAGATGGAGGCGGGGATCGCCGCCTTCGCCGAGCGGGGCGCGATCCGGGTCCGCTACGGCTGCACGTGGGAGGCGACTCGCCGCGAGGACGACGGGATCGCGCTCGTGACGAGCGACGGCGAGTACCGCTGCCGCGCCGTCGTGTTCGCGATCGGCGTCACGAAGCCGTGGCGCGCCGCGGTGCCCGGGCTCGAGCACGCCGCCCACTACGTCGAGACCGGAACCCCCGAGCGCTACGCCGACCGCGACGTCTTCATCGTCGGGAAGAGGAACTCGGGCTTCGAGGTCGCGCAGGGGATCCTTCCCTGGGCGCGCAGCATCGTCCTCGGCTCGCCGCGGCCGGTGCAGATGGACGCGCTCGCGCTCTCGGCGCTGCGGATCCGCTACCTGCACCCCTACGACGAGTACGCGCGCGGCGGGCCGGGCACGTACGTGCTCGACGTGGCGATCGAGCGGATCGAGCGCGAGGCCGAGCGCTTCCGGGTACTCACGCGCGGCACGACCTGGGACGGGACGCTCGAGTTCCACGTCGACGACGTGATCGCTGCGACCGGGTTCGAGACGCCGCTGCTCGACCTGCCGACGCTCGGGCTCGTGACCGTCAACGACGGGCGCATCCCCGCGCTGACGCCGTTCTGGGAGAGCGTCTCGGTGCCGGGTGTCTACTTCGCCGGGAACGCGTCGCAGGGCGCGAAGGGGATCGGAAAGCGAGGCGCCGGCGCGAGCTCGACCGCCGTGAACGGCTTCCGCTACAACGCGCGCGTACTGGCCGAGCACCTCGCGGCGAAGCTCCGGGGCTGGGAGCGGCCGCGCGAGGCGATCGACGACCCGGTCTCGTTCCTGCTCCGCGAGCTGTCCTCCGCGCCCGAGCTGTGGGTGCAGAAGGGCTACCTCTGCCGCGTGCTCGCCGACGAGCGCGGGACGTACGTGGACGACGGCATCCTCCCGCTCGCGCACTTCCTCGACGCGCTCGACCACGACGCCGTGGCCGCGAGCGTCGAGGTCGACGAGAGCGGCACGATCCTCCCCACGCTCTACCTCCGCCGCGGGGGCGAGATCACCGAGCGGCAACTCGCGCCGCACCCGCTGCACGCCTACGAGGGCGAGCAGTACCGCCGCGAGGTCGCGGGCCTGCTGAGCTACTAGGCCCGACGGCGGGCCGATCGTGAAGGCCCTGCCGCGACCGGTCTAGTGCTCGGGCTCGCCGACGGGCCGCGCTCGAAGCCTGGCGACGCACAGCTCGGGCTCCACAAACGGATCGAGTCGCTCGACTTCCAGGCTGTTTCCGAGCTCCCCGAGTGCTCCGTCGATGAGGCCGAGGTGAACCGCGCAGACGATGCCCGATGCCAGCTCCCGGTAAGGGCAGTGATGCATGCGGATTTGCTGCTCGTCGCCCTCGGGGCGAAAGCCCTGTTGCGCCAGTAGCTCGACGACCTCTTCGATCGCCTTCACCTCGTCCAGGCTTCGTCCGGGCGGACGCCGCACGAGGTAACGCCCCCATGCCCGGCCTGCCGTCTCCGCTCTGTCGGAGCCGTCCGTCACCTCGGCGAGCGCTCCCGTGAGGATCGTCGCGAGCAGACGGTGACTCTCGCTGTCCCCCGCGTCGGTGCGGTCGCTGAGCGAGTACACGATTCGCGGCCGGCCCGGGGTGCTGCGGCCTTCGGGACGGGAACGGACGAGTGCCGCGTCGGCGAGTACGCCCAAGTGCCAACGGATGGTGTTCGGGTGCAGGCCGAGCCGCTCTGCAAGCTCCTGCGCGTCGAGCCCGGCCGGAGAGCGCTGCAGCTCGGCGACGATGCGCACGCGCTGCTTGTCGGCGAGCGCGCGATGGATCTTCCCGCTGCGCATTTCTCCGACATCCGTAGGACGAATCGGACAGCACGTCATCGGTAGAACTCCGCAGCCGCTTTGCGACGGAGCTACGTTTCCCTCGGCTCGAGTTCTTCCTAGATTCCTCGGAAGAAACCGACCACGTTCTCGAGGACAGGAGCGGCTGATGCGAGCAATCGTCAGAGGCACACGGTGAGGCGACCTTCCGCTTCTCCCACCTGGAACCTCGTCCTCGCCACGGCGGCGTTTGCGCTCTGTTTCACGGCCTGGAGCCTGATCGCGCCGTTCGCCAAGACGTTCAAGCACGACCTCGGGCTCGACTACACGGAAGCGCTCTTCCTGACCGCGGTCCCGGTCGTCCTCGGGTCGCTGGCGCGAATTCCGATGGGCCTGCTCACCGACCGCTACGGCGGCCGCTACGTCTTCTCGGCTCTGCTCGCCTTCTCGGCGCTCCCCGCGGTGCTGTTCGGCTACGCGCACGGCTACACCGCGCTGATCGCCGTCGGCTTCCTGCTCGGGGTGGCCGGGTCCTCGTTCGCCGTGGGCGTCCCGTTCGTCTCCGGCTGGTACCCGAAGGAGCGGCAGGGCTTCGCGCTCGGCATCTACGGCATGGGCAACATCGGGACGGCGATCGCGTTCTTCGGCGCACCCGCGATCGTGGACAACTGGAGCCGCGTGACGCTCGGCTGGGCGACCGGGGTGCTCCTGCTCGCAGGCGCCTGGGTCTTCTTCTCGGCTGCTCGGAATGCACCGCGAAAGGCGCCTCCGACCCACTATCGCCAGGTGCTGCGCTCCGGCTGGCGCCTGTACCGGCTCGCGTTCTTCTACTTCATCACATTCGGCGGCTTCGTCGCGATGGCGTTCCTGCTGCCGACGCTCCTCCAGGACTGGTTCGACTACTCCAAGGGTGAGGCGAGCGCGCGGGCCGCAGGCTTCATCATCGCCGCGACGATCGCGCGGCCGGTCGGCGGCTGGCTCGCCGACCGGGCCGGCGCCTACCCGGTGCTCGTCCTCACCTTCTCCGGGATCGCCATCGACGCGGCCGTGCTGGCCGCGCTCGCGTCCACGCCGCGGATCGTCCCGATCACGATCGCGTGCCTGACGCTCGGATGCTTCCTCGGGGCCGGCAACGGGGCCATCTTCAAGCTCGTGCCATCGGAGTTCCCGAACGACGCAGGCGCGGCTGGCGGCATCGTCGGCGCCGCCGGCGGGCTCGGCGGCTTCTTCCCGCCGGTCTTCGTCGGCCTCGTGAAGGACGCCGAGGGCACCTACACTTACGGCTTCGTTGGCCTCCTCGTCTTCGTCGGCGTCTCCCTCGCTCTCGCGGTCTGGCTGCTCCGGAACGCACCGGCGGAGGAGCTGCGCGGAGTAGTGCCCGAGGGACACGCGCAAGCGTGAGACGACGCTTGCGTCGTCTCGTTCAGGCCGGACGGGCTTTGCTCGTTCGGCCGTCGGAACCGACCAGTCGCTGCGCTCTCCGCCAGAAGGTTGGCTCTTGAGGGACCGGATCGAACGGCGACGGTACTTCGGCGCCGGTCGGTCTGAGAACGGTTGGAGCGCGCTCTCCGGGAAGGGGCGCGAGTGGGAGTCTTTCTACCGCGACCGGTGGCAGCACGAGCGCGTCGTCCGCTCCACCCACGGCGTCAACTGCACGGGCTCGTGCTCGTGGAAGATCCACGTCAAGGACGGGATCGTCGCGTGGGAGACGCAACAGACGGACTACCCGTCCAACGGGCCCGACCTGCCCGAGTACGAGCCGCGCGGCTGTCCACGCGGGGCGTCGTTCAGCTGGTACGTCTACTCGCCGCTGCGCGTCCGGTACCCGTACGTGAGGGGCGTACTGCTCGACCTCTACCGGGAGGCACTCGAGCGGACCGGCGACCCGGTCGAAGCCTGGGCGGACGTCGTCGAGGATCCGGAGAAGGCGCGCGCCTACAAGGAGCAGCGCGGGAAGGGCGGCTTCGTCCGCTCCTCCTGGGACGAGGTGGCCGACCTGATCGCGGCCGCGCACGTCCACACGATCCGGCGCTACGGGCCGGACCGGATCGCCGGCTTCTCGCCGATCCCGGCGATGTCGATGGTCTCCTACGCGGCCGGCACGCGGTTCCTGTCGCTGATCGGGGGCATCTGCCTCTCCTTCTACGACTGGTACGCCGACCTGCCGCCCGCCTCGCCGCAGATCTGGGGCGACCAGACCGACGTGCCCGAGTCGGCCGACTGGTGGAACGCGGGGTACGTGATCCTCTGGGGCTCGAACGTGCCGCAGACTCGCACGCCGGACGCGCACTTCATGACCGAGGCGCGCTACCGAGGGCAGAAGGTGGTCGTCGTCTCGCCCGACTACGCGGGGCACACGAAGTTCGCCGACCACTGGCTGCCCGCGCAGGCCGGCTCGGACGGCGCCCTCGCGCTCGCGATGGCGCACGTGATCCTGAAGGAGTTCTACGTCGAGCGGCAGGTGCCGTACTTCGAGCGCTACGCGCGCGAGAACACCGACCTGCCCTTCCTCGTCACGCTGGAAGAACGGGGCGAAAGCTACGTGGCCGACCGCTTCCTGCGCGCGTCCGACCTCGGCTACACGGGTGAGAACGCGGACTGGAAGACGGTCGTCGTCGACGAGCAGACGGGCAGGGCGGCGATCCCGAATGGCTCGATCGGCTTTCGCTGGGGGGAAGAGGGCATCGGGAGGTGGAACCTCGAGCTCGGCGAGCTCGCGCCTGCCCTGACGCTGCTCGGCCGAGAGGAGGAGGTCGTCGAGGTCGAGCTGCCTCGCTTCGACGAGGGTGAATCCGAGGCTGGGAGCTCGCACCGCCGCGGCGTGCCGGCCAAGCGGATCGGCGGGCAGCTCGTGACCACGGTCTTCGACCTGCTCGCCGCCCAGCTCGGCGTGAGGAGGGACGGCCTCCCGGGCGACTGGCCCGAGGGCGACCGCGACCCGAGGCCCTACACCCCGGCGTGGCAGGAGGAGCACACGGGCGTCGACGCCGGCCGCGTGAGCCGGATCGCCCGCGAGTTTGCGCGCAACGCCGAGCGCACGAACGGCCGCTCGATGATCGTGATGGGTGCCGGGACGAACCACTGGTTCCACTCCGACCAGATCTACCGCGGGATGCTCAGCCTGGTCCTGCTCTGCGGCTGCGAAGGCGTGAACGGCGGGGGCTGGGCGCATTACGTGGGCCAGGAGAAGGTGCGGCCGATCACCGGGTGGTCGACGCTCGCCTTTGCACTGGACTGGAACCGGCCGCCACGGCAACAGGCGACGACGCCGTTCTGGTTCCTCTTCAGCGACCAGTGGCGCTACCAGCGCACCCGGGCGGGCGAATACGCGTCAGTCGTCGGCCGCGGGACTCTCGACGACCTCCATCTGGCCGACTGCAACGCGCTCGCTGCGCGCCTCGGCTGGATGCCGTCCTACCCGACGTTCGACCGCAACCCGCTCGATCTCGTGCCGGCCGCGGAGGCCGAAGGGCTTTCGCCCCAGGACTACGTCGTGCGAGAGCTCCAGGAGGGGCGGCTGCGCTTCGCGGCCGAGGATCCGGACGCGCACGAAAACGCGCCACGTGTGTTGACGCTCTGGCGCGCAAATCTCCTCGGCTCCTCGAGCAAGGGGCACGAGTACTTCCTGCGCTACGTGCTCGGCGTCCCCGACGCGGCGATCCGCAACACCGAGGCGACCGAGGAGTTCCGGCCGCAGGAGGTCGTCTGGCACGACGAGGCGCCGACCGGGAAGCTCGACCTGTTCACGACGATCGACTTCCGGATGAACGGGTCGGCGCTCTACTCCGACGTCGTCCTCCCCGCCGCGACCTGGTACGAGAAGCACGACCTCTCGTCGACCGACCTGCATCCGTTCGTCCACTCGTTCAACCCCGCGATCCCGCCGCCCTGGGAGACGGCGAGCGACTTCGACGTCTTCAAGCGGATCGCGGAGTCGTTCAGCCGGCTCGCCACTACCCATCTCGGCGTGCGGCAGGACGTCGTCGCGGCACCGCTGCTCCACGACACCCCGGACGAGCTCGCCCAGCCGCTCGGCAAGGTGCTCGACTGGAAACGCGGCGAGTGCGAGCCTGTTCCCGGCCAGACCATGCCCAAGCTCGTCGTGGTCGAGCGCGACTACGGTGCGGTGCTCGACAAGTGGCTCGCGCTCGGCCCGCTCGTCGACGAGCTGGGAACCGGCACGAAGGGCATCGGGTGGAAGCCGCTCCTGGAGGTCGACGAGCTGCGGCGCCGCAACGGCGAGGTGAACGGCCGCCCGAGCCTGGCGCGCGACGTCGACTGGTGCGAGGCGATCCTCGCGCTCTCCGGCGTCACGAACGGCCGCCTCGCACGCGAGGGCTTCCGAGCCCTCGAGACTCGCGTCGGCCTGCCACTCGTCGACCTCTCCGACGAGACGGCCGACGTCAAGATCGCCTTCGGCGACACGCAGGTGCAGCCGCGCAAGGTGATCGCGTCTCCCGAGTGGTCCGGGCTGGAGTCACGCGAGCGGCGCTACTCGCCGTTCACGATCAACGTCGACCGGCGAGTGCCGTGGCGCACGCTGACCGGCCGCCAGCAGTTCTACGTCGATCACGAGTGGCTGCTCGAGTTCGGCGAGGGCCTGCCGGTGTACAGGCCGCCGATCGACGTCATCCGCCACGTGGGCGAGCAGTTCTCGGGCGAGGAAGGGAGGGCCGAGGTGCACATCCGCTGGCTCTCGCCCCATTCGAAATGGTCGATCCACTCCGAGTTCCAGGACAACCTGCACATGCTGACCCTCTTCCGCGGCGGCCCCGTGACCTGGCTCTCGGTCGAGGACGCCGAGGCGATCGGCGTGCGTGACAACGACTGGGTCGAGGTCTTCAACCGCAACGGGGTCATCGCCTGCCGCGCGGTCGTCTCGCACCGCGTGCCGAAGGGGATCGGGCTCATGTACCACTCGCAGGACCGGCACGTGAACGTCCCAAAGACGGAGCTCTCCGGAACCCGTGGGGGCACCGACAACTCGGTCACGCGCATCTCGATCAAGCCGACGCTGCTGATCGGGGGCTACGCACAGCTCTCGTACGGCTTCAACTACTACGGGCCGACCGGGCCACAGCGCGACGAGCTCGCGGTCGTCCGGAAGCTCGAGAAGGTCGAGTACTGATGCGCGTTCGAGCCCAGGTGTCGATGGTGATGAACCTCGACAAGTGCATCGGCTGCCACACGTGCTCGGTCACGTGCAAGAACGTCTGGACGAGCCGGCGCGGGACCGAGTACATGTGGTTCAACGACGTCGAGACGAAGCCGGGGATCGGCTACCCCAAGCGCTGGGAGGACCAGGAGCAGTGGAGCGGCGGCTGGAAGCTCGACCGGCGCGGGAGGTTGCGGCTCAAGGCAGGCGGCCCGCTTCGCAAGCTCGCGAACCTGTTCTTCAACCCGAACCTCCCCACGCTCGATGACTACTACGAGCCCTGGACCTACGACTACGAGACGCTCACGACCGCGCCGGCCCAGAAGCACCAGCCTGTTGCGCGGCCGGAGTCGCAGGTGACCGGTAAGCCGCTCGATCTCCAGTGGGGGCCGAACTGGGAGGACGACCTGGCCGGGGCTCCCGAGCGCGCCGGGTCCGACCCGAACCTGCGCGGCGGCGCCGAGGAGCAGGTGCGCCTCGAGTACGAACGGGCGTTCATGTTCTACCTCCCGCGCATCTGCGAGCACTGCCTCAACCCCTCCTGCGTCGCATCCTGCCCCTCGGGTGCCATGTACAAGCGCGAGGAGGACGGGATCGTGCTCGTCGACCAGGACGCGTGCAGGGGCTGGCGCATGTGCGTCAGCGGCTGTCCGTACAAGAAGGTCTACTTCAACTGGGAGACCGGGAAGGCGGAGAAGTGCAACCTCTGCTACCCGCGGATCGAGACCGGGCTCCCGACGATCTGCTCCGAGACCTGCGTCGGCCGCATCCGCTACCTGGGAGTCGTCCTCTACGACGCCGATCGCGTCGAGGAGGCGGCGTCCGTTCCCGACGAGAGGGACCTCCTGGCCGCCCAACTCTCGCTCTTCCTCGATCCGCACGATGAGGACGTTCGGCGACAGGCCCGTGCGGACGGAATCGCCGAGGACTGGCTCGAGGCCGCCGGCCGCTCGCCGATCTACGCGCTCGCCGTCGAGCAGGGCGTGGCGCTGCCGCTGCACCCCGAGTACCGCACGCTGCCGATGGTCTGGTACGTGCCGCCGCTTTCGCCCGTGATGAGCATGATCGAGGGCAGCGGCTCACGCGCGGACCCGGACGACGTCTTCGAGGCGATCGCCGAGCTCCGGATCCCGATCCAGTATCTCGCCAACCTGCTCACGGCCGGAAACGAGGAGCCGGTCCGGCTCGCGCTCAACCGGCTCGCGGCGATGCGACGCTACATGCGGGAGAAGAACCTCGGAGCGAAGCCGGACCGTTCGATCGCCGCGGCTGTCGGCCTCGAGCCCGAGACGATCGAGCGCATGTTCCGCCTGCTCGCGATCGCGAAGTACGACGAGCGCTACGTGATCCCCCAGGCGCACCAGGAGCTCGGGCCGGTCCCTGACCTGCAGAGCTCGTGCTCGGTGTCGGACGGCGCCGCCGGCGGGCCGGAGCCCACGTTCACGAAGAGGCTCGTGTGACTCCCGGGCCCTGGAAGCTGCTCTCGGTCCTCCTCCAGTACCCCGAAGACGAGCTCGGGCTCGAGGCGAGCGAAGGCAAGAACGCGAAGCTTGCGACGTTCCTCGCCTGGCGGAGCGAGACACCGCTCGCCGAGCAGCAGCAGGCGTACGTGCGGACGTTCGACTTCGACCGCCGGGCAAGCCTCTACCTGACCTATCACACACACGGCGACCGGCGGCAGCGCGGGCTCGAGCTCGTTCGGCTCAAGCGCCGCTTCGCCGAGGCCGGACTGCCGCTCACCGGGAACGAGCTGCCGGACTACCTCCCCGTGCTGCTCGAGTTCACGGCGCTCGCGCCGCGCGAGGGTGAGGCACTGCTGAACGAGCTCCGCCCCTCGCTCGAGCTCGTCCGGTCCCGCTTGCACGACACAGGCAGCCCCTACGCGCCGCTCGTCGACGTCGTGGTCGGCGCGCTTCCCCGGCCGACGAAGGAGCAGCTCGCCACCGCCCGCCGGATCGCGTCCGAGGGCCCCCCGGCCGAGCTCGTCGGCCTCGAGCCCTTCCCGACCGCGGTTCCGTCGTGAGCAGGCTCGACTTCTTCCTCTGGGTCGCCTTTCCCTACCTCTGCCTGGCCAGCTTCGTGCTGGGGCACGTCTGGCGCTACCGGCACGACCAGTACGGCTGGACGACCCGTTCGACCCAGCTCTTCGAGCGGCGGCTGCTGATGGTCGGCAGCCTCCTGTTCCACTTCGGGATCCTTGCGGCGATCGGCGGGCACGTTCTCGGCATCCTCGTCCCGAGCTCGTGGATGGAGACGGTCGGGATCAACGACTCCACGTACCACTGGATCGCGGCGGTCGCAGGTGGGCTGGCCGGCGCTGCAATCGTGCTCGGCTTCGCGATCCTCGCGTACCGGCGTGTACGCGTCCCGCGCGTGAGGGCGACGACGACGCGGAGCGACCTCGTCCTGTACCCGGTGCTGGGCGCCACGATCCTCTTCGGGATGATCGCGACGGCCTGGGGCACGTGGGTCGACCGTTACGCCTACCGCGAGGTGGTGAGCCCCTGGTTCCGCGGCATCTTCCTGCTCCAGCCGCACCAGGAGCTGATGGCGAACGCTTCGTTCGTCTTCCAGGCGCACGCCGTGACGGCGTGGCTCCTGCTCGCGATCTGGCCCTACACCCGTCTCGTCCACGCGTGGAGCATCCCGATCGCCTACGTGACGCGCGCGCCGATCGTGTATCGGAGACGGGCGACGTTCCACGCGCGCCCGTCGCGCGACCCGAGCGCCGGCTGAGCCCTCTGCCCGGCCCGTCAGTGGGCCCGCCTGGATTCGAACCAGGGACCAACGGATTATGAGTCCGCTGCTCTGACCAGCTGAGCTACGGGCCCGCGCGAGGAAGCGTAGCGCCGGTCTGCGACGGTTATCCTCGACGCGGCGGGGCGATTCCCGCAAAATAGGCGCAGCGCTCCAGCGGGGCCGTCCACCAGGGAGGGTGAGCGAACGGTGAAGGTCTTCCAGCACGAACGAGAGCTCCGGACGACAGGCGGGCTGTCCGTCCGCGACATCACCGAGGAGGTCAACGAGGCGGTCCGGGAGAGTGGGGTCGTCGACGGCATCGCCTGCGTGTACTCGCCGCACACGACGTGCTGCGTGCGTGTGAACGAGTTCGAGAACGGCTTCCTCGACGACTTTGCGAACCTGCTCAAGCGACTCGTGCCCAGCGAGACCTACTACGCGCACGACGACTGGGACCGTCGTACCGAGAACATCTGCCCCGAGGACATGGACTTCGGCAACGGCCACTCGCATTGCATGGCGATGCTGCTCGGCACCGCCGGGGAATCCATCCCCGTGCGCGACGGCGAGCTGTCCCTGGGCACCTGGCAGCGAGTGCTCTTCATGGAGCTCGACCGCGAGCGCGACCGCCGCTGGATCGTCCAGGTCGTCGGTACCTAGGCGACAGGCGACAGAGCCTCCACCAGCTGTTCCTGCAGCCAGGAGAGGTATGCGTACACGGCGAGGCCGGAGGCGGCGGGATCGTCCGGGTCGAGCCTGTCCAGCAGTGAGTCCTCGCGCACGTCGAGGCGCGTGCCGAGGGCAAGTCGGAGGTCGTTGAGGGCGCGGAGCCACGCGTCGGCCTCGGTTGCATCGAGGTGCTCCTGCCCGACGGTGCGCGCGAGGAGGTCGAGGGCGTGGCGGCGTCCGTCGAGCAGCTCTGCCGCCGCGAGCTCGCGGTAGGCCTGCTCGTCCCGCTCGTCGTCGTAGGCCGGTGGGAAGAGGCGGCGCAGGGACGGATCTCCGGGCGCAGCGTCCAGCCCGGCCCGGAGCTCGCCCGCTAGCCCGAGCAGCAGTGCCTGCTCCTCGGCAGGGAGGCGCACCGTGACGCCCCCACGCTCGGCTCGCTCGATTCGCCGCTGCTCCACTAGTCCTGGCGCATCGTCGCCCACAGGCCGTGGGCGTGCAGGCGCGAGACGTCGTACTCGGCCTTCTCGCGCGTGCCGCTCGAGACGACGGCCTTCCCCTCGTTGTGCACCTGGAGCATCAGCTGCGTGGCCTTCGCCTTGCTGTAGCCGAACAGCTTCTGGAAGACGAGAGTCACGTACGACATCAGGTTGATCGGGTCGTTCCAGACGATGACGATCCAGGGACGGTCGCGCTCGAGGTCCTCGACACTCCGCGGCTGCTCGACCTGGACCTCGCCGGGTGCGACGATGGTGGACACGAGCTGATTGTGGCGGACGCGGCGCCCGGCATCCTCGCTCGCCCGCCGTGCCCCGAGTTCGCCGTCACAAGGTTGGCACGGAATCGGCACGGATCTGGCACCCGGGCGGTCGCAGTGCCCGGTACCGTCCCAAGCCCCCACCCACCCAGGGGCGCGCGCGTGAACCTGTATACGCCGCGCTCGGCCGAGCCGGCTACGGGGCGTTGAGTGCCTCGAGCTCCCGGTTGACCGCGAGCTGCTCCAGCGCGCGGGCCTCGATCTGACGCACCCGCTCGCGCGTGATGCCGAGTTGCCGTCCGATCGCCTCGAGCGACACCGGCTCGCGATCGCCGTTCAGCCCGTAGCGAAGCTTCAGAACCTCCTGCTCGCGCTCGGGCAGCTGCGCCACCGCGCGCCGGAGGACGTCCAGCTCGAGGCTGACGGTGATCTCCTCCTCCGGTGGCGTGTCCTCTGACGCGATCAGCTCTCCGAGCGCGCCCTCGCTCTCCGCGCCGATCGGCTTGTCGAGGCTCGTCACCGATCGGGCGATCTCCCGCACTTCCCGGAGCTCCTTTTCCGAGAGCCTCGCCCGCTGCGCGATCTCGTCCTCGGTCGGTTCCCGCCCGAGCTGGGCGACGAGCTCGCGCTCGGCCTTGGCGATCCGCCGCTCGCGCTCGGCGATGTGCACGGGGATCCGGATTGTGTGCGACTTGTTGGCGATGCCGCGCTGCACGGCCTGGCGGATCCACCAGGTCGCGTAGGTCGAGAACTTGAACCCGCGGCGCCAGTCGAACTTCTCGACCGCGCGGATCAGGCCGATGATCCCCTCCTGGATCAGGTCGAGCAGCGAAAGCCCCAGCCCCTGGTAGCGCTTCGCGATCGAAACGACGAGCCGGAGGTTGGAGTTGATCATCCGGTCCTTCGCCTCCTTGTCGCCCCGCTCGATCAGCTTCGCGAGCTCGACCTCCTCCTCGGCGGTCAGCAGCGGCCAGCGACCGGCCTCGTTGAGGAACAGCTGGAGCGCATCCGTCGTCGCGACCGCGAGCTTGCCGTTGATGTACGTGCTCTCCTCGGTCGAGCGGGCGCAGTCGTCCGTGACCTCGATCCCGAGCTCGTCGAGCTGCTCGTACAGACGCCGCAGCGCCTCGTCGTCGACCTCGTGCTCCGCGGCGAACTCGTTGACGCGCGACAGGCAGAGGCACCCGTCCCGCTCACCCTCCGCGATCAGAGCCGCGACGGGCTCGGGGAGATCGGTCACGGCCTGCGCTCCTGCCGAGCGGCGTTCATGGAAGAAAGGTTAGAGCAGGTGGCAGTAGCGCGCGGTGGAGGGCCATGGGTAGAAGCCCCGCCCCCTCCGGTGCGCGCGCTCGGCGACCCACATCTGCTCGAGCGGCGACCAGCGGTTGGCCCAGCCGCGGCGAAGCAGGTCCGCCGTTGCATACATGCGCATGAAGCTGCGGTCCATCTGGAGGCCGCCCCAGTACGGATCGCCGGAATCCCGCCAGCTTCCCTCGTAGCGGTGGATGCAGAGCCAGGCGCGCATGTGCGGCGGGTGAGCCGCGACCTTGCGGACCTGCTGCACGCGCGCCCGCCAGAAACGCAGCGCCCGCACAGACCGCAGCGAGGCGGCCAGGTGCGACCGGCGAAGCCCGATGAGGCGCTCCCAGCGCCACGTGCTCGAGCGCAGGCTGCGGACGAGCTTCGCGTCGGCGTGCTTCACCGGGACGACGGGCGGTGTCAGGTGGGCCTTCGGCTGAGGGCTCGTCGCCGCCCAGAGACTCGAGGCCGTCACGCTCACGCCGAGCATCACCAGCGCGAGCACGAGCATTCGTTTGACACGGTTGTTGTCCACGGGTGAAGCGACCTCCTGAGGGCTCTCGCCAGAGGCACGTCGCGAGACGGCGCGGATGCGTGCTCCGGGAGCCCGGTTCGGACTGAGCTTTCGAGAGGGATAAGACGCGGAACCCTGCGTCGAGTTAGGAGAGTTCGTGCACTAGTGCACGAACTGGCGGGCAAACCGGCTTGCTAGCGTCGAATCCGTGCGCAGGCTCCTCGTCCTCCTCAGCGCGGTCGTCGCCGTGGACACGATGTTCTACACGGCGCTCGCGCCCCTCCTCCCGCACTTCACGGAGCGCTACGACCTCTCGAAGACCGGCGCCGGCGTGCTCTTCGCCGTCTACGGGGCGGGTGTGCTGGCAGCGGCGATCCCGGGCGGGATCGCGGCCTCGCGCTTCGGGCCCAAGCGGGCTGTGCTCTTCGGCGTGGTCGTGACCGCGGTGGCAACCCTCGGCTTCGCGCTGGCGGACAGCGCGTTGATGCTCTCCGTGGCCCGCCTCGTGCAGGGGTTCGGAAGCGCGTTCTCCTGGGCCGGAGCGCTCGCCTGGCTCGTCGCCGCAGGGCCGGCGGGGCGTCGCGGAGCGCTGATCGGCACCGCCATGGGGGCAGCCGTCTTCGGGGCGCTGCTCGGCCCGGCGCTCGGCGCGCTCGCCACCGTGGCGGGCGTCCGCCCGACGTTCATCGGGATCAGCACGGTCGGGCTCGGTATGTGTGTCTGGGTCTGGCGGACACCTGGCATCGCCGCTCAGCCGCAATCGGTCGGCGTCCTCCGTCGCGCGGACCGGAGGCTGGTGTTTGCGCTCTGGCTCATCGTCCTGCCCTCGCTGCTCTTCGGCGTGCTCGACGTCCTCGCGCCGCTGACGCTGCATGCGAACGGCTGGGGTGGCGTCGCGATCGGCGCGCTCTTCTTCACGACGGCCGCCGCCGAGACGGTGCTGAACCCTGTCCTCGGCCGGTTCACCGACCGCCGCGGCCGGCTTCTGCCGGTTCGGCTTGCCTTACTGGGGTCGATCGCCGTCTCGCTCGCGCTCGCCTGGTCCGAGACCGCGGCCGTCGTCGCCGTCCTCGTCTTCGGGGCCGCGATGGCGTACGGCTCCTTCTACACGCCCGGGATGGCGCTGTTCTCGGAGAGCGCCGAGCGGCTCGGGATCGCCCAGGGCCTCGCGTTCGGCGCGATGAACGGCGCGTGGGCGGCGGGCGCCCTCGTGGCCCCCGCCGCGGGAGGCGCGCTGGCCCAGGCCGGCGGCGACACGCTCCCCTACGTCCTGCTCGCGACGATCTGCGTCGCGACCCTGGTGGTCGTGCGGCCGTCCTACGCCCAGTCGAGCTCGCGCCCGAGCAGCGCGTAGAGCCGACGGTTCGGCTCGGCGAACTGCTCGGCGAGGCGGGCGCGCGTCTCCGGTCGCATCGGCTCGTACCGGCGCTCGAAGACGCGCGGGTACGACTCGAGCGGCTGCGGCGCGACACCGAGGAACTCCAGCACCCGGGCATGCGTCCGCTCCGGCTCGTCGAGCAGGTCCTCGCTCGGCACGATCAGGAGCTGCTCGGCCGGAAAGGCTCGCAGCCAGCGCTCCAGCTGCTCGGCGTACCGCCCGCGCGCCGCGTACGTGTAGTTCCACCAGGCGCGGCTGAAGTAGGCGGGGTCGGCGGCCATCCGCTCCTCCTCGTCGCGCAGGCGCTCCTCCTCGGCGGCGAGCGCGTTCTCGAACGAGAGCGGCTCGCGCCCGAGCGCGACCTCGTGTTGGTAGTGCGAGAACGCGCGGTCCACCGGGTTGCGGACGAGAGCGATCAGCCTCGCGTTCGGCACGAGCGCGGCGACGCGCCCCGGCGCCTGCGGGTGGAAGAGGTAGCTCGGGCTCGCCTCGCCGACGAGGCCCCGCGCCCTGAGCGTGTTCGGGAAGTTGCCCCGGTACCAGGCCTCGCCGCGCGTGTAGTGGCGGTCGAAGTAGCTCACCTCCTTCCAGGACGGGCCGGTGATCCCGGGTGTGTCGCGGAGGTAGGCGTAGAGCGCGGTCGTGCCCGCCTTCTGCGCTCCGATGACGAGGAAGTCTGGGAGCGGCCTGATCGAGGCGGTCGCCTTGCCGTAGGTCCAGACCGCGTTGCGCAGCACCGCCCGGACCGGCTCCGGGATCGTCGGGATCTTCTCCGCCGGTAGGCGCAACTACCCGTACCCGAGCTCGTCCATCAACTCACCTGCCTCGGCCTCGACGTCGGCCGCCTGCTCCGGGGTCAGGTTGCGCTCCCAGCGCCCGACCGACTCGCCGTGCATGTCCGAGAGCGCCCGGCCCAGGAGGACCGGGTCTGCGCCGATATGCACCGCGAGCGCCTCGGAGGCCAGGGCTGCGTCGGCCGCCAGATCCTCGTAGCGGACGGTGACGGTGCTCTCCGGGGCGGCGCGCGCCGCCGTCACGTAGCTTCGCCAGGCCCAGCCCGCGCGTCTCGCCTCGCTCGCAGCGTCGAACTCGGCGACGCGCCCGGGCTCGACCCAGAAACGGGCATGGCCGCCGTAGGGCGCGCCCACGTCGTCCTGGCCGGAGCGGTCGGTCGCGAGCCAGCCCTTCTGGAGCAGTGATGCGGCGACGTCGCGCGGATCGCGAACCATGTGCACGACCGCGGCCTGCGGGTAGGCGCGGACCGCGGCGGCGAGCACGAACGCCGTCTCGGGCGACTGCTCGATGGCCCGGAGATAGCGGACGAGCCCGTAACGCCTGACGGTCTCGAGCGTCCGGCGGAGCTCGGCGGCAACCTCCCCCTCGGGGCGCGAGGCGAGTTGCGGGATCGCCGCCTTCCAGGGCGCGAGCTCGCCGAGGTCCGCGAACCCGGGCACGCGGCCGATCGAGCCCGCCACGAACGTCGTGCCTGACCGGGGCGACCCGAGCACGAACACGGGCCGCTCCGCGACCGCACCGAAGTCTCCGCCGCTCTGCCTCCGCGCACGCGCGAGCACGCGCGCGACGGCGCCGCCGTAGAGACGCAGGGTTCCGGAAGGCGCTGCCAACGGCGCCGAAGCCTAGCCGCGCCGGTACTCGCGGGCCGCGGCGACGAGCGCCTCGAACAGGCGCTGGTCCTGGCCCTCCTCGGGGTGCCAGAGCACGCCGAGCGCGAACGTCCGCTCCGGGTCCTCGATCGCCTCGAGCGTCCCGTCTTCCGCCCAGGCGGCCTCCTGCAGGCCGTCGCCGAGCCGCCCGAAGCCCTGGTGGTGGTGCGACTTGACGGGCGCGCGCTCGCCGAGGAGCCCCGCGAGCCGCGTCCCCGGGACGAGCGAGACGTCGTGGTCGGAAAACGTGCCAGCAATCTCCTTGTGCTTCTCGTGGCCGACGAGCTCCGGAAGGTGCTGGAGAAGGTCGCCGCCGAGCGCAACGTTCATGACCTGGCTCCCGCGACAGACGGCGAGCACCGGAAGATCGCGTGCGAGTGCGGCGCCGAGCAGCGCGAGCTCGCCCTTGTCGCGCTCCGGGTTGACGCCGTTCGTCTGGGGGTGAGCCTGCTGCCCGTACGTGTCCGGATCGAGATCGGGCCCGCCGGAGAAGATCAGCCCGTGGACCGCGTCGATCGTCTCCTCGATGTCCTCCTCGCCCGGCGGCACGAGCAGCGGGCAGCCTCCTGCGCGCTTGACGGCGCTCACGTACGCGGAGGGGACGAGCGCCGACTCCACGTTCCAGGCACCGAAGCTCGCGTTCGTGACGTAGGTCGTGATCCCGACGATGGGCTTCATCCTCTGTAGTTAAGCGCTTTCGGCGGCCCTGGCGCGCGGCGTGTCCTGCGATCATCCGCCCGGTGAGCGCAGGAACGCGGATCGGGCTCGTCGGCTGCGGGCGCTGGGGCTCGCTCATCCTGCGCGACCTCCGCGCGCTCGGCTGCGACGTCACGGCCGTCGCCCGCTCTCCCGAGAGCACGGCCGCCGCCGAGCAGGGCGGCGCCGCCGGAGTCGTCGCGTCGCAGGCGGAGCTGCCGGAGGTCGACGGGATGGTGATCGCGACGCCGGTCTCGACGCACGCGTTCGTCGCGGAGGAGGCTCTGCAGCGAGGCGTGCCGGTCTTCGTCGAGAAGCCGCTCACGAACGATCCCGAGACCGCGGAGCGGCTCGCCGCCGAGCACGGCGACCGCCTGTTCGTGATGGACAAGTGGCGCTACCACCC
This sequence comes from Gaiellaceae bacterium, assembly GCA_035518635.1. GTDB lineage: Bacteria > Actinomycetota > Thermoleophilia > Gaiellales > Gaiellaceae > AC-32. Next base: position 59,718 of record DATIXI010000020.1, read on the forward strand.
GGGCGTCGAGGAGCTCGGGGCGATCGCCCGGTCGGAGGAGCTCGGCCGCGTGATCGGGCTGCGCACGACGCGTATCGGCCGCGAGCGGCCGCGGGACGTCGACCCGGTGTGGGTGCTGGCGCCGCACGACCTGTCGATCGCGCTCGAGATCCTCGGCGGGCTCATGCAGCCCCGCAGCGCCGCGGCCGACTCGGTCGACGGCCGTGCGCTCGGCCTCTACGGCCTGCTCGGCGAGAGCCCGTGGCACGTACTCGAGGTCTCGGGCCGTGCCGATGAGCGGAGGCGCGAGATCGTCCTGGCCTGCGAGGGCGGGCTGGCCGTCCTCCCCGAGAGCTACAGCGAGGGCGTGCGGATCGTGCGGGGCGACGGCACGGACGACGCGCTTCGGCCGCTGTCGAGCGAGCTGCCGCTGCTCCGTGAGCTGCGAGCGTTCGTCGACCACCTCGGCGGCGGCCCTCCGCCGCGGAGCAGCGCGGCAGAAGGGGCGGCCGTCGTCCGCTCGATCTCCCGGCTGCGACAGCTCGCGGGGCTGCCGTCGTGACGCTCGCGGCGACCGTCCTCGTCCCGACCCATGACCACGGGCCGACGCTGTCGCGCTCGGTGCGGAGCGCGCTGGCCCAGACGGTCGAGGACCTCGAGGTGCTCGTCGTCGGCGACGGCGCGCCCGACATCACGCGCGAGCTGATGGCGGAGCTGGCCGCCGCCGACGAGCGCGTCCGCTACTTCGACAACCCGAAGGGCCCGCGCCACGGCGAGCTCCACCGCCACGCCGCCCTTCAGGAGGCCTGCGGCGAGATCGTCTGCTACCTCTGCGACGACGACCTCTGGCTCGCGGACCACGTCGAGCGGATGCGCGCGCTTCTCGCAGGGCACGACTTCGCGTACGCGCTCCCGTTCTGGATCGATCCGGAGGGCGAGATCCACTGCCTGCGGGTCGATCTGCGGCTGCCGTACTTCCGCGAGATGTTCCTCGGCGGCGAGAACCGGATCCCGCTCTCCTGCGGGGCGCATACGCTCGCGCTCTACCGGCGGCTGCCGGCCGGCTGGCGGACGACGCCGAACGGAACCTTCACTGACCTCTACATGTGGCAGCAGATCCTCTCCGTTCCAGGGTGCCGGACGGCGGGCGGCTCCGAGCCGACCGTGCTCCACTTCCCGAGCCCGGAACGGGTCGGCTGGAGCGAGGATGAGCGGCTGGGAGAGCTCGACCGCTGGACGGCGCGCCTCCAGGAGCCCGGCTTTCGCGCCGAGCTGGCCCGGCGGGTGCTCACGGCAACCGCCGCAGACGCTGCCGCGCTCGAGGTCGACCTCGGACGGGCGCGGGCCTGGGGGGCCGCCGCCGAGGCAGGCCGGCAGCAGGCGGAGAAGAGGGCCGACGAGCTCGACCGCGACCTTCAGGCGGTCGCGTCGTCTGCCACCTGGCGGCTGCGTGCGCGGCTCGCCGGGCTGCCCGGGGTTGGCCCGCTGCTCAGAGCGGCTGCGAAGGCGCTAGCCGCTCGAGCAGCTCCCGAAGCGGCGGGCTCTGCGCGTCCCGCTCCGACACCTGAGCCGAGCCGCACGGCCACGGGATCTCCAGCTCCGGGTCCGCCCAGTGACAGCCGAGCTCGTCCTCGGAATCCCAGTACTCACTGACCGCGTACACGTGCAGCGAGGGCTCGTGGAAGTAGAAGCCGTGCGCGACACCGTGTGGGATCACGAGCGCGGCCGGGCGCTCGCCGTCCAGGTCGACGACCGCGGCCACGCCCTCGGTCGGCGATCCTCGCCGCAGGTCGCGCAGGCCGACGGACGCGCGGCCGAAGGGAACGGTCAGGTAGTCGTCGTGCCGGATGTGGACGTGGACGCCCCGGAGCACCCCGGCCCGGGAGCGGACCGCGTTCCACTGCACCGGGACGACCCCGGTCTCCCACTCCAGGCGGTAGAGCTCGACGAACACGCCGCGCTCGTCGTCGTGCGCCTCGAGCGGCACCAGCGACGTCCCGACGGGCAGGGTCGTTGCGGGAGCGCTCACGGAGTCGTATTGAATCGTGTCTCAGCCGAGCGCGCGGACAGCATCCTCGAGCTCGACACAGACCGCGTCCGCGACGTACACCGTCCACGGGTGCGCCCACGCTCCCTCCGTGTAGGCGACGACCCGCTTCCCGACCGCGTGCGCGTGCCAGGCCTCCATCGCGGTGCCCTCGTCCGGCTGAGTGAATGCGGCGAGCACCACGTCGCACGACTCGATGTCGGCGAGGTCGCCCTCGACGATCTCCTGCTCGTGCCCCTCGGTCCGCCCGCGGAAGTCGCGCCTGAAGGGGTCGACCGGCTCGAAGCCCTGCTCCCGCAGGAGCTCCGCCGCCCGGCGGCGGTACTCGTCGGCGGGCGGCGGCCCGGCGAGGTAGACGCGCTTCACGCGCGTACAGTACGCGCCATGGAACCGCCCTCGACCGGGTTCGTCGCGCTCGGCCACGCGGGCTCGGAGCACTACGCCGGGCTGGAGACGTTCCCCAACCCCGGCGTCGAGCACGTGGAGATGCAGAGCGACGAGCTCGCCGCGATCTGCCCGGTCACGAGCCAGCCCGACCTCTACATCGCGACGATCGAGTACTGGCCGGAGGCGCTCTGCCTCGAGTCGAAGTCGCTCAAGCTCTACCTCGCAGGCTTCCGCAACGAGGGCGCGTTCTGCGAGGCGCTCGCCGTGAAGATCCGCGTCGACGTGGCCGCCGCGCTCGAGCTCCCGGCGGAGAGGGTCCGCGTGACGCTCGAGCAGAAGGCGCGCGGCGGGATCACGATCACCGCCAGCACCTGACGGGCGCGGTGCACGTCGAGCGGCACGCCGACGCGGACTCGTTCCTCGCGCGCGCGGGCACGTTTCTGCTCGAGCGCGAGGCCGAGCACAACCTGATCCTCGGGCTCGCCGGCCGCCTCCGCGGCGATTCGCGCCTCTACGGCGCAGAGCCCTACCTCGCCGTGGCGCTCGACGGCGACCGGGTCGTCGCGGCCGCGCTCCGCACGCCGCCACACAACTTCGTTCTCTCGGAGGTGGACGACGTGGGCGCGCTCGAGCCGCTCGCCGAGGACGTGGGCGCCGTCTTCGAGAGCCTCCCCGGCGCGCTCGGCCCGTCGGCGGCGATCGCCCGGTTCGCGGCGATCTGGGTAGCGCGGACGGGGGCAACCGGCCACATCGCGATCCGCGAGCGCAGCTACCGGGCCGAGGAAGCGCACCTCCCGGAGGGAGTCGCGGGCGAGATGCGGCCGTACCGCGAGGGCGATCGCGAGCTGGTGCTGGCCTGGATGGACGCGTTCGTGGCCGAGGCGCTGCCGAGCGCGCCTCCCGAGGACTCGGCGGCCTGGCTCGAGCGGCGGCTGGCGGAGCCCGAGGGCGGAGTCACGATCTGGGAGGACGGCGGCCCCGTGTCGGTCGGGAGCTTCGGCGGGCTCACGCCGAACGGGATCCGCGTCGGCCCGATCTACACGCCCCCCGAGCTGCGACGCCGCGGCTACGCGACCGCGCTCACGGCCGAGATCACGCGGATGCTGCTCGACCGCGGGCGCCGGTTCTGCTTCCTCTTCACCGATCTCGCCAACCCGACCTCGAACTCGATCTACCAGCGCATCGGCTACCGGCCGGTGACCGATGTCGACCAGTGGGAGTTTGCTGCCGCTGGCCGCTAGCCGCTAGGCGGCGGTCGCGGGCTGCTGCCCGTTATTGAGCAGCTCGCGCCAGTGCTCGAGCAGGCCGTGGACGCTCGCCGCGCCGACGAGCGGCTCGTCCGGGAGCGGCAGCTCGTCCGGGTAGAGGAGGAACGGCCGCGTCTGAGGGCCGCCCAGGCCGCCGTGGAACGAGATCAGCTCCTCGAACGCGCAGCCCTCGTCGAGCTCGGGGTCGTAGAAGCTCCCGATCATGATGTCGGCCACGTGCGGGAAGCCGTCCGTGCGGAGCAGGTGCCGCCCGGCGTTGGGCGAGAAGTGCGCGAGCGGGTCCTCGCCCTCGACGCGGTCATCCGCGAGATAGCGCGTCCCGTTCGCACCGAGCGCCACGGCGCCGTGCTGCGAGGAGCGGACGAGCAGCCAGCCGATGTGCGGATGCTCCCGCAGCGCCTTCAGAAGCCCCGGGTGCCGTTCCTCAATCTCCTCCATCGTGAGCCGCCGCGGCTCCTCCATCAGGTAGACGAGCCCGAGGTTCCCGGATCCGAGGACGACGAGGTGCTTGTCGCTGACGTCGTTCTTCGGGCGTTTTTTCGACGTGTCCTGGCCGGTCGCCTCTCCAACCGCGAGGCCGACCATCGCGTGCTGCTCGTCGCCGCCGGACCAGCTGCCGAGCGTCTCGAAGTTGCCGGATCGCTGGACGAGCTCCTCGAGGGTGTAGCCGTTGCGCTGCTTGAACGTCGCGCCCTGGGTCTGGCCGTGGTCGGAGAGGACGACGATCTCGTACGGCCTGGGCGCGTAGCGGCGCGCGCGATCGATCCGGGCGAACTGCTGGTCGAGCTTCCGCAGCGCCTCGAGCGTGTCCGAGCGCTCGAGCCCGGAGTGATGCGCGACCTCGTCGTAGCTGGAGAACGTCGCGTACACGGCGGGGCAACCGCGCATCATGTCCGTGAGGACGCCGTAGACGATCAGGTCACGGACGACGACGCACATCGCGGCACGCATGAACGGGTAGATGCCACCTCGGTGGCCACGGGGCTGCACGTCTCGGCGAACGGCGCGTAGCGCGGCGGTCCACTCGAGGATCACCTCCCACGTGAAGAGGACGAGCACTCGCGTCACGTTGAAGCCGTTGGCGAAGAAGGCGCGGTAGCCCGGGTTCGCCTTCTTCTCGGCCTCCATCCGGCTCACCGTGAGGATCACCTCGTCCGCCTCGCCCGAGAGCAGGTTGCCGCGGCTCGCGCCGCCGTTCCTCAGCAGGCCGCGCCCGCTGGAGTGCTCCCGCTCGATCTCGGCGCAGTCGCCAGGCGCGGAGCAGGCCCGCACCGTCTTCGTCTCCTTGTCCACCCAGCGGAAGGCCGGGATGTCCTCGTTCGAGCCGAGCAGGATCCCGGCCTGGCTCGCGCCGGTCTGGGAGGAGAGGTCCGGCTCCCACTCCGCGAGCCGGTGCGTGTCCTCCTTCAGCCAGCGCGCCATCGTCGGCGCGTTGCCGTCGCGCATCGCCCGCTGGATCACCGGCAGCGCGAGCCCGTCGATCTCGAGAAAGACGATCCCGGGAGCGTCGGTCTCGATCCGGCCGCCGGTCCGGCGCGCGATCCGCTGGATCACCCGCAGCGTGTACGTGTCGTCGTCGTTCGCTCCGGTCACGACGTCGATGACGACGGTGACGGCGGCGGCCACGAGCGCGGTCAGCAGCGCCAACCCGAAGCTGTCGACGTGGATCGAGCTCGAGAGCACGCTCTCGGCGAGCATGAGCATGCCGGCGTCGAGGAAGAGCACGATCAGGAAGCCGAGCAGGAGCATGAACGGCAGCTTCAGCGCGGCCACGATCGGCGGCAGCACGGCGTTCAGGATCGCGATGAACAGGGCCACCGCAAGCGCGCCCCAGAAGTTGTCGACCGTGACGCCCGGAACGATCGCCGCGGCGACCAGTAGCGCGAGCGCCGAGCTGATCCAGGCGATCAGCACGCGGAACGGCTTGAGCCGGGGTCGCTCCGGCTGCCACGAGACCCGCTCGCCGTGGGGCGTCTCCGTCACGTCGCTCCCCCTTTCGTCGTGGTCGTGTTGGCGGCGCGCGGCGGAGTCTAGGCCAGTCTCGCGTCCGGTTCTGGCCTCTCGAGCGCCGCTCCGCCGAGCTCGCCCGCGCCCTCGCGCGCCTTCGAGATCGCGAACGCACCGCCCATGGCCAGCAGCATCCCCGCCACGGCGACGAACTTGTGCCACCTCGGGTCGCTGAGGCGCTCGTCGAAGAGCAGGATCCCGAACAGCACCGAGACGATCGGGTTGAACGTCGAGACGGTTGCGACCGACGTGGCGAGGAAGCCCTCGCTCAGGGAGACCTGCTGCAGGACGAAGGCCGCGATGCCTGTGACGGCCATCCCGTAGAACTCCCAGCTCGAGAGAACGGCCGTGACGCTGCTGTCGAGAAGCTCGAGCGTCGGCTTCGCGAGGCACGCCGAAGTTCCGAACAGGATTCCGGCGACGACCCCGAACAGCGCGGCACGCCGCGAGTGCTCGCTGTTGCGGCCGAGCAGGAGGAGCACCCCGCTCGCGAGCGCGACCAGGGCGAGGGCCACGGCCCACTCGCCGTTGGACGCGTTGTCCTTGCCGCCGGCCGGATCGCCGAAGACGGCGTACAGCGCGAGGCCCGCGACGACGACCACCGCGCCCACGATCTCGCGCCGGCCGACCTGCTGCGCGGTCACGAGGACGCCGAGGGGCAGGGCGAACACGATGGTCGTCACCAGGAGGGGCTGGACGATCGAGACGCGCCCGTGATCGAGTGCGATCGCCTGCGCCGCGTAGCCGGCGAGGAGGACGGCCGTCCCGCCCAGCCACCACCAGCTCCGCGCGAGCTTCAGGAACGAGCGGAGGCTCTCGGCGGCGAGCCCGAGGTCGAGCGCGCCTCGCTGCTGGAACGTGGCCGCGACCGCGAACAGGAACGCGGCAACGAGGGCGAGCACCGTGGCCACTCGGCGCCGCCCTCGCCCTAGGCCAGGCCGGCGGCCTCGGCCTCCGGAGGCGGCGGCGGGCGCTCGGGCTCGGGCCCCTCTGCCCTCGCCCGTCCGAGCTCGCCGCTGATGTGCAGCGCGGCGGAGGTGAGCGGCGCGGCGAGGATCATGCCGACCATCCCGAAGATGCACCCGAAACCGATCGTCACGATCAGGACGACGAGCGGGTTGAGCTCGAGCGTCGCCCCGAACGCGAGCGGCTGGACGATGTTCTGCAGCAGCCCGTTGGCGAGGATGACGATCACGAGCATGATCACCGCGGCCGTCGTCCCCTGCGAGGACAGCGTCAGGATCACCGCGAACGCCCCCGAGACGAACGCGCCGATGAACGGGACGTACGCGGTGACGAAGACCACGACGGCGATCGTTCCGGCAAGCGGGACGCCGAGGATCACCGCGCCGAGGCCGACGACGAGCGCGTTGAACGCGGCGACGATCGTCACGCCGAGGAAGTAGCGGCGCAACGAGCGGATCACGTTGCCCGTGATCGTTCTCGCGACGTCGACTGGGACGCCGAGGTGGCGGTCGACGAAGCGCCGTATGGTCGGACCGTCCTTGAGCAGGAAGAACGTGGCGAAGAACGTGAACGTGATGAAGAAGACGAGCGACGTCAGCCCCTGGATGCCGTTGATCACGCCGTTGACGAGCGTCTTGCCGCTCGTCGCCGCACCGCTCTTCGCGTTCTCCTTGACGCCCGAGCTGCCGTTGACGCCGAGATCCTTGGCCCAGCTCTGAAGCTTGTCGGCGGCCTCGTTCGCGGCCGACTTGATCGAGTCGCCCTGCTCGACGATCCCCCCGACGACGAGCAGGAAGATCAGGACGCCGAGCGCGACGAGCCCCAGCAGCACGACCGCGGCCCCGGCAGCCCGCGGGAATCCATGCGCCTCCATCCTCCTGACCAGTGGGCTCGAGACCGTCGCGAGGATCGCCCCCACGATGACCGGCATCGTGATCGTGGCGGTGAGGCCGACGAGCCAGGTCGCGCCGACGAGGAGAATCGACACGCCGACGAGGAACCAGGCGAGGAGGCCGAGGTCGCGAAGCCACATCGGGGCCGAGAACACCCTGGACAGCGAGGTGGCGTCGATCTGGACGACCGTCGGCCCCTCTTCCCCGCCCTCCGGCTGCCCGCGGCGTCTCGAGAACCAGTCGCGGATCCCGATGTTCACGCGTGGCATTCTCGCCGCGCGGCCGGACGCGGCCCGGGTACTCTCGCGCCATGGAGGCGTCGCTCGCAACCGAGTGGCCGTTCGAGCCCATCGTCCTCGCAAGCTGCGTCCTCGCGCTCGGCCTCTTCTTCCAGGGGTTCTTCCGCCTCCGGCGGCGCGGCCGCACCGACCACGCGGGCTGGGGCCGGGCCGGCCTGTTCGTGCTCGCAGTCGCGATGTTCTACCTGGCGCTCGCGTCGCCACTCGAGGTTGCCGCCGACGAGGACCTGCTCTCGGCGCACATGCTCGAGCACCTGCTGATCGGCGACCTGGCGATCGCGATCGCGATGCTCGCCGTCAGGGGCCCGCTCGTGTTCTTCCTCCTGCCTCCCCCGGTCCTCGCGCCGCTCGCGCGCTCGACGCGCCTACGCGCCTTCCTGCACTGGCTCACCGGCCCGTGGGTGGCGCTCGCCGTCTGGACGGCGGCGATGTGGATCTGGCACATCCCGCGCTTCTACGACTACGCAGCGCAGCACGAGGCGGTGCACGACCTCGAGCACCTGACGTTCTTCCTGGGCGGCGTCCTCGTCTGGAACGTCCTGATCGATCCCGCGCGAACCGGGCGCGTGACCGTGCCCGGCCGGATCGCCCTCGCATTCGCCATCTTCATGCTCGGTGACGTCGTGATGGCGGCGATCCTCAACGGGGCGTTCACCTACCCGTTCTACGTCGACCAGACGCATCGGCTCTTCGGGATCGGCGCCGAGACGGACCGGCGCGCCGCGGCGCTCCTGATGCTGGCCGAGCAGGCTCTCACGCTCGGGATCTGCGTCGCCGTCCTCGTACACCAGTACCTCGGGCACCAGGCGGAGCAGCCCGGTGAGATACTCGCCGGCGGCCAGACCGCGGAAAGGGGATGAACGTGACGCTCAAGCACCCGAAGGCTCTCGTCGAACGACATGTCGATCTCGCGATGGGCGGGATCTTCAGCCTCGAGACCGGGACGATCCCCCGGCACGAGCTGCCGGAGGGCGAGATCCCGCCGGACATCGCCTACCAGATCATCCACGACGAGCTGATGCTCGACGGGAACGCGCGCCTCAACGTGGCCACGTTCGTCACGACCTGGATGGAGCCACAGGCCGAGAAGCTGATGGCCGAGTGCTTCGACAAGAACATGATCGACAAGGACGAGTACCCGCAGACGGCGGAGCTGGAGGCGCGCTGCGTCAACATCCTCAGCAACCTCTGGCATGCGCCGGACACCGACCAGGCGACCGGCTGCTCCACCACGGGCTCGAGCGAGGCGGCGATGCTCGGCGGGCTCGCGCTCAAGCGCCGCTGGCAGAAGAAGCGCGCCGCCGAGGGGAAGCCGGCCGACAAGCCGAACCTCGTCATGGGCATCAACGTCCAGGTCTGCTGGGAGAAGTTCGCGAACTACTGGGACGTCGAGATGCGGCTCGTCCCGATGGAGGGCGACCGCTACCACCTCTCGGCCGAGGAGGCCGTGAAGCTCTGCGACGAGAACACGATCGGCGTCGTCGCGATCCTCGGCTCGACGTTCGACGGCTCCTTCGAGCCGGTCGAGGAGATCTGCGCCGCCCTCGACGCGCTCGAGAGGGACACCGGCCTCGACATCCCGGTGCACGTCGACGGGGCGTCGGGCGCGATGATCGCCCCGTTCCTCGATCCCGACCTCGTCTGGGACTTCCAGCTTCCGCGCGTGGCCTCGATCAACATGTCGGGCCACAAGTACGGGCTCGTCTACCCGGGCGTCGGCTGGGTCGTCTGGCGCGACGCCGACGCGCTCCCGGAGGACCTGATCTTCTGGGTCAACTACCTCGGCGACAACATGCCGACGTTCGCGCTCAACTTCTCGCGCCCGGGCTCGCAGGTCGTCGCCCAGTACTACAACTTCATCCGCCTCGGCTTCGAGGGGTACCGGCGCGTCCAGGGCTACGCGCGAGAGGTCGCGACCAGGCTCTCCGAGCGGATCGCCGAGATCGGCCCCTTCGAGCTGCTGACGCAAGGCGACGAGCTCCCGGTCTTCGCGTTCAAGCTCAAGGACGGGATCGACAACTACTCGGTGTTCGACGTCTCCGGCGCGATGCGCGAGCGCGGCTGGCAGCTGCCCGCCTACACGTTCCCCGAGAACCGGACCGACCTGGCGGCGCTCCGCGTGGTCGTCCGGCGGGGGTTCACGCACGACCTGGCCGACATGCTCGTGGCGGACCTTGAGCGGCAGCTGCCGAAGCTCGAGAACCTGCCCAAGCCCGTCGAGAACGCCGAGACGGGAACCGCGTTCGCCCACTGATCGGAGGAAGGAGGACGACATGTGCCGCTGGATGGCCTATTCCGGCTCGCCACTCGTGCTCGAGGCATTGCTGATCAAGCCTCAGCACTCGCTGATCGACCAGAGCCTCCATTCACGGCTCGGCGCCGAGACGACCAACGGAGACGGCTTCGGCATCGGCTGGTACAACGAGGAGGAGCATCAGCCCGCGCTCTTCAAGAGCGTCGAGCCGGCCTGGAACGACCGCAATCTCCGCGAGCTCTGCCACAGCGTCCGCTCCGGGCTCGTGTTCGCGCACGTCCGCGCCTCGACGGGGACGCCGATCCAGCAGACGAACTGCCATCCGTTCCGCTGGCGCAACTGGCTCTGGATGCACAACGGCGGGATCGCAGAGTTCCACCAGGTGAAGCGTGAGCTCATGCTCGCGATCGACCCCTCGCTTTTCCCCGACATCGAGGGCTCGACCGACACGGAGACGTTCTTCTTCCTCGCGCTCACGTTCGGGCTCGAGGACGACCCGCCGAAGGCGGTCGAGCAGGCGGTCGGCTTCATCGAGCACGTCGGCAAGAAGAACGGCATCGAGTATCCGATCCAGATGACCGTGGCCACCAGCGACGGCGCGAACCTCTGGGCGTTCCGCTACTCGTCGATGGGCAAGTCGCGCACGCTGTTCTTCTCGACGCGGGTCGACCTGCTGCGCGACCTGCACCCGGACATCCCGGTCCTGCAGGAGGTCTCGGACGAGTCGCGCCTCGTCGTGTCCGAGCCGCTCCGCGACCTGCCGGGAGCGTGGAACGAGGTCCCGGAGTCGAGTTACGGCATCGTCCAGCCCGGCCAGGACGAGCTGCACCAGTTCACGCCGCGTCCACCGTCGTAGCCACGAGCTCGTATCCGTCGACCCCGACCGGCTGGGAGGTCGTCGACCGCCGCTCGGTCGGGCCGTTCACCACGCACGTCACGTGGCGCCGACCGGACGGCGGCCTCGCCCGCTGGTCGTCGAGACTGCACCGGAAGGGCCGCTCGCGGCTCTCGCGCCGCCGAAAAGGGGTCTGGTGGGCCCCGCGGCGGGCGTCGTGGTGGATCGGCGTCCTGTTCGCGATCGGCTCGACCTGCTTCCTCGTCGGGCCGTTCCCGGGATTCGTCGAGCTGGTGGGCTCGGCGGCGGACGCGGCCGTGTTCTTCGTCGGGTCGATCTTCTTCACCTCGGCTGCCTTCCTCCAGTGGCTCGAGGCGATCAACACCGACCGTGGCCCGGAGAGCGGGCGCCGTCACTTTCGAATCGTCTCGTTCGAGCCGGGCCGGATCGACTGGTGGGTCTGCGGCGTGCTGCTCGTGGGGACGCTCTTCTTCAACCGGACCACGTTTCAGGCGCTGCAGTCCGGCCTCGACGCGAACTCGTACGACAAGCTCGTCTGGAGGCCCGACGCGGCCGGCTGCATCTGCTTCCTCGTGTCCGGCTACCTCGGCTACGTCGAGGTCTGCGGCGGCGCGTTCTGGACGAGGCAGCGCGACCTGGACTGGAGGATCGCGGCGTGGAACCTGCTCGGGTGCGTGGCGTTCGGCATCGCGGCGGTGGCCGCGTACTGGGTGCCGTCGCAGGGCAGCGTCCTCGACCTCGCGGCGGACAACGCGTTCACGGCGTTCGGAGGGCTCTGTTTCCTCGTCGGCTCCGTGATGATGCTCCCGGAATCCGCGGCCGCGGCCCGGGAAGCGAGCTCAGCCTAGGAACTCCTCGGCGAACTCCCCGAACTCCTCCGCTTCGGCGCCCGAGGGCTCGCGGCGGCCGACGATGTGGATCGCGACCATCGGGTAGATCAGGACCGACAACATCCCTGCGCCCACGAGCGAGGCGCCCACGCTCGGGTCGATCGCGCCGCGCTCCTCGCCGATGCTCACGATCGCGACGATCAGCGGCAACCCGGTTGCGGCGAAGAACGCGAGACCGGCCGTCGCCTGCTCGCCGAGCTCCTTCCGCCAGAGGAGCGCGGAGGAGCCACGGGTGAGCATGAAGAGCGCGAGGAAGAGGCCCGCGAGCGCGAGTCCGCCGCGGGTCAGGAGGCTGTCGAGGTCGAATGTCATCCCGGTGACGACGAAGTAGATGGGGACGAACACCCCGAAGCCGATCCCCTCCAGCCTCACTCGCACTCCCTCGCCGGACGGCGTGTCGAGCGCGAGCCCGACGACGAGGCCGGCGGCGAACGCGCCCAGGACGAAGTCGAAGCCCGACTGCACGGCGAGGTAGACGAGCGCGGCCAGGATGAGCATCGAGCCGCGTACGGCGGCCTGGCCCGTCGTGTGCACGGTGGCCTGGATCGCCCGCACCACCCGCGGGGGCCGCGCGCGCATCGCCGCGAGCGCGGCGAAGGCGACCACCCCGCAGAACACGATCAGGAGTACTACCTCGGTCGCCGCGCCGTAGACGCCGGTCAGGAAGATCGAGATGAACACGATCGGCCAGAACTCGCCCGCGACGCCCGTCCCGAGGGTCGCCGCACCGAGCGGCGTGGGCAGCAGCCCCGCGTCGGACAGCATCGGGACGAGCGTCCCGAGCGCGGTGGTCGCGAGCGCGACTCCGATCAGCCACCATCTCGCGTTCAGGCCGGCTTCCTGCAGCACCAGCCCCACGACGAGCGCAATCGCCAGCGAGACGAGCCAGCCGATCGTGCCGGTACGGACTGCGCGCCTCGGGATCTTCTTCTCGATCACCTCGAGGCCGGCAAGGAAGAACAGCATCCCGAGGCCGAGGTTCGAGAGGAAGTTGATGTACGGGTCGACCTTCGCGATCCCGAGCACCTGCGGTCCGATCGCGATCCCGAACACGATCTCGAGCACGACCGTCGGTAGCGCGATCCGCCCGTGGAACCTCGAGAGGAGGGCCCCCAAGGTGGCCGCCGCGAGAACGAGAGTGAGCGAGCCCAGGTCGACCGGCGGCGCGGTCACGGCCGCAACGAACGGCGGCGCGAGAATCGTCACCGGCGAATGGTCTCATGCGGCCCCGAGGCGTGCCACGAAAGCCGACGCCGAGAATCCGCGCGAAAGGCGCACTCTGCGACCGGGAAACTACGGATTCGGCCAGAGGCCGCGTGGGTAAGGATCGAGATGGTGAAGAGAGACACCCTGAGAGAGTTTGGAGCGATCCCGATCGTCCTCGCCGTGCTCGGCTGGGGCGGCCTCCTGCTGCTTGCGGCGCTTGCGGGACTGCAGGCCTGGCTTCTCCTCGGCGTCGCAACGATCGGTGCCGGTCTCATGCTCGCCTGGCTCTATACGCGGAGACACCGGCATCCGGGGGTCGAGAGCGCTCCCGCCGCCCACCCGGACGCGATGGCCGCAGCGTCGGACCTCTACCGGGTGCTCGTGATCGCCGACGAAAGCTGCGCGTCGGAGACCTTCGGCCAGAGGCTCCGCGACCATGCGGCCGGGCGGACGACCGAGGCGTTCGTGGTCGCGCCTGCGCTGGGCTCGCGGCTCGCCCGCTGGACGAGCGACGAGAAGGCGTACGCCCAGGCGACCGAGCGGCTCGAGGCGACCGTGCGCCTCCTCGATCGCTCGGGGCTCAGGGCCGCCGGCCACGTGGGGTCGCACGACCCGCTTCAGGCGGCAGACGACGGGCTCCGCGAGTTCCACGCGGACGAGGTTCTCTTCGTGACCGGCGCCGACGACCAGGCGAACTGGCTCGAGGAAGGTGTCGTGGACGAGGCGCGGACCCGCTACGCCGTACCGGTCACGCACATCGTCGTCAGCCGAAACTGAGCGTTCGGCCGCGCCGGTAGTCGGCGGCGGTCACAGGTCCTTGCGGAACCACCGGGCTGTGCTGCCGACGGGACAGCCCTCCACGACCCCGGCCGTCTCGTAGCCGAGGTGCTCGTAGAGACCCTTCCCGAGCAGGTCGTACGCCTGGAACACGACGAGCCCGCACCCCCTCCGGCGCGCCTCGGCCTCCGCGCCGGACATGAGGGCGCGGGCCAGCCCACGCCCCCGGAGCGCCTCGTCGACCCACATGGCCTGCAGCTCGCAGTACCCGCCCCAGACGATGCCGGAGATGCCGGCCACGACGCGACCCTGCTCGTCGCGAACGAAGATCCCGAACTCCTGGTAGTCGTCGCAGCCGGCCGCCTCGGTCGCTGCAGCTGCCACCCGCTCCTCGAGCAGCGCCAGATCGGCCGGGTCCGGCGAGTCCTCGACGACGAGGCGATAGGACCCCTCAACCGTCCGAGATCCCACCGTCCTAGTCGAGCATCTGCTCCAGCAACGCCGCGTTGTCGAAGTAGTTCCGGAAGGCCGAGACCTTGTCCCCCGCGAACTCCGCCACGATGGCGGCTCCGATCAGCACCTCGCGGCCGGTGGGCTCGATCGCCGTCTCCTCGTCGACGTGAAACGGGCCCGAGAACACGGCGTTCACCCGGTATTCCGCGTATCCCTTGTTCCCGACGACGTCGAGCGCGTCGATCTGGAGGGAGACGTCCGAGAGGCTCGCATCCCGCTCCTTGACCACCTCTGCCAGCTCGTCGATCGAGCTGACCAGCATGTTCGGCGACCAGCCGCTCACATTCTCCGTGAACAGACCGGGCAGGGCGTCGACCTCGCCGTTGAAGCACGCCTCGAGCGCGCGTTCCATCACGCCCGCACGACCGTCTCGAGCCATGACAACTCCTCCTTCGTGATTCGTGGGATTGTTAGATGCCGAGGACCTTGGCCTTGGCAGCCGCGTACTCCTCGTCCGTCAGGCTGCCGGAGGCGTGTAGGTCGGCCAGGCGCTGGAGCTCGTCGGTCTCGCTGGCCCCGCTGGTCGGGGCCGGAGGCGGCGGCGCCGGCGGCGGTGCCTGTTCCTCGTACCCCTGGTCTTCGTACTGATCCGCGTCGGCCGCCCGGCGACCGCCTGCCCTGCCGGCCGCGTAGGCTGCCCCGCCAACCACCAGGGCCGTCCTCCGGCGCGTTCGTCGACGAACCATTCCCATCGAAGCCCCCTTCTTTGACGAGGTCACATTTGGCGACTCACCAGCGTCGCCGCTCCGGGGATCGTACACCGGCCGGACTCAGGTCCGGACGACTTCGCAGCTGAGCCCGTCGGGCACCCGGTGGGCGCGGCGGGTGTAGTGCACGCGCAACGCGGCTCCCGGCTCAACGTGCACGGTGTCGGGAAGCACCCACACCGAGGTCGCCCAGCTGGAAGTCGGCCAGGTCCAGGGATCCAGCGTGTGGGCGATCGCCCCGTGCAAGGCAGCGCTGAACGTGACGGCAACCGCATTCACGGCGCCCGGGGCGTCGACCACCAGGTCGGCCGAGGAACACACCGATGCCTCCGAGAAGCCGGTGAGGTCGATCGTGGCGAGGGCGACCGGCGGCCCGACCTGCGGCCAGGTCGCGGCCACCTCCGCCTCGGTGGGCATGTTGACCGGGCCCGGAACGGCGGCCTCGAGAAGCGGCTGGAACTCCATGCCGTACAGCTCCCGCCAGCGGTCGACGGCGGCACGGCCGATCGCGCGCTGCCTGGCCTCGCCTTCCGGGAGCAGAAGCGGCCGCGCGAGCAGCGTGAGCTCGTGCGGGATCAGCCGCGCGTCGGGCTTCAGCAGGCGGCGGCGGGCGTCGAGCGTCGTCTCGAGGATCTCCTCCTCCAGCGGCTCGTTCCCGATGATCTCCGCCACCAGCAGGTCGGCCCGCTCCGGCAGGTCGACCGTTCTCGACCAGCCGCGGATCAGGGTGACCGTCTCCTGCACGCGGTTGGCGGCGAACACCCGCTCGGCCGCGTCGGCGATGTCGCTGCCCTCGACCGCGTAGACGCGCCGGGCTCCTGCGCGGACCGCGGCGACGGCGAGCACCCCGCTCCCGGTGCCGATGTCGAGCACGACGTCCCCCGGTCGCACCGCCTCGGCGATTGCGGCGAGGTAGTCACGCGTCCTGCGGTCGTCGTGCAGCATGCGAGCGTGCTCCACCGGGTCGGCCCAGCCGCTCGTCGGCCCGCCGTCCGCCCCCGGCCGTACGAGCGCGCCCTCCTCGAGCAGCAGGTTGACGACGTGCATCGTCGGCGCGAAATCCGTCGAGCGCCGTTCCCGCTCGAGCCGCTCGATCGCCTCGCCGAGGGCCAGCGGCTCGGAGAACAACGACAGGGTCGCGAACCCCCTCGGGCCGAGGTCGACCACCGTCCCGTCCGGCGAGTCGAGCAGGACGTGACCTGCGGCGTCGAACCGCGTGCGGACGCCCGGCGCGAGCTGCAGGAGCGTCTTCGGCGAGAGTGCCTCGTTGAAGGGCGCCCCGGCTTCGGCCGCGGCGCCCGCCTCAGAGGCCACGCGGTCGCCGCAGGAAGCCGGGCCGCCCGTAGCCGAGAAGCCCGGCGTCCCGTCCGTTCTCAGACGCGGCGGCGCACGACACGCCGGCTCGTGCGTCTTGCCACTCGTCGCTCTGTACCCAACATCTCACACCTCCGTGTGTTCGATCGAAGCGTAGACGCGCGGATCAGGCCCGCGTCGCCTGGGCTCTCCGTGCGAGCTTGTTCATCTGCTCGGCCTCGTCACGGCCGATGAGGCCGATCTCGGCGAGGTCGAGCGGGCTGATGAAGCCGTCCGCGATCCGGAAGCCCCCCGCGCGCGCGACCGCGTCACGCAGCGGAACGATCCAGCGGTGCTCGATCAGGAACAGCGCTGCGGCCGAGTCGTTGGGAATCTCCTCGATCACGTCCCAGGCGTCCTCCGGCTCGTCACCGATCTCGATCTCGCTACCTGCGGTCGGGGTCTCCTCTCCCTCGATGTCGAAGTTGAGCAGGGAGGCCACCGTGCTGCCGGCCTCTATCGCCTCCTCCTGGGTCATGTTGCCGATGTGCGCGATCTCCACGTTGCCGTCCGCGTCCTTGTAGACGGCGAGCGCGTCGAGCACTCCGATCGTGTCGCTCTCGCGGAGCTTCTCGAGCTCGTCGAGGATCTCGCCGCGGAAGTCCGGGTGCTCGAACCCGACGACGATCAGCTGTACCGGTCCGATTGGCATAGCTCTCCCTTGGTCGAAATTTCGCCGCCTCCCATTCTGCAGCAGCGGCGCCGCGCGACCTCACCTGCGTACGCGATTCACCCGGGTGAACGATCGTCAGCCGGAGCGAGAAGAGGCCGAGAAGGCACCTGCGACGGCGTGGCCGGCAGATCGGGAACTGAGGCGGCCACCCGGCGACTCCGGTGGCCGCCTCAGCACGCCAGTCGACAGCCGCGTATCGTCCTCGTCGCGACCAGTCCAGGAGGCGAAGAGCACTGAGCGGCGGACGATGTCTTACGAGGTTGGACAGCAGTCGCTAGGGATTAGCGCGCCTTGACAGACGTTGCTCCCGAGCCGATGGTAGAGGTCTCCCCGCCGAAGCACCGGCGGCTCCTCAAGATCGTCGCGTGGCTGGTCGGGCTGGCGCTCTTCTGGCTCCTGCTGCAGCTGCTCGGAGTGAGCGTCTGGGACTGGCTGAAGAGCTTCTGGGACGAGCTCAAGGCCATGCCGACGGGCTACACCGCCGCGGCGCTGGTCTTCCAGACCGGCCAGACCGTCTTCGCCGGCCTCTCCTACTACGGGATTCTGAAGGCGGCCTACAAGGACGAGGTTCAGCTCTGGCCGGTCATCGCCGCGTACGCGGTCGGCGTGGCGATGAACGGCTTCCTGCCGGCCAACATCGGCACCTTCGTGACGCTCTTCATGTTCGTGGCGATCATCCCCAGCTGCACCATTGCGGGTGCCATCGCCGCGTACCTCGTCCAGAAGATCTTCTTCACGCTCGCCGGGACGTTCGTCTACCTCTACATGTTCCTCAGTGTGCCGGGCGCCTTCGACATCAGCTTCGGCAACCTGACCTCGCACCCGGGGCTCACCCTGATCGTCGTGGCAGGGGCCGTGGTGCTGATACTCATCCTCGGCCGGATCTTCTGGCGCCAGGTGAAGAAGCTCTGGGCCCAGGCGAAGAAGGGCGGCGTGATCCTCTCGACGCCGAAGCGCTACCTCAAGTGGTCCTTCCTGCCCTCGTTCCTCTCGTGGCTCTGCAAGCTCACCGTGATCGGCATCTTCCTGGCCGCTTTTGCGATCCCGGTGACGTTCGAGTCGATCATGTGGGTCGTCGGCTCGGGCTCGCTGGCGAACGTCGCGTCCTTCACGCCGGGGGCGGTCGGGATCACGCAGGCCACCAACGCGCTCGCCCTCAAGGACTGCTGCAACGTGCCGCACGGCCAGGCCGTCGACTACTCGACCGCCCAGCAGCTGATCACGACCGCCTGGAACCAGGTCGTCGCCATCGTGCTCGTCTGCTGGGTCTTCGGCTGGCACGGGGGAAAGCAGCTCGTCGGACAGTCGTACACGGACGCGAAGGTCAGGACCACCGAGATGAAAGAGGAGCGCAAGGAGAAGAGGGCGCAGAAGAAGGCGGACCGGGCGGCCGAGAAGGAGGGAAAGCGGCGGGCCAAGGACGAAGAGGCGCGAGGCGACGGCTCGAGCCAGGCCTGAGCTGCGCCCTCAGACCGAGAGCGTGACCGGCAGCGTCAGCGTCCAGACGGCGGTTCCGATGAAAATCACCCAGCCGAGCGCGAGCAGCACCTCGCGCTGGCCCAGCGAGCGAATCTTCGTCGCAATGGCGGCGAAGAACAGTGAAGTAGCGAAGAGGACGAGGGCCAGGAGGTAGTCGTCGGCGTGCTGCAGGTCCTTGTCCCCGGCAGCCGAGTGAACCTGCGCGACGGCCGTCAGGCGCTCGCTCTTGACGGCCTCTGCGACCCGGTACTGCGGCATCGCAAACGGAGTCAACGGGGCACCCGGGTTTGTCAGCGGTCTCCTGGCAAGCCAGGCGTTGAACGCCGGCTTGAACTCCGGACGGAAGCGCTCCCGGTAGAAGCGGGCGAGCTCCGGCTTCCCGCCGACCGTCGCGTCGACCCACTGGACGAAGGTCGCGATGTCCACCTGGGTGAGCTGACCCGCACGGGAGAACGCCTCGGACGACTGCGTGCGCGCGGTGTTCGCCTTGCCGGACGCACGAGTCTGCTCGACTCTCCAGCGAGTCGACTCGGACGTGCTCCAGGCGGTTGCCACCGCAGCGACCGCGAGCAGGATCGTGCCCAGGAGCTCGACGCGGCGCTCCCTTTTCGCCGCGGCATCCGTCGAGTCGCTAGCTGAAGACATTCACCGCCCGCGCGATCACGAGGCCCACGACGACCAGCGACAGCAGCGACTGGAGCGCCATGGTGAGCTTCGCCCAACGGGCCATGGGCATCACGTCCGTCGGGCTGAAGGCCGTGCTCGTGGTCAGGCCGAGGATCAGGTAGTCGACGAAAACCGGCCGCCAGCCAGGCGGGGCGAGCTCGGGGCTCATCTGTTGCGTGAAGGCGAAGTCCGGGAACTCGCGCTCATGGCGGAAGCGCGCCAGCGGGCCGCCGCTGTCCAGCATCCAGTAGAGCAGGCTGAAGACGAGCACGTTGCCGAGCCAGATCAACGCACCAGAGGCCAGGAGCGAGCTTGCCGAGTCGGTCACCTTCCCTCCACGGATCAGCTCGGTGATGAGCACGATCGCCGACACCAGGGCCGCCACGAGCAGTGCCAGAACGAGCGCGATCGAGAGCCGCCGCAGCCACCGCCCACGGCCGGATACGCGGGCCGGATCCGCGATCAGCAGCACGACGAGCAAGGCGATCTCGACGCTGGGGACCACCCAGGGCGAGCCCAGCGACTCCCGGTGCGGCTCGGCGACCCGCAGGACGATCGTGATCGCGATGAAGAACAGGAGCGCCAGCGCGATCGGCCAGCGCGGCTCGACGAAGGCCGGATCGCGACCCTGTTGCTCGCTCATGAGCTGAACCCGCTGATCGCATCGCCGATCAGCTTCGCGCCGAGGGCGAGCAGGAGCACGGTCATGATCGCGGCATTATGCGCGGCGGTCCAGACCTTGAGCCGCTCGAGCTGCGCCGCTGCCCGCTCTCCCACCACGAGGTAGATCCCGAGCAGCGTGAGGATGCCGAGCGAGCCGATCAGGACGAACACCGCGAGCGCCAGGACCTCCTGTCCGTCCGAGAGCGTGGCCTCGGCGATCGCGAGGGCACCGGCGACGGTGAGGACGAGGTTCTTCGGGTTGACCGCCGAGAGGACGACGCCCGCACCGAACGACCTCCCGGTGGTGAAGTCGTCGACCCTGTCCATCCAGCCCGGCATCTCGGCCTCGTCGCCGCGCTTCGGCCGGCCGAGCCAGGTACGCACAGCGAGCAGGATGAAGGCCAGCCCGAACAGGAGGTTGAGCACGTCCACCCACGTCGCCGGCGCGCCCGAGTCCTCGGTCGCGTTCCCGGTCGCAAGCACGAGCACGATCGCCCCGAGCACGGAGAGCCCTACGATCCAGCCGAAGGCGAACGCCGTGCCGTTCGTCCGGGCGCGCGGCGTCGCGAGCATCAGCACCATCGCGACGATCGGGATCGGGCTGATCGCGACCACGACCGCCAGCGGCAGGAAGTCGCCGACTGCCTGGCCCACGCCTACGTCACCCTCGAGCTGCGCGTCCAGGAGCCCACGACGGGCCGAGCCTAGTCGGACTTAGGGTCCGCTCGTGACCTGGACCCTCGCGACACTGGCCGTCGTCTTCCTCGCGTTCGCCGCGATCTCGGGCCGGCTCGAAGGGTCGCCGATCACCGCTCCGATGTTCTTCACGGCGGCCGGGCTGGCCGTCGGCGCCGATGCGCTCGGGCTCGTGGACCCCGCGCCCGCGGGAGAGACGGTCAAGCTCCTCGCCGAGGCGACCCTGACGCTCGTCCTGTTCGCCGACGCCTCGCGGATCGACCTGCGCGCGCTGCGCGGCGAACTCGCGGTCCCGGCCCGCCTGCTCGGCATCGGCCTTCCGCTGACGCTCCTCGCCGGGTTCCTGGCCGCCCTGGGGGTGCTCGGAAGCCTGGCCTGGCCCGAGGCGCTCGTCCTCGCGGTGATCCTCGCGCCGACCGACGCTGCGCTCGGGCAGGCGGTCGTGACGCTGCCCGAGCTGCCCTCGAGGATCCGCCAGGGCCTGAACGTCGAGAGCGGGCTCAACGACGGGATCTGCGTGCCGATCTTCTTCGTCGCATTGGCGATCGCCCGGGCAGAGGAGCACGCGATCGGCAACGGCGCAGCTGCGCGGCTCGTCGCCGAGGAGATCGGCTACGGGGTCCTGGCCGGAGCGATCGCCGGCACGGCGGCGGCCGCGATCATCCGGCTGGCCGCCGGCCGCGGGTTCGTCGGCCGCGACTGGCTCCAGATCGTGCCGCTCGCGGGCGCCGGGCTCGCGTACGGGATCGCGCAGCCGCTCGGCGGCTCCGGCTTCATCGCCGCGTTCACCGGCGGGCTCGTCTTCGGCGCCCTGAGGCAGCAGCAGGGAGGCGACGTCGCCTATCTGATCGAGGAGGGAGGCGCGATCTTCAACGCCCTCACGTTCATCGTCTTCGGGGCGGTGCTGCTCGAGCCCACTCTGCACGAGGTGACGTGGTCGGTCGCCCTCTACGCGGTGCTCAGTCTCACGCTCGTGCGGATGGTGCCCGTCGCGATCGGGATGCTCGGCACGCAGGCGAGACGGCCCACCGTCGGGTTCCTCGGCTGGTTCGGCCCGCGAGGCCTCGCGTCGATCGTGTTCGCGATCATCGTCATCGAGGAGGGCGGCCTCCCCCACGACGGAACGATGCTCACCACCGTCTACCTGACGATCGGCCTTTCGGTGCTGCTGCACGGGCTGACGGCGGCGCCGCTCGCCGGGCGCTACGCACGCTGGTTCAAGAGGCACCCGCGGGAGACCCCTTCCCCGCTCGAGGCACCGGTGACCGAGGTCCGCTGGCGCCGCGGCTTTACTTCAGGCCGCTGATCCCATTGAAGAACAGCGAGATCGCAAGCGCGAGGATGATCACCGCCGCAACGTTCTTCGCGTTCCGCTCGAGCCAGCTCCTCGCCCCCTCGAGGACCCGCTTGGCGAAGTCCGGCGCCAGGATCAACAGGACGATCGAGACGGCGAGGGGAAGCAGCGCGACCAGCGAGAAGAAAACCCAGTCGATGATGTACTGCCCCGTGCTCGGGTCGGTCTGAGAGATCGACTTGAGCGCGATCGGGATGAACGCGCCGGCGTTCGCCAGGAGGGCGCCGCCGAGCACGACCGCGAGGTCACGGCTCTCGACGACCTTCTGGATCTGGTCGATCGTGTCGGCCGCGCGCTTGGCGTTGGGCGGGCGGCGGAGGATCTTGATCGCGAGGATCACGAGCAGCGCGCCGGCGACGATGTCGAACCACAGGACCCAGGTCTTCGGCGTCGACGTGTGCGAGGCCGCCGAGTTGCCCAGCACGATCGCGGCGAGGACGCCGATGGCCAGGTTCGCCGTGAGCGCGCCGAGGTAGAACCACATGCCCGTGCGCAGCGGCCGTTCTGCGACGACCAGCACGAGCACCGAGAACGAGAGCGTCGTCGGCGAGAGCATCGCAGCGAGCGCGGCGAGGACGATCTCGTAGTCGGCGCCGCTCACGTGGGCGACCCTACTTCGTCGTCACGATGGCGTGTCCGCCGCTCGTACAGCGTCGCGTTGAGCGAGGCCGAGAGCACCACCACCCGCCCGATGAAGAACAGCCCGAGCAGGATCGCCGCCGCAACCCCCAGCGCGCCGTAGGTGGTCGCCTTGTTCTGCAGCAGCTTGGTGAGGAAGTAGACGTTGAAGACCTGCACGCAGAGGATGCCGATGCCGAACACGAGCGAGCCCGGGATCAGGTCGTACCAGCGCGCGTCCGCGTGGGGAAGCGACAGGGAGACCCAGAGCCAGATCGCGGCGAACCCCAGCCCCGAGGCAAGCGTCGCGAACAGGCCGGGCAACGAGGTCTCGTGGCGAAGTGCGCCGACGGCGACGACGAGCAGGAACATCGCGGCGACCCCGACTGCGAAGACGCCCAGCGAGCGCATCTTGACCTTCACCGCCCGCCCCGAGTGCTCCCACGCGAGGGCGTGGACGATCGAGACCGCACGGAGCAGGACCCGCGTCATGTACACGAGGATGAAGAAGGAGGTCAGCCCCACCCACGCGCTCGCGTGCTCCTTGGACGTGCTGGCGACCTGGCTCGTCACGAGCCCGAGCAGCCCGACCGACCTCGCGATCTCCTTCGGGCTCTTGTTCGCCGCGTCCGAGGCCAGCCCCAGCACGGAGACGAGGAAGAACGCCAGTGGGAGGGTGAAGATGAAGAGCCGGTAGGCGAGGGCGCCCGAGAGGATGCCGCCGCCGATCTCGGAGTCCCGCTCGATCCACTCGAACCCGGTGTCGAGCACTGCCGAGCGTCCTCGCGCCTCCTCGACCCGGCCCGGCAGCGCACGACCGCGCTCGAGCCAGAGCGCGAACCGCTGGGCGAAGGTCCGCCTCGGAGGCGGCAGGTCGAGCGGCTCGCGCTCGTCGCGGCGGTCCGGCGAGGCCATCCGCCTCAGCCTCGCCTACTCGCGCTTCATCATCGCGAGCGCTTCCAGCTCGACGTCGACGTACTGGTCGCCCGAGACGTCGACGATCGCCTCCTTGATCGTCCCGCCCGTGAACGCGTACGGGCTCGTGCCCGGGTAGTCGTCGGTGACCGGCTCGGCCGGGTCCCGCCCCACGTTCAGCCCCTCGCCGACGAGGGAGAAGTTCCCCGGCTGGGTCATGATCCGGCCCTCGCCGATCTTCTCGTCGTTCGCGAACAGCGACAGCGTCCCGGTGGTCGGCATCGAGTCGCCCTCGCGAACGAACGAGACGCCGAGGATCACCTTGCCGGTGGGGATCTCCTTGCTGGACTCGACTAGCTGCTCGTTGCTCCCGACGAAGTTGTAGACGTACTTGAGCTTGCGGTCCTTCACGTACAGGGCATGGCCGCCAAACCGCGCGCCATGCGAGAAGAGGACGCCGGAGGCGTCCTCCGAGTCGACCTCCACCTCGACCGCGATCGAGTAGCTGCGGTTGCGGATGTTGACCGCCGCCGACTCGGGCACCTCGGCCGTGCCCGGGTAGTAGACGTAGCGGTCGCGCGGAGGCGCGACCTGCGGCCGGGTCGGGTCGGCCAGGATCTCGATCGCAGTCCGGTCGATGAGCGGCAGGCCCTTGTACAGCTCTGCCAGGTGGAACCAGTGGTCGATCAGCTCCTGCAGCTTCTCCGGGTTCTCGGCGGCGAGGTCGTGGGCCTCGGTCGGGTCGCTCTCCGTGTCGTAGAGCTCCCAGCGGTCCTGGTCGAAGTGGCCCCAGCCGGCGATCGTCGGGTGGACACTGACCGCCTTCCAACCCTTGCGCCAGACCGCCCGCGAGCCGAGCATCGAGAAGAAGGCGCTCTCCTTCGGCGTCGGCACGTCGTCGCTCTCGAACGTCGAGCGGAAGCTGACACCCTCGAGCGGGACCTGCTCGTAGCCCTTCACGATGTCTGGCAGCTCGACGCCGAGCAGGTCGTACATCGTCGGGACGATGTCGGTGGCGTGGAGGAACTGGTGGCGTAGCGCACCCTTCGCGGCGATCCCCTTCGGCCACGAGACGATCAGCGGGTCGGCCACACCGCCCTCGAAGTTGTAGCGCTTCCACATCTTGAACGGCGTGTTGAAGGCCCAGGCCCAGCCGGTCGGGTAGTGGTTGTAGGTCTTCGTCGACCCGAGGTCGTCGAGGAACCGGAGGTTCTCCTCGATCGTGTCCGGGATCCCGTTGAAGAACTTGTTCTCGTTGACAGAGCCGTTGGGCCCGCCCTCGCCGCTCGCGCCGTTGTCGGAGACGAGGACGACGATCGTGTTCTCCAGCTGGCCCGACTCCTCGAGGTAGTCGAGCAGCCGCCCGATCTCGTGGTCGGTGTGCGAGAGGAAGCCCGCGTACACCTCGGCCATCCGGCAGAACAGCTTCTGCTCGTCCTCGAAGAGCGAGTCCCACGGGCGAACCACGTCCAGCGGTGGCCAGGGCTTGTCCTCGGCGCTCGTCTCCTCGGCGTACGGGTTGATCGGCGTCAGCTCCGCGTGCTCGGGGAAGACGCCGAGCTTCTTCTGCCGCTCGAACACGAGCTCGCGATAGGCCTCGTAGCCCATGTCGAAGCGGCCCCTGTACCTGTCGATCCACTCCCTCGGCGCGTGGTGCGGCGCGTGTGTCGCGCCCGGGCAGAAGTACATGAAGAAGGGCTTGTCCGGGGTGATCACCTTCGCGTCCTTGATGAACTCGATCGCCCTGTCGGTCAGGTCGGTCGTCAGGTGGTAGCCGTCCTCGGGCATCGACGGCTGGTCGAGGGGGTGGTTGTCGTAGACGAGGTCGGGGTACCACTGGTTGCTCTCGCCGCCGAGGAAGCCGTAGTAGCGCTCGAACCCCCGGCCGACGGGCCAGTTGCGCTTCGTCGAGGCCATGTTCATCTCGTCCGCAGGGCAGAGGTGCCACTTGCCGAGCATGTAGGTGTTCCAGCCGCGCTCGCCCAGGACCTCGGCGATCGTGGCGCACTCGAACGGGATGTGGCCGTTCGCGTTCGGGTAGCCGCTCGTGGCCTCGGCGATGCAGGCCATGCCGTTCGTCGTGTGGTTCCGGCCGTTCAGCAGCGACGAGCGAGTCGGCGAGCAGAGCGCCGTCGTGTGCCAGTTCGTGTACGTGAGCCCGCTCGCCGCGAGCCTGCTGATGTTCGGCGTCTCGATCAGTCCGCCCCACGGCTCCATCGCCGAGAAGCCGACGTCGTCGAGCACGATGTAGAGCACGCTCGGCGCCCCCTCGGGCGCCACCGGCTGGAGGTACGGTTCCCAGTCCGGCGTCGAGTCGCGCTCGTCGACGTTGATCACGCCCCTGAACTGCTTGCTCATCCTACGCGCCCCCTTCTTTCGGCTCGGCTACTGGGCCATCGTCGGACCTGGAGTCCGGCGGGTGTGATCGGCCCATGATCGCGTACCGCGGCCGTGACGGCGTCAGGTTGCGATGCCGGACGCAGCCGGCGCGAGCACCTGGTCGTAGAGGCTCCCGGCGAAGCTCGCGGCCTGCTCGGCGTAGTCTTCCCGCAGGTTCGGCCGCGGCAGGGGCACCCCGAGGAAGCGCCGGCGGGGCTCGTTGGCGCGCATGAAGACGAGCCAGGAGGTCATCGACATCAGCTGGTTTCCCTCCGCCACGAAGTGCGTCTCCCCGGCCCAGCGTCCACCGGCCTGCTCGCCGAGCTTCCTGATGTCTCCCAGGTTGCCCCGGTAGTAGCGGCGGGAGACCGAGGCGGCGGCAAAGGGCTTCCCGGCGAGCACCGCCTTGGCCGCGGGCGACTCGAGGTAAGAGCGCACGGGCATGTTCGTCGTCAGCCACCAGGTCGGCGAGCCGAACACGACCAGGTCGTAGTCGCCCGACTGCGCCTCGGGCGGGATCCCGACCTCGCCCGTCTTGCGGCGCCGCTGCGGGATGAGCATGCCGACGATGTGCCAGATGGGCCAGGGCATCGGCAGCTTCGAGAAGCGCCCTCCGTACCTGGCGTCGGGGAACTCGAGCAGGGCCTTCGTCACCTCGCAGCCGCGCTCCTCCAGCGCGCTCGCCATCGCCTCGACGACCATCCCGGTCTGCCTGGTGAAGGTGTAGTAGACGAACAAGACCTTCGGCTTCGCTTGGGCGCTCACTCCTGCTCCCTTCCGTCCATTCTCGTCAGCCGGCCTCCGGCGACGGCAGGCCCATCTCCTTCGCCACCGCGCGGTCCTTCGCGCGGTCGGGCAGCTTCGCGGCCGCGGCGATCCCCTTCACGCCGTGGCCCGCCAGGTACCGGGTCTTGGGCTTGTCCGACGTGAGCGCCTTGAAGACGGCCTTCGCGATCACCGTCGGCGGGTCGGCCGAGGCCTCCGCCTTCTCGGTTGCCGACCGGACGCCAGCTGCCTGCGCCTCGTAGAGCCGGTATCCGTCCTCGCCGATGGTCTTCTCGAGCCCGTCCAGCTGCGCGTACGTCTTGCCGAAGATCGCGGAGTGAACTGGGCCGACGTCGACGTGCGAGACGTGGATCCCCCACTGCCGCAGCTCCAGTCGCAGGGCGTCGCTGAGCGCCTCCAGCCCGAACTTCGAGGCGCTGTAAGCGCCGTTGAGGGGCAGCACGAGGAGCCCGCCGACCGAGCCGATGTTGACGATGCGGCCGCCGCCGCGCCTGATCAGCGGCAGGAACGCCTGGATCACGGCCACGTGCCCGATCAGGTTCACCTCCAGCTGCCTGCGGAAGTCCGCGAGCGGCTGGAACTCGATCGGCGCCGGGATCGCGACACCGGCGTTGTTGACGAGGCCGGCGAGGCCGCGGTCGCCGACCGCCTTCGCGATGGTCTCCGCCGCGCCCGAGACCGACGACTCGTCGGTGATGTCGACGATCACCGGCGTCACCTCGGCCTTCTTGCGGAGCGCCGCGCCGTCGGCCTCGCGCCGGACGCCGGCGAAGACCTGGAAGCCCGCCTCCGCCAGGCGGATCGCCGTCGCTTCGCCGATCCCCGTCGACGTCCCGGTGACGACGACCGGGCCACGCTTCTTGGCCATCAGCCGCCGCCCATCCCGGCCGAGGCCTCCTCGAGACCCGCCTTCAGCTCCTTCGCGCTCGCTCCGTCCACGTGCGCCACCGACGTCTTGATCGCGTTCGGGATCGCCTGCTGCACCGCCTCGGCGCCCTCGGAGTCGTAGACGGCGATCAGCGCAGCCGACCCTTCGGAGAGCGTCTCGTCGAGCTTCTCCGCGATCCCGCTCTTGACGCGGTGCTTGGCGAACTTGCCGACCACAGCCCCGACCCCGGCGCCGACCGCCGTCGCCGCCAGCAGCGGCGGCGCGAACAGCCCGACCACGAGCCCGGCGCCGCCGAGCATGGTGGCTCCCTTGCGGACAGCGTGGTCGCCGGCCTCGACCACCTGCATCTCGCCGTTCTCGTCCTTGCTGGCGAGCACGACGCCCTGGACCGAGATCGTCTTCGCCTCGACGAGGTCCATGATCGCGTCGTAGTCATTTCTCCCGAGGTCGTCGAACAGGTACGCCGCGATCAGGACGTCCATCTGCTTGTCCTTGCTCATCGTCGCTCCCTCCTTCGCTACTGGCCGGCCGCGTGGGCCGCCAGCGCCTTTGCCGCGTGCTCGTGGAGAGCCTCGGCGTCCTCCTCGCTCAGGTCCGGGGCGATGTCGAAGACGACCTTCTTCACGGTGCCGGTGAACGCGAACGGCGCCCTCTCGGCATAACTCCGGTCGACGACGCCGCCGTTGTCCCGGCCGATGTCCATCCCCGCATACCCGGAGAAGCGGAAGGGCACTGTGTGCTCCATCCGGCCCGAGCCCACGGGCTCGTCGTTCACGAGGAGCGTCACCTCGCCGCCCGTGGCCGGTTTCGCCTCGTCCGCAGCGAACACCAGCTGGACGTTGACGTCCCCGCTCGGAAGCGGCGTGTCCGACTCCTGCTTGAACTCCAGCACGCCCATGAAGCTGTACGTGTGCTTCAGCTTCCCGTCCTGCACGAACAGCGCGAAGCCGCCGAGGTGGTCGGCCTCCGCGACGATCACGCCCTCGGCGCCGCCCTCGGGAATCTCGAGGTCGGCGCTGATCGTGTAGGAGTGGTTGTAGATCCGCGGGATCATCCCGGAGGCCACGTTCTGCACGTCGCCGAAGTAGGTGAACGTCGACTGCGTCGGGAGCGGCGGCACGACGCCGAAGAAGAACGCCATCCCCCCCAGCAGCGGCAGCACCTTGTACTTCTCCGCCTCCTCCCAGAAGAGCTCCTGCAGCTCCTTCACCTTCTCCGGGTGCTCCGCGGCCAGGTCGTGCGCCTGCGTGAAGTCGTCCGGCAGGTAGTAGAGCTCGACGGGGTCCTCGTCCGGCTTCCAGACGTCCGGGGCGAACTTCTTCATCGCCTCGGGATCGAGCTGCCACGGGATGCGCGGCATC
Organism: Gaiellaceae bacterium; assembly: GCA_035518635.1. GTDB lineage: Bacteria > Actinomycetota > Thermoleophilia > Gaiellales > Gaiellaceae > AC-32. The sequence continues at coordinate 88,599 of DATIXI010000020.1, forward strand.
CGCATCGACAGCCACCAGCCGTCCTTGTACATGGCGCGGTTGCCGAGGATCTCGAAGTACTGCTGGGTGTGCCGCTCGGGGGCGTTCGCGTCGGTGAGCGAGTCGGCGAACGTGACGCCGTGCATCGGCTCCTGCTCGATCCCGTCCACATGCGTCGGCTGCGGGATGCCGGCGATCTCGAGGATCGTCGGGCCGACGTCGATCACGTGCGTGAAGTGCGGGCGGATCGCGCCGGCGTCCTTCACCCTCTCCGGCCACTGGACGACCATCGGGTTGCGCGTGCCGCCGAGGTGCGAGGCGACCTGCTTTCCCCACTGGAACGGGCAGTTGCCGGCCCACGCCCAGGCAGCGGAGTAGTGCGGCGCGAGCATCTCGCCGCCCCAGGCGGGGAGGCCTCCCCACTTCAGCACGAGCTGGAGCTGCTGCTCGGGCGTCAGCGGGATGCCGTTCAGCGTCGTCAGCTCGTTGAAGGTGCCGGTGAGCGTGCCTTCCATGGAGGCGCCGTTGTCGCCCCAGATCCAGATCACGAGCGTGTTGTCGAGGTCGCCCATCTCTTCGATCGCGTCGAGGACGCGACCGACGTTCCAGTCCGCATTCTCGGAGTAACCGGCGTAGACCTCCATCTGGCGCGCGTACAGGCGCCTGTGGTTCTCGTCCAGCGAGTCCCAGGCGGGCATCGCGTCGGGCCGCGGCGTCAGCTCCGCGTCGGCCGGGATGACGCCGAGCTCCTTCTGCCGCGCGAACGTCTCTTCCCGGTAGGCGTCGTAGCCCAGGTCGAACTTGCCGGCGTACTTGTCGGCCCATTCCTTCGGCACGTGGTGCGGCGCGTGGCTGCAGCCGGTCGAGAAGTAGGCGAACCACGGTTTCTCGGGGTCCTGCGCGTGCACGCCATGGAGCCACTCGATCGTCTTGTCGGCCATGTCGTCAGGGAGGTAGTACGGCTCGTCGCCCGTGCTCTCGGGAACGCCGACCGTCGTGTTTTCGACCGAGATCACCGGGTCCCACTGTCCGGACTCGCCGCCTAGGAAGCCCCAGAAGTGGTCGAAGCCCCAGGCGTTCGGCCAGCGGTCGAAGGGACCGGCCGGTCCCTGCTGGTTGTCGGGGGTCAGGTGCCACTTCCCGAAGGCCGCCGTCGAGTAGCCGTTCTCCTGCAGGATCCTCGGAACGGGGGCGCAGTCCTTGGGCAGGAACCCCGTGTACGCGGGGAAGCCGCTCGAGAACTCCCCGACCGAGCCGAAGCCGACCGTGTGGTGGTTGCGGCCTGTCAGCAGCGCGGCACGAGTCGGCGAGCACAGCGCCGTGACGTGGAAGCGGTTGTACTTGAGCCCGCGCTCGCCCATGCGGTCGAAGTTCGGCGTCGAGATCGCACCCCCGAACGAGCTCGGCTGCCCGAACCCGGCGTCGTCGATCAACACGAGGAGAATGTTGGGCGCTCCCTCCGGGGGCTCTATGTGTCCCATCTGGGCCCAGTCCGGCTCCGATCCCTCGAGCGTTCTGTTCGCGACTCCGCCGAACGGCGGCCGCCGGATCGGGAGCGTCGTACGGTCGATCGTCTGGTCACTCATCTGGTCTTCCCTCCCGCTGTCTTCTCATCCGAGGAGCGAGCCTAGCTCGCGTCCTCCTCAACCGTCAGGCCAAGGTCGTTCATCTCCTGCTGTGACTTGCCGGCCAGCTTGCGGCCGAGGAGCGGCCGGCCGTCCGGGTGGAGGACGACGCCCTTCGGGCCCCTCGGGAGCGGTTCTTCCCAGCCCCTGTACAGCGCCATCACCCGGAAGCTGAAGCCGACCGCGAACGCGAATCCCATCGCCCACCAGGTGTTTCCGCCGGCCCAGTAGACGAGGATCCAGACCGAGGCCGTCAGAACGGCGGTGCCGACGAACCACTCGCCGCGGATGAACTGCTTCGGCGGAACGTCGCTCGCCACGTCTATGTAGAAGCGACCGGCGGTCGGCCCGACGATCCCCAGGAACAGGCACCCCAGCACCGGCAGGCCCACGGACACTCCCTTCTGCGCGCCGACGATCGCGTACCAGGGCAGCGAGAAGGCGGTCATGAACTGGAAGACGCCCTCGCGGAAGAGCTGTCCGGAGGCATAGGCGAGGAAGTAGCCGACGAACCCGAATGCGAGCGCGAGCGTGATGTACGCCGGGTTCGTGAGCGCGGCGGGAACCTGCGCGACGAGGACGTCGCGGGTGATCCCTCCGCCGAGCCCGCCGAGCAGGGCCATCAACAGGATCCCCACGATCGTGAACTGCTTGTAGTGGTCCGGCCGTCGCGCGAGGAGCGCGCCGTTGAGTGCGTTCGTCGAGGCCGCGATCAGATCGATGGGTGTGAAGCTCCCGCCCCAGCTGAACCCGCCGAAGTGGACAGCGCTCGAGGCGAGCACGGTCACGCCGTGCCCACGGATTCGGCCGCTGAGTCCTCGGCCTGGTACGAGGCGAGCAGCCGCTTCTCGGCGTCGCGCTTCGGGAACATGAAGAAGACGAGCGCCGCCCCGAGCAGGACGGCGACGATCCCGGCCAGGTAGGCCCACTGGTCACCCTGGAGGAAGGCGGTCTTGGCACCCGCGATGATGTTGTCCTGGATGTTCGGCGGGTACCGCGACGCCGTGTCGGCCGCGCTCGAGAACGACTTCGTCAGCTCGGCCTGGGTGCTGCTCGTGATGTCCTTGCCCGACGAGGAGACCAGCGACCCCGCGGCGGCCGCATAGCCGGCCGTCAGCAGCGCGCCGAAGATCGACTGCATGATCGCCCCGCCCAGGTCGCGCTGGAGATCGGCCGTGCCCGAGGCCATCCCGACCCGCTTCACCGGGACCGAGCTCGTGAGCGAGTGGGAGGCGGGCGTGCCCGCCAGCCCGACGCCGATCCCGACGAACGAGTAGCCGAGCGCGACCTTCCAGTAGGCGATGTTCTCCTTCCAGAGCAGCAGCATCGTCAGGAAGCCCAGCAGCACGAACACGTAGCCGAACAGCAGCGTGAACCGCGCCCCATGCGCCTCGACGAGCTTCGCCGAGCGCGGCGCGACGACGACCATGAACGCGGCCGCGGGAAGGATCGCCGCGCCGGCCTGGACCGTCGAGTAGTCGAGGACGTTCTGCAGGAACTGCTGGCCGATGAACATCGCGCCCATCAGCGAGCCGAACACGATCAGGCCCGCGCAGGCCGCGACCCAGAACGTCGGCCGGGCCGCCGCATGGAGGTCGTAGAGCGGGTTCCTGGCGCGGCGCTGCCTGAGGAAGAACAGGACCAGGGACACGGCCGCGATCGCGAATAGGACCAGCGTCAACGTCGTCGCGTTCGGCACCGGCGCGAAGTTGATCCCGAGGATCAGCGCGCCCACGAGCAGGATCGAGAGGATCCCGCCCAGGTTGTCGACCGGCTCGGTCGTCTCGTTGACGTGGGCCGGCACGAACTTGAGCGCCATCAGGAGCGCGATCACCGCGAGCGGCAGCGTGAGCAGGAAGACCGAGCCCCACCAGAAGTGGTCGAGCAGGATCCCCGCGCAGAGCGGCCCAAGAGCGGCGATCGCCCCGCCGGTCGCCGCCCAGAGCGCGATCGCCTTCGTGCGCGCGGGACCCGACCAGAGCGCGGTGATCAGCGCGAGCGTAGTCGGGTACGCCATGCCTGCGGCGAGGCCGCCTAGCACGCGCGCACTGAACAGGAAGCCGATCGACGGCGCCCAGGCCGCGAGGCAGTCCGCGGGGATGGTCACGACCATCCCGATGACGAGCAGCAGCTTGCGCCCGTAGCGGTCGCCGATCGCGCCGAAGTACAGGACGGAGGCCGCGAGGCCGAGCGAGTAGCCGACGGCGACCAGGTCGAGCGCCGTCTGCGACGCGTCGAACTCCTTGCCGATCGACGGTAGCGCGACGTTCGCGACCGCGAGGCCGAGGTTCGCGACCGCGGCGACGGCGATCAGCGAGGCGAGGACGATCCCCGCGCGCTTCGGCGAGCTCGACGGCTCGGCAGCCACGGCCGCCGAGCCGTCGTCGCCGCTGCCCATGTGGGAACGCGCTACGGCGGCTACTCCTGCTCGAGCTCGGCCATGTCGAGTGCCAGACCGAGCGCCCGGACGATCTTGCCCGTCGCCGAGGCGATCTTGGCCGTGCCCACGATCGGGGCGATTGCCGCGAACACTCCGCGGATCTTCTCCGCGTCGATGCCGGCCTCTCCGGCGGCACCGATGTTGAGCATGTACGAGACGGGCGGCGCGTCGACGGCGACGAGCGCCGCGATCCGGACGAGCATGAGCGACTCGGCGTCGAGGTCCGACGCCTCGATCGAGTCGGCGGTCATCTTCGAGAGCAGATCGAGGACCGGGGTTTCGGTGTTCTCGGGCATCGGCGACTCCTTTCGCTTGGCGTTGCCGCCATTCTCTAGCCTGGCGCCTCTCGCGTTCTTCACCCGGCCGTCCGTTCACCCGGGTGAGTCACGTCGAGAGGAGCAGCGAGATCAGGCCGTGAACCGTCAGGATCAGCCCGAACACAACCGTGGAGAGCGCCGTTGCCCGGCGCTGGTTCGCCGTCAGCCAGGCCTGCATGCTCGCGTTCCAGGAATCGGCCCGCGAGCCGGCGACGAGATACATCGAGGCAGGGACCCAGACGAGCAGCGTGGCGATGAGGACGTAGGCGACCGCTAGCCCGACCTGCTCGGCCGTGCTCAGCCCGCTCACGGCGATCGTCGTCCCGGCCAGGAGGGTCAGCGTCAGGCGCTTGATTCCGCCGATCCCCAGCAGAAGCCCGACCGAGAAGGCGGTCCGGGCCCGGATCGAGCGTAGCCTGGCGAGCAGCGCCGAGGTCCTGGACTCGCCGCTCAGCTCGACCTGGTCGCGCGGGCGGCGCCCCTGCCAGCCGAAGAGCAGCAGCGCGACGCCCAGCAGAAGCTCGAGCGAGGCGGTCAGCGTCGGGTGGCCGCGGCCGGGGCTCGGAACCGCGACCGAGCCAAGGGCGAACGACGCGACGAGCATCAGCGACTGACCGAGGAGGAAGCCGATCGCGAAAGCGCTTCCGTTCCCCCGCCCGTTCCCGCCGGAGATGACCGCCAGGATCGAGAGGAGGGCGAGCGGGCTGAACCCTGCCACGAGCGCGTAGAGCAGAACCTGCGTTGCCTCGGCCACGGGCGGCTAGCCTCTCACAAGCCTTTCCGGCCGCGGATGTTTTCCAAAGGAAGACCGCCTGCTCTCCCGCTGCGTTCCCGACCGCTTGTGGAAAAATCACGGCTCGTCCATGCCCTCACGATTCGCTCCGCCGGTCACCCGCGCCCGGGGGCTGAGCGAGTTCCGCTTCCAGGCTCGCTATCAGCGATTCCAGGCGTCGCGACACGCAGTCGCGCGCCCCCGCCTGACCGGAGTTCTCGTCGGCGCCGCACCCGAACTCCTCCTCCTCGCCGCGCCTCCGGGCTTCGGGAAGAGCACCCTCCTCGCCCAGTGGAGCGAGCTGGACGACCGCCCGTTCGCATATCTCTCGCTCGCCCACGGTGCCTCCGACTCGGGCGTGTTCTGGGGCTCCGTCGTGGAGGCAATCCGAGAGGTCGTGCCCGACGTCGGCGAGGCGACGCTCGCGATGCTCCATGCGCCGGGCCCGGCCGCTCACGACGCGGCGCTGCCCGTGCTGCTGGGCGAGCTCGAGGCCGCCGAGACGGACCTGGTCCTCGTGCTCGACGACTACCAGGCGGTGACGAGCCACGCGTGTCACGAGTCACTCTCGTCCTTCCTCGAGGTGGCGCCGCGCAGCGTCACAGTCGCGATCTCGACGCGCGCAGACCCGCCGATCCCGCTCGCCAGGCTCCGCGTCCTGGGGGAGCTCCTCGAGCTGCGCGCCACCGATCTCGGCTTCACCTCCGAGGAAGAGGCGGCGTTCCTGAACGAGGCGCTCGGGCTCGACCTCCCGCCCGACAGCCTCGTCCGCCTGCACGAGCGCACCGAGGGCTGGCCTGCAGGCGTCCAGCTCGCCGCGCTTTCACTTGCCGGAGTGACAGACCGGGCCTCGTTCGTCGAGCACTTCGGCGGCTCGAGCAGGCACGTCGTCGACTACCTGACCGAGGTCGTCCTCGACGCCCTCGAGCCCGACCTCCGGCGCTTCCTGCTCGAGACGTCGATCCTCGACACGCTGACCGCTCCGCTCTGCGACGCCGTCACGTCGAGAGACGACTCGGACGAGCTGCTGCACACGGCCGAGCGCTCGAACCTCTTCCTGAGCCCGCTCGACGACCGGCGGGAGTGGTACCGCTATCACCAGCTCTTCGCCGAGGTCCTGCAGAGCGAGCTGCTCCGCGGCCACGCGGAGCTCGTCCCCGAGCTCCACCGCCGCGCCTTCGAGTGGCTTGCGGCCGGGGGCTACACCTACGACGCAATGCGCCACGCGGTCGCGATCGGCGAGATCGACGCCGCCGGGGCCCTCCTACGCGAGCGCTGGCGGCCGGCGTTCGCCCGCGTCCGCGCGGAGGCCACGCTGCGGTGTCTCGGGGCCCTGCCCGCCGAGACGGTTCGCCGCGACGCCCGGCTCGGCACGATGGAGACCTGGGCGCTCAGCATGCTGAACCGGCGCGACGAGGCGCGGCTGGCGCTCGAGAGCATGCGGGCGACCGGCTCCGAGCTCTCCGACGAGCGAACCGTCGAGACCGGCACCGCGCTCGTCCACGCGTGCTTCCCCTGGGGCGACGTCGGGTCGATGCTGCCCGCCGCGCTACGGCTGAACGAGCTCAGGGACGAGTACCCGCCCGAGTGGCGGCCGGTCACGCTGATCGCGCTCGGCTGGGCGCACTGGTTCTCCGGCCGGCCCGACCTCGCGCGCGCGCCGGTCGAAGAGGCGCTCGCCGACGCCCCGCGGTTCGCCCACTGGCTCGCGGTGGCGGTGGCCAAGGGGCTGCTCGCCCGGATCTACCTCGCCTCCGGAGACCTCGCGGCGGCCGAGAACCTCGCGCGCGAGGCCGAGGAGATCCTCGAGGTCGAGCGGCTCCACGCCCGCCCCTCGGCCGGGATCGTCGACGTCGCGCTCGGAGCGGTCGCGGGGGCCCGTGACGACCTCGACGAGGCCGTGCAGCTGCTCGAGCGCGGCCGGGCAAAGCTCCGCGTGCGAGGGGAGGAGCTCTATGTCGCGGATGCCCTGCTCGTCTCGGCGCCCGTGCTCCGCGCCCACGGGAACGCCGAGGAGGCGCGGGCCGCGCTCGGCGAGGCGCGGGAGCTGATCGGCAGCTGCCCCGACCCGGGCGCACTCCGCGACCGGCTCGAGGAGGTCGCTCACGCCCTGACCCCGGCCCATCGGCGGGTCTCGGCCGACAGCGACCTCACGGAGCGAGAGCTCGACGTGCTGCGCTATTTGGCGGAAGGCCTGTCCAAGCGAGAGATCGGCAACGCGCTCTTCCTCTCGTTCAACACGATCCACTCGCACACGAGGTCGATCTACCAGAAGCTGAGGGTCTCCTCGCGCAAGGACGCCCTCGAACGTGCACGCGATCTCGGCGTCCTCTGATCCGGCGTCTCACCCGGGTGAGCCGGGCGATGGGCGATTGACGGGGAGGCCAAGGACGGGGATGATCGCCGCTCATGAGCAGCAGGACGCGCACGATCCTCAAGTGGGTCCTGATTGTCGTGGGCAGCCTGATCCTCCTGATCAGCTCCCTGACGGTGTGGGTGAAGCGCCAGGCGCTCGACACGGACGCCTGGACGAAGACGAGCGTGCGGCTCCTCCAGAACGACGACATCAGAGGGGCCCTGTCGGTGTACATCGTCGACCAGCTCTACAAGAACGGCCAGGTCCAGGATCGGCTCCAGCAGCAGCTCCCGCCAAACCTCAAGGGCCTCGCCGGCCCCGTGGCCGGGGCGTTGCGCGAGCCTGCCCAGACGGCCGTCGACCGGTTCCTCGACCGGCCGCGCGTCCAGGCTGCCTGGAAGCAGGTCAACCGCGCGGCGCACAAGCAGCTGGTCGCCATCCTCGAGAACAAGACGCGGTCCGGCGTCTCGACCGCGAACGGGGAGGTCGTCCTCGACCTCCACGACTTCATCGTCAACGTGGCCAACCAGCTGGGGATCGGGTCGGCGGTGAGCTCGCGCCTGCCGGAGAACGCCGGCCAGATCACGATCATGAAGTCCAGCCAGCTCAAGGCGGCGCAGGACATCGTGAAGGTGATCAAGGCGCTGAGCTGGCTCCTGATCTTCCTCGCGCTCGCCTGCTTCGCGGGAGCGATCTGGCTCGCGCCGAGCGGGAGCCGCCGCCAGGCGCTCCAGGCCAGCGCGTGCGCCTTCCTGCTCGTCGGGATCCTCCTGCTCGTCATCCGCAAGGTCGCCGAGTCGTACATCGTCAACGCGCTGACGAGCGGGGAGTCGCTGCGCAAAGCGGCCGACGCGACCTGGCTGATCGGCACGAGCCTGCTCTCGCAGGTCGCCTGGTCGCTGATCCTGTACGGGCTCGTCGCCCTGATCGGGTGCGTGCTCGCGGGACCGTACGGCTGGGCAACCCGCTTCCGCGCGTGGCTCGCCCCGATGTGGCGGGAGCACCCCGGGTTGGCCTGGGCGATCCTCGGAGCGGTCTTCCTGCTGTTGCTGCTCTGGGGCCCGACCCCCGCGTTCCACACCTGGCTCGGCGTGCTCATCCTGGCCGGGGTGCTCGCGATTGGCTTCGAGGCGTTCCGCCGGGTCGTGGTCGGCGAGGCCGGGTCGGCGCAAGCCGCCACGTAGCGGATTTCACCCGGGTGAACGCGCTTTTCGGGGGGTGATCCTGGACGCCGTCCGGTCGAAACTTCGACCGATGCCTGACAGCTTCGCTGGTCGCCGGGGGCAGGCGCCTGTCCGCTACCGGATCGTGATCCGGGGTGAGATCAGCGAGCCGCTCGTCGGGCCGCTCGAGGGCATGACCGTCGAGGCCAAGGACGACGAGTCCGCGCTGACGGGCGACATCGTCGACCAGGCTCAGCTCCACGGAGCCCTCACGATGCTGACGAACCTCGGCCACGAGCTGGTGAGCGTCAACGCGCTGGGCGACGCTGACTCGGCGGCCACCGCGGGGAACTCGACAGTCTCGTCGTGAGCCCACCGGTTGTGCGATTCTGGTAAGCGACAGCCGCGCCCAGAGAGCGGGCGTGGAGCAGCGAAAGGAGGACGCGAGGCATGTTCAGACGACGGCGACCGCTCGCGCGGGCTGCGATCGTCGGCGGGACCGCCTACTACGCCGGCAAGAAGGTCCAACAAGGTCGCGAGCAGGATGCGGACACACAGGCACGGCTCGACGACCTCGAGTACCAGCAGTCCATGCAGCAGCAGGCTGCGCCGGCCGGAGGGATGTCCGAAGAGGCGATCCAGCAGCTCAAGCAGCTTTCGGAGCTGAAGGACCAGGGCGTCCTCACCGAGGAAGAGTTCGCCGCCCAGAAGGCAAAGATCCTGGGTGGATCATGAGCCCCGCTGAGGGCACCGAGCAGAGCCTTCCGTTCGGCCCCGTGCAGATGCTGGTGCTCGAGTTCGACAGCGAGAACCTCAAGGGCGAGATCCTCCCGGAGATGCGGCGGCTGAAGGACGCGGGAATCGTCCGACTGATCGACCTGCTGGTCGTGCAGAAGCAGGAAAACGGGGACGTCGTCACGGTCCAGGACACCGACCTCAGCCAGGAGGAGGCGATGGAGTTCGGTGCCATCGCCGGGGCTCTGATCGGCCTTGGCGCAGGCGGCGAGGAAGGAGCCGAGGCCGGAGCGATCGCAGGCGCCGAGGCGCTCGAAGACACCCACGTCTTCGACGAGGACCAGGCGCTGGTCCTCGAGGACACCCTCCCGCCAGGGACGACGGCCGCGGTCGCGCTGATCGAGCACCTCTGGGCGATCCCTCTCCGGGACAAGATCGTCGAGGCAGGCGGCGTCGCCCTCGCCGACATCTGGGTCCATCCGTCCGACCTGATCGCGACGGGCCTCGTCGCGGCCATCGCGGCGCAAGACGCCTGACCGAGGGCTTCGTGGGCAGTCCCGCCCTGGGACTGCCCACCGTTGACGTGGCCGACCGGTTGCGCTGGCTCGGGCACTCGACGGTCTTCGTCGAGCTCGACGGCACGCGGCTCCTGACGGATCCGCTGCTAAGGCGCCGCGTGTTCCACCTGCGGCGCGCGCACCCGCTCGAGCCGGAGGACCTCGGAGCGCTCGACGCGGTGCTCGTCTCGCACGTCCACTACGACCACCTCGACCTCCCGTCGCTGCGTCGTCTGCCGCGCGACACGACGATCGTGGCTCCCCGCGGCGCGGGGCGGCTCCTCCGGCGGCAGGGCTTCTCGTCGGTGGTGGAGACCGCCGCGGGAGAGGAGATCGCGGTCGGGAAGCTCGTCGTCCAGGCCGTCCCGGCGATACACACCTCGAGCCGCGCGTTCGGCACGAAGACCGAGCCGCTCGGCTACCTGATCGAAGGCTCGAAGCGCGTCTACTTCCCCGGCGACACGGACCTGTTCCCCGAGATGGCCGGCCTCGCCCCGGTCGACGTCGCGCTCGTGCCGATCTGGGGCTGGGGCCCGACGCTCGGCCCGCGCCACCTGAACCCGCGCACAGGGGCTGAGGCGCTTCGCCTCGTGGAGCCGCGCATCGCGGTCCCGATCCACTGGGGCACGTTCTACCCGCTCAGCTGGACGCTGCGGAAGGAGCGGCCGTTCCTGAAGGAGCCCGCCGAGGCCTTCGCACAGGCCGCCGCCGAGCTCGCCCCGGCCGTCGAGATCAGGATCCTGCCGGTCGGGGGAACGCTGCCGCTCTAGCCGCAGAGCTTCCCGGGCGGCGTCCGATCGCCCCGCGCGCGTGGAACATCACGATCTCGCCCCGATGGGGATCGCGGAAGTGATAGGTGAACCCCTCCGCCAGAGCCTGGCCGTTGCACGGCGGAAGGGCCCAGGCCATGCTGAACGTGCCCTCTTCGCCGTTGATCTGCCACAGATCCCAGACGAAGTTCGAGACGACGAGCAACGCGACGAACGCCAGCGCGAACGCAAGGGACGACCCAGAGGCGCTTGTGGCGCATGCCTGCGCAAGTCTCTCCGATGACGGTGGAGTAAGCTTGCACCGCAGATGAGGCGATCACTCATCCAGCTCGTGCCGGTCTCGGTGCTCACCATCGCCCTCGCCGTCGCCGCGGCAGGGTGCGGCGGCGGTCAGTCGGCGCAGGAGAAGTGGGCCAACGACGTCTGCACGCAGATCGGCAACTGGCAGAAGCAGATGACCGACCTCATCAACGGCGCGAAGAGCGCCGTCCAGTCTCCGTCGGCGGGAACGATCTCCACGCTGCAGACCGACGCGAATCAGGCCGCGAGCGCGACCAAGGACCTCGAGACGAACCTCAAGAACGTCGGCCCGGCCCCGGGCAGCAACGGCCAGACGGCGGAGGACACGCTCAACTCGTTCGCGTCCTCGATGAGCAAGACGATCAACGCGCTTAAGACCACCGTCGACAACCTGTCGTCGAGCGGCAGCATCACCCAGGCCGCGACGCAGCTCTCGAGCTCGGCGGGTCAGCTTTCGTCCCTCACCTCGCAAACGCAGGCCGCGCTCAACTCGGTCAAGCAGACCTCGAGCGACCTCAAGAAGGGCTTCGAGGACGCGAGCGCCTGCAAGGATCTGAAGAAGAGCTCGTAGAGACCGGCGGTCGCGCCGGCTAGAGCTTCGCGTCCCAGCGCATGGGATCGAAGCCGAACGTCTCGACCAGGCTCTTGCTCGAGGACGCCTCGGCGTCCGCGCGCTTCTGGCTGTGCGTCCAGACGGTCTCGGAGGTGCCGCCGTCGCTCTTCTCGATCTCGAGCCCGTCCGGCTGCTTCCGGTCGACGTAGTCGCAGGCGAAATCGGCGGCCTCGAGGAAGTTCGTGGTCTCGTAGAGGACCGACACGCGCCGGTACTCCGGCTCGTAGACGACGTCGCAGACCTGGTAGGTGGGCTGGCCCGGCGCCGCGGGGGCGACGACCGTCTCCGCGACGAGCGCCTCCCCGGCGTCGAGATCGACGCCGTGCTGCTCGGCGAGCGCAAAGGCGAGCGCCTGCCCGGAGAGGTGGCCGCGGTCGACGAGGATCTCGCCGAGCCGACGGTCCGGCCGGCGCGCCTGCTCCGCGAGCGCCTGGCGCAGCGCGATCGCCGTCACGAAGCCGTTGTCGACGAGCAGGTCGCCGAGGGGCCGCCAGTTGCGGTCCTGCTCCGTCTCGCGCGGAGTCGGTTCGGGGCTCTCGCCGAGCTCGAGGTCTGCGTCCGCGCCGGGGTCGGCCTCGGCGGCCGGGCGGATCTCCACGCCGTGCTGACGGGCGAGCGCCCGGGCAAGCTCCAGGCCGCTGACGTCGCCGCGTGCGACGAGGATCTGGCCGAGCAGCCTGCCGGTGCGGCGCTGCTCGGAGAGCGCACCTTCGAGATCGGCCGCTGAGAGGAGTCCTTCGCCGACGAGCAGCGTCCCCAGGGGCCGCCAGGGGAAGTCGAAATGATCCACTGCGTCCTCTTATCGGCTCGCAGCGGCCCGGACTAAATGGATTACGTTGCGCAGGGCTCCTGCGCGACGCGGGAACTGCCTACGTGCTGCTCGAGGCGGTCTCCTTGACCTCCTCGGCGCTCTCGCTGTCGACCTCGTGCTTCGTGACCTTGTCGGCCTTCGACAGAGCCTTGTCGACGTCGGCGACCCAGCGCTCGTCGAAGAGGGCGACGATCCCCGAGCTGTTCGGGGGCAGAACGTCCTCGACGTCTGCCTTGATCTCGCTCTTGTGGTCGTGGTCCAGGATCGCGCCGGTTCCGGCGCCGATCCCCGCGCCGACGAGCGCTCCGGCCAGGATCGCCGGCGGGAAGATGAGGCCGATGATCGCGCCGCCGACCGCGCCGATCGCGGCGCCTTTCCCCACGTCGCTCGCGTTGTCCTTCACAGAGATCTTCCCGTCCGCGTCTCGGCTCACGAGGATCAGGCCTTCCACCGTGATCACCTTGTCGCGGGCCAGCTCTTTGATGTCGTCCCAGTCCGCCTGCGCCGCGCTCGGGTCGGAATAGGCCGCGATATACAGGTCGACCGGTACATCGCTCTCAGGTGACATCGGTACTCCTCCTTCCGTCGACCGGCACCGTGCCGGTCGCGTGGATGCCCGCACCTTACGCCTCTCGGGAGCTAGGAGTCGGCGTGACCCTCGGAGCCCAAGAGCTCGTCCACCGCCGCGTCCACGACCTCGGCGAGCGGACGCATCTGGCAGTCGACGAGCTTCACGTTCGACTGCCCGCCGAGATAGCGGGCGACGTCATCGGGGTCGGCTCCTTCGTCGACCTCGACGACGTGCTCGGACTGCCAGGTGGCGATGACGTGCATTCGCTTCATGGGCATACAGCCATCATCGGCAGCGAAAGCCGGCAGATGGAGAGGAACTCATCCCCCTGAACGGTGAAAGATTGGCCATGGCCGCGGCCGCTCGGTTGGGGGACACTGGCAGCTTCCTCGCTCCTGCTCGGGGCCGTGATCGCGCTCCGCTTCCCGATCAGCCTGCGCCTGACCGGGAACATCATGGGCTTCGGCGCGGGGGTGCTGATCAGCGCGGTGGCGTTCGATCTCGTCGAGGAGGCGGCGGGCAAGACCTCCGGTCACGGAGCGGTCCTGGCCGGGATCTTCGTCGGCTGCGGCGTCGTCTTCGGCGGCGACTGGCTGATCGACCGCCACGGCGGCGGCCAGCGCAAGGACGCCACCGGTGCGCAGGAGGACGGCTCCGCGCTCGCGATCGTGCTCGGGACCGTCCTCGACGGCATCCCCGAGTCGATGGTGATCGGCCTGACGATCTTCGAGGGCGGAGCGGTGGGCGCCGCGTCCCTGGTCGCGGTCTTCATCTCGAACAACCTGCCGGAGTCGATTTCCTCCACGACCGGCCTCGTGATCAGCGGCTGGAAGAAGTCGCGCATCCTCTGGCTCTGGGTCGGGATCGTGCTCGTCTCAGGCCTCGCGTCGCTGGCCGGCTACGGCCTGTTCCAGGACGCCTCGCGGACGTGGTCGCATTCGTGCTCACGTTCGCCGCCGGCGCGATCCTGACCATGCTCGCGGACACGATGATGCCCGAGGCCTACGAGCACGGCGGAAAGCTCGTGGGCGTGATGACGACTCTGGGGTTCGCGGTCGCGTACGTGATCCACACGCTCGATTGAGCCCGCGCGCGGTCGTTCTCGTAGAAGGGGTCAGCGACCGGCTGGCGCTCGAGACGCTCGCCGCGCGCCGGGGGCGGGATCTCCAGGCCGAGGCCGTGTCCGTCGTCGCAATGGGCGGCGCGCAGTCGATTGGGCGCTTCCTGGAACGGTTCGGCCCGAACGGTCTCGAGCTCAGGGTTGCTGGACTCTGCGACGCAGGCGAAGAGAGCGAGTTCCGAGTCGGGCTGGAGCGCGCCGGGCTCGGCTCCGGGCTCTCCCGCGCTGAGCTCGAGCGGCTGGGCTTCTACGTGTGCGAGGCGGACCTCGAGGACGAGCTGATCCGCGCTCTCGGGGCGTCCACGGTCGAGCGGATTCTCGAGACCGAGGGAGACCTCTCGCCGTTCCGCACACTCCAGAAGCAGCCCGCGTGGCAGGGGCGATCGGTCGAGGCTCAGCTCCGGCGCTTCATGGGCAGCGGCGGCAGCCGCAAGATCCGCTACGCGCGGCTACTCGTCGAGGCGGTCGATCTCTCCCACGTGCCGAGGCCGCTGGACGGCGTACTCGCACACGTCCGGCCGTAGACCGGATCTCGACGCCAGGGAGCCCTGCCGCGGTAGCGTGGAGCGATGGCGTCCGCCCCCAATGACAGCCTCGGAATCGAGCTGCGCGGCCTCAAGAAGACCTACAGCTCGCCAGCCGGCCCGGTCGAGGCCGTGCGCGGGATCGACGTCGAAGTGCGGCACGGCGAGACGGTCGCGCTGCTCGGGCCGAACGGCGCGGGCAAGTCCACGACCGTCGATCTGATGCTCGGCCTCCAGCAGCCCGACGAGGGCTCGGTCGCGGTGTTCGGCGGTCCGCCCGAGCAGGCGGTCAAGGCCGGCCGCATCGGCGTGATGCTGCAGGCAGGCGGCCTGCTGCGTGACCTCACAGTGCGGGAGCTCGTGTCGATGATGGCCGCGCTCTTCCCCAGGCCGCTCGACGTCGACGAGACGCTCACGCTTGCGCAGCTGGACGGCCTCGGCGACCGTAGGACGGAGCGCCTCAGCGGAGGCGAGACGCAGAGGGTGCGCTTCGCGGTCGCGCTCGTGAGCAACCCCGACTTCCTCGTGCTCGACGAGCCGACGGTGGGCATGGACGTAGAGTCCAGGCACGCGTTCTGGACGACGGTGAGCGGGCTCGCCGAGACGGGCAAGACGTTCCTGTTCGCGACGCACTACCTCGAGGAGGCCGACGCCTACGCCGACCGTGCTGTCCTGATGGCGCGCGGCCGGGTGGTCGCGGACGGGCCGACCACCGAGATCAAGGCGATCGTCGGCTCGCGGACGATCCGGGCGACGCTTCCGGACGTCCCGGTCGAGGCGCTCGAGCAGCTTCCAGGGGTCACGATGGTCGAGCGCCGCGGAGAGGCGGTGACCCTCGCCTCGGCCGATTCCGACGCATCGCTGCGCGAGCTGCTGGCCTGCTTCCCGCAGGCCCGCGACATCGAAGTGCGCGGCGCGGGCCTCGAGGAGGCGTTCCTCCAGCTCACGGGGGACGACGAGGAGGAGGTCGCGGCGTGAACGACACCTACGGCTACGCGCGCTACGAGCTGCTGCGCACGTTTCGCAACCGCCGGCTGTTCATCTTCTCGCTGGGCTTCCCGCTCGTCCTCTACTACGCGATCGCCGGCCCGAACCGACACGTGCACGACATCGGGGGCAGCGGGATCGCCGCCACCGTCTACTTCATGGTCGGCCTGACCGCGTTCGGGACGATGAACGCCGTCATCGGCTCCGGAGCGCGGATCGCGGCCGAGCGTCAGGTCGGCTGGAACCGCCAGCTGCGGGTGACGCCGCTGTCCACCCGCACGTACTTCCGGGTCAAAGTGCTGACGGCGTACTGCATGGCGCTCGTCACGATCGCGCTCGTCTACGGCGCCGGGCTGTCGCTCGGCGTCCACCTCGGCCTCGGGAACTGGGTCGAGATGACGGCGCTGATCCTCGTCGGCCTCGCACCGTTCGCGGCGATCGGGATCCTTTTGGGCCACCTGCTGACAACGGACTCGATCGGTCCCGCGGTCGGCGGGACGACGGCCGTCTTCGCGCTGCTCGGAGGCGTCTGGTTCCCGATCACGAGCGGCGCCATGCACACGATTGCCGAGGTGCTGCCCTCCTACTGGCTCGTCCAGGCGAGCCACGTCGGCCTCGGTGGGCAGGGCTGGGGACGGACAGGCTGGTTCGTCGTGGCCGTCTGGACTGTCGCGGCCGCCGCGGCCGCGCGGCGCGCCTACGAGCGCGACACCAAGCGCGTGTGAGCCCCGCTCAGCGGCGCGTCCCGAGTACGAGCAGGTACTCGCGGGTGTGGACGATCTCACCGTCCTGCTCGTAGTTCGTCTCGAAGAACTCGACCCAGTCGCCGCGCAGGTCCTCGCTGCGGTCGCCGATCGACTCGACGAGCGTCTTCGTCGGCCCGTAGCTCGTCGAGGAAGAGTTCCCAGTACGCCTCGGCCGACTCCATGCGAAGCGTGGAGACGCGCTCCTCGAGCTCGAGCTCGAACGAGTCGCCGAGCAGCTCTCCCACGCGGTCCGGCTTCCCCCAGTCGAACGGGCTGCTCGGTGGCGGCGCCGGTTGGTACGGGGCCATGACCTTGAACATCTGGCCGAGGCCGCCCTCCGGTGTCCAGTTGACGAGCCCGATCCGCCCGCCCGGAGCCGTGACGCGCCCGAGCTCGCTCGCCACTGCCTCGTGGTCCGGCGCGAACATGACTCCGCAGGTCGACGAGACCTTGTCCGCACTCCCGTCCGCGAGCTGCATTTCCTCGGCGTCTCCGACCAGGTAGTCGATGTCCAGGCCAAGCTCCGCGGCGCGCTCCTTCGCGGTCGCGATCAGCTCGGGAGCGAGGTCGAGCCCGGTCACGTTCGCTCCGGCCGCGGCCGCGCGCTCGGCGGCCGCACCGGTGCCGCAGGCGACGTCGAGCCACCGGTCGCCTGCCTCCGGCGAGAGCCGGTCGACCACCACCTCGTGGATGTCGACGATCGTCTCCGTGATCCGCTGGTAGGGCCCGTTGCCCCACATCACGCTCTGCCGTTCCTTCAGCTCCTCGTACGCCACGGTCTTCTCCTTTCGCTTGTCAGCGATTGAACCAGCGGGCGCGTCGGCTTGCACCGAAGTGCGTCTTCTCCGCGACCAGCTCGCGGGACGGCTCCTGGAAGGTGCCCGTCGGGCTCGGCCCGGACAGGAAGTCGACGTCGACCCGGCCCACGCGGCCGGCTCCGAACTCGATGTAGCAGGAGCCGCGCCCGTCGTACGCGGCCGCCTGCCCGATCAGCGCCTGGCCCACGACGCGCGCAGCTCCCTCGGAGAACACGCCCGCCTTGGGGACGCCGACCGTCGCGACGTCGCCGACCGCGTACACACCCGGGAAGCGGGTCTCGAGCGTGCGCGAGTCGACGGGGACATAGCCGTCCTCGGCCATCCCGCTCTCGAGGACGACGTCCGGGGCGCGGTGCTTCGGGACGCCGAGGAAGAGGTCGTAGGGCAGCTCCCTGCCGTCCTCCAGCATGACAAGGCGTCGGGCCGGGTCGAGGGAGCCAACTCGGCTGTCGGGCACGAACTCGATGCCGCGCTCCGCGAACGCCTCGAGCAGCGCGGCCGACGTGTCCGGGGACGGCGGGACCGGCGTCCCGAACGGCATGACGAGCGAGATCTCGCACGCGTCGCGGACCCCCCGCTCCGACAGGTAGTCGTGCAGGAGCAGCGCCGCCTCGCTCGGCGCCGGCGGGCACTTGAACGGAGCGCCGCAGACGCCGACCACCACGCGCCCGCGCGTGAAGGTGGGCAACACCTCCCGCAGCCGCGCGGCTCCCCCGACGGAGTAGAACTCGTTCTCCCCCGCAAGCCCCGGCGTCGCGTCGAAGTCGTAGTCGGCACCGAGCGCGACGACCAGCACGTCTCCCTCGTGCACGCCTGCGTCGGTCGTCACCCGGCGCGCCTCCGGGTCGATGGCCGTGATCGCCTCCCGCAGGAAGCGGACGCCCGGCTTCACGACTTCGTCGTACGGAAGGAGCACCTCCGCGGGGTCCTCGCGCCCGAACATCACGTCGAGCTTGGAGTACCCGAAGACGAACGCGTCGTTCTCGTCGATCAGCGTGACGCCGGCCTCCTCGCCGAGCGCCTCCGACAACACCGTCGCGAGCTCGAGGCCACCGAAGCCCGCGCCCAGGATCAGGACCCTCGATCGCACCGCGAGAGCGTAACCGCGTAGTCTCAGCGTCGATGGAACCGTCCGACGAGTACTTCCTCGACACGCCGCTCGTGCGCGGGTTCGTCTCGTCGGTTCGCGCCTCGATCGCCACGACCGCCTCGCCCGAGGACGCCTGCTCCGCGATCCGCCCGGGGTTTGCCGAGCTGCTCGCCGACCCGGGCTGGCTGCCGGACGAGTACCGGCGAAGCGCCCCTGAGAGCGGCATGGGCGGCGGCATCGGGCAGTGGCTGCTCTTCCGCGCCGCCGACCGCTCGCTCTCGCTCTTCTCGCTCGTCGTCCCGTCGGGCTCGGAGACACCGGTGCACGACCACCTCGCCTGGGGCCTCGTCGGCCTCTACCAGGGCACGCAGGACGAGGAGATCTACGCCGAGCAGAACGGCAGCCTCAGGCTGATGGAGTCGCGGTCACTGCAGCCTGGCGACTTCTACGCGCTGATCCCGCCGCAGGACGACATCCACCGCGTGCGCACAACCTCGGACGAGATCTCGGTCTCGATCCACCTCCTGACGAACGACACGGGCTGCGTCTGGCGCCACACGTACGACCCCGATTCGGGCCGGCGCGAGCCGTTCCGCTCCGGCTACGGCAACGTCGACTGCCCGCCGTAGCACCCGGGCCGCTCGTCAGAGCTGGTCGGAGAGCGCGAACAGCGTCGTTCTCTGGTCGAGCGTGAGCCAGTTGCCGGCGTACAGCGACGTGACCGTCAACTTGTAGACGGCGGCCGCGAGCTTCTTCTGCAGCGGCGTGAGCCGGCCGAGAAACGCGTCGAGGGCCTGGCACTGCGCGCCGACGACCGCGTTCACCTGCAGCTGCTGCGCGGCGGTCAGGCCGAGGCTCTGGTAGCGGACCGAGCTCTGCACGTCCTGCGCGGTCAGGAGACACAAGCTCGTGCCCGTCACCGGAACGGACTCGGGCCCGGTGTAGCTCCAGGCGAGCGTGAACGAGCCCGCGTTCGGCGACGTCCCGGGCGAGCCGCTGACGCGGATCGAGTACGTCGTCCCGGCCGTCGTGGAGAAGGTGACGCTGCTCTGGCGGCCGTGGTCGCCGGGCGCCGCCGGGCCGCAGGCGTCGTCGTTGCGCGCGACCTGGCTCAGCGTCGCGATCGACGTCCCGGCAAAGGCGTCGATGACCGTGTCGAACTGCGCGCCCGAGCACGTGTCGAACGTGACCGTGCCGGTTCCGAGCGCGGTCCACGAGTACCAGAGCCCGCCGCCGCTCGTGGCCGGCTCTCCCGGCTCGTCGGTTGCGCCGAGCGTCGACCCGTTGACGCTGCCCGAGCGGCCGCTGAGGACCTGGGCCGTCGCGAGGTCGTCGTTCGTCTGGACGTTCCACGAGAGCGTGAACGTGCCCTGGTAGCCGTTGTAGCCGCCGACTCTGATCCAGTACTTCGTCCCGGCGTTGGCGCGGAACGGCGCGATGCTCTGCTTGACGCCGCAGCCGTCGTCCCCGGAGGCGACGAGCGAGAGCGAGCTGAGCGACGGGCCGGTGAAGACATCGACCCACGTGTCGAAGTTCGCAGCAGCACACGTGTCGAAGACGGTCGCGCCCGAGACGGACGGCTTCCACGAGTACCAGACGCCCAGTGACCCACCCGAAGGCTCGTTCGGCTCGTTGGTCGCGCCCACGGTCGTTCCGCTCACCGAGCCGGACGAGCCGTTCAACGCGATCGCGCCGGCGAAGTTGTCGTTCGAGGGCGGCGCCGCAAGAGCGGGAGCCGCAACGACCAGCGCACCGACAGCGGCCGCCAGCGCGGCCAGCCACTTGAGCCTTCTCATGGACCAACCTCCGTTCGACGAGTCAGCTCGAACTCTCGACGCCGTCGCCGACCTCGGCAAGGCCCGACTTGACCTCTCCGAAGGTCCAGTCAGCGGCCTGGCAGGGGCGGGTAGCGCCCGGCGAGCTCGTAGGTGAGCGTCACCTCGACGAGCGCCACGAACGCGATCAGGCCGATCGCGAGCACCGAGTGCAGGCAGAGGACGATCAGGAAGTCGTGCTCGAAGTCGATGTGCTCGATCGCCTCGACCAGCTCGTGCTCGACCGCGAGCGGGATCGAGACGAGCGTGAGGGTCATCCAGAAGTGCCTGCGGACGAGCGCGGCCGAGCGCCGGAACGCGGCGCGCACGCCGAGCTGCTCCGAGACGATCAGCGGCCCGACGAGACAGAAGAACGTGAACGCCAGGACGCCCGGCACGACGAGCAGGACGAGGCCGACAGACGTGATCAGGACGAGCAGGATGTCGGCGACGATCAGCCTCTTGTAGGGGAGCGCTCGCAGCACCTCGCCGATCGTGTACTCCGGGTGCCCTTGCTGGTCCGAGGCGACGACCCGGTCGATCAGCCCCGCGTAGAAGACGTTCCCGAGCGCCGAGAGGATTCCGGCGAGCGCCCCGAAGAACAGGATCCACTCCGGCACGTGGCCGACCTCGTCGAGCGAGCGGTCGGCCGCGAACACCGACGCCGTCTCGAGCACGGCAAGGGGAACGAGCAGCGCGACCGCGCAGCCCGCCACGCGCGGGAACCTGCGCCGGTAGGTCAGGAACGCGTCGTGGAGGACGTTGCCCGCCCTCACCTGCGGCGCGGTGGACGGCACCGTCGTCACGGCGTCAGCCTAAACAGAGACCGACGCTAGGCCTGATCCGGTCGCCTGAACTCCGTGTGCAGCGCGCCCTGCGCCGCCGCGGAACCGGCTCTGCCTCCGCCCGCGCCGCGGAGGACGTACGCGAGCCCGACCGCGAGGCCGGCTCCGAGCAGCGGCCCGGCGACGTAGACCCAGTAGGCGCCGAAGTCGCCACCGACGAGATCCGGGCCAAAGGTGCGCGCCGGGTTCATCGAGGCGCCCGAGATCGGGCTCCCCCAGAGCCCGGCCAGGGCGATGTACCCGCCGACGCCGAGCGCACCGACGATCCCGATGTTCTGCGCGCCCGAGGCCGTGCCGAGGATCACGCTCACGAGCCCGAGGGTCAAGGCAGTCTCCATCAGGAACGCCTGCCAGTCGGAGTACCCGCTCGCCGGGTAGTTCGAGCCGTACGTCGCCGACACCTGGACCACCCAGCGCAGGAACAGCGCGGCGATCGTCGCGCCGGCCAGCTGCACGACGACGTAGCCGGGGACGCGCCGCCAGGGGAAGTCACCGCGCAGGGAGAAGGCGATGCTGACCACGGGGTTCAAGTGCGCCCCGGACACCTTGCCCATGAACATGATGATCGCCATCACCATCACCCCTGGAGCAACGACGGCCGCCGTGCGGCTTACCTCGCCGGGGAAGGCGTGGGCCATCATCCCGGCGCCCGCCGCGACGAGGACGAGGAGGAAGGTTCCGTAGAGCTCGGAGACGAGCCTGCGCCACTCCTGGTTCGGGTTCCTGAAGTCCGACAGCGGCCGGAGGATCTCCCGGTTGATCAGCTCGGAGACCGCAGCCTCGACCTGTCCCACCATGCCGCTCATGCCCGGACTGTTCCGCGCAGGCTGCCCAAAGCCTGCGTCGCGGCTCTACGCGGCCCAGGGCCCGACGCCGCCGAGCCGGTCGACCGTGATGCGCATGACGACGCCGGGAGGCGGATCGTCCATCGGTGGGAACTTCACGTCCGGCCCGAGATACACGCGCGCGAGCCGTTGGAGCAGCTCCGGGGCACCGCCCTCCACGAGCCGCGCCTGCCCGTGGGCGACGAGGTACTGCTTCAGCCCCGGAGGCTGGACCTCGGTGCCCTCGATCGAGAGCGCGACGCGCGGGTCGCGCTCGACGTTGCGAAGCTTCTGCTGGCCGGCACGGAGGTGGCCGGAGACGATCTCGTCCCCGTCCAGGCCGACCCAGACGCAGGTCACCTGCGGCGACCCGTCGGCGTTGAGCGTGACGAGGTGCGCGAGCGACCCGGATTCGATCAGCGCGCGTGCGGTCTCGGGCAGCACCATGCCCCCTAGCGTACCGACGCTCGGGCGCGATACTGACGAGATGGCCGAGCCCCCGAGCGGCACCGTCACACTGCTGTTCAGCGACATCGAGGGCTCGACGCGGATCCTGCAGCGCACCGGCGGCGAGGCGTACGCGGATCTGCTGACGGAGCACCGGCGCCTGATCGGCGAGGCCTTCGGCCGGCACGCCGGCTTCCACGTCGGCAGCGAGGGCGACTCGGTGTTCGTCGTGTTCGCGTCGGCCGACGCTGCAGCCGCAGCGGCAGGCGAGGCCCAGCGCGCGCTCGCCGAGCACCCCTGGCCGGAAGGAACCGAGGTACGCGTGCGGATGGGCCTGCACTCGGGCGAGCCGCAGGTGATCGAGCGCGGCTACGTGGGCCTCGACGTCCACCACGCGGCCCGGGTGATGGCCGCCGCGCACGGCGGGCAGGTCCTGCTGACCGAGTCGACCCGCATGCTCCTCGAGCGGAGCTTCGAGCTCCGCGACCTCGGCGACCACCGTCTCAAGGACCTTTCGGGCTCGCAGCGCCTCTACCAGCTGCTCATCGAAGGCCTGCCGGCCGACTTCCCGCCGCTCAGGACGCTGGACAACCGGCCGACCAAGCTCCCCGCGCAGCCAAATGCGTTCATCGGCCGCGCGAGGGAGCTCGGGGAGATCGGCGAGCTGCTGGCGCGCGACGACGTACGACTGCTGACGCTGACCGGGGCGGGCGGGGCCGGCAAGACGCGGCTCGCCCTCCAGGCCGCCACCTCCGCGGTCGAGTCCTTCGACCACGGCGTGTTCTTCGTCTCGCTCGCCCCCGTGCGCGACTCGGAGCTCGTCGCGCCGACGATCGCGCGGACGCTCGGCCTCCGGGAGCAGCCCGGCGAGCCGGCGATCGAGGCGCTGACCGAGCACCTGCGCGACCGGCGGCTGCTCCTGGTGCTCGACAACCTCGAGCAGATCATCGATGCCGCGCCGCTGCTCTCCGATCTGCTCGCGTCGTCCCCGGGGCTGAAGGTCGTCGCCACGAGCAGGACCCCGCTCCGGCTCTCAGGTGAGCGAACCTACGCGGTCCGCCCGCTCGTGCTCGAGGAGTCGATTCGCCTCTTCGTCGAGCGCGCGCGCGCCGCGGTGCCCGACTTCGAGGTGACCGAGGAAAACGAGGCGACGATCGGCGCGATCTGCCTCCGGCTCGACGGTCTGCCGCTCGCGATCGAGCTGGCGGCACCCCGTGTGCGGACGCTCACGCCTCCCGCGCTCCTGCGGCGGCTCGACCAGCGCCTCGCGCTCCTGACGGGCGGCGCGCAGGATCTCGACGAGCGCCAGCGGACGCTGCGCGGGACGATCGAGTGGAGCCACGACCTGCTGACCCCGCAGGAGAAGACGCTCTTCGCGCGGGTCGGCATCTTCGTCCGCGGCTGTCGGCTCGAGGCGGCGGAGGCGGTCTGCGACCTGGACGGCGAGCTCGGACCGGCTCTGCTCGAGGGGCTGGAAT
Organism: Gaiellaceae bacterium; assembly: GCA_035518635.1. GTDB lineage: Bacteria > Actinomycetota > Thermoleophilia > Gaiellales > Gaiellaceae > AC-32. The sequence goes on from DATIXI010000020.1 coordinate 112,301, forward strand.
CGCTCGTCGAGAAGAGCCTCCTGCGCCAGCGCGCGGACTCCGACAGCGAGCCGCGCTTCTCGATGCTCGAGACGATTCGCGAGTTCGCGCTCGAGCAGCTGGAGGGGGCCGGGGAGACCGATGCCGTCGGCCGCCTGCACGGCGACTGGTTCGCGAACCTCGCCGAGTGCCTGGACGTGGAGTCCCGGACCGGCGACCAGCCTGCGTCGATCGCCCGGCTCGACGACGACTACGCGAACCTCCGCGCGGCGATCAACAGGGCTCGCGAGGCTTCGGACGGAGAGCTGCTGCTGCGGCTCGCGACGGCACTGTGGCCGTTCTGGGCCACGCGGGGCTACGTCGCCGAGGGGCGGCGCGCGCTTGAGGACGCGTTCGAGCTCGCAGGCCACCGACCGGCGCGGGCACTCGTCGGCCTCTGCTCGCTTCGCCTCTTCAGCGGAAGCGGAGAAGGCCTCCTCGACGACCTGAACGAGGCGCTCCAAGCCGCCGAGCAGCTCGGTGACGAGCTCACGCTCGCGCAGGCCTGGAACCTGCTCGGGCGCGTCGAGGGCACGCTGCTCGGTGCGATGGGGCGCGCAGAGGAGGCCTGGACGAAGGCGCTCGAGCATGCCGAGCGCGCCAGCCTCCGGGCGGAACGGGCCGAGAGCATCGGCTGGCTGATGATGAGCGCGAACTTCGGCCCTCTTCCGGTCGAGGAGGGGATCGCCCGCTGCCGGAAGTTCCACGACGAGGCGGTCGACGACCCGGTGATCCAGGCGAACTCGTGCATCGAGCAGGCAGCTCTCGAGGCCATGCGGGGCGATTTCCGCATCGCTCGCGAGCTCCTGGCCGAGGGTAGGCAGGCGCTCGCGGACCTCGGCTTCACGCTGCTGGTGGCCATGAGCGCGCAGGAGGCGCACTACGTCGAGGTGCTCGCCGGCGACTCCGTCGCTGCCACGCGGATCCTCCGCCAGAGCTACGCGGAGCTCGACGAGATGGGCGAGCGCGCGTACCTGTCGAGCGCAGCGGCCCTGCTGGCGCACACGCTCGGCGCGCAGGGCGAGCTCGACGAGGCAGAGCGCTTCAGCCGCGTCAGCGAGGACACCGCAGCTCGCGAGGACGTGTTCTCGCAGGTGCTGTGGCGAAGCGCCCGCGGGAAGATCCGCGCCCGCCGGGGCGAGCTGGCCGAGGCCGAGGCGCTCGCCCGCGAGGCGGTCGCTCTCGCCGAGAAGACCGACATGCTGAACACCCAGGGCGACACGCTTGCCCACCTGGGCGAGGTCCTGGCCCTTGCCGGCCGGGGCGACGAGGCGGTCTCGGTGCTGGAGCAGGCGGCGAGCCGCTTCGAGC
>DATIXI010000021.1:0-15184 GCA_035518635.1 Gaiellaceae bacterium
CGTCGTCAACGTCCCCCCAACAGAAGGAGACTCGAGATGAAACGGATGCTCGGATTGATGCTGGCACTCACCGTCGCCGGGGCGTTCGCAGTGGCAAGCCAGGCGCGCACCGCGCACCACCCGCCGCGACACGGAGCTCTCCACGCGACCGAGGACTGCCTGAGCTCGCAGTACGCGGGCCAGGCCGGCGGCTTCTGCACGATCCAGTCCTCGAACCTCCAGGCGATCACCGCCGGCTCGAGGCTCTTCGCCCTGGAGGCAGTTCAGGGCTCCACGCTGGACAGCGACCTCGTGCTCTACGTCGGCCCCGGAAACGAGGCTCTCGGACACGTCGTCCTCTCGCGGACCACCCGTACCGGTGAGATCACCTTCGCCGGCGGAACCGGCAGCTTCAGACGCTTCCACGCCCGCGCAGACGTCTCGTTCGACGGGTCCCTCTGGCACTGGGACGGGACCTACAGGTTCACCGGGGACCACGACTGGCGATGAAAGGGCATCTCGCACTGCTAGTTGCCGGACTGGCGCTCGTGCTCGCCGCCGCGGCTTCGGCCGCGGCGACGCTTCGAATGGCGACCTGAAGGTCGCGCGCGTACCCATCGGGTAGTCGCTGTGAAGAGGGGCCGCTCCGAGCGGCCCCTCTTCCTCTCGTAGGATCGGGGCGTGAAGATCCGCGCGGCGGTGCTCGAGGCGTTCGGCGAGCCGCTCGAAGTGCAGGAGCTCGATCTCGCCGAACCGAAGGCCGCCGAGGTGCTCGTCCGGCTCGCCGCCTGCGGGGTCTGCCACACCGACCTCTTCACTGCTTCGGGCGCGGATCCATCCGGCTACTCGCCGGCGGTGCTCGGGCACGAGGGCGCCGGGGTCGTCGAAGCCATCGGCGAGGGCGTGACCTCGGTCGCCCCGGGCGACCACGTCGTGACGCTCTTCTCGCCCCAGTGCCGCGAGTGCGAGCACTGCAAAGACCCGCGCACGAACCTCTGCCTCGCGATCCGCGAGCAGCAGAACCTCGGCTATCTGCCCGACGGCACCACGCGGCTCTCCCGCGACGGCGAGCCGGTCCGCCATTTCATGGGCACCTCGACCTTCGCCGAGTACACCGTCATGCCCGAGATCGCGCTCGCGAACGTGAGCAACACGCGCCGCTCGACCCCGTCGAGCTTTGCCAGCAGGCGTCGGAAGCGCGGTCGAAGCGCGCCGAGTTCGCTCGGTTCAAACTCCTGCAGCCTGCTCGCCGGAACGGAAAGGCCAGGCGGCGCGACTCGAACTGCGGCTGCGTTTGCCATCTGCGCCCGATCCGAAAGCGCGGCCGCGATGGCGCCCACCACGACCGCCACCTGATTCGCCGCCCCGTTCGCAGCCGATGGGTACTCTCGCGCGTCATCCTCACCAAGAACGGCCCGACACGTCATCACGGGGTCCACACAAGCACGGCGCAGAGCGACCCTCACAGCGTTGGCGAACGGCATGGTTGAGCCAAAGCCACTCGCCGAGCGGCCCGCTCTACATGCCCATCGCGTGGTACCCGGAGTCGACGTACAGCGTCGTCCCGGTCACGTTCTTCGCGCCCTCGGAGAGCAGATAGGCGGCCGCGGCGCCGACGTCGTCGGCCTCGATCGGCCGGTGTAGCGGCGAGCGCTCCTCGACGATCGCCTCCATCGTCGGGAAGCCCGCGATCGAGCGGGCGGCCAGCGTGCGGACCGGGCCGGCCGAGACGGCGTTGACGCGGATGCTCTTCTGACCGAGGTCCCAGGCGAGGTACTGGACCGAGGAGTCCAGCGCCGCCTTGGCGACGCCCATCACGTTGTAGTGAGGCACCGCGCGCTCGCCGCCGAGGTACGTCATCGTGAGGATCGAGCCGCCGCCGCGCGCCTCCATCAGCGGCTCGGCCAGGCGCGCGCACGCGACGAGCGAGTACGCGGAGACGTCGAGCGCGAGCCAGAAGCGGTCGCGCGGCGTGTCCGTGAACCGGCCCTCGAGATCCTCCGCAGCCGCGAAGGCGACCGAGTGGACGAGGAGGTCGAGGCCGCCGTCGAACGCCTCGCCGACCTCGCCGAAGACGCGCTCGAGATCCTCGTCGGAGCGGACGTCGCACTCGGTGACGAGCGGCGAGCCGACCGACTCCGCGAGCTCGCGTACGTTCTTCTCGATCCGCTCGCCCTGGTAGGTGAACGCGAGCTCGGCGCCGCCTTCCGACAGACGGCTCGCGATCGCCCAGGCGATCGAGCGGCGGTTGGCCACGCCGAGGACCAGACCGCGCTTGCCTGCGAACGCTCCCTCCACGACGCGCGAGTGTACGAGGTTCGGCCGGGTCAGGCCCTCGACGCGAGCCGTGCCTCGACGCGCCCGACGAGGTCGTCGGTCGCCGGCGTTGCGATCTCGTGCCTCCGGCCGCCGCGCACGACCGGCCCGGCGATCGCGTCGAGCTCGAGCGGCCGGCCGGCGTCGAAGTCCTTCTGCATCGACGTCCGGACCTCCCCGCCGAACGCCTCGAGCGCGGCGCGGAGCCTCGCCTCGTCGAGCGCCGCGCCGTCCGCCGCCCCCACGCTCACCACCTCGCCGTGACACTCCATCAGGCGCCTGCTCCACTCCGGGTCGGCCTGCACCGCGCCCACCGACTCGCCGAGCGCGGTCGTGGTGAGCGCGAGCGGCGCGAGGAAGGCGAGCTTCTCCCAGAGCACCGTCTTCTCGTCCGAGGCGAGCGAGACGTCGAGCCCCGCCGCGCGGAGCTCGCCGGCGATCTCGTCCCGCCGCGGGCCGGGCGCGAGGTCGACGCGCGCGAAGCTCGTCTTCTGGCGCACGAGCCCGGATTCCGCTCGCTCCGACTCGACGCGGATGGCGCCGACCAGCACGCGCCGGTACCGGTCGCGCAGCACCGCGACGTGGTCGACGCCGTTCATCAGCGGGACGGCCACGGCGTCCCCAACGCGCTCTGGCGGCGCGAGCTCGAGCGCAGCCACGAGCTGCGGGGCCTTGGGCGTGACCCAGAGGACGTCGACCTCCCGGTCGAGCGCGGATGCCGTCGCGACATCCGCCTCGAAGTTGCCGAGAACGACGCTCTCGACCCTCAGCCGGGCCGGGTGGCGGGCCAGCGTCTCGGGCCGCAGCAGGAGCACGACCTCCGCGCCGTTGCGGGCGAGCGCACCGCCCACGAAACCGCCGATACCGCCTGCGCCGAGGATCGCGTGTCGCACCGCCGCGATCGTATGCCCGCGCTAAGAAGGAGGTCCTGTCGTTCCGATAACGTGAGGGTCTTGCGCCGCCCATTTCTCCTCCTCTTCTCGGCGGTGCTCGTCCTCGTCTCGGCCGCCTCCGCAAGCGCCCAGCTCGAGCCGATCCGGCTCCCGCGCTCGGGAGACCACACGCTCCCGCGGATCCGGCGCGGGGCGATCCACATCCCGCCCGGCCATGCGGCGGGGCGGGTCACGGTCCTCGTCGACCTGCGCCTGCCGCCGCTCGCCGCCGCGTACGGCCGCGGGCTCGTCGCGTTCAACGCCCAGCGGCGGCTGAACGTCGCAAGCAGGAGCTCGCGCGCATACCTCGCGCGGCTCAGCCGCGTCCAGGCGCAGGCCGCCGCGCAGATCAGGCGCGTGATCCCGCAAGCGAACATCTCGAACCGCTACCGGGTCGTGCTCGACGGCTTCGCGCTGCGGCTTCCCTACCGCGCGCTGCCGAAGCTGGCCCGCATCGCGTCCGTCCGCAAGGTCTACCCGAGCCTCGGATACCACCTCGACACGAACAAGAGCCCCTCTGTGATCCACGCGGACCAGTTCTGGGCGAGCACCGGCGGCCGCGGCCAGGGCGTCAAGATCGGGATCGTCGACGACGGTGTCGACCAGACGAACCCGTTCTTCGACCCGGGCGGCTTCTCGTACCCGGCCGGCTTTCCCAAGGGCCAGACCGCCTACACGACCCCGAAGGTGATCGTCGCGCGCTCCTTCCCGGGCCCCGGCTCGGGCAAGCAGGGCCGGCTTCCCTTCTACAAGAACGACTCCTTCCATGCCACGCATGTCGCCGGGATCGCCGCCGGCGTGGCCGGGACCCTCGCCGTCGCGGGCTTCGACCATCCGCAGGTGGCCGGGCTCTCTGGGATCGCCCCGCGCGCGTGGATCGGCAACTACCGCGTCTTCAACACGCCGGTGCCCACGGGCGGAGACGACGCGTTCACGCCGCAGATCGTGCAGGCGTTCGAGTCGGCCGTGAGCGACGGGATGAACGTCATCAACTTCTCAGGCGGCGGCCCCGAGGCTGACCCGTCGAGCGACGCGCTGATCGAGGCGACCGACAACGTCGCAGCGGCGGGCGTCGTCCCGGTCATCTCGGCCGGGAACGACCGCGACGAGTTCGGCCTCGGCTCGGTCGGGTCGCCGAGCAACGCGCCCGCCGCGATCTCGGTCGCCGCGGCCTCGAACCTGCATGTCTTCTCGCCGGAGCTGACGGTGACCTCGGCCGGCGCATCCGCGAGCCTGCAGCACATCCCGTTCTCCTACAACGTCGAGGTCCCGCTGCCCTGGCAGCAGTTCGACCACATCCTCGCGGACGTCGGCTCGGTCACCGGCACCGACGGACACCCGGTCAGCCGCCAGCTGTGCGCGCCCGCCGGCTTCGACCCGAACGACGAGCAGCGCTCGACCCTGCCGGCCGGGTCGCTCGGCGGCATGGTCGCGCTCGTCTCCCGGGGAGGCTGCACGTTCGATTCCAAGGCAGCGCGTGTCGACGCGGCCGGCGGGATCGGGATGATCGTCGTCGACAACCGCCCGGGCGAGGCGAACTTCATCCCGGTCGCGCTGAGCCTCGACGGCGGCATGGTCTCCGACCTCGACGGCGCGAACCTGCGCGCGTTCATGGCCTCGCACGGCGGTCGCGTGACCTTCCGGGCCACCGGCGAGAACAACCCGCTGGAGCTGCAGACGGGGCGCAGCGGGATCATCACCAGCTTCTCCTCGGCCGGGCCGACGAACTACGACCACCTGTTGAAGCCTGACCTCGCGGCGCCCGGAGGCCAGATCCTCTCGTCGATCTCCTCGACCCTTGCGGAGTTCCACCACCAGCGCTTCGCCGTCCTCGACGGCACGAGCATGTCGGCCCCGCACGTCTCGGGTGCGGCCGCGCTGCTCCTGCAGCAGCATCCGACCTGGACGCCCGCCGAGGTGAAGTCGGCGCTGATGTCCTCCGCCGGGCCCGCCTGGGGCGACACCGCGCGGACGCACGAGGCGCCGGTCCTGCTCGAGGGCAGCGGCCTCGTCAACGTCGCTGCGGCGGACGACCCGAAGCTGTTCACGGACCCGCCCTCGCTCTCGTTCGGCTACCTCGACGTGAGCAAGGCGAACGCGCGCCGCGCGCTGCTGCTCTCGCTCACGGACGCCGGGGGCGGCGCGGGGACATGGACCGTCTCGATCGACGCGCAGTCGGCGAGTTCCGGAGCCTCGATCACCCCCGGCGCCTCGATCCTCACCGTCGCGCCGGGCGGGACGCTCGACGTGCCAGTCGTCGCCTCGGCCTCACACGGGTCGCCCCACGGCGACAACTACGGGTTCATCGTCCTCCAGCGCGGCGCCGACCGGGTACGCGTCCCGTACTACTTCAGCGTCGAGCTACCGCAGATAGGGCGCGCGCCGATCGTCCCGGTGAAGCGCGACCAGGTCGGGAGCACGCGCGAGGGCACGAACTTCGTCAACGTCTACCGCTTCCCGGCCGACCCGTTCGGGCCACCTGCCGACTACACGGGCCCGGGTATGCACGAGGACGGCGCCGAGCACGTCTACAGCGTCCACGTGAACGGGCACGACGCGAACATCGGCGCGGCCGTGGTCGCGAGCGGGCTCGGCTCCCTGGTCGAGCCGTGGTTCCTGGGCTCGCTGAACGAGGACGACGTCCAGGGCTACCCCGGCACGCCGCTGAACGTGAACGGGCTCACGTTCGAGTACGAGTTCGACAACGGCGCCGCGGGGGTCGCCTTCCCGCCCGAGGGCCGCTACTACGTGGCCGTCGACTCGCGCGCCGACCCGTTCACGGACGAGCCGCTGCGCGGTCCGTACCTCCTCCACTTCTGGCGGAACGACGTCACGCCGCCGAAGCTGCACATGCTCACCGGGCGCGTGTCCGCGGGCCGCCCCCTGCTCGCGGGGATCGTCACCGACCGCGGGTCGGGCGTCGACCCGCTCTCGCTCGTGATCGGCTACAAGGGCGTGCTCCTGCTCGCGGCGCTCTACGACCCGTCGTCCGGGCTCGCCGTCTGGCTGCTCGACGGGGCGCCGAAGATCGGCGTCGGCAAGACGAACGTGCTCGCGGTCGCCTCCGACTACCAGGAGTCGAAGAACGTCGACCAGGCCGGCGAGAACATCCTCCCGAACACGACCTTCCGTCGGTTCAAGCTGCGCGGGGTCAAGGGGCCGGCGCTGAGCTGGCTGCTCCCGAAGCGGACGGCCTGCGTCGAGAGGAACGAGAGCCTGCTCGTCTCCGCAGGCTCGACCAGGCCGGTCGAGTCGGTGACGTTCTACGACGGCGGCCACAGGATCTCGCGCGAGCGCGGCACGTTCTCGGGCTTCTACGATGCGATCTGGAAGACGGGCAAGGCGCGCCGCGGGCGCCACGTCCTGCTCGCGGTCGTCAGGGACCGCCGCGGAGCGCGCGCCCAGGCGCGACGCATCGTCCGCGTGTGCCACAGGTAGCGGTCGTCACCGGCGGCTCGAGCGGCATCGGCGCCGCGATCGCGCGGAGCCTCACGCGCCGCGGCTGGACCTGCGTCCTGCTCGCCCGCGGCGAGGAGCGGCTGCGCGCGGTCGCGGAGGAGCTCGGGGCGGAATGGGAGATCTGCGACGTCGGCGACCGCCAGGCCGTCGACCGCACGGCTGCGGCAGTCCGGGAGCGCCACCCTGAGATCGCGCTGCTCGTCAACAACGCGGGCGTCCCGGGCCGCGGCGGCTTTCTCGGCGCGAGCCCGGAGGTGATCGAGGAGGTGACGCGGACGAACTACCTCGGCGGCGTCTGGTGCCTGCGGGCATTGCTGCCGGCGCTCGAGGCCGCGGCGCCTTCGGACGTGGTCGACGTCGTCTCGGTGGCGGGCACGGTCTCGACCGGCGCGGGCGGCGCATACACCGCCTCGAAGCACGCGCAGCTCGCGTTCTCGCGCGGCGCTCGCGCCGAGCTGCGGTCGCGCGGGATCCGCGTCCACACCGTCGTCCCGGGATTCGTCGAGACGCCCGGCTTCCCCCAGCGGAAGCGCTTCTCCAACCGATTCGTGCGGTCGCTCGTCGCCGAGCCGGAGCTCGTCGCCGAGCGCGTCGTCGCGGCCGTCGAGCGCGACCGCAGAGAGGTATTCGTGCCGCGCTTCTACCGGATCGCCCCGTTCGCCCAGGTGCTCGCGCCCGGCCTGGTGGCGAGAGTCGGCGGTCGCGGGGCCCGTCCGTCGGGCGATTAGACTCCCGGCATGGCGGGGTCTGGTTCGCCCAGCACCGAGGAGGTCGCACGCGTCGCCGAGTTCCGCGGCGCGCTGCGGCGGTTCCTGCGAACGACGGAGCGGAACGCCCAGGCCGCGGGCCTCACGCCACAGCGCTACCTGCTCCTGCTAATGATCAAAGGCGCGCCCGACCTGAGCGAGCAGTCGACGGTCACCGAGCTCTCCGAGCGGCTCCAGCTCGCACAGAGCACCGTGACCGAGCTCGTCAGTCGCGCCGAGGAGAGCGGCCTGGTCGAACGCAGGCGGTCCTCCTCGGACGGCCGGATCGCGCACCTCAGCCTCTCGGCCGAGGGCGAGCGCAGGCTGGCGCAGGCGTTCACGAGCAACGAGAGCGAGCGCCGGGCCCTCGTCCGGGCGTTCGAGCATCTCGAGGCGTATCCGCTCACCGTCTAGAGCCTGCCCGTGAAGATCGAGTTCCTCTTCTGGCGCGGGTGCCCGTCGCACCCCGAAGCGCGTGAGCTGCTGGACGAGGTGCTCGCTGCTCGCGGGATCCAGGCCTCAATCGAGGAGGTCGAGGTGACGACCCAGGAAGAGGCGGAGCGGCTCCGCTTCCCGGGCTCGCCGACGATCCGTGTCGACGGCCGCGACGTCGACCCTGCCGGCGCGGTCGCGCGGCCCGCGCTGACCTGCCGCATCTACCATCTTCCCGACGGGCGTGTGTGGCCCGTCCCGACCCGCGAGCAACTGGAGGAGGCTCTGAAATGACCATGGCTCTCGGCATGGAGGCACCCGCGTTCGACCTGCCCGGCGTGGACGGGGAGAACCACTCCCTGGGCTCCTACGGAGACGCGGAGGTGCTCGTCCTCGTCCAGTCCTGCAACCACTGCCCCTGGGTCCAGGCCTGGGAGGGCAGGCTGAGCGCGATCGCGCGCGACTACTCGGAGCGCGGCGTGCGCGTCGTCGCGGTCAGCTCGAACGACGTGGAGAGCCATCCCGAGGACTCGTTCGATGAGATGCAGGCGCGCTCGGTCGCCCAGGGCTTCGCGTTCGACTACCTCTACGACGAGCCCCAGTCGCTCGCCCACGCGCTCGGGTCGGAGCGAACGCCCGAGGTCTTCGTCTTCGACCGTGACCGTCGCCTGGCCTACCACGGCGCGATCGACGACAACCGCGACGAGACCGCGGTCGGCCAGCACTACCTGCGCGACGTGCTGGACGCGGTCCTCGCCGGCCAGGAGCCCGCCGTCCGCGAGACGCCTGCGGTCGGCTGCAGCGTCAAATGGAAGTGAGGGGCCAGTGCTTCCGCGCGACGACGTGGAAGAGGTGCCAGTGCTTCGGGTCGCCGACCGCGGTCGACCCGTCCTCCTCCACCTCGTCGAAGCGCTCGAGCTCGAACGGCTCGAGCAGGCTCTCTGCCTCGGCGCGGGAGTGAACCGAGAGCGCAGGGTCGCTCGCCCACTCGTCGCGATCGCCGAACAGCTGGCCGCAGAAGCGGCCTCCGGGGACGATCGAGGCGACGAGCCGCTCCCAGACCGCTGGGAAAGCGCCGGGCGGGCAGAACGGCAGCGCGTAGCTGGAGCTCACGAGCGCGGCGGCACGCCAGTCGAGCTCCTCGAACGGGGAGATCGCGGTCTCGAGTCGGTCGTTCTCCGCGAGCCCGGGCCTCGCGCGGAGCCGCCCGATCGCCTCGGGCTCTCCGTCGATCGCGAGCACCCGCCAGCCGCGGCGCAGCAGCTCGACGGTGTCGCGCCCCTCGCCGCAGCCGAGGTCGATCGCGAACCTGCCGCCGACGGGATCCGGCTCGGAGTCGAAGAGCTCGAGTGCGAGCAGGAGCGTCTCGCGCGGCTCGCCCTTCCCGGCTACGTCGTAGTACTCGGCCCAGTCGTCGCTCTTGCCCACTAGGGCTTCTCGAGCAGGTACCAGCCGACGACCGCCGTGTAGTTCGGCGGGGCCGCGCTCCGGGCCCGCTCGCGCTCCTCGCCCTCGCAGCCCGCGAGGTCGAGGTAGGCGTCGAGGTCGCGCGCCTCGGTCTCCGTCTCGGACCGCTTGAGCACGAGGCTGTTCGCCTCGAAGAGGAACCGCATGTCCACGTCCGAGAGCGCCCGCGTGTGGGTCGGGTCGCGGGTGCGCTCGAATGCGTCGAGCTGCGCGGCGGCGAGCGGGTCGAGCGGCCCGATCTGGTCGACGACGAGGACCCGGCCGCCCGGCACGGTCACCCGGGCTAGCTCCGAGACCACGAGCTCGGGCCTGGCCACGTGGTGCAGCGTCCGGAGCGTCCCGACGAGGTCGAACGAGCCGAGGTCGAAGGGCAGCTTCGTCGCGTCGCCCTCGACGAACGTCACGTTCGGGAACTTCTCCGCCCGGATCCGCCCCTGCTCCAGCAGCTCGGGCACGACGTCCACCGCCACGACCTCGCGCACGTGCGGTGCGAGCGCGAACGCGAGGGCCCCTGCACCACAGCCGGAGTCGAGGGCGCGCTCGTCGCCCGAAGGCTCGACGAAGTGGACGACCTTCTCCTCCAGCTTCGCCGCGCGCGCATCCTGGTTGGCCGCGATCCGATCAGCCGTCCTGCCGAATCGCTCCCGCGTTGCGTCTTGCATAGTCGAGAGCCTCCTCCCTGGTGGCGATCGTACCCGCCGCGCGCTCCTCGTCGATCTCCGCGAGCAGGCGGCCGATCTCGGGGCCGGGCGGCAGGCCGAGCTCGTCGCCGCGCACGAGCGGCTCGGCCGGGTCGTTCCTTCGGGCTTGCTCCACCTCGTACGCCAGGTCGGAGGCGCCGGCGAACGCGAGCGCGTCGAGCGCCCACGGCTCCGTGTGGCGGCGGAAGCGGTGGATCGAGCGCGGGTCGGCCTCGGGCCGCTCGGCGCGAAGCAGGGACCGCGCGTAGCGGCGCAGCTCGTTCGAGACCGGATAGCGCCGGAGCTCCTCGCCGAAAACGGCCACAAGGCGGTAGTCGGAGGAGTCGACCCGGTCGAGCCGGTCGGTGATCGCGCCGCCGAGCGGCTCGAGCAGCCCCAGCTCGTCGAGCCGCCGGTAGCCGCCCGCCGAGAGCCGGCTCAGCTCGGCGAGGATCCGCTCGCCCGCCGGCCGGCCGACCAGTGCCGCGTGCTCGCGCGTCAGCTGCTCGGTCCCCTCGTCCATCTGCACGTCCAGCTCGTCCTCGAGGCGCACCGCGCGCAGCAGCCGGAGTGGGTCGTCCTCGTAGATCGACTCCCGCACCGCGCGGAGGCGCCGTTCGCGCAGGTCCTCCTGCCCGCCGAACGGGTCGACCGGCTCGCCGCCCGCGAGCGGGCGCGCAATCGCGTTGATCGTGAAGTCGCGCGTCGCGAGGTCCTCCTCGACCGAGCCGGGCAGCGGAGTGAAGTCGACCGTGCGCCCGTTCTCGAGCGCGACCCGCCACGCGCCGTGCCGCTCCGAGAGCGGGAACGGCGCGCCGCCCGAGCGTCTCGCGTAGGCGCGTGCGGCGTTCTCGGGATCAGGTACTGCGATGTCGAGGTCGATGAGCTCGCGCCCGAGCAGCTCGTCCCGGACCGCGCCGCCGACGACCCACGCCTCCTCCCCCGCCAACACCTCCCGCGCCAGCTCATCCATCGACGACGACCCTCCTCGCCCTGCGCGGGTCGGCGTTGATCCCCGAGACGAGCTCGTAGTTGATCGTGTCCGCCACCCGCGCGTGCGCCTCGGCGAGCACGCCCTGGCCGAGGATCGTCACGGGGGCGCCGACCGGCTCCTCCCGCTCGAGCTCCACCGCGAAGGCATCCATCGAGATCGTCCCGACCACGCGCCGCGGCTCGCCGCTCACCCGCACGTCGGTCCCGGTCAGATCGCGGCGGAAACCGTCCGCGTAGCCGACCGGCACGATCCCGATCCAGGTCGGGCGCTCGGCGACGAAGCGCCGGCCGTAGCCGGTGCTCTCGCCGGCCTCGAGCCGCTTCACCTGCGCGAGGTAGCTCCGCCACGAGAGCGCCGGCTCAAGCCCGTCGGCCGCCGGGTCTTCGCCGAACGGCGAGAGCCCGTAGAGCGCGATCCCGCAGCGCGCGGCGTCGAAGCGGGCCGACGGCAAACGGAGCGCGGCCGCGCTGTTCGCCGCGTGGCGCATCAGGTCGGCGTACGGCTCCGTCGCCTCGCGGAAGCGCTCGACCTGCTGCTCGGCGAAGGCCGGGTCGCTGTCCGCGGTCGCCAGGTGCGTCATCAGGCCGACCACGTCGGCCCCCGGCTTCGGCAGCTCGGACAAGCCCCAGCGCCCCATCCCCGTGTCGAGCTTGAGGTGCACGCGCACCCCCTCGGGGATCTCGTCCTCCCAGATCGCGAGCTCGAGCCGCGCGTCGCGGGCGTCCGCGACCTCGCGGCTGGACGACGTCGGCCCCATGACGAGGATTCGAGCGAGCCCGAACTCGGCGCGCAGCTCCAGTCCCTCCGCGACCGTGGCGACGCATAGCGCGCCCGAGCCCTCGTCTACGGCCGCGGCCGCGACGTCCACGGCCCCGTGTCCGTAGGCGTTCGCCTTGACGACCGCCCACAGCTGGGCGCCGTCGAGCACCTGCAGCAGCGTGCGCGCGTTGCGCCGGATCGCGCCGAGGTCGACGGTCAGCTCAGACCGGTGCATCGACCGCCCCGGGGTTGCCGCTCTGCACGTCGCGCAGCCACAGCTCGAAGAGCGGGTCGACGAACACGGTGCGGCCGTTCTCCTCCTCGAGCTCGCCCTTCGCGAGCAGCGAGCGCACGGCGTAGTGGGCCCCCGACTTCTTCAGGTCGACCGCCCCGAGCGCTCGCGCCCCGTACGGCGCCTCCGGGAACAGCGCCAGCGCGCGTAGCGCACGCTGCTCGTTCGTCTCGAGACCGCGCCAGAGCGCGTCGAACTCGGCGGCCACCTGGCTCCGCGTGCGCGCGAGCGCGGCCTGCCACTCGTCCTCGTCGCCGGACTTGCCGGGCGAGACCTCGTCCCAGAGTCGGTGGGCGAGCAGCATCGCGCGCTGAGGATGGCCGCGCGCGGTCGAGAGCAGCGCGTCGAGCACGCGGTCCGCGCTCCGCTTCGTCCGCGAGAAGCGCTCGGCGATGTAGGCCGCGACGTCCTGGTCGGCGAGGCGGCCGAGCCGCAACGGCTCCGCCTGGCCGTACAGCGGCCGGCCCTTGACGTCGAACAGCTCGCGCATCATCCCCGGCTCCGACCCACAGAACACATAGGAGGCCGACTCTCCCTGATGCTGAATGTGGCTGCGCAGGAGCTTGTCGAAATCCTGCACCTTCGTGATGTCCTGGAACTCGTCGAGGGCGACGAGTACGCGCGAGCCGCTGCGCTCGGCGACGCGCTCGGGCAGGTCGAGCAACGCGTGCAGCGCAGGCAGCGGATCGGTCCGCGGCTCGAGCTGGAGCTTGACCGAGATCCCGGGCGCCCCGAGCGAGAGTCCGAGGCCCGTGGTGCGGAGGATGCTCTCGATCGTGCGGCGGACGGTCCCCCGCAGCTGCGCGTACGCGCGCTCGATCCGGATCGTCACGTCCGCGTAGCTGAGCACTCCGTAGAGGTCGACGAGGACGGGGACGAGCTCGCCCCCGCGCTCGGCCTCCGCGAGAGTCTTGCGCAGCAGGCTCGTCTTGCCGAAGCGCCGCGGAGCGAACAGGCGCACGTAGTGGCCACCGCCCGCAAGGGAGAGGAGCTGCGCGACCTCCTCCTCGCGGTCGAGCACGTCCTCGGGCGCGACAGGGCGCGAGTAGACGAAGGGGTTGGCGTCGGCCACGCGGAGACGCTAGCAGCTGGTTCGGCCGAACTGAACCAAATGGTTCGGACTGACTGAACCTCTAGCTCAGGACCAAGGGCAGCGCACCGATGACGTCGCTGGCGACCGCGCCGGCCTGCGGGATCAGCGTCGAGGCGAGCTGCTGAGCAGCCGCCGCCGAGGCCGTGGCCTGGCGCGCGTCGAGGCCTTTCGCGAGAAAGGCCGCGACGATCCCGGTGAGGACGTCGCCGCTCCCGGCCGTCGCGAGGGCGGGAGTCCCGAGCGCGCAGACGAGCACGCCCTCGCCGGGAGCGGCGACGAGCGTGTCCGCTCCCTTCAGCAGGCAGACGCAGCCGAACCGCTCCGCCCCCCGCCTCGCCGCCTCGAGCCGGTGCGCCGCGACCCAGCTCGACTCCTCGCCGAGCAGGCGCGCGAGCTCGCCCTCGTGCGGCGTGAGCACCGTTGGCCCGGAGCGCTCGAACGGCTCGAGCCCGAAGAGCGCGTCCGCGTCGACGACGACCGGCACCTCGAGGTCCGCGAGCAGCCGCGCCACCACCTGCTGCGGGCCGTCGCCTCGCCCGAGCCCTGGCCCGAGCGCGACGGACCCCGCCTTCGCGGCGAACTCGGCGATCGGGTCGAGCGCCAGCGGCGAGATCCGGCCGTCCTCCTCGGGACACGGTAGCTTCACCGCCTCGAGCAGCCGCTGCTCGAAGACCGGCAGCGTCGAGTCGGGCACCGCCACCGCGACGTAGCCCGCATCGGCCCGGAACGCGGCCTCGGCCGCGAGACACGGGGCCCCGGTGAGGCCGCGCGAGCCCCCGACGACGAGCACGGTTCCGGCGGTGTACTTGTTCTGCTCCGTCCGCCGCCGCGGAACCTGGTCGAGGATCTCGGGCGTGACGAGCGCGTGCTCGGTCTGCACCGGGTCGAGCCCGATGTCCGCGATGAAGACCTCACCCGCCTTGAACCGCCCGGGCGCGACCTCGAGGCCGACCTTCCGCCCGTGCATCGTCACCGTCAGGTCCGCGTTCACGCAGGCACCGGCGGCCTCGCCCGTGGACGCGTCCACGCCCGACGGCAGGTCGACGGCCACGACCGGCACGCCCGCAGAGTTGATCGCCTCGATCTTCCGGGCCGCGTCCTCGCGAGGCTCGCCGCGGAAGCCGGTCCCGAAAAGCGCGTCGACGATCACCTCCGCGCCGGAGACCTCGTCCGATACCTCCGCCTCCCGCCCGGCCGCCTTCAGCACGTCGACCGCGATCCGCCCGTCGCCGCCGTTCGCGCCGCCGCCACACACAGCGACGAAGCGCCGCGCGCCCGGGAAGCGGCTCATCGCCTCCTCGGCCACCGCGCGCCCGGCGCGGGCCATCAGCGTGTCGACGTCGTGCCCGGCCTCGGCCGCCTTCATCTCCTCGGCCGTGTAGAGCGGCTCAAGCATCGGAGACGATGCAGACCGCCTGCGCGAGCTCGCGCGAGTGCGTCATCGAGAGCTCGATCTTCCCAGCGCCGACCCGCTCTGCCCAGTCCTTCGTCCGCCCGGAGAGGCTCACGCCCGGCTTCGGCCGCCCCGCGATCTCGATCTCACGCCACGTGAAGAGGACTCCGGAGCCGAGCGCCTTGCCGATGGCCTCCTTGCCGGCGAAGCGCGCCGCGTAGTGCTGCGGCGGATTCGGCTTGCTGTCGCAGTACGCGCGCTCGGCGTCCGTGAAGCAGCGCTCGCGGAAGCCCGGATAGCGCTCGAGCGCCCGCGCGATCCGCGGGATCTCGATCAGGTCGACGCCGACGCGCACGGCCGGTGATGCTAGTGGACCCAGAGCTGGTCGAGGCACGCGCCCGTAAAGCCGGTCTGTGCGGACAGGAAGCAGTACGTGTAGTTGCCTGTCCGGCGCGAGACGAGGTCGGGCGCAACCTGCGTGCGCCGAGGGCTGCGCAACCGCGGACCATAGGTGGAAGCGTGGGTTTCGGACGAGCCGGATCACACCGCGCCTGGCGTCGAAGCTCGCAATCTTGTAGGGGCCGGTCGCCGGGAGCGGCAGTCGCGGCCTGATGGGCGTGCTCGCAGGCACCGCGTCGGCAA
>DATIXI010000022.1:0-15274 GCA_035518635.1 Gaiellaceae bacterium
GCCGGTGCCGCGAGACGAGCTCGCGGACGTTCTCTGGGGCGACGCACCGCCTGCGACGTGGGACAAGGCGCTCAGCGTGCTCGTGAGCAAGCTCCGAGGGGTGCTCGCGGAGAGCGGAGTCGACGGCGCGAGTGCGCTGACAGCCGCCTTCGGCTGCTACCAGCTCGACCTCCCGGAAGGGACCTGGGTCGACGTGCTCGCGGCCGAGAACGCGGCGAAGGAAGCAGAGGGATTCCTCGAGGTGGGCGAGGCGGAGAGCGCGACGGCCGCGGCTGGGCTGGCCGAATCCGTCACGCGCAGTCCCTTCCTGCCCGGCGACGACGGGCCGTGGGTGGAGGAGAAGCGGCGCGAGCTCGCCGAGATCCGTGCGCGGGCGCTGAGCGCCCTGGCCGAGGCAAGCCTCCGCACGGACAGAGCGGCGGAGGCCGTGCGATGGGCGGGGCTGGCGGTCGAGGCCGAGCCGTTCAGCGAGAGCGGATACCGGCGCCTGATGGAGGCGCACGTCGCTGCGGGCAACCGAGGGGAGGCTCTGCGGGTGTACGAGCGGTGCCGGCGACTGCTCGCGGACGAGCTCGGCGCCTACCCGTCACCGGAGACCGAGTCGATCTACCGCAGCCTTCTCGAGGCCCCGGCCGGCCGAGCTGCGGTGGAGACCCCGGATGCGCCGTCACCGCCGGGAGCTGCGCCGCCGCTCGCACGTAGCCGCAAACGTCCGGTCATCGTTGCGGCCGGGCTCGTTCTCCTCGTGGTGGTCGTGGCAGCCGGTACTGCGATCGCGGTCGTGACCACGCGCGGTGACAGATCGAAGGGATCAGCGGGCGTTTCGGCGCCGCCTCGGGTCGCGCTCGTCGTGCCGAGCTCGCCGCCCTGGAGCGACGATCCCTCGACGGCCCAGTACCGGGACGCGGTCGATCGCGCGCACACTCAGGACGGCGTACAAACGCAGACGTTCGCGATCGATCTCTCGAAGCCGGGTCTTGCGGGTCTTTCGGAACGCGACCGCAAGAGCATCGGCACCTTCGGGCTCGTTCTCCTCGCCGGTCAGTTCGTGGCGAACCGGTTTGCGCGGGAGTTCGCGCGGCACCCTCACACGCGGTTCGTCGTCCTCGACCCCGACCCCGTCGGCGGGAAAACGCTCTACAACGCGGTGAGCAACAACCGAAACGCGCGAGACGTGTTCTTCCAGGAGGGGCCGGGCGCCTACCTCGCCGGGTTCCTCAGCGCGCTCATGGCCGAGCGACGCAGTTCCGGAAAGCGACCCGTCGTGATCTCGGAGATCCTGGTCAACTCGCGAGTGAGCTCGAACGTCGTGAACACCTTCATCTCAGGTGCGAGGAAAGCCGTCCCCGGCGTCAGAGTTCTCGAGCGCTATGCCGGCAATTCCTCGCCGCCTTCTGTGTGCGAGAGGATCGCCGACAACCAGATCGAGCGCGGGTCGCGCGTCGTCTTCGCCGACGCCGGCGCGTGCAGCGCCGGCGCGCTAGCGGCTGCCCAAACGGCTGAAGTCTGGGGAGTCGCTGCCGACCAGGACCCGTTCAACCCCCCCGCCGGGCCGCGGATCCTCGGGTGGACGGTGAAGAACTTCCGAAAAGAGGTCGGCTATGCCATCGACAACTACCTCGACCACACGCTTCCACCTTTCCACCACGTTGACATCGGCATCGATAGTGGCGCCGTCGACTTCGTGCCCAGTTCTCTGGTCCCAAAGCCGATACGCACGAGGCTCGCGCAGGAAAGGGCGAGGCGCATGCCGCACTGGGAAACCTTGCCCACGGAGAGGTGACGACCGTGGGTCACGCCGGCCGAGCGCGTGCGCCTACGTCGTCAGCTCTGCGAAGCGCTCATCTTCGCGAATGGAATCGAGGTCCTCGTCGCTGGCGATGAGCTCCTTGATGCGCTCGTTGATCTCGACCGCCTTTCGGAGGTACCCGATCGCCTGGTCAGCGCGTCCCGCTCGTGCCGCGAAGCAGCCGGCGTTGAAGGTCGCCACGGCGTTGTCGGGCTGCTTCTCGACGACGACGAGCTGCTTCGCGAGCGCCGTCTCGTAGTCGCCTGCGTTGTAGGCGGCGAATGCCTCCGCGGCTTCCTCCGGAGCGGGCTCGTACGCTGCGCCCGACGTTCCGCCCACGACGAGGATCGTCGTGCCCTCCTCCGTAGCAGTCGCCTTGCGCTTCGCGGTCGGTTGAACCTGGACCAGGGCACCGGTGGGCGCCTCGACCACCTCACCGTCGATCTCGAATGTGGCGGCACCGCGGAGGACGAAATAGAGCTCCTCCTGGCCCGCCTCGCCGAGCAGGGTTTCATCGTGCTCTCGGATGACATCGACGCCGCTCGGTGCGCGAAACGCCGAGACACCGAACGCGGTGATGTCGAGGCGGCGACGGATATCGAAACGTTGTCTCCTGTCGTCGGTTCCCCCCGGGGCGATCCGCGGCGCGGGCTCGAGTTCGTCGAGCTGTGCGACGACATAGCGGTTCTCGACTGCGGCCGGCATTGACTTCCCCTCCCCGGGAGGCTTACCTGAAGCCTTCCCATCGATATTCTCGATGTCGAACTACTTCACGTCGAGTGTATCGGCAGATAGTTCGATGTCAAGGAAGTCCCGAGCACGCACGCAGCCCGCTCGGCCCTTGAATGTGGTCTCTCTATATCGAGGAGACCATCGTTATAGGGTTGTTCGATCGGGGGAGAGTCGAACGAAGGAGGAAGGGATCTCATGAAGCGTTTCCCGCGGCCGCGGCGCTCGCTGTGGCTGGCAATCATGCTCGTGATCGCGGGGCTGGCGACAGTCGCCGCGGTCGCCGTCGCGGCGCTCAAGCCCGCGGATCTCACGTTCACGCCGAAGACCGAGTCGCAGATGCAGAACATCGACGTTGGACGGGCGTGGGCCAAGAACTACTACGGCGCTCCGAACGCGGCAACGGGGCCCAGCGGGGGCTGGGCCACGCCGCTGAACCTGACCAGCAACTACGCGAACGAGGCGCGGTCGGTCGCCGCGAGCGGCACCCACTGGCTCAACGCGAAATCGAAGGTGCCGAACCGGGCGATCGTGCTCGACGTCGACGACACGACGCTGACCACCTGGAACTACGAGCTCTACAGCAACTGGGACTTCAACCCGACCACGAACGCCCAGTTCGTCGGCCTGACCGGCACCACGTTCACCGGGAACATGTTCCCGGCAACGCCCGGAATGGTCGATCTGGTCAACCAGGCCAAGGGCCTCGGCTACGCGATCTTCTGGATCACCGGCCGGGGCGACTCGCAGCACGCCGTGACGATCGCCAACCTGCAGAGCGACTCCGCGGCCGGGCTGCCGAACATCGACACGGTGACGCTCAACGGGCAGACGATCCCGGAGGTCGACGCCGGTTACCAGGCGCCCACGCCCATCGACATCGGCCACGGCGGGTTCACCGACGGCCTGTTCACCAAGCCGCCGGTCGGCCAGTACCCGTCCTACCTCAACACGCCCGACTTCTGCGGGCCGTCCATCACCGCCGGCGTCTCATGCCCGACCACCCAGTACAAGTCCGGGACGCGTGCCTACATCGAGTCGCAGGGCTACGACATCGTCGCTGACTTCGGTGACCAGTACAGCGATCTCTTCGGCGGCTACACGGACAAGCAGTTCAAGATGCCGAACCCGAACTACTACCTCCCGTAGAGGAGAGCTAGACGCACGCCGCTCCCCTTCGCGACACGCGTGCGAAGGGGAGCGGCGAGTTTTTTCGACGGTGACGTGAGCGAGCGACCGCGCTACTTCCCCGGCCAGGCCATCTCCGCCGACGATCTCGAGCAGGAGCAGCTCTACCACCGGGAGAAGGCGCGCCGCCACAACCGCTTTCTCCACGGCTGGGGAATCGTCCGCGGCCTCGAGGTGAAAGCGAGCCCGCAAGGAAGGCGAGAGGTGACGATCTCGCCCGGGTATGCACTGGACAGGCGCGGGGAGGAGATCGTCGTCTCGCGGTCGGTCGTTGTAGACCTCTCCGGGCACGCTGCCGGGACGACCGTCTACGTGGCGGTGCGCTACGAGGAGCGGCCCGAGCGCCCGGTTCCGGCGCCCGAGGGGCAGGAGTACTCGCGCGTCTGCGAGACGTTTGCGATCGAGGTGCTGGCCACGCTTCCGTCGCGCGCGCCGCACGTCGTCTTGGCGGAGATCGAGCTCGGCCGAGGGGGCAGGATCAAGGCAATCGGCACGGCCCGCCGGCGATACGTGCGCGGCTGAGGTTGTCGTTAGTTGTCGGCGACCGAGAGCGCTGGCTCGAGGTCCTGGGCGGGGCGCGGTGCGCGGGGCCGTGGAACCAGCAGCGCGGCGAAGGTGCACACGACGAGGAAGCAGCTCGCCATCAGGAAGGTCTCGGTGAACCCCGTCACCGTCGGAAGCCCGTCGGGGGCGGTGTTGCCGGCGATCAGCGTGGCCGCGAGCTGGCCGCCGATCGCGCCGCCTATCGTGCGCATGACGGTGTTCATGCCCGCCGCGGCACCGGTCTGCTCGGGCGAGACGGCCTGGACGATCAGATTCCCGAGGGCGGCGAACGCGAGGCCGATCCCGATTCCCATCAGCGCCGCGCTCACCAGCATGTCGTACGGGTGCGCGTGCTGGAGGGCGAGCAGGGCGAAGGCGAGCGCCGTGATCGCGGAGCCGGCTACGACGGCGCTCTTCGAGCCGAAGCGCCTGGCGATGGGCCCGGCAGCCGAGCCGACGACGACCATCCCGAGGGTCGACGGCAACAGGTAGACGCCCGAGAGCACGATCGACGCGCCGTAGCCGAAGCCCGTGCTCTTCGGCAGCTGGGCCAGCTGCGGGAAGACGATGAACGAGGAGTACAGGCCCGCACCGAGCAGAAACGCCGTCAGGTTCGTCGTCCAGACCCCGCGGATCCGCATCATCGCCATGTCGATCAGCGGCTCGCGGCTCCGCACCTCCACCGCGATCCAGGCGCAGCACACGAGCAGGCCGGCAGCGAGCAGGCCGAGCGTCTTCGGGGAGCCCCAGCCCCAGGTGGTCGCATAGCTGATCCCGATCAGCACGGTCGAGATCCCGACGCTCATCAGGATCGCCGCGGGCCAGTTGAGGCGGCCAGGAACCCTCACCGGCGACTCCGGGACGAAGCGCCAGGTGCCGATCGCGGCCACGACGACCACGGCGAGCGGCATCCAGAAGAGCCACTGCCAGGGAAGGTGCTCGACGATCAGGGCGCCGAGGACGATCCCGAAGCCCGCGCCGATCCCGAGGATCGCCGACATGAGCCCGATGCTCCCCGGGACGCGCTCGGCCGGGAACTCGTCGCGGATGATCCCGAACGAGAGCGGGAAGATCCCGCCGCCCACGCCCTGGATCACGCGGGCGACGATCAGCACGCCGAGCGAGGTCGAGACGGCGGCGAGCAGCGTCCCCGCCGCGAGGATCACCAGCGTGTACAGGAGCACCCGCTCCTTCCCGTGCATGTCGCCGAGACGGCCGAGGATCGCCGTCCCCACCGACGCCGAAAGGAGGTATCCCGTCAGGAGCCAGGTGACGCCCGTCTCGCTCGCGTTCAGGCTGTGCTGGATCGTCGGGAGCGCGGGGACCACCGCCGAGCTGAGCACGGCGTAGGCAAGCCCGGCCACCGAGAGGACGGCCAGCGTGACGGCGGGGCGGCTCCGCTTCTCGCCGCTCACCGGGAGGCGAGCACCGTCGGATAGCGCGTCGAGCCTTCACTCCCCGGAACGCGCAGCTCGACGTTGAGCCCGCTGATCGCCTCGAGAAGGTTTGCGCGGTTCCCGGGCGTGAGGCGCTCCAGGGCCTCGTCGAGGGCAGAGGCAACCTCGGCCCGTCGACGCTCCACTCGCCGCCGGCCCTTCGGCGTCACGAGGTGCAGAACGGCGCGGCGGTCGCTCGGGTCAGCCTGGCGCTCGACCAGCCCCTGCCCGACGAGGCCTCCGACGGCTCGGCTCACCGTGGGGTCGGCTGCGCCGATCCGCTCGGAGAGCGCGCGGAGGCGCAGCGGCCCCGACGCAACGAGCTCGATGAGCACGAGCCGCTGTGTCGCCGTCAGCGCCGTCTCGTCCGCGAGGCCGCTCCCGGTTCTGGCGAGCAGCGTGAACAGGGCTTCGAGCTCGTCCACGAGCGTTGCGCCCGAAATTTCTTGCATGACGCAAAGATTACGCAACTCAAGTGTCGGCGTACACCGAGCCGGAGCCGGCGCCGGCCTTCGGCGGCTCGGTGGGGACCCTCGCGTGCGGGGTCGGCCGCGACGCCGGCCACCAGTTCCAGCGGCCGAGAATCGCCATCAACGACGGGACAAGCAGCGCGCGCACGATCGACGCATCGATCAGGACGGCGATCGCGATCCCGATTCCGACTTCCTTGACGATGATGACCTGCGAGGTCGCGAACGCGCCGACAGCGACGCAGAAGAGCAGTGCGGCCGCCGTGATGATGCGGCCGGTGCGCTCGAGCCCGACGGCGACCGCCTCTCTGTTCGGAAGCCCGCTGTCCCACGCCTCCTTGATGCGCGTGAGCAGGAAGACTCCGTAGTCGGTCGCGAGCCCGAAGGCGACCGCGAAGAGCACAACCGGCTGCGTCAGCTCGAGCGCGTTCTGGCCGCGGTAGTCGAGCAGTCCTTCGAGTCGGCCGTCTTGGAAGACGAAGACGAGGATCCCGAACGTCGCCGAGAGGGTGAGCACGTTCATCAGCAGAGCCTTCAGGGGCAGCACGAGTGATCGGGTCGCGGCCCAGAGCAGCGCGAAGGTCACCGTCGCGAGCAGCGCCGCTGCGAGTGGCAGCTCCGTCCCGAGCGCGTGCTTCTGGTCCAGGAACTGGGCCGTCGCTCCGCCGACGAGCGCGCCGCCTGGCAGCGCGCGCATCTGCCGGACGAGGCGCTGCGACGCCGGGTCGAGGAACGGCTTGCCGGAGGCCGCCTGAATCTCCCACACCCGAGGGGCGAGCCGCCGCGGCGGCAGAACGAGCGGCGCCCGGACGGAAGCGGCGTATGCACCCGCGTCGGCTGCCGTACCGCGGAGGACCGCATAGGCGGGCGAGACGGCGGTCGTCGGAAAGTCGCGGCGGAGCGCGGTGTCAACGACTCGCGAGGAGAGCTTCGGCGGCAGCACCGAGGCGTCGACGCCCGTGAAGCGGATGGAGAAGAACGGCACCGCCAGCACGACGAGCAGCGCGGTGGCGGCGATCACGACGGGCACGGGCCGTCGCATCAACGCCTGCGCCAGCCGGTACCAACCGCCGCGCTCGCCGCGGGCTGCGCGCTCGGCCGCGCGCCGCCAGCGGCTGGGCGAGAGCGCGTTGACATGCTCCCCGAGAAGCACGAAGAGCGCGGGCAGGACGGTCAGCGAGATCAATCCGGCAAGGGGCGCGACGAGCCCGCCGGCGATGCCCATCGAGCGGAGGAAGCCGAGCGGGAAGACCGCGAGAGTCGCGATCGCCGCCCCGACCGTGAACGAGCTGAACGCGACCGTGCGGCCTGCAGTTGCGGTCGTGCGACGCACAGCGTCCGGACGTGGGCCGACCCGGGCGAGCTCCTCCCGGTAACGAGAGACGAGGAGGAGGCTGTAGTCGATCCCGAGGCCGAGCCCGATGCCCGTGACGATGTTGAGCGCGTAGGTCGAGACCGGCGTCGCGAGGTCGACCACGCGGAGGACGAGCAGCCCGCCCAGGATCGTCAGCGCCCCGCAGATCAGCGGAAGGAGCGCGGCGACGAAGCTGCGGAACACCCAGAGCGCGAGCAGGAAGAGCAGGGGGAAGGCGATCTCCTCCGCGAATGTCAGGTCGTGCTGCACCTGGTGGTTCACCTGGACGACGGCAAGGGCCGTTCCACCCACCGCAACGCCGTCGATCCCCGCCAGCCGGCGCTCGACGCGCTCGGCGCCCTCTCGCCAGACGCGCTGCGACACCCCGGCCTTCGCGTAGGCGGCGAGCAGCACCTCCTTGCCGTCCCTCGAGCGCAGCGGGGCGGCGATCACCGGAAACACCGGCTCTGCGCGGATCGCCGCAGCGACCAGCGCGAGCCGCTGCGGCGACGGGCGGCGGACGAGCACGAGGACCTGCGGCGCCGCCGAGATTCCGGACGCCGACTCGACCGCGCGCTCGGCGCGGAGGCTCTGGCTCCCGTGCGCGACGAAGTCGTTCGATCCGCGGCCCAGCAGGTGCGGGGTGGCGAGGCCGAAGGTCACCGCGACGACGGCGAATGCTGCGGCGGCTGCGAGCACCCGCCGCGGCGCACGAACCGCCAACTCGCCGAGAGCGCGCACCATCACCTCCATTGACATCGAGAGGGCATCCCTCGCCGGGATGCGACCTCAATCTCTCGTGCTCCGGCCCCGGCCGCATCGGTGCGGCCACCGACCGGAGTGCCTCCAACTACGGATGGTCTGCCATGGTTCTCGGAACGGCGAAGGATCGGCAAGGCGCGATCGGTCTTTTCCCGTACGCCTCGTAGGGATCCGTACCGATGCGGCAGCGCCAGGCCGAGACGACAGTTGCGACATGAGCGCGACCGTCGATGCGTGGCGTGTCCCCGCGGGCGGGGAGTCCGCGCAGGAGGTTCGCGGCTCGGTCGTGGTCGCCTCGGAGCTCGCTCGCCGTTTCGGAGAAGTCGATGCCGTCCGGGGCGTGTCCTTCCAGATCTCGGAGGGCGAGGTGTTCGGCTTCCTGGGCCCGAACGGAGCCGGCAAGACGACGACCATCGGCATGCTCTGCACACTGCTGCGTCCGACGTCGGGCTCGGCGCTCGTAGCCGGTCACGACGTCGTACGGGAGCGCCTCGCCGTGCGCCGCTCGATCGGGCTCGTCTTCCAGGATCCCACTCTCGACCAGTACCTGAGCGGTGAGGAGAACCTCCGCTTCCACGCCTACGCCTACGGAGTGCCCAAGCGCGAGCGCGAGCAGCGGATGCGCGCGCTGCTGGAGTTGATGGAGCTCTGGGAGCGGCGGAAGGACCCCGTCCGCGACTACTCGGGTGGCATGAAGCGCCGCCTCGAGCTCGCCCGCGGGCTCCTCCACCGCCCGCGCGTCCTCTTCCTCGACGAGCCGACGCTCGGGCTCGACCCGCAGACCCGCAACCGGATCTGGGAGTACGTGCTCGAGCTCCGGAGACGAGAGGGGGTGACGATCTTCCTCACCACCCACTACATGGACGAGGCAGAGCATTGCGACCGTCTTGCCGTGATCGACCACGGAGAGATCGTCGCGCTCGACACGCCCGAGGCGTTGAAGGACTCCGTCGGCGGGGACGTCGTGACTCTCCGCGCCGAGGACAACGCGGCGGCGGCCGAGGAGCTGGAGAGACGGTACGGACTCAGCCCGCAACCGGCGAACGGGACCGTCTCCTTCACGGTCGCACACGGCGAGGAGTTCCTCCCAGGGCTCGTTCGAGAGTTCCCCGTGCCCCTGCTCGCAGTGGGGGTCCGGCGGCCGACGCTCGACGACGTCTTCCTCGAGCTCACGGGCCGGGCGATCCGGGACGAGCACGCCGACGAGCTCGCGCAGCTCCGGAGGATGGCACGCATGAGGGGGCGCTGAGCATGGAGGTCGTAGTGCGCGGAGCCTGGGTGATCGCGTACCGCGAGCTCCTCCGCTACGTGCGGGAGCGGGCGCGGGTGATCTCCTCGCTCGCAATGCCGCTCGTGTTCCTGGTCATCTTCGGCGCCGGCCTGAATCGCTCGATGGGCAGGCTCACGGGCGGGGTCGACTATCTCCAGTTCATGTACCCCGGGATCATCGCCATGACCGTCTTCATGAGCTCGCTCATGTCCGGCCTCTCCGTGGTCTGGGACCGCGAGTTCGGGTTCTTGAAGGAGGTGCTCGTGGCGCCGCTCAGCCCGGCCGGCATCGTGTTCGGCAAGGCGCTCGGGGCGGCGACTATCGCCCTCGGGCAGGCGCTCATCCTGCTCTTGCTGGCGCCTTTCATCGGGGTGCACGTCAGCGTGATGCTCGTGCTCGAGCTCGTGCCGCTGCTGCTCGTCATCTCCTTCGCCTTGTCCGGCCTGGGACTCCTGATCGCCTCGCGTATGCACTCGCAGCAGAGCTTCCAGCTCGTGATGCAGATCGTGATCTTCCCGCTCACGTTTCTCGCAGGAATCTTCTTCGCGGTCAACAACGTCCCCACGTGGATGGCCGTCGTCTCCAAGCTCGACCCGCTCACCTACGGCGTCGACGCGATCCGCCGCCTCTTCCTCGAGGGTCAGGTTCCCGCCACTGGCACTCCGAACCAGCTCTTCGGCGTCGAGGTCCTCGGGCACACGACGCACGCCTTCGAGGACATCCTCGTCGTGGTTCTGCTCGGCGCCCTCCTGCTCGGCGCCGCTGCAGTCACCTTCGGCCGCCAGGAGTAGCGTCGCTCCCGCCCGGCCGTGGCGCTCGCAGTCCGCTCACGACCGGGCCGAGCCGCCGTGCTTGTGGACGATGACGACCGGACAGGGTGCGTGCTGGGCGCACTGCTGGCCGACGGAGCCGAGCAGGAGTCCGACGAAGCCCCCGTGTCCCCGTGAGCCCACGACGAGGAGGTCGGCGTCGCGGGCCTCTTCGACGAGTTCGAGAGCGGGCTGTCCCTCGCGGACCACGCGCTCGACCTCGAGTCCCGCGACCTCATCACCGGCGGCCTCGAGAGCAGCCCCCAGCCTGGCACGCGCATCCTCATCGAACTCGCTGAAGCCGACGGCGGGCCCGAGCCCTCCGCTGTAGGCGATCGTCGGGACGTGCCAGACGGTGACGACCCGTAGCCGGTCGCCCCGGAGCCGCGCCTCTGAGGCAGCGAATCGAAGCGCTTCCTGCGCACCCTCCGAACCGTCCACGCCGACCACCACCGTTCCCATCTCGACCTCCTCTCGTGCAAGAGCCGATGCCCGAGCTCGTGAGCCTTCACAGGCTCGCAGATCCGGGGTAGGGGCGCACCCGTTTTGGAGCTGTCGGGTCCTCGTGCCGCCCACGGCTGCCCCTGCCCTGCCCGCGAACCGGGGCTGTTTGAAAGCATCTTCGGGCAGAGATGTTCAGAAGCCTCGCCGGTTACCTCCGCCGCCATCAGCTCGCGCTGACGAAGATCGCCAAGAAGACCCTGCTCGCTCTGAACGCCGGTCCTTCGACGACCATGCCGGTCGACATCACGGGGAGCGGGATCGAGGTCGCCGCCTCGGGCGCTTCGGCCACCGTCGACTTCGACGTGATCGCGCGCCAGCTGTCTGCCTGGGGGATGACGACGCCCTCGAAGCTGGGCTCGTGAGGACGCGGACGCTCGGCCCGCTCGAGGTCTCGGTCGTCGGGCTCGGCTGCAACAACTTCGGCCGGCGGGTCGACGAGGCTGGGACACGGGCCGTCGTCGACGCGGCGCTCGAGGTCGGCGTGACGTTCCTCGACACGGCCGAGAGCTACGGGGACGGGCGCAGCGAGGCGTTTCTGGGCGAGGCGCTGCGCGGCCGGCGCGACCGGGTCGTGCTCGCAACCAAGTTCGGCGGGGGCGGCGCGGCGGGCAGCGGCAGAGGAGCGCGCGAGGCGATCCGTGGTGCGCTCGAAGGCAGCCTGCGCCGCCTCCGGACCGATCACGTCGACCTCTACCAGCACCACCAGGAGGATCCGGACACACCCCTCGCCGAGACGATCGGCGCGCTGGACGAGCTCGTGCGCGAGGGGAGGATCCGCGCCTACGGGACGTCCAACTACTCGGCCGAGCGGATGGAGGAGGCGGTCTCGCTCGCCCAGGAGGCCTACGTCTCGGAGCAGAGCGAGTACTCCTGGCTCGAGCGCGAGGCCGAGCGGGAGCTCCTGCCGGCCTGCGAGCGCCTCGGGCTCGGCTTCATCCCGTACTTCCCGCTCGCGAGCGGCCTCCTGACCGGGAAATACCGCCGCGGCGAGCCCGCGCCGGCGGGGACCCGCCTCCACGGCAGGGAGATCGACGACGAGCAGTACGACCTCCTCGAGGCGCTCGAGGCCTTCGCTGTCGAGCGCGGGGTGTCGCTGCTCCAAGTCGCGATCGGCGGGCTCGCCGCGCAGGCGCCTGTCGTGTCGGTGATCGCGGGCGCGACGAAGCCCGAGCAGGTGCGGGCGAACGCGGCCGCGGGGGCCTGGGAGCCGACGTTCGAGGACATCGCCGGGCTGCGCGCGCTGGGCTAGCTGGAATAAGCGGAGCTGGCGCTCCGCTTATTAGTTACACTGTGACCGTGACGAGCGCGACCGAGAGCCGAACGAAGACCCTACGCCGCGACGCGCAGCGGAACCGCGAGCGCATCGTCGCCGCCGCGCGAGCGCTCTTCGCGCGCGACGGCCTCGAGGCCTCGGTCGACGACATCACGCGCGAGGCGGGCGTGGGGATGGGAACGCTTTACCGACACTTCCCGACCAAGGAGGAGCTGATCGACGCCGTGCTCGAGGACGCGTTCGACGAGGTCGTCGGATTGGCGGAGCTGGCCCTCGCCGAGGACGACGCCTGGGCCGGGCTTCGCGGATTCCTCGAGCAGGTCTTCGCGCTGCGCGTCGAGAACCGCGGGCTGAAGGACGTCATCGCCGCGCAGCACGGCCCGCGCGCCGACGCCATGCGCGCCCGGATGCAGCCGTTGCTGCGGCGCATGATCGAGCGCGCACAGAGCCAGAGGTCGTTGCGCAGGGACTTCGCGCCCGAGGACATGCCGCTCGTCTTCTGGACGGTCGACCGCGTGATCGAGACGACCGCGGCGATCGCGCCCGAGGCCTGGCGCCGCCAGCTGGCGCTACAGCTCGACGGCCTGCGCGCCGAGGCTGCTTCTCCGCTTCCGCGGCCGCCGCTCACGCGAGCCCAGCTCGACCGCGCGGCCGGGAGGCGCCGGTGAGCCCGGCACACGAGGAGCGGCTGACGGGGCGCGCACTCTGGACCGTCTTCGCGGCCCTGATGCTCGGCATGTTCCTGGCAGCGCTCGACCAGACCATCGTCTCGACGGCGCTGCCCACGATCGTCGGCGACCTCGGCGGCCTGAACCACCTCTCCTGGGTCGTCACCTCGTACCTGCTCGCCGCGACGATCTCGACGCCGATCTACGGCAAGCTCGGCGACATGCGCGGGCGCAAGCCCGTCTTCCAGGCTGCGATCGTGATCTTCCTCGTCGGCTCGATGCTCTCCGGGCTGTCGCAGTCGATGGGCGAGCTGATCGGCTTCCGCGCGCTGCAGGGAATCGGCGCCGGCGGCCTGATGGTCGGCGCGCAGGCGATCATCGGCGACATCGTCCCGCCCAGGGAGCGGGGCCGCTACATGGGCCTGATCGGCGCCGTGTTCGCGGTCGCCTCGGTCGCCGGGCCGCTCCTCGGCGGCTTCATCGTGGACAACCTCTCCTGGCGCTGGGTCTTCTACGTCAACCTCCCCGTCGGGATCCTGGCCGTCGCGATCGTGGCGCTCCGGCTCCACCTGCCCTCGCGGCGGACGAAGCATCGGATCGACTACTTCGGCGCTGCGCTCCTCGGTGGCGGCGTCGCGTCGCTGATCCTGCTCACGACCTGGGGCGGCAACCAGTACGCCTGGGGCTCGTCGACGATCATCGGCCTCGGAGTCCTCGGCGTCCTGCTCCTCGCCGCCTTCGTGTGGCAGGAGCGCCGCGCGGTCGAGCCGATCATCCCGCTGACGCTGTTCCGCTCGAGCGTGTTCAACGTCGCGAGCGCGATGGGGTTCACGATCGGGATGGCGATGTTCGGCGCGATCGTGTTCATCCCGCTCTACCTCCAGCTCGTCTACGGCGCGAGCCCGACGAGCTCCGGGCTTCGGCTGCTGCCGCTGATGGCCGGCCTGCTCGTCGCCGCCGTCGCCTCCGGCCGGATCATCAGCCGGATCGGCCGGTACAAGCCGTTCCCGATCGCGGGGACGGCGGTGCTCGTCGGCGGCATGTTTCTGCTCTCGCGCCTCGGGGTCGGGACCTCGCCGTGGCTCGCGTCGCTCTACATGCTCGTCGTCGGCGTCGGGATCGGCCTCGTGATGCAGGTGCTCGTGCTCGTCGTCCAGAACGCCGCGCGGCCGGAGGACATGGGCGTCGTCACCTCGACGGCGACATTCTTCCGCTCGGTCGGCGGCTCGTTCGGCGTCGCGATCTTCGGGGCGATCTTCGCCTCCGGCCTCTCGGCCCAGCTCGCCAAGCTCCCGCCGAGCCTCACGGCGCACCTCGGCGGCGGAGTGCACTTGAACCCGGAGCAGGTGCGCCACCTGCCGCCCGCCGTGCACGACGTCTTCCTCCAGGCGTTCGCGCACTCGCTCCACGGCGTCTTCCTCTGGGGGGTGGCGATGACGGTCATCCCGTTCGGGCTCTCGTGGCTCCTGAAGGAGGTCCCGCTGCGCACGACGGTCGGGCACTCAGAGGCCCCGCCCGGGGCCGAGCCACCGTCGCCGCCACGGCAGCCGGCGGCCGCAAGCCAGCGCTGAGCCCGGCACCAGACGGCGCGTTTCGCGCCTGAACGCCTGCTGAACCGCTTGATCAAGCGGATCGAATAGCCCTCCCGAGGGATGCGGCGGATCAGGGGAATCCGCCGATGAAACCAGCACTAGACAGGGCGGTGCGGCTCCGCCACCAGACGCATCGGAGGGATCGCGGCGTGGAGCCATACGACCGTCCTCACTTCACAACCGAGCTGTCGACCCTCCCCGAACATGCGAAGGGAGGTGAACTCATGCTCAAGCTTTTCGCCTTCATGCAGGCGTCCGCCGCCGACGCGGCCGACGCGCTCAAGCGCCGCGAGGACGGACAGACGATGGCCGAGTACGGCGTCGTTCTTGCCGTCATCACCATCGCGGTGATCGGAGCGATCACGCTCCTTTCCGACAACGTGCGAAACGCAATCGAGAGCGTCGCTAACGTCCTTCCTTGATGTTGCGTGACCTTTATTCGAACTTGACCGCTCGCGAACAGCGGGCACTTCGCTGGAGCGCGGCCGCCACGGCGGTCGCGCTCTGGCTTTCCGTCGCCTGGGCCGACCTCTGGCTTTTGCTGGCGGTGCCGCTCTTCGCGGCCGCGTTTCTCGTCTACCGCGCTCGCCATCAGGACGAGCCCGACGAGGACGATCTCGACCTTCTTTAGATCCAGCTACTCGACGCTACGATGAGCGCCCCGGCGCCGTGGCCGAGAGGTTAGGCAGGGGCCTGCAAAGCCCCGTACACCAGTTCGAATCTGGTCGGCGCCTTCTCGGTCTATCGCTTCGGCGGGAGCGACCGCGCATACGCGGTGGCGCGTTCGACCCAACCGGTCAGTTCGCGCTTCATTCGCACGTCCTCCGCGTCGACTCGCAGCCACCCGCGCATCTGGCGTCCTCGCATCTCCATCGCGTACGCCTTCG
>DATIXI010000023.1:0-125227 GCA_035518635.1 Gaiellaceae bacterium
GCCTGAGCCGCGCCGAGGTCGAGGAGTTGCCGGAGCACCACGACCCCCCAGCGCCCGTCGAATCGTGGATGGTCGCCGCCATCGAGAGAGCGACGGCGACGCTCCCCGTGGGAGGAGGAGGCCTGTAATGGCCTGGGCCAGCGTGCGGGAATGTCACCCGACGGTCAGCCGCTTGTCGCCTGGTTCACGACGCGAAGCCAGTCCGTCCACGCAGCCGGGTCGCTCGACTTCCCATCGACCGCCGGGTTTAAGTCGCTGAGAACGTCACGAACGTTGGCCGTCCCGCTCATCTCACGGTCGTACTGATCCAGGAACAGGAACATGGCGTGGAAGCCCTGCTCTGCGGTGAGGTTCTCCATGCAGCTGAGCGTAACCGCCATCGCCTGCGCGAGCCTTCCTGACGCCTGACGGCACGGCACGGGGGAACTGCGCCGAGCTTCCTCGACTGGTAGCTAGTGTCCCGCAGATGTCGGCCGCGGTCGAGGCGCGGGGTCTGGTCAAGCGATTCGGGGAGATTCGAGCGGTCGACAACGTCGACCTCCACGTCGAGGCCGGAGAGATCCGCGGGCTCCTCGGGCCGAACGGCGCGGGCAAGACGACGCTGCTGCGCCTGATGTTCGGGCTGATCCACCCCGAGAGCGGCGACGTGAGCCTCCTCGGCCGCCTGCAGAACGCGGACGGGCACGGTCTCGACGGCGTGGCGGGCTTCGTCGAGGACGCGCGCTTCTACCCGTACCTCTCGGCGCGCCGCAACCTCGAGCTGCTCACCCGGCTCGACGGGCTCGACGCGACGCGTCAGGTCGGCGAGGCGCTCGAGCTGGTGGGCCTGTCAGCGCACGCCCGCCGAAAGGTCGGGACGTTCTCGACCGGTATGCGCCAGCGCCTCGGCCTCGCAGCGGCGCTCCTGCGACGGCCGCGGCTCCTGCTCCTGGACGAGCCGACCGCCGGCCTCGACCCCGAGGGCACCCGGGAGATGCGGCTCCTCCTGCGGGAGCTCGCGGCGGGCGGAGTCACGGTGCTCTTCAGCAGCCACGACATGGCCGAGGTCGAGAGCCTCTCCGGGACCGTGACGATCATGCGAACCGGCCGTGTCGTCTGGGACGGGCCGCTCGATCGCCTCCGGGCCGAAGCTCCGGTGCCCGCGCACCGGCTGGTCACCAGCGACGACCGCCGCGCGCTCGAGCTCGTTCGCTCGCTCCCCGACGTCGAGGCCGAGCCCGACGCCGAGGAAGGCCTCCGGGTGACGGCCGGAACCGAGCAGCTCGACGCCTACGTGCTCGCGCTCGGAGAGGCAGGCGTGGCCGCCCGCCGGCTCGAGCTGGTCGAGAGCCCGCTCGAGTCGATGTTCTTCGCACTGACGTCTCCTACGTCGCAATGAGCCGGTCGCTCACATCGCCGCTGCTCGGGAACCTCGCCGTCCCGCTCGAGACCGAGCCCGTCAGGACGGGCGTCGGCCAGGCCGTGAGGGTCGAGCTGGGCAAGCTGCTCGCCCAGCTGCCGGTTCGCGCGGTGGCCGCAGTCTGCCTGCTCGGCCCGTTCGCGTTCGCGGCCGTGCTGAGGATCCAGTCCGCGATCCCGGCCGACACGCTCTTCGGCCGCTGGGTTCACCAGTCCGGCTTCGCGCTGCCGCTGGTGGTGCTCGGCTTCGCGGGCTCGTGGGGCTTCCCGGTGCTCGCGGGCCTCGTCGCGGGCGACGTGTTCGCCGGCGAGGACCGGCACGACACGTGGAAGACGCTGCTCACGCGCTCTTGCGACCGGCGCAGCATCTTCGTCGGCAAGACGCTCGCCGCGGCGGCGTGCGCGGTCGGGATCGTGACGATGCTCGCGCTCAGCAGCCTGGCCGCGGGAGTCCTGACCGTCGGGGCCCAGTCGCTGGTCGGCCTGTCGGGCACGCTGCTCCCGCCCGGGCACTCGCTCGGGCTCGTGCTGCTGAGCTGGCTCGTCTCGCTCGTGCCCGTGCTCGGCTTCGTGGCGCTCGCGATCCTGCTCTCCGTCACGACGCGCAGCAGCGTGATGGGCGTGCTCGGTCCGGTCGTCGTGGGCGTCGGCATGCAGCTCCTGGCGCTGGTCGGCAGAGGCGACATCGTCCGGACGCTCCTGCTCGCGAGCGCGTTCGACGCCTGGCACGGGCTGTTCGTGGCCCATCCGTTCCACCGCCCGCTGGAGCGCGGCCTGGCCGTCTCCATCGGGTACATCGTCGCCTGCCTCGGCGTCACCTGGATCGTGCTGCTGCGACGCGACTTCGCCGGCCCGGAAGCGGGCGGCAGCCGAAGCGGCTGGGTCGTCCCCGCCCGTGCGCTGGCGATCGGCGCGGCCGTCCTCGCCCTGCTTGCGTTCGCGTCCAACTGGGGCCCGAAGGGCGTGACGGCGGGCCGGCTCGAGACCTCGATCTCGGCGACGTTCTCGAACCTCGCCGTCTACCAGCAACAGCTGGAAGGGCACCGCCTGCCGGCCGGAGCGAGCCTCTACGTGCTCCCGTCCTGCAAGCGGCGCGGGGTGAGCACCCCGTACAGCGGCCAGGGCGACGACTGGCACTGCACCCTCAGCGTGGTCGGCCACCAGGCCCAGCAGATGCCGATCGGCTTCGACGTCAACGTCAGGGCCAACGGGTGCTACACGGCCGAGGGACCGCCCTCGGTGATCGGGCCGGCGACAATCCGCCGCCGCGGCCACGGCTTCGTGCCCAACCCGCTCTTCGTCTTCGACGGCTGCTTCGACACGAGCTAGTCGGCGATCGGCTCCCAGACGAGCTCGGCGACGTCGAGCACGAGCTCGGTCTCCCCCTCGCCGTTACCTGGCGCCCGCACCTCGCCGACGCAGACGCAGACGGCGTCGTTGAGCCGGCGGTACTGCTCGGCGTCGCTGAGATGGAAGACCGCGCCGACGATCTGCCGGCGCCCGGGCGGGTAGGCGCGTCCGTAGCCGTGGCACTCGAACATGATCGTCGCCCCGTCGTCGGTCTCGATAGCCGCGCGCAAGTCGGGTCGAAACGGCCCCTCCGCGGTGCGCCGGAGCGGGAAGTTCGCGCCCCGGAAGCGGCCGCTGATCGAGCCCTCGCAGCGCCCCTCGGCCAGGAAGAGATGCTGCTCCCAGCCGCCCTCGAGCCCGACCGTCCAGCCCTCGGGATACGCGAAACGGATCCGGTACAGCGGCTCGAGCCTCAAGGATTCTCCCGTTGCAAACCCTACTCGCGCGAGGTTTTGACATCGCCGAGCAGCGCCTTCACGCTTCGGGCGTGCGCGCACGCTTCACGGTCGTCGGGATCCTGATCCTGGCGCTGCCGCTCACGGCGGCCGCAGCCCCGGCCCGACACGCCCGCGCAGTTCCGTTCGTCACCGTCGCCGCCGGCGCGTATCACCTCGTCAAGGTCGAACGAAGGCACCTGCGCAATGTCACGCGGCTCGTCGTGAGCGGCGTGATCCTCGAGTGACGGCGTGGGCGACCCTCGTCACGGGACCCAGGTGTCCCTCTGCCTCGCGGCCAGCCGTCGTTGGCGCCGGCTCAGATCGATTTCCCTGACGGGTGTGACGATCGACCAGTGCTGGCCGACCGGACAGCGCTGGACTCTCCACCAGCCAAGGCGAAGAGCCTTGAGCGAGGCTCCGGGGATCCAGATGGTCGTGAAGAGGTGGCCCTCCCGACAGCGAACGACGAGCCTGCCGCCGATCGGGTAGCCGCGGAGCCACATCGCGATCGGCTCCACGAGGATCGCGGCGAGAACGATCAGCCTTCGGCGCCGACGAGAACCCACCTCGAAATTGTGCCCGAGCAGCCGCCTGCTCCGACTCAGCTCTCCCTGCCCTAAGCTGCCGAGTCCAGCAACGTGACCGGGAAAGCGACTGCACCGGGCTTCGTCGTCCTCCGCCAGGTGGCGGAGGGCAACTGGGAGCTCCTCGGCGAGGTTCCGCGGAAGCGGGGCCTACCGGCGCGAGCGGCGCGGATGCAGGCGATTCTCGACGCCACGCACGGGTCGGCGAAAGCCGGCGAGGTCTACGCGGCCGTGCTGCGCAGCGAGTGGAAGATCGCCCTGGACTGGGCCCCTGAGGACTGACCTTCGCGCATGGAGACAGCACGTTGGATCCTCGTCGGCGCGGTCTTGGTGCTTCTCCTCGCAGGGCCATTCGTCCGCAGGTACAGCGTTCGTCTCGGGATGACATTCCAGATCCTCTCGACGGCGCTGGCGATGCTTCTCGGGGCAGCAGCGTGCGGATGGACGGCGGCGGTGCTGCTCGCAGAGCCCGACCCGCTGCGAATCGCGGGCGCACTGATCTCCTGCCTGCTCGGGGCTCTGGTTCGTACTCTCGGCTGCGCTGAAGTTCTACGTTCTCGTGAACGCGGTCTGGCGAAGCCCGAAGACCCAATCTCCGTAGGAAGCTAGCGGCCGATGTAGCCGCCGCCGCGGGAGGGAAAGTCGTTCTCCAGGCGCTCGTCGCTCACGGCGTCCTTGCGTTCCCAGAGCTCCTCGGCCTCCTCGCGCTGCTCGGCTGCGAGCTCTTCTGCTTCTTTCTCCGCATGCTCACGGCGCCTGGCATCCCGCCGTTTGCGCAACTTCTCGAGGAATCTCATCGCAGCGAACGATACCCCCTGTGTAGCGAAAGCTGATCACCGCGACAGCGGCCCTAGCGGACAGGCCGCTCGACTGGACGACCAGGCTTGTCGCACCCGAGCGTCAGACCGTCGCTTCTGCGCGGGCCACGAAGCGGAGCTCCGGGACCTCTTCCAGCTCGCCCACGTCGCAGGCCAGCTCCAGAAACGTGAGCAGGCCGGCTCGCTCGCGCGGGCCGAAGCGGTAGCGCAGCTTCTCGAAGTAGCGCGCGAGGAAGCCGGGTGGATAGCCGTAGCGCTCGCTCGACTCGTACGCGAGCTGCTCGGGCTCGGCGCGGGCCAGGCGGACCGACTCGACCAGCGCCTGCTCGAGCTCCAGTAGACCGGGCGGCCCGGGTTCGCGGCAGGCCCAGACGGCGAACACCATCGGCAGGCCCGTCCGCTCGAGCCAGAGGCGGCCGAGGTCGTAGTGCGGGGTCGGGTCCTCGAACGCGCTCTTCAGCGCCGCGTCGCCGATCAGCAGCCGCGCATCGGCCTCCTCGCCGAGCGGAACGTGCGCGGCCTCCGGCAGCAGCACCTTCGTCAGGACGACCGAGGTCGCGCTCTCGGGCGTGACGGCGACCGTGCGCACCTGCTCGAGCGGCCGCTTCGCGACGAGCTGGATCGAGTCGACCGCGCCCTCGGACGAGACGCAGAGGCGCGGCAGGAGCCGCAGCCGGTCGGCATTGCGCGCGTACTCGATCGAGGAGATCGGCGCGAGGTCGATCTCGCCCGCGACGAGGCGGGCGTTGAGGTCGGTCGGCACGCCCTGCACCTCGTCGACCTCGGCGTCGAGTCGATAGAAGACCGGCGCCATGTTGACGTAGGAGATGCGGCCGAGGCGGATCATCAGGACTCCCGGTCGACGACGGCGTCGGTGAGGGCCTCGAGCTCCTCGCGGTGAACATGGCCGTCGAGGCAGGCGCGCGCGCGGCCCGCGTACTCGAGCGCCACGACGCGCGAGCGGTCGAGCGCGTCGGTCTCGCCGACCTTGATCAGCGCTCCGTCGAGCGGGCCTCCGGCGAGCGCTCGGCGGACCGAGTCGTCCTCGCGTGCGGCCAGGATCAGCGGCAGCGTCGGCGTTCCCTCGCGCAGGTCGGTGCCGGCGATCTTCCCTGTCTCGATCGTCTCGCCGGAGCAATCGAGGATGTCGTCGGCGATCTGGAAGGCGATCCCGAGCGCGAGGCCGAACTCGCCGAGGCTGCGGTCGCCGCCGCTTCCGAGCAGGCAGGCGGCCTCGAACAGCTTCCCGGTCTTGAGCGCGCACCGCTCGAGGTAGGCCTCGACGGTGGTCTCGGGGTCGTGCGTCTGCGCCCGCTGGAGCGCCTCGCCGCGGGCGAGGGAAAGGGTCGCGACCGCCAGGAACCGCACCGCCTCCTGGTCGCCGGTGGCGGCCAGCTCCGCAAACGCGCGCGCGAACAGGTAATCGCCCGCCGCCCGCGCGGCGGCAGGGCCGTGACTCGCCCAGGCAGCCGCGCGGCCACGCCGGTACTCGGCCCGGTCGATCAGGTCGTCGTGCACGAGCGTCGCCGTGTGCACGAGCTCGACGGCGGCGCCGGCCGCGAGCGGCGCCTCGCCCTGGGGCGCGGCGAGGAAGACGAGCAGCGGCCGTAGCCGCTTGCCGCCGGCCGCGAGCGCTTCCGACCCGACCATCGAGACGATCCCCGGGCACGCCTCGACCGCCTCGGTCAGGCGCTCGTCGAGGCCCTCGAGGTACTCGTCCAGGCCGGGGCTCTCGCGGATCGTGGCGAGACTCATGCAGCCTCCCCGGCGTGCAGGGCGACGATGCCGCCGGCGAAGAGGCGATAGCGCACCTCGCCGAAGCCGGCCGAGCGCATCAGCGTCGCGAGGTCCTCCGGGCCCGGGAAGCGGCGCACGCTCGCGGGGAGGTACGTGTACGCGTCACCTCCTGGCAGCACCTTCCCGAGCAGCGGCACGATCCGGTCGAACCAGACGCGGTAGAACAGCGCCAGCCGCCCGCTCGGCTCGGTGATCTCCAGCACGGCCACCTGCCCGCCCGGCCGCAGCACCCGCTGCAGCTCGGCGAGCCCGCCCTCGAGGTCGGCGAGGTTGCGGACACCGAAGCCGACCGTGGCGGCGTCGAACGAGCCGTCCTCGAACGGGAGTGCGAGCGCGTCGCCCTTGACCCACGTGATCTGGCCCGACTTCTTCCTCGCACGCGTGAGCATCCGCTCCGAGAAGTCGAGGCCCGTCACGCGGCCGCCGGCACGCAGGCACGCGATCGCGAGGTCGCCGGTTCCGCAGCAGGAGTCGAGCACCCGGTCGCCGGGGCGGACGACGGCCGCCGCGGCCTCGGCCCGCCAGCGGCGGTCGAGCCCGGCGGTCATCACGCGGTTCATCGCGTCGTAGACCGGCGCGATCCGGTCGAACATCGCACGGACGCCCTCGGCCGGGAGCGTTCCGGCCCGCGTGGTCATTCCTGTCCCCACCGACGCACGGCCTGGTGCTCGAGCCCGAGCTGGTCGAGCACGCGCGTGGCGATGAAGTCCACGAGGTCGTTCACCGACTCGGCGCCGTGGTAGAAGCCCGGCGCGAGGAAGAGCACCGTGGCTCCCGCCTGCTTTACGCGGAGCATGGTCTCGATGTGGATGAGCGAGAGAGGCGTCTCGCGGGGGCAGAGGACGAGCTTCCGCTCTTCCTTGAGCGCGACGCTCGCCGCTCGCTGGATCAGGTTCGACATCGCGCCCGAGGCGATCGTGCCGAGCGTGCCCATCGAGCACGGGCAGATCACATAGGCGTCCACCTTCGCCGATCCGCTCGCGTAGGGGGCGTGCCAGTCACGCTCGTCGTAGATGGTCACCGCGTCGCGCACGGGCTCGATCAGGCGCGCGAGCGTCTCGTCGGGGGAGAGGCGGGCATCGCCGTAGAGCTCGGTTGCGACCACCTCTGTCCCCGCACGCGACGCGCACAGGCCGATCTCGCAGCCCGCATCTGCGAGCCCTTCGAGGATCCGCCCGGCATACGGCGCTCCCGAGGCGCCCGTGATCCCCAGGAACACGTGCATGCGCTAGCCCCCCTTCGACGCTTCGAGGAACGCGGCGAGCTTCTGCAGGTCGGCC
This sequence comes from Gaiellaceae bacterium, assembly GCA_035518635.1. Taxonomy (GTDB): domain Bacteria; phylum Actinomycetota; class Thermoleophilia; order Gaiellales; family Gaiellaceae; genus AC-32. The sequence goes on from DATIXI010000023.1 coordinate 7,665, forward strand.
TCTCCGAGCGCCTGGAACGACGGCATCGGCGAGCCCGCGTTGACACAGCTCGGGCACTTGAGGTGGTCGATCTGGAACTGGATGCCCTTCCCCTTGGCGCCCTCGGCGGAGAGGTCTGGCGCGCCGAGGTTCGACCCGCCGGAGCCGAGGTAGGTGTGGCAGTTCGTGCAGCCGGACTCGGCGAAGAGCTTCGCACCCGCCACGGCGGCGGCGTTGTTCTGGAACCCCTGCTTCTTGGCCCAGCTCGGGACGGCGGCCTCGATCTCGCTCGCGATCGCCTCCTTCGCCGTTGCGCCCTTGTAGGTGAGCTCGCCCATCGCGAGCACCACCAGGGCCGCAGCCACGAGCACGACCGGCCTCCGCGACAGCCGCCGCTCGGTGCTGCGGTCGATGAACGGCAGCGCCAGGAGGAGGATCAGGCAGATCGTCGGGATCCCGACCGTGGCCAGGATGACCGTGTCGGGCCACTTGAAGATCCGGAGCAGGTAGAAGAGGAAGTAGAAGTACCAGTCGGGTCGCGGCACGAACGTCCGCGTGCCGGGGTCTGCCTCCGGGCCGATCAGCGAGCCGAGGATCGAGGTGTACTTCCAGACGATCGAGAGGCCGACGATCACGCACACGACGACGAGGCTCATCACCGTGTCGTGGAACATCGCGTAGGGGAAGAACGGCTTCCCCTCCTTCTGGACGTCCTCCTTGTAGCGCTTGAAGCCTGCCCGACGCTCGTCCACGCTGCTCATTCGGTCGGCCTCCCGGGCAGGCCCGCGCGCGGCCGGGGCTGGACGAGTCCGGCGCGGGAAGGCGGAGGCTCCGGCTCGCGCTCGCGGCCTGCGGCCTCGTCCGACCACGGGGGCGAGGAAACGCCGAGACGCACGACGAGGTAGAGGTGGAGCCCGATCAGCGCCATCAGCGCGCCCGGTATGACGAGCATGTGCAGCGAGTAGAAGCGGGCGAGCGTGTCCGGCCCGATCTCGGCCCCGCCGCGTAAGAGCGAGGCGAGGAACGGCCCGACGAACGGCGCCGTCCCGTTGATGTTGATCGCGACCACCGTCGCCCAGTAGGCGGTCTGGTCGAACGGGAGCAGGTAGCCGGTCAGCCCCTCGAAGAGGCCGGTCGCGAGCAGGAGCACGCCCACGATCCAGTTCAGCTCGCGCGGGTACTTGTAGGCGCCGAACAGGAACACGCGACCCATGTGCAGGAACATCAGGATGATGAAGACGCTCGCACCCCAGCGGTGCATCCCCCGCACCAGCCAGCCGAGCGTGACGTCGTTCGTGATGTGCTGGACCGAGCTGTGCGCTTCCGCGGGAGAGGGCTTGTAGTACATCGCCAGGATCACACCGGTCACGAGCTGGACGATGAATGCGGTCAGCGTCGCCGAGCCGAGCGTGTGGAACCAGTTCGTGTCACCCGGGACCTTGCGGAAGAGGAAGTACTTGACCCCGCCGACGATCCCCGAGCGCTCCTCGAGCCAGTCGAGCGGGTACATGACCGCCTGCTTCGTCTTGCTCGGGGGCTTGCGCGCCATCAGTGCGGAGGCTGGAGCGGGTAGAGCCAGGCCTCGGGGCCGTCGACGTGCTGCCCGGGGCCGGTGAGAACGTACTTCGTGATCTGCGCGTTGGCGCCCGTGCCCTCGACGTGCGAGACGCTGTACAGGCTCTGGAGGACGAGGCGGCCGTCGACGATCGAGAACTCGAAGCGGTTGAGCGCGTGCGTCGGCGGGCCGGCGATCCGGTTCCCCTCCTGGTCGTAGGCGCCGCCGTGGCACGGGCAGATGAAGCCGGCCGCGGGCAGCGACGGGACGAGCGTCACCGGCCCGTGCTTCGTCGGGACCTTCTTCTGCTCCTTGTCGAAGGTCGGCCCGCCCGGCTGGACGGGGCAGCCGAGGTGCACGCAGCGGTTCGAGATGCACGTGAAGCTCGGCTCGCCGTCCTTCGGGCCGTTGTAGCGGATGAACGCGGAGCGGTGGCCGATCGTGCCCGTGTGGGGATCGGACTGGAACGTGGCGATCATGTACTGGCCCTCCGGGAAGTTCTCGATCGGGCCGAGGTCGACGTCGTGGCCGTGCTGCTTCAGGAACGCATTCAGCACCGAGGCGGCGAGCACCGGGGCGGTGACGATCAGGCCGATCAGGGCGCCGATCGCGATCGTGGCCGTCTCGAGGAAGACGTTGCGCGGGAAGCGCTCGGCCGGCTCCTCCCCGGCGGCCGGCGTGGCCTCAGCCTCGGCCGCTTCGGCCTCGGGAGCGCGATGCCCCGACGCGACGTCGCGGGCCCAGAGGAAGCCGAAGATCGCGAAGAGCGCCGCGCCGACCGCGACCGCAACCCAGCTGACGACGAGCCCGACGAGAAGACAGACAACCCCGACGGCTAGGCCGATGGGCCACAGGCTCGGCGTGGGCTGATCCCGCTGCCCATCCCCTTCTGGGGGTTCCACCCGGCGCGCCTCCCCTTTCCTAGTTTGATCCCGCGTGTTTTGCGGCGTCGATTCAATCGTCGCAGGTCTGCGCCGTCAACGACGTAACAGTTGGCGCAACGCGTCCGCCGACCCATCCTGCGCGGCGCCCGGCACTCCGAGCCCGTATTCCGCCCAGCGCTCGTCGACCAGGCGCCGGATTTCCTCGCTCATCCGGATCTCGTCCGGCCACGGGCGCGCGCCCTCCGAAGGGCCCTTGTGCGTTGCGTCGATCCCGATCTTGCCGCCGTAGAACTGCATCGACGGCGCGTGGTCGAGGTGGTCGAGCGGCCCCTCCGAGAGGAGGACGTCCCGCTTCGGGTCGACGTTGGCGCAGACGCGGAAGAAGACCTCCTCGTAGTCGTGGACGTCGACCCACTCGTCCACCACGACGACCGCCTTCGTGAGGCTGAGCAGGCCGAGCCCCCACACGGCGTGCATCACCTTCTGCGCCTGGCCGGGGAAGCTCTTGCGGATCGAGACCAGGCAGCAGTTGTGGAACGCGCCCGCCACGGGCAGGTCGTAGTCAACGAGCTCCGGGACGCTCATCCGGATCGCGGGCAGGAAGAGGCGCTCGGTCGCCTTGCCGAGCCACGCGTCCTCGGCGGGCGGCTTCCCGACGACGATCGACGGATAGATCGCGTCACGCCGCATCGTGACGGCGTCCACGTGGAAGACGGGGAACGGCTCGGGCGCCGTGTAGTAGCCGGTGTGGTCACCGAACGGGCCCTCCTCGGTGAGCTCGTCCTTGAGGATGTGGCCCTCGAGCACGATCTCGGCGTTCGCAGGAACCTCGAGGTCGACGGTCGTCGCCTGCACCAGCTCGACCGGCTCGCCGCGCAGGAAACCGGCCAGCATCAGCTCGTCCACGTGCTTCGGGAGCGGCGCGCTCGCCGCGTACGCCGTGATCGGGTCGAGGCCGAGCGCGACGGCGACCTCCATCCGGCCGTCGGTCATCAGGTAGTCGGCGCGGCCGTCCTTGTGGATCTGCCAGTGCATCGCCGTCGTGCGCCCGTCGAGCACCTGCATCCGGTACATGCCCACGTTGCGGCCGCCCGTGCGCGGGTCCTTCGTGATCACCGCGGGCAGGGTGATGAACGGCGCCGCGTCGCCCGGCCAGCAGGTCTGGACCGGGAGCGCACCGAGATCGACCTCGTCGCCCGTGAGTACGACCTCCTGCGCGGGGCCGCTGCGGGCGGTCTTCGGCTGCGAGTCCGCGATCGACTTCAGCTTCTTCAGCCCCCGCACCTTCTCGGCGAGGCCCTGCGGCGGCTGCATCTCGAGCACGTCGCCGAGCTTCGCGCCCGCCTCGTCCAGGGTCTCGACGCCGAGCGCGAGGCACATCCGCCGCTCGGTGCCGAACTGGTTGATCAGGAGCGGGTGGCTAGCGCCTATGACACTCTCGAAGAGGAGCGCGGGCCCACCCGCCTTGACCACGCGGTCGGTGATCTCGGTGATCTCGAGGTGCGGGTCGACCTCTGCCTGCACGCGAACGAGCTCTCCCTCGCGCTCGAGCAGCGCGATCCAGTCGCGGAGGTCGCGTGCTGGCGCCACGAATGTGAGTCTATGCAGCAGAGACTCGATGCAGGTCTACGTCACTGGAGCCGCGGGCTTCATCGGCTCGCACGTCACCCGCGAGCTGCGCGCGCGGGGCGCCGAGGTGCGGGACGACTTCGTCGAGCTCGGCGACCGCGTGGGGCTCGAGCGCGCGATGGCCGGCTGCGACGCGGTCGTCCACGTCGCCGCGTTGTACAGCTTCGACGACCCGGCCGAGGAGCTCGAGCGGGTGAACGTCGAAGGGACGCGCAACGTGCTCGACGCCTGCGCGGCACAGGGCGTGCGGCGGCTCGTCCACACGAGCTCGGCCGGCACGTGCGGGCCCGTGCCCGGGCGGCCGGCGACCGAGGACGACGCGCCGCTCGACTGGGAGCTCTCCGTCCCGTACAAGCGGACGAAGCTCGCAGCGGAGCGGCTCGTGCTCGAGGCGGCGCGCGGCGGCCTCGACGCGGTCGTCGTCAACCCGACGACGCCTGTCGGCGACGGTGACCTGCGGCCGACTCCGACCGGCCGGATGATCCGCGGCGCCGCGGGAGGCCGCTACCGCGCCTTCCTCGACATCGGGCTGAACGTCGTGGACGTGCGCGATGTCGCCCGCGGCCACGCGCTCGCGTTGGAGCGCGGCCGGAGCGGCGAGCGCTACCTCCTCGGCGGCGCCGACCTCACGCTGGAGGAGCTGTTCGCGGCCGTGTGCGCCCTCGCCGGGCGGCCGCGGCCCCGTCTACGCGTCCCGTACGTGCTCGTGCGGGCGGGAGCCTGGGCAGGCGCGATCAACCGGCATGAGGCGCGGCTGGCCCGCCTGCCCGCGTACTTCTCGTCCGCGAAGGCAGAGCGCGAGCTCGGCTACCGGCCGGGCCCGGTCGAGCCCGCTCTCGCGCGCGCCGTCGAGGAGGCGCTCATTGGTGGCGGTGGCGCAGCCAGTGGGTGAGCTGGCCCAGCGCGATGACGCCGACGAAGATCAGGCCCACGACGAGCATCGCCGTGATCACCTTCTTGCCCTCCTCGGCGGCCGTCTCGACCGCGAGCGGGACCATCAGCGCCAGAAGCGGCATCGGCGCGACTCTACTCCACCCGCCGCCGGTGAGCCTCGAGGGCCCGCACGACCGGCTCGGCACCGTCGGCCGTCCAGCCGGACCGCGCTGCCGGCCCCTCGCCGAGCGTGGACGCGGTCGCGGCCCAGGCCTCGCCGTCGCCGGCAAGGCCGTCGGCGCGTAGCTGTGCGCAGAGCGAGATGAGCGCGGCGAGATCGGCCACCGCCTCGACCGTCCCGGACTCCGCGACGCGCACCAGGCCGTGCGCGTAGAGGTAGTCGCCGAGGAGCAGCGCGGTGTCGTCGTCCTGGGGCGCGAACAGCCGCGAGCGGCCGTAGTGGAGCAGGTAGCCCTCGTAGATCGTCTCGAGGCCGAGGCAGTACCGCTCAGCCGCGAGCGTCGAGAAGACCGGCTCGAGCTCGCGCTCGTCCTCCGGGCGCAGCGCATCCGCCCAGAGGGCGCTCTCGGCGGCGGCGTCCCGGGCGATCGTCTCCCACGGTCCGGCCGCTACGACCAGCTCGCGAGCTCCTTCGTCCAGTAGGAGACGACGAGGTCCGCGCCGGCGCGCACGATCGCCGTCAGCGACTCGACCGCCGCCTGCCGCTCGTCGATCCAACCGCGCGCCCCGGCCGCCTTGAGCATCGCGTACTCGCCCGAGACGTTGTAGGCGCCGACCGGAAGGTCGAACCGCTCGCGGGCCGCGCGGATCACGTCGAGGTTCGGCAGCGCCGGCTTGACGATCAGCGCATCCGCGCCCTCGCGCACGTCCAGCTCGCACTCCCGCAGCGCCTCGCGCACGTTCGCGGGATCCATCTGGTAGCCGCGCCGGTCGCCGAACGCGGGCGCCGACTCGGCCGCTTCGCGGAACGGCCCGTAGAACGCGGAGGCGTACTTCGCCGCGTAGGAGACGATCGGCGTCTGCTCGAGCCCCACGTCGTCGAGCGCCGAGCGGATCGCGCCCACCCGTCCGTCCATCATGTCGCTCGGGCAGACGGCGTCGGCTCCGGCCTCGACGTGGCTGATCGCCGTCCGGGCGAGCAGGTCGAGGGTGGCGTCGTTGTCGATCTCCTCGCCGTCGAGCACACCGCAGTGGCCGTGCGAGGTGTACTCGCACAGACAGACGTCGGTCAGCAGGAGAAGCCCCGGCGACGCCTCTCGGAGCGCCCTTAGCGCGCGCTGGACGACCCCGTCCTCGTCCCAGGCCCCGGAACCCTCGGCGTCCTTCTCGTCCGGGATGCCGAACAGGAGGACGGCGCGCACGCCGAGCCGCTCGAGCTCGTGCGCCTCGCCCTCCAGGTCCTCGACCGCATGCCGCCCGAGCGCCGGCAGGTCCGGGTTCTGCTCGTTCGTCGGCCCGACGAAGAGCGGGAAGACGAAGTCCTCCAGATCCAGGCGCGTCTCGCGCACGAGCGAGCGCAGCCGGTCGCTTCGCCGGAAGCGCCGCAACCGCGTCGTGGGGAACGCATTCACGCCAACAATCTACGCGCTCCCAGGCGCGCCAGCCCGCCGAAGACCGCGCCGAGAGCGATCAGCCAGGCCGCCTGCCGGACGACCTCGTCCCACGGGTGCAGCTCCCAGAGAGCGGCGCTGAAGAACTGGTAGGCGTGCGTGAACGGGAGCGCAGCGCTCGCCCAGCCGGCAGGCGGGACGATCTCGGAGGGGATCAGCCCGAGGAAGACGATCGGCATCACGACCAGCAGCGCGACGAGCGACGCGGTTCGGGCTTCACGCGTCAGTGCGCCGATCAGCGCTCCGAGCGCGCCGAGCGACCCGCCCGCGAGCACGAGGCCGAGCACGAGCAGCGGCAGGCGTGCCCACGGCTCGCCGCCGGTCACGTTCCCGACCTCGATCACCACCCCGAACGCGAGCGCGATCGCGAGGCCGAGCACGAGCGCGAGCCCCGCCGCCAGCACCACCTTCGCCCACACGAGCTGGCCGAGGCCGACGAGCCCGCGCGCGAGCCGGCCGATTACGTTCTCGTCCCGCTCGGCCGCGAGCGACCCTGCCGCGAACATCAGGGTCAGGAACGTGATCGTCACCGCGAGCGTGTAGGCCTGGACCTGGGCCGAGAGCACCTGCGTCCGCCCGCGCGAGTGCGTGTACGAGATCTCGATCGGGTGGGCGACCGCGCGCATCGCGCCGCCGGTGTCGGCGAGCCCGAGCCGCGCGTCCTGGATGAAGTCCTCGAGGCCCCGCACCTCCGGGGTCTGCGGCATCCGCTCGAGCAGCTTCTGCGAGCGCTCGAGGCCGAGCACGTTGAACTGCCGCCCGAGGATCACGCCGTTCCCGCCCTTGAGGATCAGGTCGACGTACTTGAGGTTGCTGCCGATGTAGGCCCGCTGGAGCTGGCGGTTCAGCGAGTACACGAGCGCCTGCACCTGCTGGTTCACGCGCGAGGAGATCGTCCCGCGCGAGAGCTCGACCTCGAGCTTCGGGCTCTGCACCATCCCCTTGAGCGTCGCCACGAACCCGGGCGGGACCGTCACGGCCGCCACGATCTTGCCGTCGCGCAGCTGCCGGTCGGCGTCGTCGGGCGAGAGGCGTACGAGGTCGACGTTCTTGCTCACCTCGCCGATCGTGCGGTCGACGTGGAAGCGGTGGCCGCCGATCACGACCGTCTCCGGCAGGTTGTCCTCGTCAACGAGCGCGACCCGCGGCTTGGAGCTCCCGTAGCTCGCGACGAGGACGAGGAGCGCGGCGATCGCGACCGGGTACGCGAGCAGGATCGTGAGCAGCAGCGGCGAACGAATCAGCACGAGCGCGTCCTTGCGGAGGACGAGAAAAGCCCGATTCATGCGAACAGAGTGTCCGCCTGCGTTCGGTCGTACTCGTCGGCCGGGCCGGAGAAGACGACCCGCCCGTCGCGGAGCGCCGCCACGTGGCTCGCGTGGCGCTCGATCTCCTCGAGGTTCTGCGTCGCCAACACGAGGGCGCCGCCCGCCTCTCGCAGCGCGCCCACGCGCTCCCAGAGCCGGCGGCGCTGCTCGGGGTCGAGCGCGGCCGTCGGCTCGTCCAGGAGCAGGACGTCCGGCTTGCCGAGGAACGCGATCGCGAGGTTGAGACGCTGGCGGTTGCCGACCGAGAGATTCGCGCTCGGCGAGCGCTTTGTCGGGAGGTCGAACTCGGCGAGCAGGCGAGCCGCCGCCTCCTCGGGATCCGGCTCGGACTCCAGCCGCGCGAACAGCTCGAGGTTCTCGCGCGCGGAGAGCCGGCCGTACTGCGCCGGCCGCTGCGGCGCCCAGCCGACCTTGACCCCCTTGCGGCGCTCGATACGACCGACGCTCGTCTCGAGCGCCCCGGCCAGGAGCGCGAGCAGCGTCGACTTCCCGGCACCGTTGGGTCCGGCGAGCGCGACCCCGTCGCCCTCGCGTACCTCGAGCTCGACCGGCTCGAGCGCGGTCGTCTGGCCGAACCTCCGGCCGACCCCGCGGGCGGCGAGCAACGGCTGGGCCGAGCTCACCGGCTGGCCGCTGCGGGCGGGTCTTCGGAGGGCGGCGGGACGGACGTCACCGTCGGCGCCTCCTCGACCTCGACCTCGACCGGAACCTTCCCGCCTTCCCGCCACGGCTCGAACACGACGCGCTCGCCGAAGAACTCCCAGATCGCGCGCCCGGCCGCCAGCAACGGCAGCGCGATCAGCGCGCCCGCGAGCCCGTAGACCTCGCCGCCCGCGAGCAGCCCGAAGATCACCAGGAGCGGGTGGAGCCGGAGCGCGCTCCCCATCACGTTCGGCACGACGACGTGGCCCTCGACCTGGTGGATCCCGAGGAACAGCAGCGCCACCCAGACGGCGCCCAGCGGGTGCACGACGAGCGCGTACACGATCGGTGGGATCGCTCCGAGCCACGGGCCGAGGTAGGGGATGACCTCCGTCAGCGCAACCCACCCCCCGAACAGGACCGCGTACCGGTCGGCCCCGGGCACCAGCCCGGTCATGCCGAGGATCCACATCCCCAACCCGGCGCTCGTCCCGATGATCAGGGAGAGCAGGACCTGCCCGCGCACGTAGCTCGCCAGCGACCGCTCGATCCGCGGCAGGAGCGCGGGCGAGCCCGGCTGCGGTGGGAAGCGCCGGTCGACGGCCCGCCCCAGGCGTGGCATGTCTAACAGGATGTAGATCGAGACGACGATCACCAGCACGAGGCTGAAGAGGAACTTGATCGTGCTGATCGCCGCGCCCTCGACGAAGTCGAGCGCCTTCCCCGTGTACTTGGAGACGTCCTTCTTCTGGATCTTGTCGACGAGGTCGTGGCCCTGCTTGCGGATCTTGATCGAGCTCAACCGATGGGTGTTGAGCCAGTGCTGGAGGCGGTCGACGTCGCGGTCGGCATGCGTTTGCTGGCCCCGTCCGTGCTCGACCGTAAAGTAGTCGTTCACGCGGGTCGCGCTCGTCTTCGCCTGGTTGATCACCACCGTGCCGAGCGCGGCGGCCGCGGCCAGGACGATGACGGCGAACGCCAGATACACGATCGCGACTCCGAAGCCTCGCGGGATCTTCGCGCGCGTGAACGCCCGCACCAGCGGGTTGAGCAGGAACGCGATCAGCGCCGCGACGAGGAACAGGAAGACGACGTGACGCGCCGCCCCCAGCACCACCCACAGAAACAGCAGGAGGAGCGGGAGACCAACGAGCTGAATCCAGCGCGGGATCTGGATGGTCGCGGCCCCGGCAGGAGGCCCGGTCATGAGCGGCATCGTACCGCGCGCGTCGTACCGCTCCGGGGCGTGCGCCCGCCGGCCTGGGACTGGGACTTCGAGTCGGACGGGGCGCTCGCTCTCCAACCGCGGCGTGACGAATCTGCACCCGCGTTGCAGCCCGAGGCCGCCTTCGTTACCGTGCCGCGGATGCCGTCACCCTCCGGGCACGCAATTGCCATGCGACGACGGCGGGCGGATGCGGCCGCAGCGCGCCGAAAACGGCGCCTCGTCGGCCTCCTCCTCCTGACGACGGTCGCGCTGATCACGCTGTTCCTGACGGCGTTCTCGCCGCACGGCAGCGCGCCGCCCGTGCAGACCGTCGCGCCCGCTCCGTCGACGCGGCTCCTGCCCTCCGGGCCGCCGCAGCCGCAGGTCGTCGCGATGCGCGGCCCGCTCCGGCTGGAGCTCCCGATCGCGCAGGACCGCGTCACCGCCATCGCGTATCACGCCTCCGGTGACGGGGCGCTCGCGCTCGAGCCCGTCGGGCACCAGGCCAACCAGGGCCTGTTCGGCCGCGTGGCGAAGAAGCTCTTCGGCGGCGGCGACAGCGGCCTGCGCTACTACGTGCTCGAGGGCGGCACGGGACCGGGCACGGCCGCGCTGGACGTCGGCGCCGTGCCGGGCACCGACGTCTACTCACCCGTCGACGGGACGATCGTCGGGATCACGCCCTACGTCCTCGACGGCAGGTCCTACGGGGCGAGGATCGACATCCAGCCGAGCGGGAACCCGTCGCTCGTCGTCTCGCTGACGCACTTACGCCCCGACCCGAGCCTGACCGTCGGCTCGTCGGTGGCGTCGACCACCTCGAAGATCGGCACCGTCGTCAACTTCGCCGGCGTAGAAGGCCAGGCGCTCGCCCGCTTCACCCAGGACGCCGGGAATCACGTCGCCGTCTCGGTTCACCCGCCCGCCGCGCTGGCCTACCCGTAGCGATTGAGCGCACTGGCTTACCCCTGAGGATTCTCTTCATCGCGGACGTCTTCGGCGCCCCGGGCCGGGCGGCCGTCGAGGAGCGGTTGCCGAAGCTCAAGGAAGAGCTCGCGATCGGCTTCTGCATCGTCAACGCCGAGAACGTCGCCGACGGGGCGGGCGTGACGCCGCGGCTCGCCGACCGGCTGCTCCGCGCCGGCGCCGACGTTCTCACGCTCGGCAACCACGTCTGGCGGCGGCGCGAGATCGCGCAGTACCTCGAGAGCTCGGACCGCGTCATCCGCCCGGCCAATTTGTCCACGAGAGCTCCCGGGCGAGGGCTCGTCGTCGCCGAGGCTGCGGACGGAACGCCGGTCGCGGTCGCAAACGTGCAGGGGATCCTCTTCATGGACACGCCCGTGAGCCCGTTCGAGGTGCTCGAGACGCTGGTCGACGAGGCGCGCTCGCGGGCCAAGATCGTCGTCGTCGACTTCCACGCCGAGGCGACGAGCGAGAAGGTCGCGGCCGCGCGACTGCTCGACGGCCGCGCGACCGCCGTGATCGGCACCCACACCCACGTGCAGACGAACGACGCCCGCGTCCAGCCCGGAGGGACGGCCGCGATCACCGACGCGGGGATGACCGGGCCGCACGACTCGGTGATCGGCGTCAAGGCCGAGCTCGCGATCCAGCGGATGCGGACGGGGATGCCGGTCCGGTTCGAGCCGGCCGGCGGCGGCGTGCGGATCGAGGGCGTGATCGTCGAGTGCGACGCCGAGGGCCGGGCCCTCAGCTGCGAGGCTCTGCGGGTTCCGGTCTCCTGACGAGCAGCACGGCGAGCAGCGCCAGCAGCGTCAGGTCGCGGGCCACCACCGCCCAGGACGGGAACGCCTTCAGATGCAGGGCGAGGTCCCAGTAGCGGATCGGGAACCAGAGCTGGGTGAGCAGCAGCGCAAGGCCAAGCAGGGCCGAGGCGACGAGCCCGCGGCGGCCGCGCACAAGCGGTACGAGCGGGATCAGCCAGATCATGAACTGCGGAGAGAGCACCTTTCCGAACGCGGCGAACGCCGTGACCGAGGCGGCCGCGTAGCGGACTAGGCGGTCCGGGCTCTGCGGCCCGAGCGCTGCCGCGGCCCAGATCGCGAGCAGCGCGGCGATCAGGAGGACGCTCTCGGCTGCGGCGAGCGCATCCGGCAACGAGCCGGAGAGGTTCTGCGAGCCGTGGCTCGTCACCACGGTCAGGCTCAGCCCGCCGACCTGGTGGGCAGCGAGCAACACCGCCGAGCCGAGGCTCTCGATCTGGAGTGGCCGGCCGGCCTGGCGCGTGATGCTGTCCCAGAGCCCGTGCGGCGCGACGGCCAGGAACGGCAGGACGATCACGGCCGCAGCTCCCGCGGTCCAGGCCAGGCAGAGCAGCGCCTCGCGCCTGCCCCGCGAGCGCCAGACGTAGGCAAGCGCAGGCGGGACGAGCACGACCGGAAACACCTTCACCGCGAACCCCACGCCGAGGACCGCGAACCCGAGCCGCTGCCGTCCGGCGACGATCGCGGCCAGCCCGGCGACCGCCAGCGCCGCCGGCCAGAGGTCGTAGCGGTAGATCACGACCGAGCCGAGCACGAGGGGCGCGAGCGCGAAAAAGCCGAGCGCGCCGGCCATGTGGCGCGGGGACGCCCTCAGCGTCCGCAGGGCGTAGGCCATCGCCAGGATCGCGCCGCCGGCGCACAGCCCCATCAGCACCTGGAACCAGGTCTCGTAGCGGTCGAGCCTGGGGTGCCCGATCGCCGGGAGGACGAAGGCCGGGAGGGCGCCCGGCGGATACTCGACCCGGAAGTCGCGGTAGGGGACGTCGCCGTCCATCATCGCTATCCCGTAGCGGTGGTATTCGACCGTGTCCCGGATCAGCCGGTGCTGGTAGAAGCCGACGTGGAGGAGCGCGAACGAGACGAGCAGGGCGGCGAGCGCCGCGTAGACGAGGTGCACCGGCTTCAGGACGCGTGGGCTCCGCCGACGCGCCCCTCCGCGCCGGTGCCGGCGCGCGGCGCCTGCAGCCGTGCGGGTGCGGGCTCCCTGGCGCGCTCGGCCGCCGGCGCGAGCAGGGCGAAGGCGGCGAAGGGGAAGAACCAGGGCAGGTAGAGGTAGAACCAGTGCGTCAGCACGATCTCGAAGCCGAGAAGCAGGGCGGCGGTCAGGGCCGCGAGCTGGAACGGCGACTTCCGGCGCGGGAGGAAGTACGCGGCGACGGCGCCGACAACGAGCGCGACCTCGAGCACGCGCTGGAGCACGTGCAGGTCGGGAAGGCCGGCGTGGTACTGCCGCCAGTCCCAGATCGAGAACGGCGAGTCGCGCCCGATCTGCCAGCCGAGGGTGCGGTCCCAGAACACGTGCGCGGCGTGGATCGGGTTGGGCTCGAGCAGGAGGATCGAGAAGGCGACGAGCGTCGCGGCGAGGAAGGCAGCCACGAACGCGAGCTTCGCACGGAGCTGACCGAGCGCGTCCGGGTACGAGGCCCAGAGCGGGGCAAGCAGGAGCGACGCGAACTTCGTCCAGCCCGAGAGCGCAACGCCCGCCCCGCGCGCCCAGGGCGAGGTGACGAGCCAGAAGCCCCAGATGAGGAACAGCGGCGGCAGCGCGTCGTTCGTGTTCGAGTTCGAGACGTACTGCGTGAACGGGTAGGCGACCCAGGCGAACGCGAGCGTCACCGCGAGGCGCGTGCCGCCGAAGCGGAGCCCGACGAGCGCGAGGCCGAACAGGCAGAGGAAGTCGAACAGGACCGAGCTCACGTGCGCGGCGGGTAGGTCGTCCCACTTGCCGCTCCAGCCCTTGATCAGGTAGCCGGGCAAGTACGCCTCGTAGGCGACGGGCCCGTAGGTGTCGCCCTGGGGGTCGGCCGACTCGCAGCGAGCGTTCGTCTGCACCCAGTCCCTGATCTCGCCCTCGGAGTCGGCCGGGCCGCAGGGCTTGACGGCGTTCTCGACCGGGAAGTGCCCGTACGGCGACTGGCCGTGCGCGATCCGGGCGGCGCCGATCACCCCCGAGTAGCCGACGTCGATCACGTTCGAGGAGCCCGCGTTCAGCCCGACGCGAAAGCCCGCGGTGAAGACCGTCGCGACCGCGAGCACCCAGACCGGCCACACGGGCGGCGAGGTCGTCCCGAGCCTACCGCGCCACGCGCTCCAGACCATGCGGACGAGGAGGTAGGCGAGCGGCGGGTACGCAAGCGGCACGCTCATGAAGATGTGGCCCTTGTTGAAGTACCAGAGCGAGACCGAGAACGAGAGCAGCACCAGCAGGTCGAGGTTCCGGACGCTCAGCGGCCGGCGCAGGTCGGCGAGCCCGAAGAAGAAGAGCGCGCAGAACGCGAGCCAGAGCGCCACGCTGTTGATCTCCTTGCCGCCGAACGCGCCGGGCGAGCCGCGCGCCATCTTCCAGGCGACCTGCGGGCCCGTCCAGGCTGTGAGGATCGCCCCGCTGTGGTCGTCGACAGAGCCCGCCGCGACTTCGCCCGCGGCGCCCCACCAGACCTTGACCGTCCAGACGCCGTTCCTGTAGGTGGTCTCGACCGTGCGCCCGCTGTGCGGGTATCGGTCGAGCCAGGAGGCGACCTTCTTGTCGGCGAGGAAGATGCGGGTCGCCTCCGCCTTGGGCAGGCGCGGCTCGGGAGGCTGCGCGCTGTTCGTCCCGGCGGCGGCGAGCGCCGGAGCCGCGAGCGCCACCACGACGGAGGCGAGGGCGAGGGCGCGGCCCATGCGCCCCAGCCTAGCGCCCGTCACCGACTGAAAGACCAGAGCTTGTTGCCGATGAAGTTGAGCGGGGTGACGACGAGGATCGCGATCGCCTGGGCGAGCACCTTGTCCACGCCGAGGCCGACGAGCGCTGCGAGGAGCGCGAGGTTCGCCGCGAAGGCGAGCACGGCCACGACGAGGAAGCGAAGGCCCTGCCCTGCGAAGTGGCCGCGCTGCGCGCGAAACGTCCAGAGGCGGTTCCAGAGGTAGTTGTTCGTGACGGCGACGAGAAACGAGCAGGTCGCGGCCTCCGCGTAGTGGAACCCGGCCCCTTTCAGGAGCGCGGTGTAGACGACGAGGTTGACGACGTACCCGCTCGCGCCGACGACCGCGAACTTGGCAAGCTGCACCCAGTTCTGCGGACGGCGCAGCGCCCGTCTGGCGCGCGTGCGCGTGCGGGAGAGGGATGCGGCGGGCGAGTTGGCCATCGGCGCGCGAGCGTAGCAACCGTCCGCTACCGGACCCGGAAGCCGTCCTCCCCGGCAGGCTCCTCCGGCACGACCTCGAGGTCGTCCACCCGCGCCCCCGCCGGCCCGCGTCGGCACCACCCGACCATCGACTCGACCCTGTCCTCGTCGCCCTCGAACACGGCCTCGACGCTCCCGTCCGGGAGGTTCGCGACCCAGCCCGTCACGCCCAGCGACTCCGCCCGCGCGCGGGCCTCGGCCCGGAAGAAGACGCCTTGGACGCGCCCTCGTGCGCGGACCCGCATTCGGGTCGTCACCCGGCGAAACCCTCCTCGCCGACCAGCGGCACGAAGCGGCACGGCACGGAGTGGACGACCGCCGGGCCCTCGGGGCTGCGGACGATCACCTCGAGCCGCTGCGCTCGCTGCCCGCCGACCGGGACGACGAGCCGGCCGCCCCCGCGAAGCTGCTCGTAGAGCGTCTCCGGCAGGCCCGGCGCGGCGGCCGCGACGGCGATCCCGTCGAACGGCGCGCGCTCGGGCACGCCGAGGGTGCCGTCCCCGACCATGACCTCGACCGCGCCGTACCCGGCCTCCGCGAGATTGGCACGCGCCTGCTCCGCGAGCTCCGGGATCCGCTCGATCGTCACCACCTCCCCGCCGAGCTCGGCCAGCACCGCGGCCTGGTAGCCGGAGCCGGTGCCGACGTCGAGCACGCGGTGGCCGTCGCGGACCTCGAGCGCCTCGCAGATCCGGGCGACCATGTACGGCTGGGAGATCGTCTGCCCGTGCCCAATCGGGAGCGCGGCGTCCTCGAACGCCCGCGAGCGCTCGTCCTCCGGGACGAAGAGCTCGCGGGGCACGCGCTCCATCGCGCCGAGCACGCGCTCGTCGACGATGTCGCGCCTGCGCAGCTGCAGCTCGACCATCTCCCGCCGCGCCCCGGCGGCGTCAGGCTGCATCGAAGTGCTCGAGCGCGAGCGGCGCGAGGTCGACGATCCGCTGCGGCACCGGCTGCTCGAGCCCGACCGTCAGGACCGGCACCTCCGAGTCGCCCGCCTCGAGCGAGCCGTGGCTCCCGCCGCCGAGGTGGCTGTGGCCGGCGAGGTCGGTGAACTCGAGGCCGATCGGGGGCGAGACGATCACCTCACCCGCGTTCGGGTTCGCGAGCGCGCACCAGGAACGCTCGAGCGCGTCCGGCTGATCCAGGATCGCGGCGTCGCCGCTCGTGCGCCAGCCGCCGTCCTCGGGGGCAAAGCGCAGCTCCTCGCCCTCGCGGCGAGCGACGGCCTCGTCGCCCTCACGGTAGAGCGCGACCTCGGCGGCGTCGCTGCCGTCGAGCCTTCGCGCGAGCGCCGCGGCGTCCTCGCGGCAGCCCGGCAGCCGGTAGACCATCCCGGCCCGGTTCGACGCCGTCACGACCACGTTGTCAACGCTCGCGAAGCTGGCCTGCAGGGAGGCGACGCGCTCGACCGGCGTCTGCCCGTGGTCGGAGCAGACGACGACCGCGTAGCGCTCGAGGAACTCGTCCGGGCCGCCGGCCGCCTCGATCAGCGCGCCGATCGCCGCGTCGCTGCGGGCCAGTGCCTCCCCGGTCGCCTCCGGCCCCCGCGCGTGCGAGGCAAAGTCGTAGTCGGGCAGGTAGTAGAGGAGGAAGTCGAACCCGTCCCGGGTCACGAGCCAGCGCCCGACCGCGGCCGCGTAGGCGTCGACCGACCCGCCCGACCGCCCGAAGACCGCGACCGGCGCCCCCGTCACGTCCGACTCGTACAGGTTGAAGAAGAAGAAGCGCTTCGGGCCGAAGGCCGGCCGGGTGAGCCACGGCAGGAGTGGCCGGTGCCGCGTGCGCCCTCGGTAGCACGTGACGTTCACCGCCGCCGCGGTCAGGCCCTCGTCCTCGAGCGCCTCGTAAACCGTGACGGCCTCCGGCCGGAGGTGTCGCTCGTTCATGTTGAAGATCGCATCCACGATCGAGCGCCGCGTACCTGCTGCGCGGATCGCCGCAAACGAGGAGCCGTACTCGACGACCCGCCGCTCGCCACGGTGGTACCAGACGAGGTGCGGTATCCCGTGGACGTCCGGCTGCTCGCCGGTGGCGAGCGACGAGAGGCAGACCGGGGTCAGCGACGGGAACGGGCTCACTCCGCGGCCATAGCCCCCGTGCGCAGCGAGAAACGCGAGGGCCGGAGCCGCCTCGCTCTCGACCGCGTCCTCGAACACCGCCGGCGTGAGGCCGTCGATGACGACGAGGATCAGCTTCCTGCGCTCGGCCACTCAGTCGCGGGCCAGGCTGCGCAGTCCGGCGTAGCGCTCGGGCTGCTGCCGTCGCGCCCGCACCGCGAGAATCAACACCGCGATCGCCTCGAGATAGCCGACGATCGGGACGAAGGCGAGCGCGGCGAGCGCGAGCGCGACGACGGTGACGAGCACGGCCGTCCCCATCCTCGTCCCGCCGCGCTGCAGTGCGCCTGCGATGACCGTCGCCGCCGCGACCGCGCCGAGCACGCCTCCCGCCGCGCCCGCCACGGCGCCGGCCCAGCCGTCGGTGAAGTACCCGACCGCCGCTCCGAGGGCGCCGGCGGCGACGGCGACCGCGATCAGGAGCGCCTTGCGCGGCGCGATCAGGCCCGAGAGGAGCGTCCCGATCGCGATTCCGAGGCCGAGCGTGACCCCGATCCAGTACACCGCCCACATCTCGACGAGAGTCTAGACGCGTGTTCCGTCCGCTTTACGGAGCCGCCTCGAGCCGGCGAATCACGGCCAGCCCGAACTCGGCAGCGCGGGCGCCGTCGACGAGGCGGTGGTCGAACGTGACGGCGATGGTTCCCACGGGCCGGGCGACGATCTCGCCGTCGCGTACGACCGGGCGCTCTGCGACGCGGCCGATGCTGAGGATCGCAGCCTCCGGATGGTTGACGATCGGCGTCGTGAACAGGCCGCCGAGCTTGCCGGCGCTCGTGACGGTGAACGTCGAGCCTCTGAGCTCCTCGGGCGTGAGCGTCCCCGCGCGGGCGGCGGCTGCGAGGCGCTCGACCTCGGCCGCGAGCTCGTCGACGGAGGCGGTGTCGCACCCGCGGACGACCGGGACGACGAGGCCCTGGTCGGTCTGGACTGCGACGCCGATGTCGTAGCGGTCGAGGTAGACGATCTCCTCGTCCTCGAGCCGCGCGTTCAGCTCCGGGAACTCCTTCAGGCTCTCGGCGACGGCCTTGAGCGTGATCGGCACGAGCCGGCCGAGGTCGACGTCGCCGAAGTCGCACTCCTCGACCCACGTGACCGGCGGCACCTCGCGGTGCGCGCGGGCCATGTGCTCGGCGACGAGCCGTCGGACGCCGCGCAACCGCTCACGCCGGCCTCCATCGGCCACGGCCGGGGTCTGACCCCGCCCGCCGGCCGCGGCGCGCACGTCTTCTTCGGTCATGCGCCCTTGCGGGCCTGTCCCCTCGAGCCCGTGGAGGTCCACGCCGAGCTCTTGGGCAAGCCGTCTGACGAGCGGCGTCGCCCGGACGCGTCCTGGTTGGTCAATGTCCGGGGTCTGACCCCGGGTCGCCGGTTCCGCTCCCGTCGACACGTCCACGGCGGCGCCGTCGCCGCCGATCACGACCAGGACGGTGCCGACCGGGACGACGTCGCCCTCGGCAACCAGGATCCGCGCGACGACGCCCGCCGCCGGTGACGGGATCTCGACCGTCGTCTTGTCGGTCTGGATCTCTACCAGCGGGTCGTCCTCGGCGACCTCCTGGCCCTCGGTGACGAGCCACCGCGCGACCTCGCCCTCCGTCAGCCCTTCGCCCAGGTCGGGCAGCTTGAACTCGTACGCCATCGGGCCGGACCCTAGACGAGCGCGTCGTCCCGGAGCACTGCGTGGACGCCCTGGACGCCGTTCACGACCTGGGTCACGCGCAGGTCGACGACCACGCTCGCGAGCGCGACCGCATTCCCACCGGTGAGACCGAGCTCTCGCCCCATCACGCCCAGGATTCCCGCGAGTGCAAAGCTCGCCGCCGCACCGAGCTCCTCGTCGAAGCCGAGCGCGACCCAGGCGCCGTCGATCCGCGCGAGCGGCCACTTGAGCGGCAGGTCATCGCGTAGCGAAAGCGTCACCTGCGCGCGCACAGGAGTCTCGATCGCCGTCCCCGAGACCTCGCCGTCGCCCTGGGCCGCATGCCCGTCTCCGGCCGAGAACAACGCACCGTCGACGGGGATCGGCAGGAACAGCGTCGCCCCGGCCACGAGCTCCTTGCAGTCCATGTTCCCGCCGAACCGGCGCGGCGGCCGGGTCGGGTGGGTGCCCGGCTCCGGCGGCGGCATCCCCATAACGCCGAGGAACGGCACCAGCCTCACGCCGAGCCCGAGCGCGCGGCCGACACCGTCGGCGAGCACCCAGTGCACCGAGTGGTCCTCACCCGTGTGCGTCACGCCCCAGTCGCCGGGCTCGACCGAATCGATCCGCACGGCCAGCGTCTGCCCCGCCCTCGCACCGCGCACCGCGATCGGCCCGGCCAGCGCGTGGCCGACGTCGAGCTCCGGCCTCGGCCGAGGAAACGGCTCGCCCGGGCTGACGTCCCACGCGTGGTTCGGGACCGAGAACGAGACCGAGTCGCCGGGCTCGACCTCCACGACCGGCTCGAGCTCACGCGAGAAGTAGCCGTGCAGAGAGCGCGGCTCGAGCGGCAGCTCGTGAACCGCCACCTAGAACTCGAGCAGGCGGCGCGCCGCGTCGACCACGCGCTCGACCGACGGCATGTACGCGTCCTCGATCTGCCAGTACGGGTACGGGACGTCGTATCCGGTCACGCGCACGACCGGAGCCCGCAGGTCGAGCATCGCCTTCTCCGCGAGCACCGCTGCGAGCTCGGCGCCGTACCCCGCGGTCCGCGGCGCCTCCTGGACGATCACGACCCGCCCCGTCTTCGCCGCGGCGGCCAGCAGCGCCTCCTCGTCCAGAGGCTTCAACGTCCGGATGTCGAGCAGCTCGACGGAGGCCTCGTCCTCGAGCGCGGCGGCCGCCTGGTCCGCCAGGGGCACCATTGCCCCGTAGGCGACGAGCGTCAGGTCCGACCCCTCCCGCACGACTCGCGCCTGCCCGAGCGGAACGACGTGCTCGCCCTTTGGGACCTCGCCGCGCATCGTCCGGTAGTGCAACTTCGGCTCGAGCACCACCACCGGGTCGGGATCGCGGATCGCCGCCGCCAGGATCCCCTTCGCGTCTGCCGGCGTCGAGGGGATCGCGACCTTCACGCCGGGCGTGTGCGCGTAGTACGCCTCGGGCGAGTCGTCGTGCAGCTCGGGCGCGCGCACGCCGCCGCCGTAGGGCATCCGCACGACGAGCGGGAACGCCATCTTCCCGCCCGTCCGCCAGCGGTAGCGGCCCACGTGGGTGATGAGCTGGTCGAGGCACGGGTACGAGAACGCGTCGTACTGCATCTCGCAGACCGGCCGCCAGCCCGCCATGCAGAGCCCGACCGCCGACCCGAGAATCCCGGCCTCCGCGAGCGGCGTGTCCACGCAGCGCTCGGGCCCGAAGCGGTCGCGCAGCCCGGCGGTCGCCCGAAAGACGCCGCCCGCACGGCCGACGTCCTCGCCCATGACCATCACGTCCGGGTCGCGCTCGAGCTCGACGTGGAACGCGTCGTTGATCGCCTCGACGAGCGTGAGCTCAGCCACCGAGCCCCCCAAGTAACAGACTGTTACTAACCGAGGTCCGATTCATTTCGCCTGGCTCCCGAGGATCCGACGCAACTCGGCCAGGTCGTGCTCGAACGACGCGGGCGGATCTGCGAACGCGTGCGAGAAGAGCAGCTCCGGGTCGGGCGGCGGCTCGGCCTCGGCCTCCGCGATCCCGGCCCGCATCAGCTCCGCAGCCTCGGCCCGCACCGCCTCCGCCGCCTCGTCCGAGAGGAGCCCGAGGCGGCGCAGGTAGGCCTCGTAGCGGCCGAGGCACTCGTGCTGCTTCTCCTCCTCGACCCGGGCGAGGTCGATGTAGGCGGCGGGGTCGTCGGCCGTCGCGTGGGGCGCGGTGCGGTACGTCACCGCCTCGATGAAGGTCGGCCCCTCGCCCGCCCGTGCGCGCGCGACCGCCTCGCGCGTAGCCTCGTAGACGGCGAGCACGTCCGCCCCGTCCACGCGCAGCCCCGGGATGCCGTAGCCGGCCGCCTTGTCGGCCAGTGTCTCGGCCGCGGTCTGGGCCTCGAGCGGCGTCGAGATCGCCCACTGGTTGTTGTTGCAGAAGAGGACGAGCGGTGCGCGCATCACCGCGGCGAGGTTCGCGCCTTCGTGGAACGACCCCTCGGAGGTCGCGCCGTCGCCGAAGAACGCGATCGCGCAGGCCGGCTCGCCGCGCAGCTTCTTCCCCCACGCGAGCCCGGCAGCGTGCGGCACGTGGGTCCCGATCGGCACGCAGATCGAGGCGACGTTCCAGTGGGCCGGGTTCCACCACCCGGCCGGATGGCCGCGCCACCAGGAGAGGATCGTCGAGGCCGGCATCCCGCGCAGGAGCCCGATCGCCGACTCGCGGTAGCTCGGGAAGATCCAGTCCTCGCGCGCGAGCGCGTGGACCGCTCCGGCCTGCATCGCCTCGTGGTTCCAGAAGATCGCGTAGGTGCCGATGCGGCCCTGGCGGTGGTAGACGACCGAGCGCTCGTCGTACGTGCGAAGGAGGACGAGCCAGCGGTGGAGCTCGAGGAGGTCGGTTTCGGAGAGGCCTTCGACCTCGCCATCGGGGACAGCCTCGCCGTCGCCGATCACGCGCCGGAGGTCTCGCTCGGCCGGAAGCACCTGGGCCATGACGGCGCGAATCTAGCCGAACCTACGGGACCGGGCGACCACCGCGACGACCACGACCGCGGCGGTCGCCGCGACGACCCCGACGAGCTCCAGCCCGATGCCCCCGCCCACCGGCGTCCCGGCGGCCAACAGGACGAGCGCCCCGAGCAGGCCCGCCCCTGCACACGCCAGGCCGATGGTCACGAGTCTCCACCCCGCGACCTCCGACTCCGCCCAGGCGGCGACCCGCGGCTCGATCGACCACCACGCGAGCTCGGCCGTGAACAGGAAGGCGATCGCGTAGAGCGGGATCCACGGATCCGCCTGCCGGGGGCCCGCGGCGAGTCGCACCGCCTGCTCGGCTCCGAGCAGGGCGATGCCAAACGCGAGCGCAGCGCTCCACCTGAACACGAGCCCGACCGCCAGGCCGGCCAGCCCGAGCGCGCCGAGCCCGACGGCCAGCCAGCCGTCGAGCCACCCCTGGCCGACGGACGAAAGCGCGAGCGCAGCGCCCACCGAGAGGGCGCCCGCCGCCGTCGTCAGACGCGCGAGAAGCGGGCGTGGCGCTTGAATGCCCTCACCTCCTCGAGCTCGGCCTCCAGCGAGGCGCCGTCTCTCCACTCGACGACCGGCACCCCGAGGCGCAGGTAGCGGGCGCGGAGCTCGTCGCGGCGGAGCAGCCACAGACGCCGGGCGAGCTCGTCCTCGGGCTCGTCCTCGCCGGCCGCCGCGTACTGGATCGGCGAGATCTCGATCAGCGCGAGGTCGAAGCCGCGGGCGCGCAGGTCTAGCAGCGAGCGCACGCCGCGCTCGTCGAGGAGCGGCGAGAGCGCGATCACGAGCGCGCTGGGCGGCAGCGTCCGCACCGGCAGCAGGTGGAGGTCCTTCCACGCGTAGCTGAGGAAGATCTCGGCGTCCAGCAGCGAGTCGAGCACCCGGTAGAGCTGGACGACGCCGCTCGAGACGGTCAGCCAGTTGATGACCCCGCCGAACGAGACGAGGCCGACGCGGTCCTTCTCGCGCAGGTAGTGGACGGCGAGCGAGGCCGCCGCGCTGACGGTCTCGTCGAGCGTGCTCCGGTAGCCGGCCCTCGCCTCGAAGAACGTGTCCAGGAAGATGACGACGTCCGAGTTGCGCTCCGGATGCGTCTCGGTGACCCACGTCTCGTTGCGCCTCGCCGTCGCGCGCCAGTTGATCCGCCGCAGGCTGTCCCCGGGGACGAAGGGCCGAACGTCCGCGAACTCGATCCCCTGGCCGCGGGCGCGCGGCACCTGGTTGCCGGCGAACGCCTGCGTCTCGAGCGGGCGGAGCAGGCGGCGCAGGCTCTCGCCGCGCGGATAGACCTTCAGCGGGCGACGCTGCTCGAGCGTCCACTCGTGCACGAGCAGGCCGAACGCGTCCTGAGAGCGAAAGACGAGGTCGCCGACGAGATAGGCGCCCCAGCGCTCACAGCGGATCGTGCAGTCGAGCGTCCGGCGGTCGTTCCAGTCGAGGCCGACGAGGACTGGGTTCGGCGTCTCGGCGACCAGGCCCTGCGGTAGGTCGAGCAGCACCTCCAGCCGGCCGATCGGGCGCTCGTTCCAGAGCTCGAGCTCGCCCTCGACGGTCTCTCCCTCGAGCTGCCGCTCGCGGTCGAGGTCGAGCTCCCACCTGACGCGCGGGGCCTCCGCGAGCGAGAGCCCGACGACGAGCACGGCAGCGAACGGGGCGGCCAGCGCGACCAGCTCGGGCCGCCCGAGCACGAGCGCGCCGAGGAGGCCGAGGCCCGCCAGCGCCGTGTAGGCGCCGAGCTTCGGGGTCGCCGTGCGGGTCATTCGGCCGCGGGCTCGGCCTCTGGCTGGGACTCCGCCTCGGCCCTGGGCGTCGGGACGCGCGCGAGCAGGTCGGCCACGATGTCGTCGGGCCGCAGGCGCTGGACCCACAGCTCGGGCCGCAGAGCAAGCCGGTGCGCGAGCGCCGGGACCGCGACCGACTTGACGTCCTCCGGGATCACGTAGTCGCGGCCCTCGAGCGCGGCGCGGCAGCGCGAGAGCTTCAGCAGCGCGAGTGAGCCGCGCGGGCTCGCGCCCACCTGGATCCCCGAGGCAGTGCGCGTGGCGGCCACGAGGTCGACCATGTAGAGACCGACGCTGCGGTCGACGTGCACCTCCTCGATCGCCCGCTGCATCTCGAGCAGCTCGTCCCTCCCGACGACCGGCGAGAGCTCGACCTCGTCGGCGGCCCGCTGGATCCTGCGCTCGAGCACGTCCCACTCCTCCTCGCGGGCCGGGTAGCCGACCCCGATCCGGAGCAGGAAGCGGTCGAGCTGCGCCTCCGGCAGCGGATACGTGCCCTCGTACTCGATCGGGTTCTGGGTCGCGAGGACGAGGAACGGCGGCCCGAGCGGCCGCGTCTCGCCCTCGATCGTGACCTGCCGCTCCTGCATCGCCTCGAGCAGCGCGGCCTGCGTCTTCGGGGGCGCGCGGTTGATCTCGTCCGCGAGGAGAAGGTTCGTGAAGATCGGCCCGGGCCGGAACTCGAAGTCGGCGTCGCGCTGGTTGAAGATCGACGAGCCGGTCACGTCCGAGGGCATCAGGTCGGGCGTGAACTGGATCCGCGTGAAGCCGATGCTCGTCACCTGCGCGAACGCCCGGGCGATCAGCGTCTTGGCGAGGCCCGGGAAGTCCTCGATCAGCACGTGCCCGTCGGCCAGGAGCCCGAGCAGCACGAGCTCGAGCGCGTCGCGCTTGCCGACGACCGCCCGCTCGACCTCGGCCAGGATGCTCTCGGCCCGCTCAGCGAGCTGTTCGATCGTCACGTCAGGGACTCCAAGCGCTCGACGGCCCGCTGCACCGTTGCGCGGTCGACGTCGGCCCGGTAGCGGTTCACGGGCGGAGGGCGGTCCGGCCGCACGAGTCCCCAGAGCTCCTCACCGAGCGCCTCCTCGACCTCGGGGCCGCCGGCGTCGAGCCGGAGGCCGCGGCGGTCGGCCAGCCGCTGCTCGGTGATCTCGCGCAGGATCGGGCGGAGCCGGAAGTGGAAGTCGAAGGAGGTCGTGGTCCCCATCGTCAGCAGGCGCTCCGTCCGCTCCAGGTCGGGCGGCCGCACAGGCGCCGGGGCCTCGACCTCGAGCGCCTCGGCGATCCCAGACTCGTTCGAGGTCGGGAACGCCTCCCGGATCGCGAGCACCGCGGTCGCCAGCGCGATCGAGCCGAGCAGCAGCACGTAGAGGTCGAGCTCGAGCTCCTGCCGGCCAGGCTGTGCCAGGCGCACGACCACGTACACGATCGTCCCGAGCGTCGCGAAGAACAGGGCTCCCGACAAGAGGTGTCTCATGCGGCCTCCGGAGTGTGCTCGAGCTCGGCGCGGAGGCCGACCAGCGCCTCGATCGCGTCGTCCTTCATTGTGGCGTCGATCTCGTGGACGCTGAACTTCGCGCGGCTGAACAGCTGCGCGAGGCGCCGCACGGAGTGCGTGCTCACCTGGAGCTGGTCGAGCACGCGCTCGACGTACTCGCGCGGCGTCTCGGCCTGCTCGCGCGGGACGCCGTAGGCGGCGAACGTGCGCTCCATCCGCGCGTAGGTGCGGATTACGGCCTGGCGGGGATCGCGCTCGGCGCGCAGGTCGTCGAGGGTGTCGGCGATCACCTCGTCGAGCGCGACGGCCAGCGCGGCCTCCTGCTCCCAGGCCTCGCGGTCGAGCCGGTTGCGCACGAAGATCCAGCCGGCGCCGAACCCGACCCCGAGCACGATCGAGCCGAGGATGAGAACCGGGATCCACTCGAAGTGCGCGCGGTAGAACGCCGGCGGGCCCTTCTGCTTATGCGCCCGCTGAATGGACTGGGCGCCGACACTCGCCGGCTGCTCGTTGCCTCCGCGTTGCTGGAACGGGAAGCGGCCGCTATCGGCGAGGAGGACGGCGGCCGCGAGAAACGACATCAAGATCGCGAGCATCGCCGCAGTCCGGCGCCAGTTCGACTTGCCGGAACGCAAATCCCGTCCTCGGCGCATGAAGAGCGACAGGACGACGAGTACCGCTCCCACCGGAAGCAGGACCAGCATCATGCTCGCGAGGTAGTCGAAGACGAGTGTCGGCGGGTTCTGCGGTCCGGCCCCGTTGCCACCTCCGGGCCGGTGCGCGCGGCTCGCGACGGCCACGAGCACGAGCAGCGCGGTCAGCGCAATTCCGCTCAGCATAAGCCTCCGAGCGCCGCTCATGGGCGAACCCTAGACGAGCACGTTCACCGCGCCCCGCTCGGCCTCGAAGACCGCTTCCTCCACGTCTCCCAGATCCTCGCCGTCCACCTGGAGCGGGAGCGGCCGGTCGCAGTCGATCTCGATCAGGTCGAGGTCGTGGCCGACGAGGATGCGGGAGTCCTCGGGCCGGCCGCGGCCGGTGAACGCGTAGCGGACGAGGCGAGGCACACCGCGCGGGCTCACGTCCCGCGGCGCCGCGAGATCGAGGCCGAGCTCGAAGCGGGCGTCGGGAGCGACATGGATCGGGGTCGACCCGACGTACGTGTACGGATCGGTGTTCGCGACGAGCGCGAACGCCGCGCGCCCGAGGCCGCGGACCCCGAGGACGGGCTCGAAGCGGGCCCGCTTTCCGCCGATCAGCCGGAGCGTCGCGAGGACGAACGCGAGGTCGCCCGGCCTGCGGCCGTCCTTGCGGCGGCCGAGGGCATCGATGCGCCGTACGAGCTCCGCGTCGAGCCCGATCCCTGCCGAGAAGCCGAAGCGGCGGCCGTTCACCCGGCCGAGCGAGATGCGACGCGTGCGGCCCTCCTCGAGCGCGTCCGCGACCTGGCGGGCCGCGGCGACCGCGTCGCGCGGAAGCCCTAGCGCCCTGGACAGCACGTTCGTCCCGCCGCCGGGCAAGAAGCCGAGCGGGATGTCCTCCTCGACACCGTTCAGGACCTCGTTGAAGCCGCCGTCGCCCGAGTAGACGACCAGCGCGTCGGACCCGGCCGCAGTGCGAGCCAGCTCGATCCCGTGCTCCGCCCGCTCGGTGAGCAGCGTGCGCACCTCACCGACCCGACCGAGCTCCCGCTCGACGGCGTGGACGCGCTCGGACGTGACCGAGCTCGCGAACGGGTTCACCACCAGGACGACGTCCATAAGCTCCGGCGAGCATGCCACGCGCTCCGAGAACGGCGGTGATCGTCGCGATGCCGGCGGCCGAGCCGCTGGTGGGCGGGTGGCGGCTGCTGCACACTGGCGACGCGCCGCTCGGGGTGCCCGCGCACGTCACGCTGCTCGTCCCGTGGGTCCCTCCGTCGGAGCTCACGCCGGAGGTCGAGGATCGCCTTGCCCGGCTCGTCGCGGAAGAGCCTGCGTTCGATGTCGTCTTTCCCCGCGCAGCGCGCTGGCCGGAGATCCTCTACGTCGAGCCGGAACCGTCGGAGCCGTTCGTGCGGTTGACACACGCGCTCGCCGCAGAGTGGCCCGAGCATCCGCCGTACGAGGGCCAGCACGAGACGGTGGTCCCCCACCTGACCGTGGCCAAGTCCGGCGACGCGGGCCTGCTCGACAGGATCGCCGCGGAGCTGGAGCCGGCGCTTCCGGTCCGGCAGCGCGTGAGCGAGGCGCAGCTATACGAAGAGGACGAGGGCGGGCGCTGGCGCGAGCGGCGCCGCTTCCGGCTCGGCTAGGGCTCGGGCGTCGCGTACCCGCGCATGCCGTCCAGGAGCAGCGAGTAGAAACGGTCGGCGAGCTCGTCGGTGTCTCGGCCGGGCTGGAGCCACGTGTACGCCCAGTTCGCCGCGGAGAGCGCGAGCAGCGCCGCGGTCGAGTCGTCGAGGTCGCTTCGCAGCTCCCCCAGATCGCGCCCCTCGCGGAAGAGCGCGCGGATCCGCTCCTCGTAGCGGCGGCGCTCGCCGACGATCTCGTCCCGCCGCTCGCCCGCGAGGTAGCGCCATTCCTGGATGAAGACCGTCGCGACGTCGAGCTGGTCGGCGACCACGCGCAGGTGCGAGCGCAGCGCGAGCCTGATCTTCTCCGCCGGCCGGAGCTCGTCCCGGATCGCGTCGAGCCCGGCATGGAACGCCCGCGCGCCCTGAAGCATCGTCTCGTAGAGGAGGTCCTGCTTCGACTCGATGTGGGCGTAGAGCGAGCCCTTCTGCACGCCGAGCGCCTCCGCGATCTCGCCGATCGAGGTGCCGTGGTAGCCCTTCTCGGCAAAGAGGCGGGCCGCCTGGCGCGTCAGCTCCGCGCGTCGCTCGGACACGCTTGGTAGCCTAACGATCGTTCGTTATGGAGCAGCGCGAGCAAGAGTTTCTCCAGTACGTCCAGGACGGCGGCCAGGTCGAGGTCGACGACTGGATGCCGGACGAGTACCGGGCGCGGCTGCGGAAGTTCATCGAGATGCACGCGAACTCGGAGCTGATGGGCGTGCTCCCCGAGCGCGAGTGGATCCTCCGCGCGCCCACCCTCCAGCGCAAGCTCGCGCTGACGGCCAAGGTGCAGGACGAGGTCGGCCACGCGCAGCTGATCTACCGCGTGGTCGAGGACCTCGGCAAACCGCGAGAGCAGTGCTTCGACGATCTGATCTCGGGGAAGTCGAAGTTCCACAACGTCTTCCACTACCCGACGAAGACGTGGGGCGACGTGGGCGTGATCGCCTGGCTCGTCGACGCCGCGGCGATCATCAGCCAGAAGGCGCTGCTCAAGTGCTCGTACGCGCCCTACGCCCGGATCATGAAGAAGATCTGCTGGGAGGAGTCGTTCCACATCCTCCATGGCCGCGACGTCGTGCTGACGATGATGCTCGGCACCGACGACCAGCGCGAGCTCGTCCAGGAGGCGCTGAACCGCTGGTGGGGCCCGTTGATGCAGTTCCACGGCAACCCGATCCCGGCCGACGAGGACCCGACCTACCAGTGGCGGATCAAGACCCAGGCAAACGACGAGGCGCGGCAGCAGTTCCTCGACGGCTACGTCCCCCAGATCTGGGAGCTCGGGCTGACCGTGCCCGATCCCGAGCTGCGCAAGGACGAGGAGACCGGGCGCTGGCACTTCACCGAGCCCGACTGGGACGAGCTCAAGAGCGTGGTCACGGGGCACGGGCCGAAGACGGCCGACCGGCTCGACCTCCGGCGCCAGGCCCGCGAGCGCTCGGCCTGGGTGCGGCAGGTCGTGCTCGCCGACGCGGCCTGACCTTGTAACAGACTGTTACTTGGAGGCGGTGACGGCCACGATCTGGGAAGTGTTCAGACAGGAGCGGAAGGGCCAAGCCTTCCAGCACGCGGGCTCGATCGAGGCGCCGGACGAGCGCTTCGCGGACTGGTACGCGCGCGAGCAGTACGGGAGACGCGGGGAGTCGGCCGCTCTGTGGATCGTCCCGCGCGACGCCGTCCACCCGATCGAGGACTTCGTCGACGAGCTGAACCGCAACTACCACCGCGTCGACGGCTATCCGCTCAAAGAGAAGCTGAAGGAGGCTCGTGAGCGAGCAGGGACGAGCGCAGCTGCTCCTGACGGCTCATAGGGTCGGGGCGAGCGACCGGCGAAGCCGGGCTTTGCCCGGCGAGAGCCACACCTCGGCTGTCTCGCCGCCACGGCGAAGAAGGGGGCTCATGGGGGAAACATGGTTTCCCCCATGCTCAGGAACGTGAGCGAGCAGGGACGAGCGCAGCTGCTCCTCGGGATCGCTGACGACGAGCTGATCCTCGGCTGGCGCGACTCCGAGTGGACCGGCGTGGCGCCGTTCCTCGAGGAGGACGTCGCGTTCTCGTCGATCGCCCAGAACGAGATCGGGCACGCGAGGGCACTGTACGAGCTGGCCGCGCGCGACCTCGGCACGACCGCGGACGAGCTCGCGTTCGACCGCAGACCCGCCGAGTACCGCTGCGCGCAGCTGGTCGAGCTGCGTCTGCCGGGCTGGGAGCACACGATCGCCCGCCACTGCCTCTACGAGGCGGCGGACGCCGAGCGCCTCGCGCGGCTCATCGCCTCGGACGACCCGGAGGTCGCAGGGCTCGCTGCCAAGATCGACCGCGAGGAGGCCTACCACCGGATGCACGCGGACATGTGGTTCGACCGGCTCTCCGGCGAGCCGCGCTTCCAGGCCGCGCTCGAGGAGCTGCGGCCGCTCGCGACGGCGATCGCCGACCCGGAGCTCAGGAACGGCCACACGCCCGATCTCGCCGAGCTCTTGGAAGTCATGACCGAGGTCCGGCGCTCGCAGCCGCCGGGCACGACGTGGTAACCGCCGAGCAGGTCTGGGACGCCCTCTCGGAAGTTCCCGACCCGGAGATCCCGGTGATCTCCGTCGTCGACCTCGGCGTCGTCCGTGACGTGCGGGTCGAGGGCGGGCGGGTGCACGTCGAGTTCACGCCGACGTTCCTCGGTTGCCCCGCGCTGGAAGTGATGCGCGACCAGATGGAGGCGAGGATCGCCCAGCTCGGCGTCGAGCCCGAGGTCGAGGTCGTCCTCGACGACTCGTGGTCGACCGACCGCATCACCGACGAGGGACGGGAGAAGCTCCGGGCCGCCGGCTTCTCGCCGCCGGCCCGTCGCGGGGCCGCCGCGCCGACGCTCGTCCAGCTCGAGTCGAATGGCTTCCGCTGCCCGTACTGCGGCTCGCGGGACACGGCGCTCGAGAACATCTTCGGCCCGACGCCGTGCCGCTCGCTGCGTTACTGCCGCAGCTGCCGCCAGCCGTTCGAGCAGTTCAAGACGATCTGAGCGGAGGCCGCCCGGCCTTCCAGCCGAGCGGCCCCCAGCGATGCTCAGCGCGGCACGGAGTGCGGCTCCGCGCGCACGTGGTACTCCATGATCTTCCGCAGCGACTGCGCGGTTGCAGCCGCGGCGGCGGCGAACGGGACATCCTGCTGGCAGACCGTTCCCACGGCCGGAAGCGCCAGCGTCTCGATGTAATGGTTCACCGCGTCGTCGATGCAGGCCGAGTTCCCGCCGTAGGCGGTGTGCCCGTCGCCCCGCATCGTCAGCAGCCGCACGTTGCCGAGCGTCGCGGCGGTCCGGAGAGCGCCCTTGTAGGGAGTTGCCGGGTCATAGGTCGTCGCGACCTCGAGCGCGGTCGGCGCCGAGGTCGAGGCGCGGAACGGGCCGTCGAACACGCCGTTCGAGCTCGGCCCGTAGAGCCCGTAGCTCAGCTCGGAGTAGCCGGTGTTCCACCACGCGTGGTCGAACAACCCCCACGACTGGTTGCCGGCCCGGAGGTAGCGCTTGATCCCCTGCTTGTAGTGCTGGTCGGCGGCAGTGATCAGGAAGTACCGGTCGCTGATCGGGTCGTAGGTGCCGTCGTCGTTGCGGCTGTAGAACGCGTCGGCGAGGATCCGGAACAGTGTCCCGTCACCGGCCTGCGCCCCCTGGAGCGCACCCACGAGAAGCGGCCAGAGCTGCTTCGCGTACATCGCGAGCATCGACCCTCCGATCAGGTCGTCGCCGCCGACCGGGCGCGAGTCGTCCGCCCCGGGAGCCGGGATCGGATTCGCGTACGCCTGGTCGACCAGCTGCTGGAACGCGTCCGAGGGATCGCTCCCGCCGAAGCCACACGTCGTCTGGTCTGCGGCACAGGCCTGGAAGAACCTCGCGAGCCCCCGCTCGAAGCCCTGCGACTGCTCGCGCAGCCCCTGCGACGGGTTGTCGATGTAGGTCGTCACGTCGACCGGCCCGTCGAGCACCAGTGCTCGGTAGTTGTGCGGGAAGAGGCTCGCGTAGGTCGCGCCCAGGAACGTCCCGTACGAGAAGCCGAAGTAGTTCAGCTTCTTGTCCCCCATCGCGGCCCGGACCCGGTCCATGTCGCGCGCCGTGTTCCCGGTCGTGATGTAGCGCAGCACGCTGCCGTTCAGCTGCTTGCAGCGGTTCACGTACCCCTTCGCCTTGGCGACCAGCGCCTTGGCGTCGAGGTTGAACGGCGTCACGAACGGCTGCGAGTAGATCCCGTCCGTCTCCTGATTGACCTTGCAGTCGACCGACGGCTGCGTCTCCCCGACACCGCGCGGGTCGACCCCGACGATGTCGAAGTGGTCGTTGACGGCCGAGAACAGGTCGCCGCCGAACGACTGGATCGCGTCGACGGCCGTGCCGCCCGGCCCTCCGAAGTTGACGAACAGCGCCCCGGTCCGCGCCTCCTTTGCCGGCAGCCGGGTGATCGCGACCGTGAACGTCGGCCCGCTCGGCTTCTCGTAGTCGCGCGGGACCACGAGGTTCGCGCACTGGTATCCGTTGCCGCAGTCCTGCCACGACAGGGTCGAGCCGCTGTGGTGCTTGACCACGTGGCGTGCGGTCGGATACGCGGCGGCCGCGGCTACCGCCACGGCGACCGCGACCACCATTGCGATCGCCAGCAGCACCCGCGCAAATCGCGTTCGCGCAGTCATGCTCATCCTCCTTGAGTTGGGTGCGAGCCGGGCCCGATGCGCTCACACGGCGTAGCGACGCCAGGCGTGCAGCCTGAGCTGAGCCGACGTCGTCGCCCCATTGCCTGCCACCTCCGCCTGCCTCGGACCCGAACGTCGCGGCGGTCCTACCACGCTCGTGAGATATGAGTCAAACGCGCGCGCGGGCGCTCAGGCCTGGATGCCGACGTTGAAGCTCGGGTAGCGCTCCGTCAGGAGCATCACGTAGCCGAGCGTCTGCGTCTCGACGCGGAGCGCGAAGGCGGCGAAGTTGCGGACGCCCTCCGGGACGCGCCCGGTGACGAGCGCGACGAACCAGCTGAAGACGGCCAGCAGCTGCGAGACCTGCGTGAGAATGTTCGCGAGCAGGAGGGCGGGGATGGCGAGGATGATCCGGAAGAAGACGGTCGCCCGGCTCTGCCGCTCGGGCGGGTCGACCTCGAGGTCGATCGGGTAGCCGGACGAGCCCGAGAAGCCCGGGTACGGGTCCGCGATCAGCAGGGCGTACGCGTAGATGTGCGTCCGGTAGCGGAGGAACGCCGCCATGAATCGGTGGAGCCCGTCCGGGACAGTGCCGGTGAAGACCGCGGCGAACCAGGCGGCGATCCAGGCGAGAAACGCGACGATGCCCCAGAGCGCGATCCAGATGAACACCGGGATCGCGAGGATCGCGCGGAAGAAGACCGTCAGCCGGTTGCGGCGCAGGTCGTCGGTGACGACCAGCCGGATCGGGTGCTCGTGCTCGGCCGGAGCTTCCTGCTCAGCGAGCGCGTCCTGTGGCGGCGGCGCGTCGGTCGGTTCCATGCGACGATCCTAACGAGGGGTCACGACGTCGGATTTGACGCCGTCGGCTCGGACGACGATCGCAGACGGGCACGCGGGCAAAGCCCGCATGCCCTGACGGCGGCATCGCAAGCGATGCCTCAGGATCCCCTGAAGGCCGGGTCGCGCTTCTCGAGGAACGCGGCCACACCCTCCACGAAGTCGTCGGTTTGCGTGGCCACGCCCTGCAGCTGGGCCTCGAGCTCCAGCTGCTCCTCGAGCGTCGAGTGCTCAGCCTGGTCGAACAGCCGCTTCGACAGGGCGATCCCGCGGGTCGGCATTGCGGCGAGCTCGGCGGCCCAGGCGGCGGCCTCGCTTGCCAGGGCGTCGTCCGGAACGACCCTGGAGATGAGCCCCCAGTCGAGCGCCTCGGAGGCGCTCAGCCGCCGGCCCGACGTCATCCACTCGAACGCGCGTGCCGTTCCGAGCAGACGCCCCACGAAGAACGTGCCGCCCATGTCCGGCACGAGGCCGATGTTGATGAAGGCTGGCACGAAGCTCGCGCCCTCGGCGGCGATACGGAGGTCGCAGGCGCACGCGAACGAGAGGCCGGCGCCCGCTGCAGGCCCGTTGACCGCGGCGATCACGGGCTTCTCGAGCTCCCGCACGGCGAGCACGCTCGGGTGGTAGTCGGTGCGGAGGCGGCCGCCGATGTCCCGCGCGGCCTCGCCGAACTCGTTCAGGTCCTGTCCCACGCAGAAGCCGCGGCCGGCGCCCGTGACCACGACCGCCCGCACCTCGGGGTCGCGGGCGTCCTTGAACGCGCCGACGAGATGGCGATGCATCTCGCTCGTGAACGCGTTGAGGACATCGGGGCGGTTGAGGGTGATCGTCAGCACCGCGCCGTCCCGGCTGGTCTCCACCTCCGCCATCCGGCGCAGCCTACAACCCGGTTGCTAGCTTCGGCCCATGGCCGACCTGACCTTCGTGTCGTCCGAGGAAGAGGCGCTCGATGCGTATTCGAATGCGGTGATCGGCGTTGCCGAGCGGCTCGCGCCATCGGTGGCGAACCTGCGCGTCTCACACGGACGCCGCACCGGCGGCGGGAGCGCGGTCGTGATCACGCCCGACGGGTTCATGCTCACCTCCGCCCATGTGGTCGCACGAAGCTCGGGCGGCCGGGCCTCGCTCGTCGACGGCCGTGAGCTCCGGTTCGAGGTCGTCGGCTCAGACCCCCACTCGGACCTCGCCGTCCTGCGCTGCGAGGCCCCGGATCTCGTCGCGGCCGAGCTGGGGGACGCGGAGCGCCTCCGCGTCGGGCAGCTCGTGGTCGCGATCGGAAACCCCAACGGCTTCGCGGGCTCCGTGACCGCAGGCGTCATCTCCGCGCTCGGCCGCTCGCTGCCGACGCAGAGCGGGCGCATCGTCGACAACGTGATCCAGACCGACGCCGCGCTCAACCCGGGGAACTCCGGCGGCGCCCTGGCAGACGGGGCCGGGCGGGTGGTCGGGATCAACACGGCGGTGGCAGGGGTCGGGCTCGGGCTCGCCGTCCCCGTCAACCAGGCGACGCGCCAGATCGTCGGCGCACTGATGACCGAGGGACGCTTCCGCCGTGCCTACCTGGGCATCGCCGGCGGGACGCGTCCTCTGCCCCCGCGGCTGGCGCGGAAGCTCGGCCGCGAGGCAGGCGTCGAGGTCGTGACCGTGGTGGACGGATCGCCCGCCGCGGCTGCGGGCCTCCGCCCCGAGGACCTGATCGTCGAACTCGACGGCTCACCGGTCGCCGACGTCGGCGACATCCAGCGGCTGATGGTGGTCGAGCGGATCGGCGCGGCGGTCCTGATGCGCGTGCTGCGCGAGGACCGCGAGCTCGAGCTCTCGCTCGTTCCCGCCGAGCTCGACGGCTAGAGCGGCCCGCCCATGGGAGCCGAGTGCCCCTCGTGGGTGGCGAGCTCGAGCGCGACCTGTGCCATGAGTGCGATCGCGAGCAGCCAGAGGATGAGCGACGGCGAGAGCCACTGCGCGAGCACGACCAGCACGACCGCGACCCCGGCGGTCGCGAGCCGGAGAAGGACATCGGTGTCGACGAGTGCCGGGGGCGTTGCGAGCTGGATCGTGGCGAGCCCGCCCATGCACAGGGCGGTTCCCGCAGCGGCGATCCAGCCGATCTCGTCGTAGCGCGGTCCGGGCTCGACCGCGAAGATCGCGAGCTTCACGCCCACGCCGAGCGCGGCGATCCCCGACGCGACGAAGTAGTGCGCGTAGACGAACGTGATCCCGCTGCGCACGTTGCGGGTGACCACCGACGCCGCGTCCAGGAAGCCGAAGTAGAGCCACCAGATCGACGCCGCCATGATGAAGCCCGCGAAGGCGACGGCGCCCGAGAGCACCGTCCAGCTGACCTCGGCCGTGCCGAGCACGACGCCGATCACCGCCTCGCCGAGGACGATGATGATCAGCAGGCCGAAGCGTTCCGGGATGTGCCTCGGGTGGACCGGGACGCCCTGCAGCATCCGCCAGGCCCGGATCGGGACGAGGTGCTCCAGGCCGATGGCACCGAAC
Source organism: Gaiellaceae bacterium (assembly GCA_035518635.1). Taxonomy (GTDB): domain Bacteria; phylum Actinomycetota; class Thermoleophilia; order Gaiellales; family Gaiellaceae; genus AC-32. The sequence goes on from DATIXI010000023.1 coordinate 42,936, forward strand.
CAGAGGACGTACTTCCACGGCACCGGGACTGCAAGAGAGACCAGCCAGATGCCGACGGCGACGCCGAACATGACGATGAACCACTGCGCCACGGGCCGCGCGATCTCCAGGCTGCGGTACACGCGCACGTACAGCGCGAGCAGGATCAGCCGCACGGAGACGTAGGCGATGACGAAGCTGTTCTGCCCGCCGTGCAGCGCGTCCGGGACCGTGCTCGCCAGACCCGCGACGGCGAACATCCCGAGCAGCACCAGCAGCCGGTAGACGAGGTCGTCGGTGTCGAAGCGGGTCGCGTAGAACGTGAAGCCGGACCACGACCAGGCGATCGGGATGAAGAGCAGGAGGAAGCGGACGAAGCCGGCCGCGGTCGGATCGGCGCTGAGCGTGGACGCGACCTCGGCGATCGCCGCGACGAAGACGAGGTCGAGGAACAGCTCGAGCCAGGTTGCGCGGCGATCGTCGTCGACCTCGAGCGTCCGCAGCCGCGGCGGCTCGAGAAAACGCGCGAACCGGTTCAGCGGCCCTCGAAGTCCGGCTTGCGCTTCTCGGTGAACGCGGTCAGGCCCTCCTTCGCGTCCTCGGAGGCGAAGGACAGGTAGAGGGCGCGGCGCTCTGCCTCGAGGCCGGCGGTGAGCGTCGTCTCGAAGGCGCGGTCGACCGACTCCTTGGCGAGGCGGGTCGCGACCGGGCCCTTCTCGGCGATGTCGCGGGCCACCCGCTTCGCCTCGTCGAGCCAGGCCTCCTTGGCGACGACGCGGGCGACGAGTCCAGCGGCCAGTGCCTCGCGCGCGGAGAGTCGGCGGCCGCTGAGGATCATGTCCATCGCGAGCGCCTTGCCGATGGCTCTCGTGAGGCGTTGGGTCCCGCCGGCGCCAGGGATGATCCCCAGGCTGGTCTCCGGCTGGCCGAACTGGGCGGTCTCCGACGCGACGATCACGTCGCACGACATCGCGAGCTCGCAGCCGCCGCCGAGGCAGTAGCCGGACACGGCCGCGACGAGCGGTGTCCAGAGGGAGCGAATCGCATCCCAGCGGTCGATGCGGCGCTGGTAGTAGAGGTCGATCGCCGAGGACTCGGCGAGCTCGCCGATGTCCGCGCCCGCGGCAAACGCGCGCTCGGAGCCGCCGAGCACGATCGCGCGCACGTCCCGGTCCCGGTCGAGCTCGGCAAGGCCGGTCGCGAGCTCGTCCATCAGCTCGTCCGAGAGCGCGTTCAGCCGGTCGGGGCGGTTGAGCAGGACGACCGCGACCGGCCCGTCCCGCTCGACGAGGACGAGCTCAGCCATGTCCCCTCGGGCCACGCCCGGGGCCAGACCCCGGCCGTGGCCGAACCGGACATGCCGGGCTCACTTCCGCTCCAGGAAGCGCTCGATCGCGGCGCGCGGCTCGTCGGTCGCCATCGACAGTGCGAGCCAGTCGCGGGCGTGGTTGATCGTCTCGTGCCAGGCGAGCTCGCGCCAGAAGTTGAGGTGCTGTTTCGCGTAGCGCGTCGTCTGCGGCAGCTTGCGCGCCAGCGACTCCACCACCTCGTCCACCTTGGCGTCGAGCTCGGCGGCGGGCACGGCCCAGTTGACGAGCCCCCACTCGGCCGCCCTCGTGGCTGGCAGCTCCTCGCACATGAGGACGATCTCACGCGCCCGCCGGTCGCCGACCATGATCGTGAGCCACTGCGTCGCGCCCCCTGCAGGGACCGATCCATGCTCGGGCCCGACGTGCCGGATGAACGCGTCGTCGACCATCACCGCCAGGTCGCACGCCATCTGCAGCTCGTTGCCGCCGCCGACCGCGATCCCGTTGATCCGCGCCACCGTCGGCTTGCCGATCTCCCGCAGCCGATCGTGCGCGTCCTTGAACGCACCGAACCACTTCCAGTACTCGCCGGGGTTGCCGAGGTATTCGTCCGCCCACGAGCGCAGGTCGGCCCCGACGCAGAACGCACGCCCTGCACCGGTCAGGATGACCACGCGGATCTCGTCGTCCCAGGACGCGTCCTCGCAGGCCCGCGCGAGCTCCCGCAGCATGCGGAAGTCGAACGCGTTCAGCACCTCGGGGCGGTCGAGCGTGATCGTCGCCCGGGGCGGCACCTTCTCGTAGACGATCCGCTCGAAGCCGAGCTCCTCCGGCGACCGCGGTTGCGGCCGCTCGGGCTCGGTCACGAGATCTCCGAGAAGTAGACGCGGAACGGGATGCCCATCTCCATCGCGTCCTTGCCCGCCGCCATCAGGCCGTCCTGCGCGGCCTGCCATGCATCGCGGTCCGGGAACTCGTACTCGAAGTAGTAGGCGGCGTCGGGGTCGGGCATCCCGCCCATCACCCGCCCGTGCCGCATCACCGCGCCCGGAACCAGCTCGCGGCTCAGAGCGAGGTGCTGCTCGTACTGCTGGGGGTCAGGCTGCTCGGAATAGAGGACGAAGACACGAACCATTTCGGCACATCCCCCTTCGGTCGAGGACCGGCGGAGCGTACAGCGTTGGCGTGGTACCGTCGCGCCCGCCGTGAACGCCTTCGCAACCTTCCTCGCGGTGATCGCAGGGCTGGCGGGCTCCGTCCAGGTCGCGATCATGGCGCGGCTCGGCGAGCGGGTAGGAGTCTTCGCCGCGCTCGCCTGGGCGACGATCCTGACCGCCCTCCTCGCGGTCGGGATGCTGCTCGTCGCCAAGCAGAGCGTCGGCGGAATCGCCGCAGCGGCGCGGCAGCCCGTCTGGCTCTGGACCGGGGCGCTGCTCAGCCTTCTGATCGTGTTCACGATCACCTACTCGGGCTCCCGGCTCGGGATCGTCGCGACCGTGGCAATCCTGATCGCCGGACAGCTCTTCATGGGCGCGGTGATCGACCGCTTCGGCCTCTTCGGCGCCGACCGCCTCGGGCTCGCCTGGCCGCGCGTGCTCGGGATCGCGCTCCTGGCGGCGGGCGCCGCCCTGACGCTCAAGCGCTAGCCGAGACCCGCGAGCTCGTCCGGGCGCACCGGAACGCGCGTCAGCTCCCGGCCGCTCGCGGCGCGAAGCGCGGAGACGACCGCCGCCGTCGAGACCACCGTCGGCGGCTCGCCGACGCCCTTCGCCCCGTAGGGAGCGTCGGGCTCCTCCACCTCGACGAGCTCCGCGTCCACCGGTGGCATGTCGAGTGCCGTCGGGATCAGGTAGTCGGTGAAGCTCGCGTTCGTGATCAGCCCGTCGCGGGTCTGGATCTCCTCCATCAACGCGAGCCCGAGGCCCTGCGCGATCCCGCCCTCGATCTGGCCGTGGACGGCCCGCGGGTTGAGCGCCCTGCCCACGTCCTGCGCAGTCCCGATCCAGACGACGCGTGTCAGCCCGAGCTCGACGTCGACCTCGGCGACGACGCGCATCGCCGCGCAGACGAACGCGACGTGCGCCTTCTCGCCGGTGACCTGCCCGGTCTCCGGGTCGAGCGGCGTCGTGCGCGGATGGTGGTAGGTGCGCTCGAGGTCGACCTCGGCGCGCCCGGCCTCGAGCTCGGCGAGCGCGTCGCCGCAGGCGAGCCGCACGGCCCCGGCCGCCATCCACGTGAGCCGCGAAGCCGACGCCGAGCCCGACGAGCCCACCCCGCGTGACGACGCGGGCGCGAGCGCGACGTTCTCCGTCCCGAGCTCGGTCCGGGCGACCTGGAGGATGACGTCGTTCACTCCCTGCCCCACCTCCGCGGCCGCGCACCTGACCTCGGCCGCGAGCTCACCGCCGGCGTCGCGCCAGAGCCGGACCCCGGCAGAGCACGCGTCGTCGAAGCCCTCCGAGTAGCAGACGTTCTTGAATCCGACCGCGAAGCCGACGCCGCGCCGAATGCCCTGGCCCCGGGTCGTGTTGCCCGCGCCACCCGGGAGGCGGATCGGGTCGCGCGGCAGCTCCTCGGCCTCCGGCACCGGAAGCTCCGCGGCGCGGCGGATCACCTCGGCGACCGGGAACGAGCCGGTCACGCGCTGGCCGGTTGGGAGGGTGTCGCCCGGCTCGAGCGCGTTCAGCATTCGCAACTCGACCGGGTCGATCCCGAGCTCGGCGGCGAGCTTGTCCATCTGCGCCTCGTGGGCGAAGCAGCCCTGGACCGCGCCGAAGCCGCGCATCGCGCCGCACGGCGGGTTGTTCGTGTAGACGCACGTCGACTCGATCAGCGCGTTGTCGACCCGGTACGGCCCGCAGGCGAAGCAGGCGGCGTTCGCGGTCACCGCCGTGGAGCTGGACGCGTACGCGCCGCCGTCGAGCAGGATCCGGACGCGCACGCAGACGAGCCGCCCAGCCTTCGTGGCCCGGTGCTCAGCCCAGATCTTCGCCGGGTGGCGGTGGACGTGGCCGACGAACGACTCCTCGCGGCTGTAGACGATCTTCACCGGCCGGCTCGTGTGCAGCGCGAGCAGCGCACCGTGGATCTGCATCGAGAGGTCCTCGCGCCCGCCGAACGCGCCGCCCACCCCGGAGAGGTGGATCCGCACCTGCTCTGGCTCGAGCCCTAGGCAGGGCGCGACCTGGTCGCGGTCGACGTGGATCCACTGCGTCGCGACGTAGACGTCGACACCGCCCTCGCCGTCGGGCACGGCCAAGCCGGACTCGGGCCCGAGGAACGCCTGGTCCTGCAGCCCGAGCTCGTAGACGCCGCTGACCGAGACCTCGCCCTCGGTGTCGGGGTCGCCGTGGCGGATCACGATCGAGCGGACGACGTTCGGCCGCGGGTCGTCGCGGAAGCCGTGGCCGGCGGTCGGATTCTCGGCATGGAGGGGCTCCTGCTGGGTCGCGCGCTCCGCGTCGACGACGGGCTCGAGCGGCTCGTACTCGACGCGGATTCGCTCGGCGGCCCGCCGCGCCTGCTCCGGGTGCTCCGCCGCGACGAGCGCGACCGGCTCGCCGAGGTAGCGGACGCGGTCGATCGCGAGCACCGGCTGGTCGTCGAAGTCGAGCCCGTAGGTCTTCTTGCCGGGGACATCGGCGTGCGTCAGCACCGCGTGGACGCCGGGCATCGCGAGCGCCTGCGAGATGTCGAGCTCGACGATCCGCGCGTGCGTGTGCGGGCTGCGGAGCGTGTGGCCCCAGAGCATGCCCTCGGCGTGGAGGTCGCTCGCGTAGGCGAACTCGCCGGTCACCTTGGGAACGGCGTCCGCGCGTCTGACGGTCTCGCCCACGCGCCCGAGCTCGAGAGCCGAACCGGAACCTTGTAACAGTCTGTTACTTGGCATCGGGCTTCAGGCCCTCCGGGCGGCGGCCAGGCGGACGGCGTCGAAGATCTTCGCGTAGCCCGTGCAGCGGCAGAGGTTTCCGGCCAGCGCCTCGCGGATCTCGTCGTCGCCCGGAGCCGGGTTGCGGGCCAGCAGGTCGGCGGTCGCGACGATCAGGCCGGGCGTGCAGAAGCCGCACTGGACGGCGCCCGCCTCGGCGAACGCCTCCTGCACGGGATGCAGACGGCCGTCCTCTGCGAAGCCCTCGACCGTGACGACGTCGTGGCCCTCGGCCTGCGCCGCGAGCACGAGGCACGAGCACACGAGTGCGCCGTCGAGCAGCACCGAGCACGAGCCACACTCGCCCTGCTCGCACGCGTTCTTCGAGCCGGGCAGGCCGAGGCCCTCGCGCAGCGCGAACAGCAGGCTCTCGCCCTCCCAGACGTCGGCCTCGCGCCGCTCGCCGTTGACCGTGAGCGAGACCTTCACGCCAGGCAGCGCTCCAGCGCCCGGGCGGTCAGCACCCGCAGCGCATGCCGCCGGTACTCGGCGGTGCCGCGTACGTCGTCGATCGGGCTCGCGGCCCCGGCCACGCGGTCCGGAAACTCCTCGTGCTCGTCGAGTGCCGCGGTCACCAATCCCGGCACCGGGCCGGCCGAGCCGAACACCGCTCGGAGCTCGCCGCGCTCCTCGTCGACCGCGAGCGCGAGCGAGACGACCGCGATCACCATCGCGTTGCGCGGGCCGACCTTCATGAACGTCTGTCGCTGCCCCCGCGGGCTGATCGTGACCGCGACGATCAGCTCGTCGGGCCCGAGCGCGTTCTGCTTCGGCCCGACGACGAACTCGCGCAGGGGCAGCGTCCTCGTGCCGCCCACGCAAGCGAGCTCGACCTCGGCGTCGAGGACGAGCAGCGGCGGCAGCGCGTCACCGGCGGGCGAGGCGGTCCCGAGGTTCCCGCCGAGCGTCCCCCGGTTCCGGATCTGCGGCCCGCCGACCGTGCGCGCGGCCTCGGCCAGCACCGGGTAGCCCTCCGCGAGCGGAGCCTGCATCGCCTCGGTGTAGGTAAGCCCCGCGCCGAGCCGCAGCGTCCCATTCTCGCGCGACCAGCCGCGCAGCTCGAGAACCTCGTTCAGGTTCAGGAGCGCGTCCGGCCGGACCCGGTCGAAGTTGAGCTCGACCATCACGTCGGTGCCCCCCTGGATCGGCACCGCGCCCGGGTGCTCGGCCTTCAGGCGAAGCGCTTCTTCGAGGGAGCGGGGGCTGAGGACGTCCACGGCGGCAAGGGTACTTCTGCTTCGGCGGCCCTGAAAGTCCTGCACCCGCGGGGTATCGTGAGGCATGGCCGACCTCGCCCGACGACTGGCGGTGGCGCGAGGCGACGAGCAGGCTGACCTCGTCATCCGCGGCGGACGCGTGCTCTCCGTGTTCACGCGCGAGTGGCTGGAGGCCGACGTCGCGGTGGTCGACGGCCACGTCGCCGGGCTCGGTGACTACGAGGGGGCAGAGACGCTCGACGCCTCGGGCCGGTACGTCGTGCCCGGGTTCATCGACGCCCACATGCACCTCGAGACCACGAAGCTGCTCGTGGACGAGTTCGCGCGGCTCGTGCTGCCGCTCGGGACGACCACGGTCGTCGTCGACCCGCACGAGATCGCCAACGTGCTCGGGACGGACGGCGTCCACTGGCTGCTCGACGTCTGCGGCGAGCTTCCCCTGGACGTGTTCTTCATGGCCTCGTCGTCGGTGCCCGCGTCGGGATTCGAGTCGCCGCGCCGCTCGTTCTCCGCGGGAGACCTCGAGGGCCTACTGCGGCGCCGCCGCGTGATCGGGCTCGCCGAGATGATGAACTTCCCCGGGGTCGTCTCGGGCGACCCGCACGAGCTCGAGAAGCTCGCGCTCCCCGGTGCCGAGCACGTCGACGGCCACGCGCCGGGCGTCCTCGGCAAGACGCTGAACGCCTATGCGGCCGCCGGGATCTACTCCGACCACGAGGCGTTCACGATCGACGAGGGCCGCGAGCGGCTCCGCGCAGGGATGTGGCTCCTGATCCGCGAGGCCTCGGCCGCGCGCAACCTCCACGCCCTGCTGCCGCTCGCGAAGGAGTTCGGCCCGTACCGGATCGCGTTCTGCACCGACGACCGCGAGCCGGAGCACATCGCCGAGGACGGCCACATCAACTCGATGGTGCGCGACGCCGTCGCCGCCGGGATCCCGCCCGAGGACGCGATCGTGATGGCCTCGCTGAACACCGCGACCTGGCACCGCCTCTCGCATCTCGGGGCGATCGCGCCGGGCTACCAGGCCGACGTGCTCCTGCTCGCCGACCTCGAGTCGTTCGTGCCCGAGGCGGTGCTGAAGCGCGGCCGCCCGGTCGGAAAGATCGGGCGCGTCGAGGTTCCCGAGTGGGTCAAGCACACGGTGCGCATCCGCCACGTCGCGGCGCGCGACTTCGCGATCCCCTGGGAGCGAGGCAAGGCTCGCGTGATCGGCGTGATCCCCGACCAGATCGTGACCGAGTCGCTCGTCGCCGAGCCCGCCGTCGACAACGGGCTGGTGGTCGCCGACCCGGAGCAGGACCTCGCGAAGATCGCCGTGGTCGAGCGCCACCTGGGAACCGGCCGGATGGCGGTCGGGCTCGTGCGCGGGTTCGGCCTGCGCTCCGGGGCTCTCGCCTCGAGCTTCTCGCACGACGCGCACAACATCGTCGTCGTCGGCGTGGACGACCAGGACATGGCACGCGCGGTCGCCCGCCTGGCCGAGACCGGCGGAGGGGTCGTCGTCGTCGAGGACCGCGGGGTGCGCGCCGAGCTCCCGCTCCCGATCGGCGGCCTCCTCTCCCGGGCCCCACTCGAGGAGGTCGTCTCCGCCAGCAACGGCTGCATCGACGCGGCCGCCGTCCTCGGGTGCGCGCTGCCGTCGCCGTTCCAGACGATGGCGTTCCTCGCGCTGTCGGTGATCCCGAGCCTGAAGATCACCGACCAGGGCCTCGTGGACGTCGACCGCTTCGAGCTGGTACCGCTCCAGGCGTGAGACGGCTCCTGGCCAACGCGCACGTCGTCGTCATGGACGAGACGGGCACGGAGCATCCCGACGGCTGGGTTCTCGTCGAGGACGGCTCGGTCGTCGCGACCGGCGGCGGCGAGGAGCCGGAGGCGGACGCGCGCGACGACCTCCACGGCGCGGTCGTCACGCCCGGGCTCGTCAACACGCACCACCACCTGTACCAGACGCTCACGCGCGCCCGGGCGCAGCAGGCCGACCTGTTCACCTGGCTGAAGGAGCTCTATCCGATCTGGGCGCGGATCGACGCCGAGTCCGAGCACGCGGCCGCGCGGACCGGCCTCGCCGAGCTCGCGCTCTCGGGCTGCTCGACCGTCTTCGACCACCACTACGTCTTCCCGCGAGGAGGCGGCGACCTGATCGAGGCCGAGATGACGGCCGCGCGGGAGCTCGGCGTGCGGCTGATCCCCTCGCGCGGCTCGATGGACCTCGGCGAGTCCGACGGCGGGCTGCCTCCCGACTCGCTGGTCGAGGACCCGGAGGAGGTGCTTGCCGAGACAGAGCGCCTGGCGGCCCGCTATCCGGAGCTCGTGGTCGCGCCGTGCTCGCCGTTCTCCGTCACTGGCCGCCTGATGCGGGAGTCGGCGGAGCTCGCGCGGAAGCTCGGGCTGACGTTGCACACCCACCTGGCGGAGACCGTCGAGGAGGAGGCGTACTGCCGGGAGCTCTACGGCTGCCGGCCGGTCGAGTACCTCGAGCAGCTCGGCTGGCTCGACGGGGACGTCTGGTGCGCCCACTGCGTCCACCTCGACGACGGCGACGTCTCGCGCTTTGCCGCGACCGGCACCGGAGTCGCACACTGCCCGACCTCGAACCTGCGCCTCGGGGCAGGCGTCGCCCCGGTGCGGGCGATGCGCGACGCGGGCGTCCGCGTCGGGCTCGGGGTCGACGGCTCGGCCTCGAACGAGCGCGGTGACCTCTTCCTCGAGGTGAAGCAGGCCCTGCTCGTCGCGCGGGGGCGCAACGGGCCGGAGGCGCTGACGGCGCGGGAGGCGCTGGCCCTCGGCACGCGCGGCGGCGCCACGGTGCTGAGACGGGACGACATCGGCTCGCTCGAGCCTGGCAAGTCCGCCGATCTCGCGGTCTGGAGGACGGACGGACTCGAGCTCGGAGGCGCCGACGATCCCGTCGCGGCGCTCGTCTTCGCGGGCCCGCACCGCGTCGACCGGCTCGTGGTCGGCGGCGAGGACGTCGTGCGCGACGGCCGCCTCGTGCGGGCGGACGAGGAGGAGATCGCGCAGGAGCATCGCCGCCACGCGGAGAAATTCGCGTCGTGAGCGTCTCGCTCTCGACCCACGTCCTCGACACGGAGCGCGGCCGCCCCGGGTCGGGCGTGCGCGTCGACCTCTACCGCGGCGAGGAGCTCGTGGCGGGCGGGGAGACCGACGCGGACGGCCGCATCTCGCCGCTCGCCGAGGGGCTCGAGCCGGGCGCCTACCGGCTCGTCTTCCACCCGGCCTCTCCCTACTTCCGACGGGTCGAGCTGGAGGTCGAGCTCGACGCCGGCCACCACCACGTTCCGCTGCTCGTCTCCTCCTACTCGTGCGCGACCTACCGCGGCAGTTAGTGGCCCGCGCGGCAGCATTCGGCGGCGCCCGGCCCGCGAGCCCGCGGCGCCAGGCCGCGTCCTCAGTCACCCCCGGGCGATCCAGCCCGTGGGCTCCCTGCGTCCTTGCCTGGCTTGGTGCTCGCAACCCGGGCATCCACCAATGCCACCACGCGGACCACTGACGGTCGAGGAGCTGGCCGAGCTCTTCGAGGGCAGGACGCGCTTCGTCGAACGGCTCGCCGAGCACGACGACCCGCTCGACGCCGCACCCGAGGTGATCGCGGAACTGAGCGAGGACGAGAAGCTCGAGGCGCTCGACGCCCACCCCGCGATCGGAGCGGGAGATCTCTCGGCCCGCTCGGCCGCGGAGCAGGGCGCCGACGCCGACCCCGCCGTCCTCGCCGAGCTGGCCGCCCTGAACCGCGCCTACGAGGAGCGCTTCGGCTTCCGCTTCGTCGTGTTCGTGAACGGCCGCCCGAAGTCGGAGATCCTCGAGGTGCTGCGCGAGCGGCTCGAGCGCACACGCGAGGCAGAGCTGGACACGGGGCTCTCCGAGCTGGTCGCGATCGCCCGCGACCGCTGGAGCCGCAGCTAGCGCTGATGGATCCCTACGCGAACGAGTGGCTCGACTTCCTCGCCCGCTGGCTGCACGTGATCGCGGGCATCGTCTGGATCGGTACCTCGTTCTACTTCGTCGCCGTCGACAACCACCTGCGTCCACCCGAGGAATCCGAGGACGCGCGGCGCGGGGTCGCCGGCGAGGAGTGGGAGATCCACGGCGGCGGCTTCTACCAGGTGCAGAAGTATCGGGTCGCCCCGCCCGTGCTCCCGGAGAAGTTGCACTGGTTCAAGTGGGAGGCGTATACGACGTGGCTCTCGGGCTTCGCGCTTCTGATCGTCCTCTACTACGTCAACGCGCGGAGCTACCTGATCGACCCGAGCGTCGCCGACCTCACGCCGGCCGAGGCGATCGCGATCTCGATCGGCCTCCTCGCCGCGGCCTGGATCGTCTACGACGCGCTCTGCCGTGCGATCCCGAGCCAGCTCGTGCTCGCCGTGTCCGTGATCGCGCTGACGACGGTCGCCGCCTGGGGTTGCAGCCAGCTGTTCAGCGCCCGCGCCGCCTACGTGCAGGTCGGGGCGATGCTCGGGACGATCATGGTGGCGAACGTCTTCTTCGTGATCATCCCGGCCCACTGGGGGCTCGTCCGCGCGAAGCAGGCGGGGCGTGAGCCGGATCCAGCGCCCGGGATCCGCGCCAAGGACCGGTCGGTGCACAACAACTACCTGACGCTCCCGGTGCTGTTCGCGATGCTCAGCCCGCACTTCCCCGCAACGTACGGGCACAGCTACTCGTGGCTGATCCTGGTGGTGATGATGCTGATCGGCGCCTGGATCCGGCTCTACTTCAACCTGCGCCACGTCGGTTACAACGTCTGGCCGATCCCGGTCACGGCCGCCATCGCGATCGCGGGCGTGGCGGTCGCGATCCGGCCACAGGGTGGGTCCGGCGGGACGCCGTCCGGCGGAGGGCCGGCGGCCACCGTCCCGTTCATGAAGGCGCAGGCGATCGTCGAGGAGCGCTGCGTCCCCTGCCACTCGTCGAACCCCACGCGGATGGACTCGGCCCCGCTCGGGATCAAATTCGACACGCCCCGGCAGATCAAGGCGCGTGCGGATCTGATCGAGCAGGTCGCCGTGGAGTCGACCGCGATGCCGCTCGGGAACGCGACCGGCATGACGACGGGAGAGCGGGCCGTTCTCGGCGCGTGGATTCGTCAGGGCGCGAAGATCAAGTAGGTTCACGCGCGTGCTGGAGATCACGGCAGGCGAGCTCCGCTTCCTGGCCCGGCTCGAGGAGTTGACCGCTCCGCAGACCGTCGCCGCGTTTCGCACCCTGCTGCCGCTCGACAGCCGGATCATCCACGCGCGCTGGAGCGGTGAGGCGTGCTGGATCCCGTTCGGCGACCTGGAGGTCGGATTCGGGCCGGAGAATGCGACCTGCTACCCGGCGCCAGGGCAGCTCCTCTTCTACCCGGGCGGGCTCAGCGAGACCGAGATCCTGTTCCCGTACGGCTCGGCCTCGTTCGCCAGCAAGGCGGGCGCCCTGGCCGGAAACCACTTCGCCACGGTGATCGAGGGCGTGGAGCAGCTCCCCGACCTGGGCCGCCGAACCCTGTGGGAAGGCGCCCAGGAGATCCGCTTCGAGGAGCGGTAGCGCCCCACTTCCCCACCCTTCAATTGGGTGGGGACTTCGAGCTCCACCCGCCTCCCGCGGTTGAGCGTACCGCTGGATTCCGCACGGGTCTGTGAACGGACGGCGTCGGTTGCGTGACGATCACTCCACAGAGGAGAGGCGGGCCAGCGCCCCCGCCAGCACGTCGACGCAGAGGGCGACGTCCTCGGCGCTCGTCTCCTCGTCCGGCGAGTGGCTCACCCCGCCGTTCAGGCTGCGGACGAACAGCATCGCCGTCGGCACCCCCGCCGCCGCGAGAACACCGGCGTCGTGACCCGCCCCCGACGGCAGCTCGACGACCGGCAGGCCGAGCCGCTCGACCTCCAGCCGGAGCGCATCGCTCGGAGCGGCCGCCATCGCGACTGCGTCGGTCCGGCTCGTCTCCCCGGGCACCGCCGCGAGAACCGCCGCGACCCGCTCGACGTCCGGAGCGCGGACGTCGACGCTCACCACGACCCGCCCCGGGATCACGTTCGTCGCACCCGGCTCGACCTCGAGCCGCCCGACCGTGGCAACCGCGCCGTCGACCTCGGCCGCCGCATCACGCAGCGCCAGCACGAACTCCGCAGCCTCTGCGAGCGCATCACGCCGTCCGGCCATCGGCGTCGTCCCCGCGTGGCCCGCCGCGCCCTCGAACACGACCTCGCCGCGAGCCGTCGCGACAATTCCCGTCACGATCGCGAGCGGGACGCCCGCCTCCTCCAGCCGCGGCCCCTGCTCCACGTGTGTCTCGACGAACGCTTCGGGCCTCGGGTCGAGCCAGCCGGAGCACAACGCACGCGAGCCGACGCAGCCGGGCCCGCAGCAGCCCTCCTCGTCCCGGAAGGCGACGACGGTGAGCGTCCGCGCCTGCCGACCCGCCCGCTCGACCGCCTCCAGCCCGGCGACGACGCCGAGGGCGCCGTCGAAGCGGCCCCCGGCGGGCACGGTGTCGAGATGCGACCCGGTCCAGACCTCCGGCAGCTCCGAATCGCTCCCGCTCAGCCGTCCGAAGAGGTTTCCGGCCGGATCGACGTCGACCTCGAGCCCCGCCTCGCGCATCCACGAGGCAGCGAGCTCGTGCGCCTCGTCCTCCCCCGGGCTCCCTCCGAGCCGGTTCGCGCCCGGGCCGCCGCCGATCTCGTAGAGCTGGTCGAGCCGCTCGAGCACACGCATGCGCGAACCGTACGTTCAGCCGGAGCGAAGCGGCCGTAGGAGCAGCACGCCGACGAGCGGGAACACCGCCGCCAGGCCGAAGCCGACCCGCCACGAGCTCGCGTCGACCACCCCTGCGAACGCCGGCGGCACGATCGCGCCCGTGGCGGCGAGCGCCGTCTGCTGCATCCCGAGCGCCGCGCCGCTCCTAGCGCGCCCGGCGAGCTCCGCGGCGAGCGTGAACGAGAGCCCGTTCCAGCCCATCGAGAACCCGCCCGCAACCACGAACGCGGCGACCACCAGCGCGATCGGCGCGTCGAGCAGGACGGCGGTCACGGCGAGGCTCGCGCTGGAGGCAAGGCCGACCAGCCGAAGCGGTCGGAGCCGCGAGCCGATCAGATCGGACCAGCGGCCTCCGCCGATCCGAAGCCCGACGGCGAGCACCTGGATCGCGGCGAGCACGGCGGCGGCCTCCCCGGACGAGAAGCCATGCTCGTCGTAGAGGAAAAGGACGACGAACCCGGTGATCGCGACCTGGGCCACCAGGTAGAAGCCGCTCCCGCCGCAGAGGAGCCAGAGCCGCGAGTCGCGCAGCGTCGCACCGAGCCTGCGGGGCTCGAGCACGTCCTCGGCGGCCTCCGGCTCGTGGATCACGATCGCGCCGAAGATCGCCCCGGCGACGCAGAGCGCAGCGAGGAGCAGCAGCCCCGAGCGCAGGCCCAGAGGCGGCAGCGCTGCCGCCGCGATCAGCCCGCCGAGCGGAATCGCCGTCTGCCGCAGGCCCAGGGCGAGGCCGCGCTCGTCCGCCGGGAACCAGTACATCACCGCGCGCCCGCTCGCGGCATTGACGCTCGCCCCGGCCGCGCCCGCCAGCGCCAGCAGGGCGAAGAACAGGATGAACCCACCTGCGTGCGCGGCCCCTACGAGCGCCACCCCGCAGCCACCGAGACCCACCGTCAGCACCAGCCGCTCTCCGACGCGATCGGCCAGGAGCCCCCAGGGAAGCAACGTCAGGAACGTCCCGACCCAGAACGCGTCGAGAGCGAGGCCGACGCCGAAGAGGCTGAGGTCGTACTCGTTCCTGATGTCAGGAGCCAGTACCGGCAGCCCGATCAACACCGCAGAGAACGAGGTCTGCGCGGCTGTGCCTGCGGCCAGCACGAGCCAGCGATACCGGCTCACGCGCGGCACGATACCGGGTTTCTACGGAGTCGCCCTGGGTGAAAAGTAGGATAATGCAGGGGTAATGAGCGACTCAGTTCAGGTCGAGGCGGCCCGGATTCCGGACCGCGACAGGCTGCTGGAGGAGCTCCGGCAAAGCGGTCTCGACGCGCGTGCGGTCGACGAGGTCGGGATCGAGGTGCCGGTCGAGGGCGAGAGCGACGAGCTCGCAGACGAGCTCTTCGCTCACGCCGAGCGGGTGATCATGACCATCGGCGCGCCCTTCGTGCCCATCAAGCACGAGGGCACGATCTACATAAGACCGCCGCTCAGCTAGCCGCGCTCGAAGAGCGCCGCCTGCCCCTGGCCAACGCCGACGCACAGCGTCGCGAGGCCGTAGCGACCGCCCCGCCTTCGCAGCTCGTGCAGCAGCGTCACCACGAGGCGCGCCCCGCTCATCCCGAGCGGGTGGCCGAGCGCGATGGCGCCGCCGTTCACGTTCACGCGCTCCGGGTCGAGCCCGAGCTCGCGAATCACAACGAGGCTCTGCGAGGCGAACGCCTCGTTCAGCTCCACGAGATCCAGGTCGTCCACGCCCACACCGGCCCGGGCGAGCAGTTTCCGCACGGCCGGGACGGGCCCGATCCCCATGACACGCGGATCGACGCCCGCGACCGCCGAGCCGACGAACGCGCCGAGGGGATCGGCCCCCAGCTCTCGCGCCCGCTCCTCGCTTGCGACCACGAGCGCCGCCGCACCGTCGTTGATCCCGCTCGCGTTGCCTGCCGTGACCGTCCCGCCCTCGCGAAAGGCCGGCTTCAGAGACGCGAGCTTCTCCGCGCTCGTGTCGGGCCGGGGATGCTCGTCCTGCGCGGCGTCGCCGACAGCCACCAGCTCGTCGGCGAAGCGGCCGGCGGCGTCCGCCTCGGCCCAGCGCCGCTGGGACGCGAGGGCGAACGCGTCCTGGTCCCCGCGCGTCACGCCGTAGCGCTCGGCCACGTTCTCGCCGGTCTCGCCCATCGACTCGAGCGGGAACATCGCCTCCATGCGCGGGTTCGGGAAGCGCCAGCCGAGCGTCGTGTCCCAGATCGTGCGGTTGCCGCGCGGGAAGGCGGAATCCGGCTTCCCGAAGACGAGTGGCGCTCGGCTCATCGACTCCACGCCGCCGGCAACGAACAGGTCGCCGTCCCCGGCCGCGACCGCATGACAGGCGGCGACGACCGCGGAGAGACCCGAGGCGCAGAGCCGGTTCACGGTCACCCCGGCGACGGACTCCGGCAGACCGGCCAGAAGCGCTCCCATCCGCGCGACGTTGCGGTTGTCCTCGCCCGCCTGGTTCGCGCAGCCGAAGTAGACGTCCTCGATCTCGCCGGGGACGGCGCCCGACCGCTCGACCGCAGCCGCAATCACCTGAGACGCGAGGTCGTCAGGGCGCACGTCCGAGAGCACGCCGCCGTAGCGCCCGACAGGCGTTCGCACCGCCGAGAGGATGACCGCGCGAGTCACGCGGCGAACGCTAGCCGACGAACTCGACCCGGACGGGTTGCTCGTAGGTGCCGAGCTCCTCGGCCCGGAGCAGCAGCTCGCGGACGGCCTGGCGGCCCTCGTCGCCGTACTCGCAGGTGAGGTCGTTCACGTACATGCCGACGAAGCGGTCGGCCAGCTCGAGGTCGAGACCGCGCCCGAACTGGAGGGCGTACTCCATCGCCTCGCCCCGGTTGTCGAGCCCGGCCTGGATGGACTGGCGCAGGACGTCGGACAGGTCGAAAAGCGTGTCCGCGCCGAGGTCGCGCCGCGCGACGTTCGCGCCGAGCGGCAGCGGCAGCCCCGTCTCCAAGAGCCACCACTCGCCGAGGTCGACGACCTTCTTCAGCCCCTCGTTCTCGTAGGTGAGCTGGCCTTCGTGGATCAGCAGCCCCGTCTGGGACCGCCCCGAGGTGACCTCGTCGATGATCTTGTCGAACGGCACGGTCCGGTAGCGGAACGGCACGTTGCCGAGACACATCCGCAGCACGAGGAACGCGGTCGTGAGCTCGCCGGGAACCGCAATCTCGACGTTGCCGAGATCGCGTGTGCACATAGGCTCTCGCGCGACCACGATCGGCCCGTACCCCGAGCCCATCGACGCACCGTGCGGCAACAGGACGTAGCGCTCCTGGACGAGTGGGTACGCCGCGAGCGAGATCGCAGTCACCTCGAGCAGCCCCTCGAGCGCCCACTCGTTGAGCGTCTGGATGTCCTGGAGGACGTGCTCGAACTCGAACTCGCCCGGGTCGACCTCCCCCGAGGCGAGGCCCCAGAACATGAATGCGTCGTCGGGGTCGGGACTGTGTCCGAGACGGATCAGCACAGGCGCCGGAGGCTAGCACCGGCGGGAGGGCCGCGCGCGACGAGGCGTTCGCTTGCCACGCCGACCATAAGAGGGCGTGCGGGCTTTGCCAGCACGCCCGCTCGAGCTGCCTACACTGGTCCCGTGGCCAAGTCTGCGCTCAGCGACGCGATCCAGGACTACCTGAAAGCGCTCTACCACCTGCAGGTGGACGGCGGCCGCGTGTCGGTGACCGCGCTGGCGACCGCGCAGAAGGTCTCGCCGGCCTCGGCAAGCGAGATGGTGAAGAAGCTCGCCGCGCTCCAGCTCGTCGAGCACGCGCCCTACCGCGGCGTCCGGCTCACCCCTTCGGGCGAGCAGGTCGCCGTGGAGGTGATCCGGCACCACCGCCTGCTCGAGCTCTACCTGGCGCGGACGCTCGGGCTCCACGTCGACGCCGTCCACGACGAGGCCGACCGGCTCGAGCACGTCCTCTCGGAGGAGCTGGAGGCGCGGATCGACAGCGCGCTCGGCTACCCGACCCACGACCCGCACGGCGACCCGATCCCGAACGCCGACCTCGAGTGGCCGAAGGACTCGAAGTGACGACGAACATGGAACGCACCTTCGAGGCGCGGCCCGAGGTCTACGCCGCCTGGGTGGAGCTCAACACCGCGATCAAGGAAGGCATGGACCTGCGCCGCTACGAGCTGGCCACCCTGGCCGCCGCACGGCGCCTCCGCTCCAGCTACTGCTGCCTCGCGCACGGAAGGGTCCTGCTCGAGCGGTTCGGCGAGCCAGTGCGCGAGATCGCGGTCGACCACCACGCGGCCGGGCTCGACGAGGTCGACGTGGCCGTGATGGACCTGGCGGAGCGGGTCGTCGAGGACGCGAGCTCGATCGGGGACGACGACCTCAGGCCGCTCCGCGACCTCGGCCTCTCGGAGACGGACATCATGGACGTCGTGCTCGCGGCCTCGGCCCGCTGCTTCTTCTCGAAGACGCTCGACGCCCTCGGGGTGGAGCCCGACGCGTTCTACGCCGAGCTCGACCCGGAGCTACGGGCCGCGCTCGTCGTCGGCCGACCGATCGCCGCCGCCTAGGAGCCGGGCGAGCGCGTAGATCCGCGCGTTCTCCTCGACCGCGAACGCGCGGGCGAGCGCGCCCGACAAGTCGGGCCCGAAGCAGACCGGGCCGTGGTCGCGGACGACGACCGCTTCCCGCTCTCCCGCCGCCGCGAGCACGGCCTCGCCGAGCTCCGCGGTCCCCGACGACACAGGCCGCGCGACCGGCACCGGCCGCGGCTGCTCCGGCTCGACCGCGGGGATCTCGTCGAGGATCCGCGAGAGCGCCGTCGCGTAGGGCGAGTGGGTGTGGACGATCGCCCCGACCTCCGGGCGGGCGGCGAGAACGCCGAGATGCATCGGCGCCTCGACGCTCGGCGCCGGGCCCTCGACCAGCCTGCCGTCCTCATCGACGAGGCAGACGTCCTCCGGACGGAGCGTGTCGTACCAGAGCGCGCTCGGCGAGATCACGACGAGGCTCCCGGCGCGCGCACTCGCATTGCCGGCCGCGCCGAGGACGAGCCCGCCCGACGCCATCCGCCGCAGCGTCTCGCAGAGCTCCTCGCGGAGCTCCTCGTGCCTCATCGCCCGAAGAACCAGCGCTCGAGCGGGCGCAGCAGCTCCTGCCGGACAAACGGCTTCACCTTCTCGCCCCGGCCGTCCTGCTCCGAGACGCGGGCGTCGTCCTCGAGCGCACCGTTCGCGGCCTCCAGCGCGTCGGTCAGCTCGTAGCCCTGGAAGATGTAGTCGTCGCGCCGCGCCTCGTCGCTGCGGCGGTACTGCGGGTTGACCGCGCGCCCGACGGCCCAGAGCGCTCCGGGGAGCCGCTCGATCCAGATCACCACCCGCTCTGCCTCGCCCC
Organism: Gaiellaceae bacterium; assembly: GCA_035518635.1. GTDB lineage: Bacteria > Actinomycetota > Thermoleophilia > Gaiellales > Gaiellaceae > AC-32. Next base: position 61,470 of record DATIXI010000023.1, read on the forward strand.
GGTCGTCGACCCCATGCACCTCGCGCTCCGCGAACCGGGCGGCGGACGGCTTCCTCACGGAACGGACCCTACTAGGATCCCGGCGTGGCCCGGTTCTCGAGCTTCCTCCGCAACCCGTTCTCGTTCCTCTTCGCCCGCTCGGGCAAGGAGGAGCGCGTCGCCGCCTACGTCATCCGCGAGCACGAGCGCGGGCGGCCGCTGACGGAGATCCTCGAGGACCCCTACATCCGCAACCGCTGCACCGACCAGGAGCTGGCGCGACTCCTCGACCAGCCCGAGATCGTCCACGCTCTCGGCGAGAGCGCCGTCGCCGAGGAGCGCGACCGGCTCGCCTAGCTAGACCTGCGCTCCCAGCCCGCGTTCCCGCGCGCGTTCCAGCGCGACCGCGCCGATCGCAATGTCCCAGGCAGCGAGCCCGTTCGACTTGAAGAGCACTATGTCCTCGTCGGCCTGCCGGCCGGAAAGCTCACCGCTCACGACCTCATGCAGCTCGTGCACCTCGAGCCAGTCGAGCACGCCGGCCTCGACCGGCTCGATCAGGTCGCCGGACTCGAGCCTCGACTGCTCGCGCGAGTCGCAGCAGACGAACGCCGCGCGCTCGAGCACGACGTTGTCGAGCTCGCGGTGGCGCGGGTCGTTCGCGCCGACTGCACAGACGAGCGCCCCCGGCCGGAGCCACTCGCCGCGCAGCACGGGGTCGGGCGAGGTCGTCACCGTCACGACGACGTCCTGGGCGGCTGCATCCCGGTGGCTCTCGCCGGCCTCGGCGCCCGTCTCCTTGCAGAACTCGCGCAGCCGCTTCTCGTTGCGACAGTAGGCGACGACGCGCTCGATCCCGGGAAGCGCCTCCCTGATGCACTCGACCTGGCTCCGCGCCTGCCAGCCGCAGCCGATCACTCCCAGCGACTCCGCGGCCTCGCGCGCCAGGTGCCTGGCCGCCACCCCGCTCGCGGCGCCCGTGCGGAGCTGGCCCATCTTGTCGGCCTCGATCACGGCGGCGAGCTCCGCCTTCTCCGTGTCGAAGAGGACGACCACGAACGGCGTCCCGCCCTCGAGCCAGACGTACGACTTCAGGCCGGCGAAGCCGAGCTCCCGGTCGACCGCGGACATGACCGCGAACATCCCGCCCTCGAGTCGGGTGCGCCTGCGCGGCGTGTTGTCGATCGCACCGTCCGCGAGACGCCGGAAGCAGCCCTCGACGGCCTCGAGCGCATCGGCCGGAGTGAGCAGCTCGCCGACCTCGGCCTCTGTCAGGTAGAGCGGCACGGGCCGAGGCTACTAGCTGTGCGCCCAGACCACGATCCCGCCCGCGGCAGCCACGAGCGAGACGGCGGCGACGAGGACGATCACGAGGATGTCGTTGCCTCCCCCGGTCGACGTGTCCGCCTCGGCGACCGGCGCCGGCGCGGCCTTCACCGTCGCGTATACGTAGACGGAACGGCTCACTCCGTCCGCGTCGGGATCGGCGAGGAAGCTCTGGTACTGGTCGGCGCGCACGAGCCGGAGCCGTGACTCGAACAGCCGCCGCAGGAGGAACGCGGGGGGAAGCGAGTGCTTCAGCACCGCGGCCGTCCAGGTCGCCGCGCCCGGCGGCCGCAGCAGCCGCACGACGGGCGCGGGGCTCACCCTGAGCAGCACCTTCGGCTCGCCGGTTCCGTGCGCCCGGACGGTGAGGGAGAGCGGCGCGCCGTCTCCGAGCGTGCGCGCGAACCTGACCGGCCGGCCGCCCGGAAGGCTCAGCTCGCCGACGACTCGCAGCGGCGCCTCCGCTGCGGTCTTGCGCGCATGCACGGTCCCGCTGAACGTCGCGAACGCGGCCTGGAGCCGCGAGCCGGAGAGCGAGGCGCGCCGAGTCGAGTCCAGCAGTGTTGCGAGGTCGGCCGTCCGCGCAAACCCGGTGTAGGCGACACCCGGCGCGCGGGTCGCGTTCACGACTGTGAGCGTCACGCGGTCGCCGTCGCGGCCGATGTGCAGCCGGACCGGCAGGTACCGCGCGACCGGGGCGGCTCGCAGCGTGATGTCGGCCGCGAGAACCTTTCTCCCGGGCGAGAACCCGGCCCAGAGGACCTGGTCGGTTCTGAGACCGGGCTCGGATTCGGAACCGGGGGCGGCGCGGACGTCCACGACCGGCCCGCCGATCGCGAACTGGTAGTCGCCCTTGCCGGAGACGACGAGCCGCTGCTGGACGTGCAGCGCGACCGCTCGGCCCGTTCCGTCTACGCCGACCAGGACGCGCTGAGCGCTCGCGATGCCGAGCCGTAGCAGGTAGCTCCGCGGGAGCGCCACGTTCCCCGTCACGGGCGGGCTCACGGTCGGATAGGGAACGGGCCCTGGCAGGACGATCTGCTGGGTGGGCTGCCGCGCAGCGGCGGCCGTGCCCCCGAGGACGAGCGCCGCGGCCGCGAGCGAGGCGCCGGTCGGAACGAGTCGTCTCACCGAGCCCTCAGCGCGTCTGCTTGATCTTCGGCAGCGTCGACGAGAGCGGGTCGTCCGTGACGGGCGCGTACGTCATGTCGTGGAAACGCGCGAAGTAGATGTCGTCGTCGATCACGCCCTCGTGGTTGTGCACGTTGAAGCTGCGGTCGTCCCCGTTCGCGCCCTGCGTGGTCACCTGGTTGAGCGCGGCCTGCACCTTGTGCGGGTCGACGGAGCCCGCGTGCGTGAGCGCTGCGATGAGGAGGTTGACGAAGTCGTACGAGTACATCGGGAACTCGGGCGGTTGGACGACCCCCTGGCCGTGCGAGTTCCTGACTCCGACCTTGTCCGGGCCGTACGTCGCCTCGTACTGCGACTCGAAGCTCTGGAACGGGGCCGGCCCGACCTCCGCGGTCATCCGGCCCGACGCGAACGTGAGCCCGTCGACCCAGTCCGGATGGTCGGCGAGCCGCTGCCTGATGAAGGGGTCCGAGCCGGTCGGCGGCGTGTAGACGGGGACCTGCCAGCCGATGGTGCGCGCGGCGGTCAAAACGGCGGCGATCGTCGAGGGCTGGCCCCAGACGAGCAGCGCGGTCGCACCCGAGCGGCGGGCGCGCAGAATCTGCGCCGAGAGGTCGGTCGCGCCGGCCGGGAGTGTCATCCTGAGCGCGACCGAGCGCGGGTTCTCGGAGAACGCGCTGTCGAGGTCGGAGGCGCCCTCCTGGCCGTAGGCGCTGTCGTCGTGCAGAAGCCCGATCTTCATGCCCTTCGGGATCAGGTACTCCGCGTAGCGGAGCGCGATCCCGTGGCTGGTCGGCGCGATCCGGAAGACGTTCGGGCGCGTGACCGGGTTGACGAGGCCCGTGGCGCCGTCGTAGGTGATCGCGATCGGGACGCCCTTCTTCTCCGCGAGCTGCCAGGTCGCGGGAACCCCGGTACCGTCGGTGACGATCGCGACCGCGCCCGCCTTGAGCGCCTCCCTCGTGTCCTCGACTGCGCGCCGGGCAGAGAGGTGGTTGTCGTAGAGCTTGACCTTCAGCTTGTACTTGCGCGAGCCGACCGTGACCCCGCCGCCTCGGTCGAGGCGGTCGACTGCGAGCCCGACACCGTTCCGGATCGTCTGGGCGACGTACGGGCTGCCCGTGACAGGCACGTCGACCGCGAGCACGATCGTCCCAGGCGGCGCCCCGGAGCCGCTGCCGCATCCTCCCGCAAGAACCCCGAGGCCGGCGAGCAGAAGAGCTGTCCGGCGCACGGGCCGAGCTTACCCGCGCGTTCAGAGAGCCTGGGTGCCCAGGTACGCCTGCCGGACGGCGGGACTCTCGGCGACCTCGGCAACCGAGCCCTCGGCGACGGCGCGGCCGGCGGCGAGGACGATCACGCGGTCCGCGGCAAGCCGCACCAGGCGCAGGTTGTGCTCGACGAGCAGGAGCGCGATGCCGCGCGCGCGGATGCGCGCCAGCACCTCGGCGATCCGCTCGAGCTCTTCCGCGCCCGCGCCCGCGGCGAGCTCGTCGACGAGCAAGACCTCCGGGTCGGTGGCGAGTGCCGCCGCGAGCGCGACGAGTCGCCGCTCCGAGCTCGTCAGCAGCGCCGTGGGGGCGTCGGCTTCCTGCTCGAGCCCGACGATCGCGAGCGCGGCGAGCGCCGCGGCCTGGCCCCTCTCCGCCTCGTCGCGAGCGTGCGGGGTCGCGAGCGCCGTCCTGATCCCACCTCCGTAGTGCCGCCGGACGCTCCGGCCGACCTCGACGTTCTCGAGAGCGGTCAACTCCGGGAACGTCGTCAGCGACTGGAGCGTGCGCGCGACGCCGAGGTTCACGCGCTCGAAGGTGGGCATACCGCTCACGTCTTGGCCTCGGAACATGACGCGGCCCGCGTCCGGGGCCGCCGAGCCGGAGATCAGGCGCAGGGCGGTCGTCTTCCCCGAGCCGTTCGGCCCGACAAGCGCGATCGCCCGGCCGCACACGAGCTCGAGCCAGAGCCCGTCGACCGCGACGACCCCGCCGAATGCCTTCCGCAGCCCCTGCGCGCGCAACGCCGACTCGTCACCCGCCTCCTCCGCCGAGGCCCGATCCTCCTTGTAACAGACTGTTACTTGCCCCGACCGGGCGGGCGCGGGAGGCCAGCCGACCCGCGCGAGCCAGTCCCTTGCCCACGGCACGATCCCTCCGCCGCCGAGCGCGAGCACGAACACGAGGAGCAGCGCCGCGACAGCCGCGTCAAAGCGTTCGAGCGGAAGCTGCAGCAGGCGTGCTAGCGGATCGGATACGAGCGCGATCAGACCCAGCGTCGCGACCCCCGCGGCCGGGCCGAGCGTCGAGGCGGCCCCGCCCAGCAGCACGGCGACGAGCAGTTTGAACGAGAGAAACGGATCGTAGCTCGCCGGGTCGGCCACGGCCGCGAGCTGGACGGAGAGCCCGCCCGCGAGGCCCGCCAGACACGCGGACGCCGCAAATGCGCCGAGCCGTCGCCGCCCGAGCCGGGCCCCGAGCGACGTCGCCAGCGCCGGCGCCTGCCGCAACGCAGACAGCTCCAGCCCGGGAGCCCCCCGCCTGACAGCCCAGATCCCGAGAGCCGTCAGCACGAGCAGGCCCAGTGCGACCTCGAAGTGCACGGTCGGCGTCGCGTCGAGCCCGAAGAGGTTCCGCTCCGGGACGATCAGCCCCTGCGACCCGCCGGAGACGGAGGGGAACGCGAGCAGGAACAGCCACACGAGCCAGGCGAGCACCCACGTGCTGGCCGCGACGAACGCGGGCCGGAGGCGAACGACACCGCCGAAGAGCGCTCCCGCCCCAAGGGCCGCGAGCGCGCCGACGAGCGCCGCGGGCTCGAGCCGCCAGTCTGCACGCGCGACGAGCAGCGCCGAGGTGAAGGCACCGATTGCCATGAATGCCCCGGCTCCGAGCGACGGCAGGCCCGCCGCGCCCACCGTCAGCCCGAGCGCCGTCGCCGCCACAGCGAGATAGACGGTCTGGGCGAGCGCGTCCACCCGCACACCGGGCAGCGACAGGAAGGGAACGAGCGCCGCCACCGCGATAGCGGCCGCAGCGAGCCACGCAGGCCAGCGCCACCCGGCGCGCACCTCCGTCAGCGCGCGCCCGAGCTCGGCCCGCGTCCGCCCGAGCGCCACCGCGCTCACTCGCGTTCCTCGAGCGTCTCGCGCGAGGGCCAGACCGAGATGAGCACGAGGACGAAGAGGAGCGGCAGCACCTCGCGGTACGAGGCCCCGAGCTGCCAGGAGCCGACGTGGACGTTTGCAATCGCCGCCTCGACGACCCCGAGCACGAGCCCGGCCGCGAAGGCGCGAAGCGGCGGCCCGAAACGAACCGCGAGCGCGGCGATCAGCCCCTTCAGCCCGAGCAGCGTGCCGGTGTTCGCGTTGACCGCCTCCCCCGGGGCGGCTGCGATCGCGGCGACCATTGCGAGCGCGCCGACGAGCCCGAACGCCAGCGCGACGACGAGATCGACGGGGACGCCGACCACACGCGCTCCCTCCGCGTCGTCCGAGACCGCGCGCAGCGCCCGCCCGAACCGGCTCCGTTCGAGCAGCCACGCCGAGCCGAGCGCCAGCGCCAGCGCGAGGCCGATCACGAAGAACGCACGCGCCTGCACCTCTGCTCCCCCGATCTTCACGAACCCCGCGTTCCCCACCCGGTGGAACGGCAGCGGGTCGGGGAAGACGTAGCTCGACCGCTGGAACGCCGCGCCGATCACCGCCCGGATCGCGAACGCCACGGCCGCCGTGCCCGCGACCCAGCCGATCGTCGAGCCGCGCGCGAGATACGGCTGGACGAGGCCGACGTAGGTGCCGATCCCGGCTGCCACGCACACGACCAGCCCGACCGCGAGCGCCCCGAGGAAGCGCGGCTCGTGCGCTCCGGACTGTGTCACCGGCGAGGTGCCTGCGAGCACGAGCAGCGTCGCGAAGATCCCGAGCCCGACGAGATCGCCGAACGCGAAGTTCACGATCCCCGTCAGCCGGTACATGAGCGAGTAGCCCGCCGCGAAGAGCCCGTAGACGCCGCCGGCCGCGAGGCCTGACACGAGCACCTGCAGCGCGATCGTCACTGCAGGCGCTCGCTCGAGATCGTCACCGGAGGCGCTCCCTTGCGACGCCGACCAAGAGGCCGTGCCGGCTTCGCCGGTGCGGCCGTCTATCGCACCTTCTGGGGTGCAGACCGATCGTGCCCTCCTCTCGAGATCTAGGAATACGAACTCTTGCGCATCCTCCTGCTGTGGCGCCGCCACTCCTTGCGTGCCTCCGACTTCAGGCGCGCGTCCTTCCGGATCTCGAGCGCCCGCAGCTCGCGCTGGAGCTTGCGGTAGCTGGCGAACCGCTCCGAGGGCAGCGAGCCGTCCGCGATGGCCGCCTTGACCGCGCAGCCGGGCTCGTGCTCGTGCGAGCAGTCGTTGAACCGGCACTCCGCGGAGAGCTCGGCGATCTCCGAGAACGTGCTGTCGAGCACCTCCTCGCCGGCCCAGAGCTGGAGCTCGCGCATCCCGGGGGTGTCGATCAGCAGCGCCCCCGACGGAAGCGGGACGAGCTCGCGGTGCGTGGTCGTGTGCCGGCCGCGGCCGTTGCCGCTGATCTCCTGTGTCAGGAACAGCTCACGACCGGCGAAGCGATTCACCAGCGTGGACTTGCCGACTCCGGAGGAGCCCAGCAGCGCGACCGTCCGGCCCGGGGCGAGGTAGGCGTCCAGCTCGTCGAGGCCGGCCCCGGTCTCGGCGCTCACGGCGATCAGCGGGACGCCCATCGCCACCGCTTCCACCTCCGCTAGCTCGAGCGCCGGGTCGTCCGCCAGGTCGAGCTTGTTCACGACGACCACCGGGCTCGACCCGCTGTCCCAGGCCGAGGTGAGGTACCGCTCCACCCGGCGCGGGCTGAGGTCGCCGCCGAACGCGGTCACGAGCAAGACGGTGTCCACGTTCGCGGCCACGACCTGGACGACGGTCCGCTGCCCCGCCTCCTTGCGCGTGAAGGCAGAGCGGCGCGCGAGCACCGCCTCGACCACGGCCTTGCGCTCGCCGGCGAGTTTCCGCGCAGCGACCCAGTCGCCGACCGCAGGCAGCTCCTCGTCGTCCATCGTCCCGGCGGGAACGCCACCGAGGCGGCCGAGCTCGGTCAGGAGCTCGCACGGCCCGTGGTGGCGAGCAGCCACGCGCGCCGGGATCAGGTTGTCGTTCTCGTAGGGCCGGAACGCATCCGCGAAGAAGGCGTCCCAGCCGAGGTCCTGCAGGTTCAACGGAGTCTCCTTTGGCGTAGGAACGAAAAAGCGCCCTCGTGGGCGCGGGTGAGCCTCAGGAGTCGCGAAGACCTAGCGAGCGCAACCAGAGGCTCGGCGAGAGAACAGCTCAGTCATGTCGAACCTCCTTCCGTCGCGGAACGACCGAAGCATAGAGCACGGGGCTACATTTGAGGTGAAATGGTCCGCGCCGCAGCATTGTGCGTCATGGTCGTTGCGCTCGCCGGATGTGCGAGCGGGAAGCGCAGCAGCCCGACGACTGCCTCGACACGGACGACCGCGGCGCAGGTGACGACTTCGAGCTCTACGCCGGCGTGCACCACGGCAGGGCTCGCGGTCTGGCTCGGGCTCGGCGAGGGCGGAGCCGCCGCCGGCTCTACCTACTACCCGCTCGAGTTCACCAATGTCTCGGGACACGGCTGCCACCTGTTCGGGTACCCCGGGGTGTCCGCCCGCGACGGCCATCAGCTCGGCTCTCCCGCGGGCCGGAGCTCTGCGTCGGAGCACACGATCGTGCTCCGGAACGGAGCGACCGCTCACGCCGTCCTGCAGATCACGGACGTCGCCAACTTCTCGCCGTCGACCTGCGCACCCGTCACGGCGGGCGAGCTGAACGTCTACCCGCCGAACCAGCTCTCGGCCAGGCCGATCCCGTTCAGCTTCCGAGCCTGCTCGAAGGCCGGCCCGGTCTTCCTCTCCGTGCAGCCGGTCCAGCCAGGGGTCGGAATCCCCGGCTACCCCAACCTCTGAGCCGACGACCAACGGCTCGCGGCGTCGGGGCGGGGCTTCGCCCTCGCGACCTCGGGTCAGCCTTGCGGCCGTCCAGCCTCATGCCATCGAGTTGCGGTAGGTTCACGCCGCTCGGGGAGGTCGACATGCACCGCTGGACGAGGGCTCTAACCCGCAAGAAGTGGCTCCGGCTCTCGGGCTTCGGCGCAGCCATCCTCCTGCTGCACCTGCTCGGCTGGGGGCTCTTCCTCTACTGCTCGCGAGGAAACCCCGCCCTTGCGGGCCTCGGAACCCTCGCCTACAGCTTCGGCCTGCGTCACGCCTTCGACGCCGACCACATCGCGGCGATCGATAACACGACCCGCAAGCTCCTCCAGGACGGGAAGCGTTCGATGGGCGTCGGCTTCTTCTTCTCGCTCGGGCACTCGACGATCGTGTTCTCGTTGGCGGCCGGGTTGGCGATCGCGGCAAAAACGGTGAACTCGAAGATCCCCACCTTCCAGGACTACGGCGGCTACGTCGGGGCATCGGTGTCGGGAACCTTCCTGGTGCTGATCGGGCTGCTCAACCTGTTCGTGCTGCTCGACATCCTCGGCGTCTCCCGCGCGATGAAGCGCGGCGCCTACAACGAGCAGCAGCTCGAGCAGGCGCTCCAGAGCAGAGGGCTGATGAGCCGCGTCTTCCTCAAGCGAGTGGGTGACCGGATCGACGCGAGCTGGAAGATGTACCCGCTCGGCGTCCTCTTCGGGCTCGGCTTCGACACCGCGACCGAGATCGGCCTGCTGGCGATCGCGGCCGGCGTCGCCACCCACAACGTGCCCTTCCTGGCAGTGATCTCTCTCCCGCTCATCTTCGCCGCCGGGATGAGCCTGATGGACACCGCTGACGGGGCCTTCATGAGCCAGGCCTACGGCTGGGCCTTCTCGAACCCAATCCGCAAGATCTACTACAACATCACCGTCACGAGCCTCTCCGTCGCCGTCGCTCTGGTCATCGGCACGATCGAGTTGCTCCAGGTGATGGCGGCGAAGTTCTCGCTCGAAGGTGGCTTCTGGAGCTTCCTCGACAACCTCGACTTCGGGCACATCGGCTACGTGGTCGTCGGCCTCTTCATCGTGACCTGGCTGTTCTCGATCGCGCTCTGGAAGAGCCGCCGCATCGAGGAGCGGTGGAGCTCTCTGGTCGAGCGAAGCTGACAAGGAGGCTGACCACGTGAGACAAGGCGACGAGCGGCGAAAAGGTCCTGATTGGCAGGGAAGAACCGCGATGCGCCCGGCATGATTCGAACATGCGACCTCTGCCTCCGCAGGGCAGCGCTCTATCCCCTGAGCTACGGGCGCGTCGCGGGTCAGTGTAGCCGGGCCCCGGCGCCGCCGATCTCGAGCTCGGCGTCGTCGGGAACCTCGCGGCGGACGTAGCCGAGCGCCTGGCCCGGGACGGCGCTCGTGACGCGGCCGACGACCTTGTCGCCGTGGACGATCTCGTCGCCGGGGCTCGCGTCCTCGACCTCGAGCAGCCGCAGGTGGCGATTCGGCCGGCCGCGGAAGTGGAGCCGCGCGATCGGCTCCTGGCCCGGATAACAGCCTTTCGTGAACGAGATGTGCGTCTCGTCGAGGCCCGCCTCGGCCGGGAGGACGCTCTCGTCGAGCTCCCTGCCCCAGCGCGGCGTCCGGGCCTCGATCCGCAGCGGCTCGAGCTCCTCGGCGTCGGGTGCGTCGGGCTGCTCGTCGCTCCAGGTCTCCCAGGCCTCGATGCCGTAGTCGTCGTTGTGGACGCCACCGCCCGGGTCTGAGAGGTGAAGCGCCCCGTGCAGTGGCTCGACCACGATCTCGCACCTGGCGGCGAACCGCGCCCGAAGCAGCGTCGCCGCGACCGTCTGGGCCAGCTCCGGCTCGGTGATCAGCAGGAACGCTTCAGGCCCTTCCCGGACGATCCGGAGCGGTGCCACGATCCGGCTCTTCGCCGTCAGGAGGAGCGCCTGCCGCGCCTCGCCCGGGCCGAGCGAGACGACCTCGTTCGACACCATCCGCTCGAGGAAGTCGGCGGCCTCGGAGCCGGTCACGCGCACGTAGCCACGGTCGAGCCGAACGAGCCTGGGAAGCGTGCTTGCCACAGCGCCAGTGTAGGCGCGCCGCACGCCCTCGAAGCGGCCGCGCGTTCACTCGAACGGGGGAGAGAAACGGCCTCCGGAGAACCGATACCTAGGGCGACCCACCTCCCCATCCCCCTCGTACGAAACGGCCCTTGGGCCGTTTCGTCCGTCCAGGGTCAAAGAAATGGGCCGGCGCTGAGCCGGCCCTTTTCATGCCTAGGCGAGCACCACGACCACGGTCGCCCCGCCGAGGAGAATCCCCGCGATCGTGAACACGACCGCCGCCGTGCGGCCGAACGGGACGAACCGCCCCTCGTCGAGCGCCCGCTCCTGCTGCTGCTGGCGCAGGAACGCGTAGCCGATGAACGCGACCCCGAGGAGCGCGTAGCCGACGCCGACGATCTCGTACCCGGCCGAGGAGCCGCTCGTCAGCTGGGGGACGATCTTGCCGACCCCGAGGCTGACCGCGAAGGCCGCGAGCGCGCTCCGCCACCAGGCCAGGAACGTGCGCTCGTTCGCGAGGCGCGTCCGCCGCGTCGCGTCGACGACTTCCTCCTGCCGTTCCCGCTCCACGACGACCGAGCCTAACGCCGCACGACGGGCTCTACTTGCTGATCATCACCTCGGTCGCCCGTCCAGGCGGGCTTTTCCCAGACCGAGACGTGCTGGCGGCTCTCGCTCGTGAACGGCTCGCGCTTCCACCCGCTCCAGCGCTCGCGCAGGCGCATCCCTGCGAGCTCCGCCATCAGATCGAGCTCGGCCGGCCAGACGTACCTGACCGGGAGCGAGAAGCGTTCGATCCGTCCGTCGACGACCGAGAAATGATGGGAGACGAGGCTCTGGTTCGCGACGTCGTACTCGTCGAAGCCCCAGTGCTCCTCGCTCGCGTCGAAGACGCACATCGTCTCACCGGCCGGAAGTCGCCGGAGCTCGGGGACCATCACCTCGACGACGAAGCACCCGCCCGCCTCGAGATGGGCGGCCACGTTCCGGAAGCACGCGACCTGAAGCTCCTGAGTCCTCAGGTTCATGATCGTGTTGAAGACGACGTACGCGACGGAGAACGTCCCCTCCACGGTCGTCGTCGAGAAGTCTCCGATGGTGACGCCGATCTCGTCGCCGCCCGGCTTCTCACGCAGCCTCGCGACCATCGCCTTCGAGAGGTCGACCCCGTGCACGGGAACTCCGCGCGCGGCGAGCGGCAGCGCAATCCGGCCCGTGCCGACCCCGAGCTCGAGCGCGCGCCCGTTCCCGGCGAGCAAAGCCAGGAGCTCCACAGCCGGACCGACGACGGCCGGGTCGAACATCTCCGCCGCGGACTCGTCGTACCGCGCGGCGACGCCTTCATCGAAGTACCCGTCGTCACCCATCACGCGTCGCGGGAGGCCAGCGCCTCGGCTCGGCTCTTGATACCCAAGAGCATCCTCCGCTCCATGACCAGCGAGGCGGGCTCCATGAGCAACATCCCGACCCTGGCCGCGAGGGTCGGGAGCTTGAAGCGGTTGCGGCTCACCAGCCGCGTAGAGGCAGCGCGCTCCTCGAGCACGAACGTCCAGACCCAGTTGCCGTCCTCGGAGCGCCACGCGAGCACGTGCTCGGGCTCGACTCGCTCCAGCCGCATGCGGTTCGACCCGTAGCCGACCGTGTCGCCGACCTGCGGGTGCTGGAACTCCGGCAGCACGCGATCGACGCTGTGCATGCCGAGCCCGAGGAGGTTCTCGATCCAGTCGTACGTGTACGCGCCCCCGCGGGGCGCCGGGCCCATCTGCGCGATCCAGGGCCAGATTGCGGCAGGCGGCGTGTCGATCCCGATCGCCCGGGTCGCCACGCCGTCCGCGTCCTCGAGCAGCTCGTCCCCAGGGAGGCGCGCCGAAGCCTCCGCGCTCGTCGCTCCCCACGTGAGAACCGGCCTGCGAACGAACCTGAAGTAGAGGGCCCCGAGCCCCGCGAGCGCGAGCACCGTGCGCACCTTCATGACGAGAGTCTGCCCATGAACGCAGAAGGGCCGGCTCACCCGGCCCTTCTGCTCTGCAAGCCCGGAGGGCTTACATCATGTCGGGCATCCCTCCGCCAGGCATGCCGGCCATCGCCGGCTGCTTCTCCGGCGGCTCGGCGACGATCGCCTCGGTCGTGAGGATGTTCTTCGCGATCGACGCGGCGTTCTGCAGCGCCGAGCGCGTGACCATCGTCGGATCGATGATCCCTGCCTTGACGAGGTCCTCGTACTCGCCGGTCTCGACGTTCAGACCCTGGCCCGCGGGAAGCGAGCGGATCTTGTCGATTACCACCGAGCCCTCGAGGCCCGCGTTGTCGGCGAGCTGGCGAATCGGCTCCTCGAGTGCGCGGGTCACGATGAACGCGCCCGTCCGCTCGTCGCCCTCCTTGCCGGGCTTGATCGCGTCGATCGCGTTCACGAGCGCGACGCCACCGCCCGGGACGATGCCCTCTTCGAGAGCGGCCCGGGTGGCCTGCAGCGCGTCCTCGACGCGGTGCTTCTTCTCCTTCATCTCCGTCTCGGTCGCGGCGCCGACCTTGACGACGGCAACGCCGCCCGCGAGCTTGGCCAGGCGCTCCTGGAGCTTCTCGCGGTCGAAGTCGGAGTCGGTGTTCTCGATCTCGGCCTTGAGCTGCTTGATCCGGGCCTTGATCCCATCGGAGTCGCCGGCACCGTCGATGATCGTGGTCGAGTCCTTGTCGATCACGACCTTGCGTGCCTTGCCGAGCTGGCTGATCTTCGTGTTCTCCAGCTTCAGGCCCATCTCTTCGGTGATCACCTCGGCTCCACTGAGGATCGCGATGTCCTCGAGCATGCGCTTGCGCCGGTCGCCGAAGCCCGGCGCCTTGACCGCGACCGCGGTGAAGGTGCCGCGCAGCTTGTTGACGACGATCGTCGCGAGCGACTCGCCCTCGACGTCCTCCGCCACGATCAGCAGCGGACGTCCGGCCTGGATGACCTGCTCGAGCACGGGCAGGATGTCCTTGACCGCCCCGATCTTCTGGTTCGCGACCAGGATGTACGGGTCGTCGAGGACGGCCTCCATGCGCTCGGCGTCGGTGATCATGTACGGCGACAGGTAGCCCTTGTCGAACTGCATGCCCTCCGTGAACTCGAGCTCGAGGCCGAACGTCTGGCCCTCCTCGACGTTCACGACGCCGTCCTTGCCGACCTTGTCGATGGCGTCCGCGATGACGTCGCCGATCTCGCGCTCGCGCGCCGAGATCGTGGCGACCCGGGCAATGTCCTCCTTGCCCGAGATCTCCTTCGACTGGGTCTTCAGGCTCTCGACGACCTGGTCGACGGCGCCCTCGATGCCACGCTTCAGGCCCATCGGGTTCGCGCCTGCGGCGACGTTCTTCAGTCCCTCGCGGACGATGGCCTGGGCGAGAACCGTGGCGGTGGTCGTGCCGTCGCCCGCCACGTCGTTGGTCGCGGTCGCGACCTCGCGGACGAGCTGGGCGCCCTGGTTCTCGAACACGTCCTCGACCTCGATCTCACGGGCGATGGTGACGCCGTCGTTCGTGATCGTGGGCGCGCCGAACTTCTTGTCGAGGACGACGTACCGGCCCTTCGGGCCGAGCGTCACCTTGACCGCGTCGGCGAGGATGTTCACGCCCCGCTCGAGCGAGCGGCGCGCGTCCTCGTTGAACTTCAACTCCTTGTGTGCCATTCAGGTTCCTCCTTGTCGACGCGCCTACGCAGACGCGCCGGCGAGTGCCTTCTTCTTCTTCGATCCCTTCGCGCCGGAGGAGGTGACCTTCGCGAGTACGTCGGTCTCGCGCAGGATCAGGACTTCCTCGGCCCCGAGCTTGATCTCGGTCCCGCCGTACTTGGAGAAGATGATCTCGTCGCCCTCGGCGACCTCCATCGGCACGAGCTCGCCCTTGTCGTCCCGGTTTCCGGGGCCGACCGCGAGCACCTTGCCGCGCTGCGGCTTCTCCTTGGCGGTGTCGGGGAGGACGATCCCGCTCACCGTCGTCTCCTCGTCTTCGAGGACCTCGACGATCAGGCGGTCGCCCAGTGGCTGTAGATCCATCCAGCCCTCCTTCTCGTTCCTGGGTGACTTTGTGACAGCGCTTGGCACTCTTGCCTTCCGAGTGCCAGACGATCATAACCGGTCTGAGCAGGGTTGCGCAAACACCCCGCCCCTCGCCAAGTAACAGTCTGTTACAAAGGTTTGTGTGCGACGGGAGTTCTCTGCGGGCGGCGTGCTCGTGCGGCGGCTGCGCGGGCGGTGGGTGATGGCGGCGATCCGGCCGGGCGGGAAGCCACCCGGAGTCTGGGCGCTCCCGAAGGGCGTCATCGACGCGGGCGAGCGCCCGGAACAGACCGCCCTGCGCGAGGTCGGGGAGGAGACCGGCGTCGAGCCGCGGCTCGTCGGGAAGCTCGGCGACGTCCGCTACGTGTACACGTGGGAGGGCGAGCGTGTCTTCAAGGTCGTGAGCTTCTTCCTCCTGCGCTACTCCCGCGGGCGGCTCGGCGACCTGCCCGCCGCGACCGCACACGAGGTGACCGAGGCGCGCTGGCTGCCTCTCGAGGAGGCGCCGCGCCTGTTGGCGTACAAGGGCGAGAGAGAAATGGCGAAAAGAGCGCTAGCTTCTTTGCACGGCGGCCCACTATGATTCCGCGCGCCCAGTGGCAGGAGACGACGACGCCGTGTATGCCCTCAACTTCTACTCGCCGATCGTGGCGGACCAGCTCCGCTCACACCGGAAGACCGCGACGATCAGGCTCGGCGACAAGTCGGGCAAGTACCGCAAGGGCATGATCGTCCAGGTGCTCGCGGGCACGCGCTTCAGCCCACGGCAGAAGATCTTCGACGCCGTGATCGACAAGGTCGAGGTCAAGCTCCTCTCCGAGCTGTCGCCCCGCGAGATCGAGCACGACAACCCGGAGATCCGCCTCCCCGAGGAGATGGCCAGTTTCCTCGGCCAGCTCTACAACCGCGAGGTCGGCCCCGACGACCTCGTGACGGTAATCCGCTTCTCCGAGATCCGGGCCTAGCCCCGGCGGATCTTCACGCCGAACTGCTCGGCCGGCCGCAGTGGCTTGCCGCAGGACTCGCACTCGACGGCGAACGCGGACGAGAAGCGTGCGTCGCAGGACGGGCAGCGCCAGCGCATCCCGCCGCCGCACTGGGGGCACTCGGCCGAGAGGTCAGCCTCGTTCTCCTCGAAGTAGCGCTGCACGTACCCGCACCCCAGGCAGAAGGCGACCCAGTCGCCGAGCGTCTTGCGCCGCTCTTCGCGGAGCCAGTCAGCGGCCTTTCCCACAACCCGACTGTACCGCTGGGTCGATCGTTAGAGTGAGGGCCCATGGCGATCGCCCGTGAAGCGGAGCCGGTGGGTTCGCTGCAGGAGGTCAAGGAGGCGGGGCTCGACCGCGAGGATCTCCTCGGCGTCTACCGCAACATGCTCGTCACCCGCGGGATCGAGGAGCGGGGCCACATCCTCTACAAGCAGGGGAAGATCCCCGGCTCGTTCTACACGGGCCGCGGGAACGAGGCCGCCTCCGTCGGCGTCGCCACGGCGATGGACGAGAACGACGTCGGCACGCCGCTGCACCGTGACATGGGCGTCCACGTGACGCGAGGCGTCGAGCCCTGGCGGATCTTCGCGCAGTACATGGGCCGCGTGGACGGCCCGACGCACGGCAAGGACGGCAACGTCCACATGGCCGACTCGCGCCTCGGGCTGCTCGCGATGGTCAGCCACCTGCCGGCGATGCTGCCCGTCGCGGTCGGTTGCGCGCTCGCGTTCCGAATCCGCGAGGAGAGGCGCGTCGCGGTCGGTTGGTTCGGCGAGGGCGCCTCGGCGCGCGGCGACTGCCACGAAGCGATGAACCTCGCCGGCGTTCGCAAGCTGCCGGTCGTGTTCATCTGCGACAACAACCAGTGGGCCTACTCGACGCCGACCTACCTCGAGTACGCGACCGAGCACGTCGCCGACCGCGCCGAGGCCTACGGCTTCGACGGCGTCGTCGTCGACGGGACCGACGTGCTCGCCGTCTACCGCGAGACGAGGCGCGCGATCGAAAAGGCGCGCGAGGGAGGCGGCCCGACGCTGATCGAGTGCCTCACCCTCCGCATGGAGGGCCACGCCGTCCACGACGACGCGTTCTACGTCCCGAAGGACATGTTCGAGCGCTGGGCCTCGAGCGACCCGATCGAGCGCTACCGCACCTGGCTGTGCGAGCACACCGAGCTCAACGACGAGGAGGAGGACGAGATCACCTCGGGCGTGAAGAAGCTCCTCAACGACTCGCTCACGCATGCCGAGGAGTCCCCGCTGCCCGACCCGTCGACGCTCCACGACGGCGTCTTCGCAACCCCCGAGGATCTCGACACCCCACACCACAAGTGATGGCTCATCCGGCAACAATCAGTGCCTCTCTCGCCCGCGATCTGCGGCGCGCTGCTGCGTTCTCAGTCGCCCCCGTGCTCTCAGCACGCGGGCTCCTTGGGTCCTTGCACCGCTTGCAGCTCACGACCGAGAACCGCGAGATCGTCACCGGATAAGCCATGCCAGAGAAGACCTACCTCCAGGCGATCAGCGACGGCCTCCGGCAGGAGATGCGCCGCGACAAGCGCGTGTTCGTGATCGGCGAGGACGTCGGCGTCTACGGCGGCGCGTTCAAGGTCACGCTCGGGTTCCAGGAGGAGTTCGGCCCGTGGCGCGTGATCGACTCGCCGCTCTCCGAGACGGCGATCGTCGGCGGCTGCACCGGAGCCGCGATCATGGGCCTCCGCCCGGTCGCGGAGATGCAGTTCGCCGACTTCATCTCCTGCGCGTGGGACCAGCTCGTCACGGTCGCCGCCAAGCAGCGGTACCGGGCGGGCACGCCGGTCCCGATCGTCGTCCGGCTGCCGTCGGGCGGCGGGTTCTCCGGCGGGCCGTTCCACTCGCAGAACCCAGAGAGCTTGTTCGCGCACATCCCCGGCCTGAAGGTCGTCTGCCCGGCGACCCCCGAGGACGCCAAGGGGCTGCTCGTGACCGCGATCGAGGACCCGAACCCGGTGCTCTACTTCGAGCACAAGCACCTCTACCGGCGGATCAAGGCGGAGGTGCCCGACGAGCGCTACACGACGCCGTTCGGCCAGGCCCGCGTCCACCGCGAAGGCGACGATGTGTCCGTGATCACCTGGGGCGCGATGGTCTGGACCGCCGAGGAGGCGGCCGCGCAGCTGGAGGAGGATGGGATCTCGGTCGAGATCCTCGACCTGCGCACGCTGATCCCCTGGGACAAAGACGCGGTGCTCGAGAGCGTCCGCAAGACCTCGAAGGTGCTCGTCCTGCACGAGGACACCCACACGGGCGGCTTCGGCGGCGAGATCGTCGCCACCATCGCCGAGGAGGCGTTCGAGGATCTCGACGCGCCGGTGAAGCGCGTGACGGCGCCCGACACGCCGGTCCCGTTCTCGCCGCCCCTCGAGCAGGCGTTCATCCCCCAGGCCGAGGGCGTGGCCGCCGCGCTCCGCGAGCTGGCCGAATACTGATGGCAACGACTTCCGCGATCGACGTCGTCATGCCCCAGATGGGCGTGTCGGTCTCGGAAGGGACGATCACCAAGTGGCTCAAGCAGGAGGGCGAGCGGATTGCGGCCGACGAGCCGCTGCTCGAGATCTCGACCGACAAGGTCGACACCGAGGTGCCGAGCCCGGGCGAGGGTGTGATCCAGCAGATCCTCGTCCAGGAGGGCGAGACGGTCGACGTCGGCACGAAGCTGGCCGTGATCGTCCCGGAGGGCGCGGCCGAGGCCGCGCCGCCGCCGCCTGCTCCCGCCGAGCCTGAGCCCGCTCCTCCGGAGCCCGAGGCTGAAGCGCCCACTCCGGAGGCCGAGCCGGAGCCGGAGCCCGAGCCCGTGGCGGCCGAGCCTGCCGCAGCGCCCGCGCCTGGCGCGCCGGAGCCCGCGACCGACGGAGCCGGCGAGCGGACGTTCGTCTCGCCCGTCGTCGCGCGGATCGCCTCTGAGCACGGCGTGGACGTCTCCCAGGTCTCCGGCACCGGCCGCGGCGGACGCGTGACGAAGAAGGACATCCTGGCCTTCGTCGAGACCGGGGCAGCCGCGGCGGCGCCCGCACCGGCGCAGCCCGTTCCAGCCGCCGAGCCGGCGCCTCCTCCCGAGGCACCCGCGCCTCCGCCACCTTCGCCTCCGCCGCCTCCCCCGGAGCCCGCGCCGCCGCCGGAGCCTGCGCGTGCGGCCCCACCGGCGCCCGAGCCGGTCGCCGCCGAGGCGGGCGAGGAGATCATCCCGATGAACGCCATGCGCCGCGGGATCGCCGAGCACATGCGCCGCTCGCTCGACACCTCGGCGCACGTCACGACGGTCTTCGAGATCGACCTCTCCAAGGTGGTGGCGATCCGCAAGAGGCTGAAGCCGGAGTACGAGGAGAGCTACGGCGTCAACCTCACCTACCTCGCGTTCATCGCGCGCGCGACGATCGAGGCGATCCACAACTGGCCATGGGTCAACGCCGAGATCCGCGGCGAGCAGATCGTGGGCAAGAAGTACGTCAACCTCGGGATCGCCGTCGCGCTCGAGGGCGGCCAGGGGCTGATCGTGCCGGTGATCAAGAACGCCGAGGGGCTCAACCTCCTCGGCATCGCCCGGGCGATCGTCGACATGGCCGACCGCGCCCGGAACAAGAAGCTGACGCCCGACGACGTCCAGGGCGGCACGTTCACGATCACGAACCCGGGCGGCTGGGGCGCGATCATCGGGACGCCGATCATCAGCCAGCCGCAGGTCGCGATCCTCGACGTCGAGGCACTCGTCAAACGTCCGGTCGTCGTCCAGGACGAGAGCGGCCAGGACGTGATCGCGATCCGCCCCATGATGAACCTGTGTCTCTCGTACGACCATCGGCTCGTCGACGGCGCCTATGCCGCGCAGTTCATGAAGGAGCTGCGCGAGAGCCTCGAGAGCTGGGACGAGGCGGCGTACTAGCCTTTCCGGGATGAGCCGCGCCGCATACGTGAGGCAGCTCGGCCTCGTGCCGTACGCCGAGGCGTGGGACCTGCAGCGCGCAATCGCAGCCGAGGTGTCCCAGGGGACGATGCCCGACACGATCGTGCTGCTGGAGCACCCGCCGGTGATCACGCTCGGGCGGCGCGCGGACCAGAGCGAGCTCCACGTGCCCGAAGACGCGGAGGTCGAGATCGTGGAGACCGACCGCGGTGGGAAGTCGACCTACCACGGGCCGGGACAGCTTGTCTGCTACCCGATCCTCGACCTGCGGAGGCACGGGCAGGACGTGAAGCGCTACTGCCGCGACCTCGAAGAGGCCCTGATCCGCACGCTCGCGCCACTCGGGGTCGAGGCGACGCGGATCGAGGGGCTGACCGGGATCTGGGTCCCAGCGACGTCGCTTGCGATGCCGCCTGGAGGCCGACACGGCTCTGCCGAGGCGGCCGGTCGCATCGCGCCGCCCCGCAAGATCGCCTCGATCGGGATCCACGTCTCCAAGTGGGTCACGACCCACGGCTACGCGCTCAACGTCGATCTCGACCCCGCGCCGTTCACAGAGTGGATCACCGCCTGCGGGCTCGAGGACACGGCGTTCACGACGATCGCGCGCGAGCTCGGCCGGCCGGTGGCCGTCGACGATGTCCGACCGTACGCGGCTGCGGCGCTCGCAGAGGTCTTCGAGCTCGAGCTCGAGGAACGCGGCCAGCCCCTGCCCGTTACGGTACGCACGTGAGCCTCTTCAACAAGATCAGCGGCTGGTGGAACAAGGACGACCGCGAGGCCGCCGAGGGCGAGAGCCAGATGTCGCAGGCCGAGCGTGACCTCGAGGACGAGGACTACGAGGCCCGCAAGGACGACAGCGCGCTCCGCGGGCAGTATCTCGGAGGCGGCACGGCCGACTTCGAGCGCGACTCCGAGCCTCCGCGCTAGCGGCGGGCACGGCCGACCGGCCGCGCAGACTTCGTCCCGGGTTGAGCACCGGGCGCCTCGAGACGTTCGCCGACGGCGTGTTCGCGATCGCCGCGACGCTTCTGATCCTGAACGTCGACGCCCAGGTCCCGGCGAGCATCCACGACCTCGGCGCCCAGATCCTCGACATCTGGCCGTCGTACCTCGCCTACGCAGTCAGCTTCGTGACGATCGGGATCATGTGGATCAACCACCACACGATGATGGATCAGATCCGGCGGGCGGACCGCCGCTTCCTGATCGCGACCATCGGCCTTCTGATGTGCATCGCCTTCGTCCCGTACCCGACGCGCGTGGTCGCCGAGCATATTCGCGGGGCGGGCGCCCAGGACGCCGCGCTTCTCTACGGGTTCACGCTCGTCGTGACCGCGATCATGTTCAACGTCAACTGGTTCTACGCCTCACGCGGTCGGAGGCTCCTGCGCCCTGACGCCGACGCGGCGATCGTCAGCGGCGTCACGCGCAGCTACCTGCCGGGCCCGTACATCTACCTCGGCGCGACCCTCGTCGCGTTCGCAAGCCCGGACGCGAGCGTGATCCTGTTCATGGCGATCGCGTTCTTCTACATCGTCGAGAGCTCGATCTTCGGCGCCGCGGAGGACCACTAGACTGCGGTTCGTATGGAGCGCTCCCTCCCGGTAGCCGAGCGGCCGCGCCGGCCCGAGTGGATGAAGGTGCGGGCGCCGAGCGCGGACTCGCGCTACTTCGACGTCCGCAAGCTGCTGCACGGCGCGAGCCTGAACACGATCTGCGAGGAGGCGCGCTGCCCGAACATCTCCGAGTGCTGGGGGCGCGGCACGGCCACGTTCCAGATCCTCGGGGACACGTGCACGCGGGCCTGCCGCTACTGCTACGTCCACTCCGGCAAGCCCGACGAGCCGCCCGACCCGCTCGAGCCGCTCAGGCTCGCAGCGGCGGCAGCGCAGATGGAGCTCCGCCACGTGGTCGTGACCTCGGTCGACCGCGACGACCTGCCCGACAAGGGCGCCGGCCACTATGCAGCGACCATTCGTGCACTGAAGCACAAGCTTCCGGAGGCGTCTGTCGAGATCCTGACGCCGGACTTTCTCGGGTACGAGGAGGCGGCGCTGCGGATCGTGCTCGCCGAGCGGCCCGACGTCTTCAACCACAACATCGAGACCGTGCGCCGACTCCACGCGCGGATGCGGGGCGCCAAGGCCTCCTACGACAAGGCGCTCTGGCTGCTCGAGCGGGCGAAGGAGCTCGCCGGCTACCCCGTGTTGACGAAGTCCGGGATCATCGTGGGCCTCGGCGAGACGAACGACGAGGTCGTCGAGACGATGCGCGACCTCCGGGAGCACGGGGTCGACGTCGTCACGATCGGTCAGTACCTGCAGCCGAGCTCGAAGCACGCCACGATCGACCGCTGGGTGCACCCGGATGAGTTCCGCTGGTTCCGCGAGCAGGGCGAGGCACTCGGCTTCGGCTCGGTCTTCTCCGGGCCGCTGGTTCGCTCGAGCTATCGGGCGGACGAGCAGCGCCACGCGGCCGAGACGGGCCGCGGCGCGGTCGCCTACTAGCACGGCGAACCAGCGTGAAACGGCCGTGCAGATGAACCGCGCGGCCTCTCAGACGGCATCGCAAGCGACGCCTCAGGTCCGGTCGAGCTATCGGGCGGACGAGCAGCGCGACGCGGCCGAGACAGGCCGCTGCGCCGTCGTCTACTAGAGCAGGAAAGAAGAAGGCCGCCCGAAGGCGGCCCTCT
Organism: Gaiellaceae bacterium; assembly: GCA_035518635.1. Classification (GTDB taxonomy): domain Bacteria; phylum Actinomycetota; class Thermoleophilia; order Gaiellales; family Gaiellaceae; genus AC-32. The sequence continues at coordinate 83,612 of DATIXI010000023.1, forward strand.
TCACGGCCTGCTGGGTGGCCTGTTAGTGACTGAGGTTCATCCTCCAGATGCCCTGTGAGTGCGTCGCGGCATAGAGGATGCGCTTGCAGTGCCCGGGACCGGTGCAGGTGGGCTCCCGGTTGGAGGGCTGGATCGCGAGGTGCATGACCTCGTAGCGAGGCATGCCCTTCGTCACGTGCCAGCTGGCTCCGTCGTTGTTCCCGCGGAGGACACCGAAGTCCGTCCCGACGTACAGGGTGTGCGTCGCATCGTCACGGACGACGTCGCTCACCGGTAGGTCGCCGTCCGAGAACGGCGTCGGGTAGGCCGAGGCGCCGCTCTCGACGTGCAGGTTCGTGAACGTCCCCGAGCCGGGAACCGCCGACGGGCCCTCCCACACGCTGAACACGTGTCCGGGGGTCGTCGGGGTCACGGCGTTGTAGCCCGAGTAGCTGATCCACGCGTGATCCGCGTGATTCGGGTCGACGTAGATGCCGCTCGGGTACCGCGTCGGGGAGTTGCCCGAGGTCGAACTGTCGATCCGGTGCCACGTAACCGTGGCCGGGTCACTCGCATCCGCGTTGTGCGTGACGAAGATGCGCCCTGCCCCGGTCGCGGCCCAGAGCGTGCCGTGGTCCGCGCCGTCTCGCGCGATCCACGAGATCGAGCCGCCTGCCCTGTCTGTGCCGTACACCGTGCCGGTCAGGTCGCCCGGCTGGTTGGCGCACGGCGGGTCCGGCGTGCTGGCGATCCCGTCGCAGTACGGGCCGCCAAGTGGCCGGTAATCACCGCACCCGGGCTGCGCGCCCGAGGTGACGAACTCCGGACAGTTGGCCTCGTAACCCGCGATGTCCGGCGTCGTGTCCTGCGGCACGTCGCCCGCGTGGCCCGCGCCGAAGGCCCACGTCCGCCAGACATGCTGCCCGCCCGAGTAGATCGGGTGCGTGCCCGGAAGCGGGTTCGGATCGCTGATCTGCGGCCAGTAGAACGCGAACGGCTCGCCGCTGTTGACGAGCGGAGCGGACGAGATCACCCACGCCTCGGGATCTCCGTTCTCGAAGTTCGAGTCGCTGTAGCCGCCCGTGTACTCGTTGAAGCGCCACGTCGGCTCCGTTGCGTCGTACCCGGCGTTTCCACCGTCGCCGTAGATGACCTGCGGCCATGTCTTGTTGTTGCAGTTGTTGAGGTTCGACCAGGTCCCGTTGTCCTGCGTACCGGCCATGACCTCGCACGACTTCTGCGGGTTGATGGCCACGCCGATGAACTGCAGCGTGCTGCTGAGGTTCTTGTCGATGTGGTCGAGGTCGACCGGGACGCGCGACAGCAGCCGCTGGCACGTGAGGTAGCTGCCGGACGCCGTCGGCAGCGGAGTCCCGCCGTTGCGGTACGGGTTGTCGCACTGCGCCGAGGTGTCCGCGAAGGTGCCGTTCGTCCTGATCATCCCGCCGTCCGAGGCCTCGAAGATCTGGGTCGGATTCCCGGGGTTGACGACGATCCCATGCTGGTCGGGATGGATCGCGTCCGGTGCGTTCGTGCAGCCCTGCGGGAAGTACGGCGCGTAGGCACACCACGGAGCCGGGTTGTCCTGCGCGTCGTAGGTCAGGTCCGTGAACGTCCGCATGTTGGCCGTGCCGTCCGGGTCACCGGCCGTGTTCGAGTAGATCACTGCTCGGCCGTTGGAACGGCCGTTGCCGCAGCCGACACCCTTGGTGCTGCACGGCAGCTCGCCGTACTCGTACGAGCCCCCAACGTAGACGGTGTCGGGCTGCCCCTCCGGGGTGTAGACGATGTTGTCGTACCAGCACTGCCCAGTGCAGAAGTCGACCGTCGCGAAGTACGGGTTCCCCGTCGCCTGCGACGTCAAGCACGTCCAGCCGTTGTAGACGGCCGGATAGGTGTGCGTGGTCGGATCGGGAGGAGTGCACGGCAGCGACTGCGACGCGAGCAGGGTCGACGCAGGCTGGTTGGCGTTGTCGATCCGCCAGAAGTTCGACGCCAGTGCGTTCGTGTAGTTGCCGGGGTTCGCTGTGCCCTCCGTCAGATAGATGCGCGTGTGCAGGTTCTTGACCGTCAGGGCGATCGACGCGCGGTCGATCCCCCCTCCCTGATTGAACTGCGGGGCGAAGACCTGGTTGAACGACGTCGCCGAGGCACCGGCGTCACGCCGCCACACCCCCGCGTCGAACGCCGCAACGTAGACCGTGTTCGGATTGAGCGGATCGAGCGCGACGTCGGTGATCCCGAAGGACACGCCCGCATCGGGCTTGGCGCCGTTCCAGACCTCGGTGAAGGTCTTGCCGCCGTTCCACGACTCGTACAGGCCCGGCTCGTTCGCACCCGGCTCGTTGCGGGTCGTCCCACCGGCGCCGATTACGTGCGACAGGCCACGAACCGCCTGCGCCGAGCCGACGAGGAGGTGCTTGCTGTTCGTCGGGTCGACGACGATGTCGGTGATCCCGCGGCCGAGGAACGCATCGTTCCCCGGGACAACGCACTTGTAGACGGCGTTGTCGACGCACGTGTCGTCGAGCTTCTTCCAGTGGTCCCCGCCGTCGGTCGACTTGTAGATCCCGACGCCGGCCTCACAGCCGGACGAGCAGCGGTTCGCCTCGCCGGTGCCGAGGTAGAGCGTGTCGTTGCCGTCGTTGTTGTTCCCCGAGAAGTGCTTCTGCCCGTACTCGTGCTTCCCGCCGCCGGGCGCCAGCACCAGGGTCCCGACCGAGTTCTGGTCGAGATCCTCGGGGCTCAGCTGCTTCCACACGGGATCCGGAGCAAGGATGTTTTCCGTCATCCAGACCCCTCCGCCGGACACTCCGGCCCAGACCCGGCACTTGTGCGCCGTGCAGTCCGGGTCGGCCACCAGCGCCGTTGTTCGGCTTGCGGTGTTGTTCGTCGCTCCGGAGAACGAGGTCACGCCGGGCTGGGTCCCGTTCACACGCGGGCCGTACTGCTTCCACGTGTTCTCGTCCCACAGGAAGGTGTGACCCTTGTGGATACGGCGGGCGTCCGCCTTCGCGATCCTGCCGAAGGTCGCTTTCGCGCGCGTCACGATCGCGGGCGAGAGCGACTTCGCCGGATACGTGCGCATCGCCTGCAGGTACGCCTCGTAGCTGTTCGGGCCGAGGCCCGCCTTTGCTGCCGCGCTCTCCTCCGAGCCTCCGGCCTTCGGCACCACGGCCGCGCCCGGGCCCGTTGATCTCCCGGCCAGCATGACCAGGAACAGGGTGAGCACTCCGGCAAGCACGAAGATCGCCGTCACTGCGCCCACGCGTACTCGTGTCATCGTCTCTCCTCCCCCAAACTGACGGATTCGTCTGTTGTAGTCGCTGTCTCTCCCCGAGCTCGGCTGCTGGTCCCGATGCTTGGCCCAGCGAGCCTGCGCTGCCTTGCGCGCGCTTTCCGACCGCTCCTCTTTGGTCATCTTGGCCGCGCGTGCCTTGCCACCCTTCAGCCCACCCCGCCGGCCGAGCTCGACCGCGAGCGGGTCCTTGCCGTTCTCGTCGGGTGTACGAGTGCGCTCAGGCATAAACCGAAGGCAGAGCGAGGTTTATATGCCTCTCTAGATCATCAGTCAAGCCGCATGCGGAAAATACGCGACCGCTCACGCATAGTGGATCGGAATTGCCTGATCGCTAGCGGACTGCGGCGCCCGCGTCGACCAGGCCTGCGCCGTACGCGTCCGAGAACGGGATCGGCTTGTGCTGGTCGATGTGGCAGAAGCCCGTCGGGCACGGCGTGCCGTCGAGCGCGGGCGAGAAATCGTCGGGGTCGTTCCCGCCCATGTAGTTCGTGAGGTGGCGCTGCGCGGTCGCCTTCAGGCGCGCCACGAGCGCGTCCGGATGGTTGCGCAGGTCACGCCGCTCGGAGAGCACCAGGGCCGCGACTCCCGACACGTTCGGAGCCGCCATCGAGGTGCCCTGCATCCAGCCGAAGCCCTGGCCGGCGAGCTTGAAGCAGGCCGAGTTGACGAGGTCGCCCTCGAACGGGTCGGAGCAGATCAGGCCCTTCGGGACGAGGGCACCGAAGGAGCCCCAGCCGCCGTAGAGGATGTCGCCGTCCCCGCCGTCGTAGAGCGGAATCTCGTAGCGGCGCGCGCCGCCCGGCGCCGCGAGGTCGACGCGGGAGCCGTAGTTCGAGTAGTACGCGAGCTGGTCGCGCGAGCCGATGTGGCTGCGCCAGCGCAGCGGGACGCTGGAGGGGGCCGCTCCGATCGCGTTGGCCGTGGCCGAGACCATCGTCACTCCGGGGAGGCCGGCCGGAACCTCGAGCAGGCCGCGCAGGTCGTAGTCGGCCGGGGAAGGGCTGCCCGGCGTCACGGTCGCGATCCCGTCGGGGCCGTTCGTGACCCGGCCGACGCCAGCGAGCGGCTCGCCGTCGATCATCATGTTCACGCGGTCGATCCGGACGTGCTCGTTCCCAGCCGCCGCGAACAACGCGACTCCGTTGGCCTTGCAGTAGGAGACGACGTCGCTGAGGAGCTCGTAGACGTCGGCGTCGTCCGGGTCGGACGGGTCGAGGTAGCCGCCGAACGACAGGTTCACGACGTCGACGTCGCGCGAGGAGCAGGCGTCGACGATGCCGGACACGATCCAGCTCGTCAGGCCGCCGAGGCCGGCCGCGAGCACCTTGTAGGAGGCGACCCGGACGCCGGGCGCGACGCCGTTGGAAGCGAACCCGTTTGCGTCGCCGGCGATCCGGCTCGCGACCCAGGTGCCGTGGCCCTCGAAGTCGCTGTTGTTGCAGTCGATCAGGCTCCACGGGTCGATCAGGCCGAGGTCGACCATCGCGTGCAGGTCGTCACAGGAGACGAAGTTGCCGCCGAGCCGGTTGTCGAGCTGGTCCTTGAGCTCCCGGTGCTTCGCGTCGACGCCGGTGTCGACCACCGCGACGACGATCTTGCTGTCGCCTTTCGTCTTCTTCCAGGCCGAGGGGACGTTCATGCGGTTGTCGTCCCACTGGAGGATCCCTTCGGGGTTGGTGACCCCGAGGAAGGAGGGAAGGTCGTGCCAGGGATCCGGGAACGAGCCGTGGCCGTTGTCGTCGAAGTCGTGCGCCCTGCCGCTGCCGTAGCCGTGGCCCTCGCCGCGCCCGTGGTTGCTCGCGAGCATGACGTCCTGGAAGGCGACGGTGACGGCCGCGTTCTTGTCGACGCGGGCCAGGAAGCCGGGGGAGCGGGGGACGACCGCGAGGGCGTTGACCTCGCTCAGGTCCGCGACGACGTCCGCGCCTGCCGAGTTGACGGCGGCGCGCATCTGGGCGGGTGACGTGCCCGGCTGGAAGCGGACCACGGTGACGTTGAACGGGTTGCCCGCGTTGGCATAGCCGGCAAGCGCGAGCGCGCCGACGAGCGTGGCAAGGAGAATGCTGGGCCGCTTCACCGCCTAGAGCTTCGGCAGAAAGCGCCTTTTCCCCTATCACCCGGTTTCGGTATACGACCCGAGACCGGAATCAGTCGTGCGGACGGGCCATCTTTCGGTAGTCCAGCGCCTCGTCCAGCACTGCCTCCTCGACGCCCGCGTCGCGCGCGACCTCGCGCAGCGAGCGGCCCGAGGTCGCCGCTTCCTTCACGATCTCCGTTGCCTTGTCGTAGCCGATGTAGGGATTGAGCGCGGTCGCCGCGGAGAGCGTGAGCTCGGCGTAGTGCTCGCAGGTCTCCCGGTTCGCCTCGATTCCCTCGACGCACTTCTCCGCGAACAGCCGCGAAGCGCTCGCGAGCAGCTTGATCGAGTCGAGCAGGTTGCGGGCGAGCAGCGGGACGAACACGTTCAGCTCGAAGTGCCCTTGGAGGCCGCCGACGGTGATCGCCGCGTCGTTGCCGATCACCTGGGCCGCGACCTGCGTCACGACCTCGGGGATGACCGGGTTGACCTTGCCGGGCATGATCGAGCTTCCCTTCTGCAGCTCGGGCAGGACGAGCTCGCCGAGCCCGGCGCGGGGACCCGAGCCCAGGTAGCGGATGTCGTTCGCGATCTTCGTCAGCGAGACGGCCACGGTCTTGAGCGTGCCCGAGGCTTCGACGAGAGCATCGCGCGCAGCCTGGGCCTCGAACGGGTCGGCCGGCGCGGAGATCTCGAGCCCCGTGTCCTCGTGTAGTCGCGCGCGCACGCGCGAGGCGAACTCCGGGTGCGTGTTCAGCCCGGTGCCGACCGCCGTGCCACCGAGCGGGACCTGGCCGAGCCGCGGAAGCGCGTCGTCCACCCGCGCGATCCCCTGGCGCACCTGCGCCGCGTAGCCGGCGAACTCCTGGCCGAGCGTGACGGGAACGGCGTCCATCCAGTGCGTGCGGCCGGACTTAACCACGTCCTCGAACTCCTTGGCCTTGGCCTCGAGCGCGAGCGCGAGCCGCTCGAGCGCGGGCCGGAGATCGGAGGTGATCTCGCCGAGTGCGGCGAGATGGACCGCGGACGGGAAGACATCGTTGGACGACTGGCCCATGTTCACGTCGTCGTTCGCGTGGACGTCGTCGCCGGCGAGTGCCGCCATCACCTCGTTCGCGTTCATGTTCGAGGAGGTGCCCGAGCCGGTCTGGAACACGTCGATGGGGAACTGGTCGTCGAGCTCTCCGGCCGCCACGCGGTCGCCGGCGGCGGCGATCCGCTCCGCCTTGTCGGCGTCCAGGAGGCCGAGCTCCGCGTTCACCCGCGCGGCGACAGCCTTGATGCGGCCGAGCCAGCGCGCGACCGGCGGCGGGATCGGCTCGCCCGAGACGGGAAAGTTCTCGACCGCCTTGCGCGTCTCGCCCCCCCAGAGCTCCCTGTGCTCCTCGATCGCCATCTAGTCGGTTGAGTATTTCGGCTGGACCTTCTCGCCGCGGATCGAGGCGATGGCGTTGTTCGCCGCGATCGCGGCTTCGCCCATGCCGATCGTGATCAGCGTGATCTTGCCCGGGTAGCCGGCTACGTCGCCTGCCGCGTAGACCCCCGGCAGGGTCGTCTCGCAGGTCATGGGATCGATCTTGATCTGGCGCTTGCCCTCGAGCTCGAGCCCCCACTCGGCGATCGCGCCGAGGTGCGAGTGGAAGCCGAGCAGCGTGATGAGCGCCTGGCAGTCGACCTGCTCGCTCTCGCCGGTCTTGGTGTTCTCGATCGTGACCGCCTGGATGCTCCCGTCGCCGTGGACCTCGCGGACCTCGCACGGCGTCATGATCCGGACCCGGCCCTCGCCCTCCAGCGCGCGCGCCTCATTGACCGACGATTCGAGCGCACGGAAGTTGTCGCGCCGGTGGACGAGCGCGATCGGCGGGCGAGCGGTGTCCTGCAGCCCGAGCGTCCAGTCGAGCGCCGAGTCGCCGCCGCCCACGATCACGCAGGTCAGCCCGTCGAAGACCGCCTTCTCACGCACGAAGTAGTGGAGCCCCTTGCCCTCCCACTCGTCGATCCCGTCGACGCCGAGCTTGCGCGGCTCGAAGGCGCCGTGGCCGGCCGTGATGATCATCGCCCGCGAGAGGTACGGCCCGCCCTTGTCCGTGCCGACGGCGAGCAGCTCCTCACCGTTCTGGCTCACCCGCTCGAGCGTCTGCACCTCCTCGCCGAGCCGTACGTCGGGCTCGTACTGGAGCCCCTGCTCGGCGCAGAGCTCGATCAGCTTCGTGCCCATGATCTTCGGGTGGCCGGCGACGTCGTAGACGTGCTTCTCCGGATAGACGGCCGCCACCTGCCCCCCGAGCTGCTCGAGGCTCTCGACGATCCGCACCGATGCGTCGCGATGCCCGGCGTAGTAGGCAGCAGCGAGCCCGGTCGGACCTGCACCCAGGATCGTGATGTCGACTACGCCGTCAGCGCTCACGCGCCGAATAGCCTAGTGCGAACAGCCTGAGCCGCAGCCGGCGGCGTCCTCGGGGCCCGCGCCCTCCTCCACCTGGAAGGAGTGGCCGCAGCCGCACGAGGCGGAGACGTTCGGGTTGTTGATCGCAAAGCCGGCCTGCAGGCCCTCGACCCAGTCGATCTCGGTTCCGGCCAGGTAGGGCGCGCTGAAGGGGTCGACGACGACCGGGACGCCGTAGCTCTCGAGCTCGATGTCGCCTTCCTGGGCGCCGCGATCGAAGCCGAGCGCGTACTGGAACCCGGAGCAGCCGCCGCCCTGGACGGCGATGCGAAGAACGGCCGCCTCGCCCTCGGGCTCCTCGGCCATCAGGTCGGTGATCTTCGCCGCCGCGCTTTCCGTCAGCGCGACGAGAGTGGCCGGTCGCTCCGTGATCTCCATCGCGCTCATCGTAGCAACGTCCTCCGACCGCTCGAATCACCCATCGGGAGCACGAGTTTGTGACGGCTGCCTCACGCTTGGTTGAGCCGTTTTCCTCCTCGCTCGTGAGCCTCGGCGCTCTGCTAAGTTCCGGCTCGCTTCGACACGGGAGGATCGCGGTGCTCGACAGCTGGTTGGGCTTCCTCATCTACGGGTTCTTCGCGCTGGCGATCCCGGTCTCGATGGTGACGATGTCCTTCGTCTTCGCGACGCGGCCGCGGCGCCGTACGCGGGCGCGCACGATCCCCTTCGAGTCGGGCGTCTCCAAGGGGCCGCCCAACCAGAGCCGCTTCACGATCAGCTTCTACCTGACGGCGATGCTCTTCATCGTCTTCGACATCGAGGTCGTCTTCCTCTACCCGCTCGCCGTGCTGGTCAAGAGCCTCGCGTGGTTCGCGGTCGTCGAGTTCCTGTTCTTCATCGCGATCCTCGCGGTCGCCTACGTCTACATCTGGCGCAAGGGAGCCCTCGAGTGGCAGTAGAGAAGTCGAAGCGACTCGCGGACTACGGGCTCAAGTCCGAGCGGGTGATGTGGAAGGGGAAGGGCCCCGGCGTGTTCGAGGACGAGCTCGGGGAGCTCGAGGACAGGCTCGGGCTCACGACCGTCGAGAAGGCGGTCGCGTGGGCGCAGGGGAGCTCGATCTGGCCCGACACGTTCGGGCTCGCCTGCTGCGCGATCGAGATGATGTCGATCGTCTCCGCGCGGTACGACATCGCGCGCTTCGGTGCCGAGGTGTTCCGCTCTTCGCCGCGACAGGCCGACCTGCTGATCGTCTCCGGCCGGGTCGCGCACAAGATGGCCGCGCCGCTGCGTCAGATCTACGACCAGATGCTCGAGCCGAAGTGGGTGATCGCGATGGGCGCCTGCGCCAGCTCCGGCGGGATGTTCAACAATTACGCCGTCCTGCAGGGCGTCGACAAGATCGTGGCGGTCGACATCCATGTGCCCGGCTGCCCGCCGCGGCCGGAGGCGCTCGTCGAGGGGATCGTGCGCCTCCAGGAGAAGATCAAGGCAGGCGTGCCGCCCGCCTACGAGATCCGCGGAGTGGCCTCATAGCCTCCGTCGACCAGGTGCCGGGCTTCGTCGAGGCGCGCGACGAGCACGGAGAGCTGACCGTTGTCGTCGAGCCGGCCCGCCTCGTCGAGGCCTGCGAGCACCTGCGCGGCGAAGGGTTCAACTTCCTCGCGGACATCTCGGCCGCCGACTACCTCGGCTGGGGCGAGCGTGGAGTCGCGGGCTACATCGGGACCGCGGACGGCCGCGACCTCAACCGCCCCGGCTCGCAGGGGCTCGAGCGGCTGCCGGAGCCGAGGCCGAAGCGCTTCGCCATGAGCTACCACCTGCTCGCGATCCCGGACGGGCGGCGCCTGCGGGTCCAGGCCTGGCTCGACGAGGACGAGCCGGTGCCGAGCGTCGTCTCCGTCTGGCCGACCGCCGACTGGCACGAGCGCGAGGCCTTCGACCTGATGGGCATCCGGATCGAGGGGCACCCCAACCTGACGCGGCTCCTGCTCGACGACGACTGGGAGGGCCACCCGCTGCGCAAGGACTACCCGATCGGCGGCGAGCCGGTCCGCTTCTCGGGGGAGGAGTAGTGGCGGTAGCCCAGGGCGGGCCGAAGATCTACGACGGCACCCGCGTCCCTTCGCCGATCCCGACGATGCTGCTCGTGCCCGAGGAGCTCCAGGGCTCGGAGGACCTGCTGCAGGTCAACTTCGGGCCGAACCACCCGTCGACGCACGGCGTCCTGCGACTGGTCGTCGACCTCCACGGCGAGAGCGTCGTCGGTTTGCGCGCGGTGATCGGCTACCTCCACACCGGTTTCGAGAAGAACATGGAGCAGAAGACGTGGTGGAAGGGGATCACCTACCCGGAGCGGATCGACTACCTCTCCTTCCAGAACAACGAGCTCGTCTTCGTGCTCGCGATCGAGAAGCTGCTCGGGCTGGAGGTCCCCGAGAAGGCGACCTGGATGCGGATGTGCCTCGCCGAGCTCAACCGGATCCACTCCCACCTCGTCTGGCTCGGGACCGCGGCGCTCGAGCTCGGGGCGATCTCGATGTTCTGGTACTGCTTCCGCGAGCGCGACCAGATCCTCGACCTCTCCGAGATGGTCGCCGGGACGCGCATGCACACGCGCTACTTCCAGGCCGGCGGCCTGGCCGAGGACATCCCGCGCGGGTTCTTCCCCGAGGCGCGCAAGTTCGTCGACTGGATGCCGAAGGCGGTCGACGACTACGAGGCGCTCGTCGACCAGAACGAGATCTGGCTCGAGCGGACGAAGGGGATCGGGCTCCTCTCGGCCGACGACGCGATCGCGCTCGGCCAGTCGGGCCCGGTGCTCCGAGGCTCGGGGGTGGAGTGGGACCTGCGGAAGGCCCAGCCGTACCTCGCCTACGACCAGGTCGAGTTCGACGTCCCGACCTACCAGAACGGCGACGTCTGGGATCGGTACAAGGTGCACATGGACGAGATGCGGGAGTCGACCCGCATCGTCGGACAGTGCCTCGACCGGCTCGAGGAGATGGAGGGAGAGCCCTGGATCGCGGACGACCGCAAGGTCGTGCTGCCGCCGCGCGAGGAGCTGCACACCTCGATGGAGTCGCTGATCCACCACTTCAAGCTCGTGACCGAGGGCTACCGGGTGCCCGAGGGGGAGGTCTACGTCGCGGTCGAGTCCGCCCGCGGGGAGCTCGGCTGCTACGTCGTCTCGGACGGCGGGCCCAGGCCGTGGCGCGTCAAGTTCCGGGCACCCAGCTTCGTGGCCCTCGAGGCGACGGCGACCTGCATGTCGAACGCGCTGATCGCGGACATGATCGCGATCGTCGGCTCCCTGGACACAGTGATGGGAGAGGTTGACCGGTGACGGAACTGGCAGGCGAGATTCAGAAGGCTGCGGCGCAGTACCCGGACTCGCGGTCGGCCGTGCTGCCCGCGCTGCGGCTGGCGCAGGAGAAACACGGCGGCTGGCTCCCGCCCGAGGCGCTGCGCGAGGTCGGAGACGCGCTCGGCCTGACGCCGGCCTACTGCCAGGCGGTCGCGTCCTTCTACGACATGTTCCAGCTGCAGCCCGTGGGGCGGCACCTCGTCGAGGTCTGCACGAACCTCTCGTGCGCGCTCGTCGGCGCCCAACAGGTGCTCGAGGCCTTCGAGCGGGAGCTCGGCATCGGGCCGGGAGAGACGACCGAGGACGGGGAGTTCACGCTGCGGGCGATCGAGTGCGCTGGCGGCTGCGGGAAGGCGGTCGTCGTCTCGGTCGACGAGCACTACCGCGAGCCCGTCCGACCCGAGGACGTGCCCGAGATCGTGAAGGAGCTGCGCGGTGGGGATTGACGAGATCACGCTCGCCCACGCGGACGAGCGTGACCTGACGAAGCTCGCCGAGTACGAGGAGATCGGCGGCTATAAGGCGCTCGCCAAGGCCCGGAAGCTGAAGCCGGAGAAGATCGTCGAGGAGTTGCTCGCGTCCAACCTCCGCGGCCGCGGCGGAGCCGGGTTCCCGATGGGCCGCAAGGCGAGCTTCCTCGCGAAGGGGACCGGCAAGCCCACCTACCTCTGCGTCAACGCGGACGAGTCCGAGCCGGGCACGTTCAAGGACCGCGAGATCATGCTCCGCAACCCGCACCGGCTGATCGAGGGCTGCCTGATCACCGCGCACGGGATCGAGTCGGAGCACGTGTTCATCTACCTCCGCGGCGAGTACCGCGACGTCTTCGAGGTGATGCGCCGCGCGCTCGAGGACGCGCGCAAGGCGAAGCTGCTCGGCGACGTCACGATCGTCCTCCACCGCGGGGCCGGCGCGTACATCTGCGGGGAGGAGTCCGCGCTGCTGGAGTCGCTCGAGGGCAGGCGCGGGCAGCCGCGGCCACGTCCTCCGTTCCCGGCCGTCAGCGGGCTCTACGGCTCGCCGACGCTGATCAACAACGTCCAGACGGTCGCGACGGTGCCGGTCGTGATCGAGAAGGGTGGCGAGTGGTACGCCAAGATCGGGCCCGAGCCGTCGCCGGGCACCGTCGTGTTCTCGCTCTCGGGGAACGTCGTGCGGCCGGGCAACTACGAGCTCGAGCTCGGGACGCCCCTCCGAGAGCTGATCTTCGACCTCGGAGGCGGGATCCCGGACGGCCGCGAGCTGAAGGCGATCATCCCGGGCGGCTCGTCGACGACGGTCATGACCCCTGACCAGCTCGACACGAACCTCGACTTCAACTCCGTCGCCGAGGCCGGGTCGCAGCTGGGCGCGGCGGCCGTGATCGTGATCGACGACCGCGCCTGCATGGTGCAGCTCGCGCTTCGCTCCTCGCAGTTCTACATGCACGAGTCGTGCGGCAAGTGCACGCCGTGCCGCGAGGGGACGCGCTGGATGGTGCAGCTGCTCGCCAAGCTCGAGGAGGGGCGGGCCGACCAGCACGAGCTCGACCTGCTGCTCTCGGTGTGCGACCGGATGCTCGGCAAGTGCCTCTGCGCGCTCGGCGACTTCGCAGCCGGGCCCGTGGTCGAGTACGCGACCCGGTTCCGCGAGGAGTTCCAGCGCCACATCGACGAGGGCGGCTGCCCGTTCGGCGGCGAGTCGTCGCTCGAGGGCATCTACGCGCCGGTCGAGCAGCACGCGCACGCGGCTAGCGCCGAGGTTACGGCGTGAGCGCCCCCGAGCTCGTCACGGTCTCCGTCGACGGCCGCGAGGTGCAGGTCGCTCCGGGCACCGGGCTCGTGGAGACGGCGCTCGCGGCCGGGGTCGAGATCCCGGTCTTCTGCTACGAGCCCCGGCTCGGGCCGGCGGTCGGCGCCTGCCGCATGTGCCTCTGTGAGATCGAGGGGATGCCGAAGCTCCAGGCCGCCTGCACGCTGACCGCGACGGACGGGATGGTCGTCCACACAGCACAGACCTCGGAGAAGGCGGCCGAGGGCCAGGAAGCGACGCTCGAGTTCATCCTCGTCAACCACCCTCTCGACTGCCCGGTCTGCGACAAGGGCGGCGAGTGCCCGCTCCAGGACCTCACGTTCCGCTGGGGCCCCGGAAACACGCGCATGACGTTCCCGAAGCGCACGTACGAGAAGCCGATCCCGGTCTCGCCGACGATCGCGCTCGACCGCGAGCGCTGCATCCTCTGCTACCGGTGCACGCGCTTCTCCGAGAGCGTCTCCGAGGACGGCCAGCTGATCGCGCGCAACCGCGGCGCCCAGTCGATCATCGCCACGTTCGAAGACGAGCCCTACCGCGCGCCGTTCTCCGGCAACGTGATCGAGCTGTGCCCGGTCGGCGCGCTGACCTCGACGCAGTACCGCTTCGAGGGCCGGCCCTGGGAGATCCAGAACGTGCCGACGGTCTGCGGGCTCTGCCCGGTCGGCTGCAACATCCAGGCGACGACGCGCGAGGGCAAGGTCAAGCGGATCCTCTCGCGCAACCACCCGGAGATCGACGAGGGTTGGTTGTGCGACAAGGGCCGCTTCGCGTTCACGCACCTCTACGCCCGCGACCGGATCGCCGACCCGCTCCTGCGGGTCCGGCGCCGCGGGTTCGAGGAGCTTTCCTGGGACGACGCGCTCGACGCCGCCGAGAAGCTCCTGCGCGAGGCAGAGGGGCGGATCGTGACCGCGCTCTCGGGCTCGGAGACCGTCGAGCAGGCCTACGCGCTCGGCCGGCTCCTCCGCGAAGGGCTCGGCGCCCACTCGGCGCTGCTCCCCGAGGAGACGAGCCCCGCCCTGGACGCGTTCCGCCTGCCGCTCTCCGCAATCCGCGACGCGGAGCTCGTCGTCGTGCTCGGCGACGAGCCGCCGGCGGAGCGAGCGCCGGTCGTCGACCTCTGGCTCAAGGCGGCGGAGCGCAGGGGCGCCGGGATCGAGCGCGCAGGCGACGCGCTCGAGAGCTGCCGCCGGCTCGCGGACAAGCGCAACGTCCTCGGCAAGCGCCTGCGCGAGAGCGACCGGGCCGTGCTGATCTGGTCGGGCGAGGAGGGGGCGGGCGGCGCTCACGTGGCCGCGCTCGCGCGCGAGCTCGGGTTCGGCGGCAAGGCCGGCTGCGGCGCCTTCCACCTGCCCTCGACGCCGAACGGCCGCGGGGTCGCGGATGCCTGGGCGGCCGCGTCCGACGAGGAGGGCCCGAATCCGGAGCCGATCGGGCTGTTGATCGTCTCGGGCGACGAGGCGGCCTCCGACCCGGGCGTGCGCGCGCTCGCCGAGCACGCGGAGCGTGTGCTCGTCACGTCGATGTTCCAGGGGCTCGCGGTCGGCTGGGCCGACCTCGTCCTCCCGGGAACCGGCTACCTCGAGCGCGACGGCACCTACGTCAACCTCGAGGGACGGCTCCAGCGGCTGCGCCGCGCCGTGATCCCGCCCGCGCCGGACGAGCTCGCCTGGGTCTCGAAGCTCGCGGAGCGCTTCGGCGTCGAGGTCCCGCCCTACGCGTCGGCCGTCTTCGCGGAGCTCTCGGAGAAGATCCACGGCGGGCTCGCGTTCGGCGAGGTCGGTGAGCAGGCGGCGCTCGGGACGCGCAGCGAGGCTCCCGTCGCCGAGCTCCCGGAGAAGCCGGAGGAAGGTGGCGACGGCCTGGCCCTCGTCCGCTACCGGGCCCTGTTCTCGGGCCCTGCGGTCGAGCGCGTGCCGGAGCTCCAGTTCCAGCGGCCCGAGCCCGAGGTCGAGCTCTCGGCGGAGGACGCCGAGGCCCGTGGGATCGCGAGCGGCGAGACCGTCACCGTCTCGCACGACGGCACCTCGCTCGAGCTGCGCGCCCGCATCAGCCGCGAGCTCCGCAAGGGCGTCGTCAGGATCGCGGCCGAGCACGCGGGCGAGCTCGGCGGCCGGGTGGAGGTGAGCACGTGAGCGACGCCTGGTGGATCTCGCTGATCAAGGCGTTTCTGGTCATCAACCTGCTGATGCTGACGTTCGCCTACATGACGTGGGTCGAGCGCAAGGTTCTCGCGCGGATGCAGCTGCGCTACGGGCCGAACCGCGCGGGGCCGTTCGGACTCCTGCAGCCGATCGCCGACCTCGTCAAGCTGATCCGCAAGGAGAGCTTCTTCCCGGCCTCCGCGGTCGACGTCCTCTACATCGGGGCGCCTGTGCTCTCGGCGTTCACCGCGCTGCTCGCGTTCAGCGTGATCCCGTTCGGGCCCGGCTGGGACATCGCCGGCTGGAACGTGAGCGGAGAGGTCGCCAATGTCCCGATCTCGCTCGTCCTGATCTTCGCGCTCAGCTCGCTCGGGATCTACGGCTTCATCGTCGGCGGTTGGGCCTCGGACTCGAAGTACGCGCTGCTCGGCTCGATGCGCACGTGCGCGCAGATGGTCTCGTACGAGGTCGCGCTCACGTTCACCGTCCTCGGCGTCGTGATCATGGCGCAGTCGCTCTCGCTGGTCGACATCGTCCACGCCCAGGGCGACACGATCTGGTACTTCGCCCCGCAGTTCGTGGGTCTCCTGATCTTCTTCGTCGCCGGAGTGGCCGAGACGAACCGCCCGCCGTTCGACCTACCGGAGGCCGAGTCGGAGCTCGTCGCCGGCTACCACACCGAGTACAGCGGCATGCGCTTCGGGCTCTTCCAGATGGGCGAGTACGTGAACATGATCGTGCTCTCGGCGCTCGCGGTGACCCTCTTCTTCGGCGGCTGGTACGGGCCGTGGGCGCCGCTCGGGCCGCTCTGGTTCCTGCTCAAGCTGTTCGTGATCCTGTTCGTCTTCCTCTGGCTGCGCGCGACCCTCCCGCGCCTGCGCTACGACCAGCTGATGCGCCTCGGCTGGAAGGTGCTGCTGCCGATCGCGACGCTGAACGCGATCGTGACCGCCGTCTGCGTGGTGGCGTTCTGATGAGGCCCTCCAGTGCCTAGGCCACTCGAGAGCGTCAAGGGCTTCGGGGTCACGTTCAAGCAGATCTTTCGCAAGCCGATTACGCAGCAGTACCCGGAGTACAAGCGGCCCGTCTACCCGCGCTTCCGGGGCCGGCACCGGCTGCACAAGCACGAGAACGGGCTCGAGAAGTGCGTCGGCTGCTCGCTCTGCGCGGCTGCCTGTCCGGCCGACTGCATCCGCGTCGTGGCGGCAGAGAACACGGCCGACAATCGGGTCTCGGCGGGCGAGCGCTACGCGCGGATCTACGAGATCAACATGAGCCGCTGCATCTTCTGCGGCTACTGCGAGCTGGCCTGCCCGTTCGACGCGATCACGCTCGGCAACGAGTACGAGATCTCGGAGTACTCGCGCGACGACCTGATCTACACGAAGGACATGCTGCTGGCCGAGCCGCTCAAGACGGTGCCGGTCGCGGATCCCGACCTCTACGACACGCCGATCCCGTTCTACAAGGAGCATTCGTAGCCGTGGACGTCGGCAACGTCCTCGTCTGGATCGTCTGGATCCTCGCCGCGTTCGCCTGCCTCGGCTCCGGGATCGCGGTCATCTCGTTCTCGAACCCGTTCTACTCGGCGCTCTCGCTGATCGCGAACCTCGCCTCGCTCGCCGTCCTCTACCTGCTGCTCTCGGCCGAGTTCGTCGCCGCCGCGCAGGTGCTCGTCTACGCGGGCGCCGTGATGGTGATGTTCCTGTTCGTGATCGCCTATCTCGGGGGGCGGGCCGACACGCCCTGGGCGGGAGGGCCGAGCTGGCAGGCGCTCGCCGCGGTGGCCGCGGCCGGCGCGATCTTCGTCGAGGTGATCGTCGTGATCGGCCTGAAGACCGGCGGCCGGCTCACGCACGCGCCGACGACGGACTACTTCTCCGGGAGCCCGTACGACATCGGGCAGCTCTTCCTCACCGACCACCTGCTCGCGTTCGAGATCACCTCGATCGTGCTGCTCGTCGCCGCGGTCGGCGGCGTGATCCTGGGCAGCCACGCCCGCGAGCTGCCGGGGGCAGAGGGATGATGGGCCCCAACATCGTCTGGTACCTCTGCGTCTCGGCGTTCCTGTTCACGACCGGGGCGGCGGGGGTCCTGATCCGGCGGAGCCCGCTGATCATCCTGCTCTCGCTGGAGATCATGCTCAACGGCGCGAACCTCGCCCTGATCGCGTTCTCGCGCTACCACGGGACCGGCGACGGGCAGATCTTCGCGCTCACGGTGATGGCGGTCGCCGCAGCGGAAGTCGTCGTCGGGCTCGGCCTGATCGTCGCTATGGCGCGGAGGCGCCTCGAGCTCGACGTGGACAAGCTCAGGACGCTGCGCGGTTGAGCGCCGCAGCCTGGATCTGCCTGCTCGCTCCTCTCGGCGCGGCGCTCGCGATCACGCTGGCCGGGCAGCGGCTCTCGCGGCGCGGGGCCGGCTACCTGGCCACGGCGTCGGTCGGCGCGTCGTTCGTGGCCGCCGTGGTCGTGTTCGTGCTCCTCCTCGGCGACTCGCCCAACAACCGGGAGCACCCCTCAGTGGCCTGGCACTGGCTCACGGCGGGCTCCTACACGTTCAACCTCGGGATCCTCGTCGACCCGCTCTCGACGTACATGATGCTGATCGTCGCCGGGGTCGGCTTCCTGATCGTCGCCTACTCGATCGGCTACATGGATGGCGACGACGAGGAGCGCCGCTACTTCGCCTACATGGCGCTGTTCGTCTTCTCGATGCTGCTGCTGGTCCAGGCCGGCAACCTGCTGATCCTGCTCGCCGGCTGGGGCATGGTCGGCCTCTCCTCCTACCTCTTGATCGGGTTCTGGCACGAGCGGCCGGAGGCAGTTGCTGCCGCGAAGAAGGCCTTCGTGATGAACGCGTTCGGCGACGCGGCGATGGCCCTCGGACTGTTCCTGCTCGTCCAGCAGACGGGCTCGCTGGACTTCGGCGTCGTCTTCCCCGCGGCGGGCGGCCTGAGCCCGACCGTGGCGAACCTGGTCGCGCTCGGGCTGCTCGGCGGCGCGGTCGCCAAGTCGGCGCAGCTTCCGCTCCAGACCTGGCTCCCCGACGCGATGGAGGGCCCGACGCCGGTCAGCGCCCTCATCCACGCGGCGACGATGGTGACCGCGGGCGTCTACCTGATCGTCCGCACGAACGCGATCTTCGAGGCGGCGCCCACGGTGCAGGAGGTCGCGGCAGGGCTCGGCGCGGCGACGCTGCTGATGGCCGGGCTGATCGCGCTCGTCCAGACGGACATCAAACGCGTGATCGCGTACTCGACGATGTCGCAGATCGGCTACATGTTCCTCGCCGCGGGGATCGGCGCCTACGCGGACGGAATGTTCCACCTCCTGACCCACGCGTTCTTCAAGGCGCTCCTCTTCCTGGCCGCGGGGATCGTCATCCACGCGCTCTCGGGGGAGCAGGACCTGCGGAAGATGGGCGGGCTCAGGCACAAGCTGCCGCGCACCTACTGGTCGTTCATCGTCGGCGGGCTGGCGCTGGCCGGTATCCCGGTCTTCTCCGGCTTCTTCTCGAAGGACCCGATCCTCTCGTCGGCGCTGGCCCAGGGCTGGTACGGCGAGATCCTCTGGGTCGTGGGCATGGTCGGCTGCTTCCTGACCGGCCTCTACACCTTCCGGATGATCTTCCTCGCGTTCTGGGGCGAAGAGAAGGACGGCGACCTCCACGCCCCGGAGAAGGACGTGCCGGGGATCTCGATGGGCGTCACGGTCGCGATCCTCACCGTCCTGGCCGCGATCGCGGGCTTCCTCCAGGTCTTCGAGCTCTGGACGCCGGTGTCCAACTGGCTCGACCCGGTGGCGCCGCCGCTCGTGGTGCCGACGAGCACGCAGGAGGTCGTCTCGAGCCTGGTCGCCGTGACGCTCGGCCTGGGCGGGATCGGGGTCGCGTGGTGGATCTACGGCGCCCGCCGCGCCGAGGCGCCCGAGCCGTCGAAGCTGCTCGAGCACAAGTTCTACTTCGACGAGCTCTACGACGCGATCTTCTACCGGCCCGCGGTGCTGCTGGCGCACGGGCTCCTCCGCTTCGTCGAGCGGCCGCTCGTGTTCGGCTCGCTGCGTGAGCTCACGCAGGGGGTCCGGGAGCTCGGCACGGGCGTGCGCAACCTCCAGACCGGGCTCGTCCGCACCTACGCGTTCGCGATCGCGGCGAGCCTGGCCGTCGTCACCCTCGTCTTCGTGGTCGTGCGCTGATGAGCAGCGGCTGGCTCACGACCGCGCTGATCTTCCTCCCGGTCGCGGGCGCGATCGTCGTCTGGGTCCTCCCACTGAAGCCGTTCGCGACCGCGTCGACCGCGGTGCTCTTCGCGCTGGCGGAGGTCGCCCTCTGGATCGACGCGCTCGCGCGCTACGACTTCTCGAAGCCGGGCCCGCAGCTGGCGCAGCAGACGAGCTGGTTCTCCGACCTGAACGTCTCGTACCACGTCGGCCTCTACGGCTTCTCGGTCTGGTTCGTCGGCCTGACGACAGTCGTTCTCGCGGCCGCGATCGCCTATGCGTTCTGGGCGGGACGCGAGCGGGCGGACGCCTACTACGGCCTGATGCTGCTGCTGACGGGCGCGATCGTCGGCGTCTTCGTCGCGCAGGACCTGCTGCTCTTCTACGTCTTCTGGGAGGCCATGCTGATCCCGCTCTACTTCCTCGTCGGAGTCTGGGGCGGGCCCGGGCGGCTGCGGGCGACGATCGTGTTCGTCATCTACACGATGGCCGGGTCGCTGCTGATGCTCGCCTCGATCATCGCCCTCGGCTTCTCGCAGGGGAGCTTCGACATGGTCGGCACGGGGACGAACGGGAGCGACTGGATCTTCCTGGGCTTCATGGCCGCGTTCGTCGTGAAGGCGCCGCTCTTTCCGTTCCACGCCTGGCTGCCGGAGGCCTACCGCGAGTCCTCGCCCGAGGTGGCCGCCGTGCTCTCGGGCGTCGTCTCGAAGGTGGCCGCGTACGGCTTCCTGCGGATCGCGATTGCGAAGTTTCCGGGGCCGACGCTCGACTTCCGGGTGGCGATCCTCGTGCTTGCCGGCTGCGGGCTGATCTACGGCTCCATGCTCGCGTTCCGCGCGCCCGACGTGCGCGGCGTGATCGCCTACTCGAGCCTTGCGCAGATGGGGCTGATCACGTTCGGCCTGTTTGCGATCAACGACCTCGGCCTGAACGGGTCGGTGCTGCAGATCGTCAACCACGGGTTGCTCTCGGCGACGCTCTTCCTGCTCGCGGGCGGCATCGAGCGGCGCGCCGCGACCGGTGAGCTCGGCCGGCTCGGCGGAATGGCCCGCGGGAGGCCGGCGCTCGCCACCGTCCTGATGGTGACCGGCGTGATCGCGCTCGCCGTGCCCGGGTCGAGCGCGTTCGCCGGCGAGTTCGCGATCCTGGCCGGCGTCTTCCAGTACGGCTGGGGCTGGGCCGTGGTCGGCGCGATCGCGATCGTGCTCGCGGCGATGTACATGCTGCGGCTGATCTCCGCGGTCCTGCACCGGAGCCCGGGCCCGGCGATCTCCGACGCCGCGCTCGACCTCCGTCCGGCCGAGCTCGGGATCCTCGTCCCGCTCCTGGCCTGTCTGCTCGTGCTCTCGGCCTGGCCTGCCGCGATCACCGAGCGGGCATTTGCCTTGCGCAAGCCGATCGACATCCAGTCGATCATCGCCGGGCACATCCCGACCACCCTCTGCGCGAACGGGCTCTCGGCTGCCGAGCGGCGGGCGCTCATCGGGCTCGGGGTCAAGCTCGTCGAGTCGCCGAGCTGCAGCTCCCAGTCGCTCACGACCGGGAACCTGGAGTCGCAGAGCAACCTCCGGTCGGTGCTTCCGTGAGCCCGCCGATCTCGACCCCGCCGATCGACTGGTTCGAGCTCGGGATCCCGCTCATCCCGCTCGCCGCCGGAGTCGTCTGCCTGCTCGCCGCGGTGCTCGCGCCGAGAGGCTGGCGGCGGCCGTTCGCCGCCACGGTGTGCGCGCTCGGCTTCGCGGGAGCGCTCGTCGCCTCGGCGATCCTCTACGCGCATGCGGCGGACGCGCACGGGGTGATCGCGGACGCGGTCCAGCGCGACCGGCTCGGGGCCCTCGCCCAGATGGTCGTAGGCGGGATCGGGGTGCTGATCGTGGCGGTCTCGTACGAGGAGCCGATGGCCGACGACCACATCGCCGAGTACTACGCGCTCCTCTCCTGGGCGGGCGCGGGCATGATCTTCCTCGTCACGGCGAACTCGCTGATGACACTGTTCCTCGGGCTCGAGTGGTTCTCGATCAGCCTCTACATCCTCTGCGCGATCGACATCGAGCTCGTGGGCTCGCTGGAGGCAGGGCTGAAGTACCTGATCATCGGGAGCTTCGGCTCCGCCATGCTCCTGTTCGGCTCGGCGCTCGTCTACGGTGCGACCGGGGAGCTGCGCTTCCACGCGATCGCCGACGCCGTCCAGGCTCAGAACCTCTCGCACGACGCGCTGCTCGTCGCCGGGCTCGCGTTCGTGATCGGCGGGCTCGCGTTCAAGGCCTCGGCGGCGCCGTTCCACATGTGGACGCCAGACGTCTACGAGGGCGCGCCCACGCCGGTGACCGGGTTCATGTCGGCCGCGACGAAGGCGGTGGCGCTGGTCGTGATGCTGCGCGTCCTCGTCACCGCGTTCCCGCAGGAAGCGCATCTCTGGACGGTCACGATCGCCGTCATCGCGTGCTGCTCGCTCGCGGTCGGCAACCTCGCCGCGCTCGTGCAGAACAACGTGAAGCGGATGCTCGCGTACTCCTCGATCTCACAGGCCGGCTTCATGCTGATCCCGATCTCGACCAACAGCGCGCTCGGCGGCCGCGCGATCCTCTACTTCCTGATCCCGTACTCGGCCATGTCCGTCGGCGCCTTCGGGGTGGTCGCCGCGCGCGAGCGGGAGTTGAACCAGCCGGTCACGTTCGACAACCTGGCCGGCTTCGGCTGGGAGCGCCCGCTGCTCGGCGCCGCGATGACGGTCTTCATGCTCGGCTTCGCCGGGCTGCCGCTCACGGGAGGCTTCGTCGCCAAGTTCTACGCGTTGGCCGCCGCCTACGAGCACGGCTGGGCGTGGCTTGTGATCGTCGGCGTGGCGGCGACCGCGGTCAGCCTCTACTACTACCTCGGGATCATCCGGGCGATGTACATGCGCCCGTCCGAGGAGCTGCAGCTCGCGCCCGTGGTGGGCGGGTCACCGCCGCCCGAGCGCCCGCTGCAGGCGGCCGTCGCGGCGGCGCTCGTGATCACGGTCACCTCGTTCATCCTCGTGCAGCCGCTGATCGACGGCGCTCGGCACGCGGCGAACGCGATCTTCTAGCGTCGAAGCTCGGCAGCCACACCGAGCAGGGCCTGAACGCAGATGAGCGCCAGGCACGCAACGAGCGACGAGCGGGCGACGCTCGGCACTCCGCCCTCCGTCAGCGCGGGAGCGCGAACGGCCGCCCCGCCGACCACGAGAGCCAGCACGACCGCCCAGAGCAGCGCCTGCAGCCGGCCGCCGGCTCCGTCGAGGGCGTGGCCGAACGCGTCCAGCGCGACGACGGCCACCGCGGGCACCGCGAGCAGCAACGCGTAGAAGGCGACCCCGTGCGCCCCTGCCCCGTCCGCCACCGCAACCGTCACCACGAGCCCGACAGCAAGTGCGCGCCGCATGCACGAAGGTTCGGCATCCGGCCGGATGCTCCTTCGTTACGCTCACGCTTCCCAGTGGGAAAGGAGTGCGAATGGCCGATGTGTCGCTGACCTGGCTGGGCCACGGAAGCTTCCGCGTCGACTCGCCGAGCGGCAAGCGCATCTACGTCGATCCCTGGCTCGGCAACCCGAAGTGCCCCGACTCGGAGAAGGAGCCGGAGCGAATCGACGTGATCGCGCTGACCCACGGCCACACCGACCACGTGGGCGAGACGGTCGAGCTGAGCAAGAAGTTCAAGCCGGAGATCGTGGCGCAGCTCGAGCTGAAGGGCTGGCTCGGCGCGCAGGGGGCCGAGATCGACGAGGTTCCCGGGCCGAACAAGGGCGGGACCGTCGAGGCCGGCGGCGTCAGGTTCACGATCGTGAACGCGTTCCACTCGAGCTCGGGCGCCGACGGCGGCTACCTGGGCGAGGCCGCCGGGCTCGTGCTCGAGTTCGAGAACGGGACCACGGTCTACTTCGCGGGCGACACGTGTGTCTTCGGCGACATGCAGCTGATCGGGCGAATCTACTCGCCGGACCTCGCGGTCCTCCCGATCGGCGGCCACTTCACGATGGACCCGCGCGAGGCCGCGGTCGCCCTCGAGCTGCTCGGGACGAAGCGCTGCGTTCCGTGTCATTACGGCACGTTCCCGTTGCTCGCGGGCACGCCCCACGAGCTCGAGGAGAAGGCACCCGGCGTCGAGGTGATCGCGCTCGAGCCGGGGGAGACGACGACGGTTTGAGGAAGCGCTGGTTCGGCGCGACGGGGAGACAGGTCCCCGAGATCGCGGTCGAGGGCGAGCTGGAGCTCGACGACGCGCTCGTCCTCGACGACGTCTCCGACGAGGCCGCGCTGCGGGAGGCGCACGACGCGGGGCGGCCGGTGGTCGTCCGGGCCGGCTCGGCCGAAGCCGTCAAGCAGGCCCTGGCCCGCCCCGAGGTCGCCTGTGTGCTCGTGCCCGAGAGCAAGCGTGAACTGCTCGACCTCGACCTGACGGAGCTGACCTACGGCTGAGATCGTCGCCACCTACTCGATCGCCGCCTGCGACCTAGACGCGGGCCAGTGGGGCGTGGCGACGCAGTCGAAGTTCCTCGGCGTCGGCTCGGTGGTTCCCTGGGCGGAGCCGGGCGTCGGCGCGGTCGCGACCCAGGCCTACGCCAATCCGCGCTACGGGCCGGACGGGCTCGCGCTGCTGCGAGAAGGGCTCAGCGCAGAGGAGGTGGTCGAGCGCCTCACCGCCGCCGACGAGGGGCGCGAGCACCGCCAGCTCGGAGTCGTCGACGCCCAGGGCGACGGCGCGAGCTTCACCGGGTCCGAGTGCCTGCACTGGGCCGGCGGGCGCACCGGCCCCTGCTACGCGGCGCAGGGGAACATCCTCGTCTCGGCCGAGACCGTCGACGCGATCGCGGAGACGTTCGAGGCCGGCAACGGCCCTCTGGCCGAGCGCCTGATCGACTGCCTGGACGCCGCACAGGCCGCAGGCGGCGACAGCCGCGGCCAGCAGTCGGCGGCGCTGCTCGTAGTCGAGCGCGACGGCGGCTATGCGGGCCTCTCGGACAGCGTGGTCGACCTGCGCGTGGACGAGCATCCGCTTCCGCTGGAGGAGCTCCGCCGCATCTACGTCATGCACCAGGCGATCTTCGGCAAGACGCCTCCGGAGGACTGGCTCGACGTGGACGAGGAGCTCGCGGCCGAGCTGAGCGAGCGGCTGGCCCGCCTGGGCTACGAGGGCGACCTCGGCGACGCGTTCTTCCGCTGGTCGGCGAATGAAAACCTCGAGGAGCGCGTTGGCGGGGTCGAGCGCGTCGATCCCGTCGTGCTCGAGGAGCTGAGGAGGCAGTCGTGAGTGGACGAGTCGTGCGAATCGACGATCTCGAGCGCCATCCGATCGCGGGCCAGGACGGGCTGACGATGCGCCCCGTGCGACGCTACTTCGACATCAAGGCCTTCGGCGCGAACGCCTACACGGCGGAGGAAGCGGGCCAGCGCGTAGTCGAGGAGCACCGTGAGGAAGGCGGGCACGAGGAGCTGTACGTCGTCGTCTCGGGCCGCGCGCGCTTCAAGCTCGACGGCGAGGAGCACGACGCGCCCGCCGGCACCCTCGTCCACTGCCCGCCGGGGACCCTGCGCGAGGCGTTCGCCGAGGAGCCCGGAACGGCGGTGCTGGGCATCGGCGCGAAGCCGGGCGAGGTCTTCGCGCCTTCAGGCTGGGAGTGGGCATTCGTCGGAATGTCCCTCCTGGACCAGGGCGACGAGGAGGGAGCGCGCCGCGAGCTCGCGGCCGGGATCGAGGCCTACCCCGATGCGTGGGAGGGCTACTACCACCTCGCCTGCGCGGAGGCCAGGCTTGGCAACCGAGAGGCGGCGCTCGCGCAGCTCCGGCGGGCCGCCGAGATCGACGCGGAGGTCGTGCGGAGGTACGCGCCCGAGGACAGCGACTTCGCGTCGCTTCACGACGACCCCGAGTTCCTAGCGCTGACCGGGCAAGCGGACGCCGGCGGCTCGGGCTCGTAGAGCCGGGACCGGGTCCGCCTCCGGGCGAGCGACCAGCAGCACCGCCCCGTAGCCCGGCTCGGAGACGAGCGCGTCGACGAGCAGCTGGAGCCCGAGCGCCAGCGCGAACGCCTTGTGCGCCTGCTCGCCGCCGAACGGCACGAGCTGGTCGTCAGTCGCGGCGCCCGCGATCACGTCGCCGTAGGTGACCTCGCCCATCGACACGTCGGCGACGAGCGGCCTCCCGTCCGAGCTCGGAATCGCGATCGCCAGCGGGTTCGTGCCCGCGAGCTTCGGGCCGCCGTCCGGGTGGGCCAGCCGCGGCGGCGAGGTGGCGGTGAGGCTCGCGACGAGACCGCCCTCCGCGAGCCTGCGCGCCCAGTAGCCGAGCATCCCGGTCGGAAAGCAGCGCTGTCCCACCACCAGGCGCGCCTCGGCCGGCGGCGAGGCGAGCTGGGACTCGACGATCGCGGCGAGCGTGAGGTAGCCGAGCGCGCCGTTGCCGTCCCAGCGCTCGTATGTGCTCTGGTGCACGAGCCGCTTCGGGCGCGCGGCGGGATCGAGGTCCGGCAGGGTCGCGAGCCAGTCGACCCGGGACAGCCCGTGGCCGCGCTTTCCTCGCGCCTCGGCGTCCAGAAAGTGGTCAGCGAGCGTGCCCGCGTCCGCCTCCGAGAAGCCGAGATCGGCAAGGCGCCTGACGATCTGCTCGCGCTCGGGCCGCATTCACGAAATCCTTACGAAGGAGAGCGGCAATTTCCCGCGCTTCGGAGTCTTATGTCCTAGTTTCAGCGGGGCTCAAGGTACAGAAGCCCCGGGGTCCGCTGGAACCCCGGAGGGCGCCCCAAGGGGCGCCCTTCGAGTCTTTCTACGGCTGGGAGAGGACGGGCAGCGGCTTGACGATGCCGACGCCTTCCTCGCGCTTCGTCGCCGCGATCGCCTCGGCGACCGCTGCGATCGTGCGCGCCGTCTCGGAATCGGGGTCTGCGTCGACGAGCGGGTCGCCGGCGTCGCCAGCCTCGCGCAGGCGTGCGTCGAGCGGCACGCGGCCCAGCAGGCGCACCCCGAGCTGGTCCGCGAGGCGGTCGCCGCCTCCGGAGCCGAACGCCTCGCCGCTCATGTTCTCGATCACGCCGAGCAGGCGCATGTTCGTCTTCTGCGCCATCAGCGCGGCGCGCGCGGCCACCTCCTGCGCGAGCGGCTGTGGCGTCGTGACGATCACGGCCTCCGCGCGCGGGAGCAGCTGGCCGAGCGAGATCGACACGTCCCCTGTCCCGGGCGGCATGTCCACGACGAGCGTGTCCAGCTCGCCCCAATGGACGTCTGTGAGGAATTGCTCGAGCGCGCGGTGGAGCATCGGGCCGCGCCACATCACCGGCTGGTTGTCGTCGAGGAAGAACCCGATCGACATCAGCTTCAGCTCCCCACGCACCGGCGGCACGATCATCCGGTCGACCGCGACGGGCTTCTGGTGAATGCCGAGCAGGTGCGGAATCGAGTGGCCGTAGACGTCCGCATCGAGGATCCCCGTGCGTTGGCCCATCCGCGCAAAGGCAGCGGCCAGGTTGGCGCTCAACGTCGATTTGCCGACGCCGCCCTTGCCGCTCGCGACCGCGAGCACCCGGGTCGAACGGTCGAGCGCGATTCCCTTCGTCCGCTCAGTGACGGAGCCGCGCAGCCGCGCGGTCAGAGCCGAGCGCTCCTCGGGCGTCATCACGTCGAACTCGAGGGCCACGCGCTCCACGCCGTCGATCGGAGCAAGGGCCTTCGCCACCTGTTCCTCGAAGCTCGCCCGCAGCGGGCAGCCCGCGACGGTGAGCGCGATCTCGACCGTGACGTCGCGCCCTTCCATCCGAACGTCGCGCACCATGTCGAGCTCGACCACGTTCCGCTTGAGCTCGGGATCGATGACCTGCTCGAGCGCCTTCAGGATCTCCTCGCGTGAGGCCTGCATCGTGCGCTGAGCCTAGCGAAGATACTGGTGATGACCTGGGGCGGCCTGGTATTGAGAAACCTGTGGCGGCGTCCGACGCGGACCGTGCTCACCGCCGCGGGCGTCGCGGTGGGCGTGGGCCTGATCGTGGCGCTCCTCTCCGTCACGAACGGCGCCAAGCAAACCGCCGAGCAGCTGATCCATCTAGGTCACTCCGACTTCGGGCTCTTCCAGTCGGGGACCTCCGACCTCACGCGCTCGGTTCTGCCCGAGAGCCTGGCCGGCGAGGTCGCGCGCGAGCCCGGCGTCGCGGAGACGGCGCGCATCTTCCTCCTGAGCACGAACCAGATCCTCCTGTTCGGCTACGCGCCGAACGAGTTCCCGGCTCAGCGCACGGTTGTCATCAAGGGGACGCGCGCGACCGGGGACGAGGCGCTGCTCGGCGACACGGCAGCGAAGCGCCTCCACCTCCAGCCCGGTGGGACGCTCCACGTCGGCAGGCACGCGTTCCGCGTGGCCGGTCTCTTCCACAGCGGCAACGCCTTCGTGGACAACGGGGCGGTGCTGCCGCTCGTCGAGGTTCAGCGACTGGCGCAGCGGCCGCACGAGGTGACGACGATCGCGGTTACCGTCTCGCCCAGGACGCGGCCAAAAGTGGTCGCGAAGCAGCTCGAGAACGACTTCCCGAACACGGTCGCCGTGACCGAGCCGGGGCAGGCGGTCAAGATCGACACCAGCCTGCGGCTGATCGTCACCACCGGCTGGATCATCTCGCTGCTCGCGCTGATCGTCGGCGGAATCGCCGTCACGAACACGATGGCGATGTCCGTCTTCGAGCGGGTGCGGGAGATCGGGATCCTGCGCGCCGTTGGCTGGCGCACCCGGTGGATCGCGGCGCTGATCGTGAGCGAGGCGCTCGCGATCTGCCTGCTCGCGCTCGCGATCGGCCTCCTGCTCGGGTACGCGGCTGCAGAGCTGTTCACGGCCGGGAACGGCGGGACCCTGATCCAGCCCGACTTCACGGCCGGCGTGTTCGCGTGGGGCCTGGCCTTCGCCCTGGGCGTCGGGCTGATCGGCGCGGTCTACCCGACCCTGCGAGCAACCCGCCTGGCGCCGATCGAAGCGCTCCGCCACGAGTAGACATCCCTTATCGGCGGCCGCGTCTAGTCGATACGGCCGTCGCGCAGCTCGAGCAGGCGGTCGGCGCGCTCCGCGACCGTCCGGTCGTTCGTGACGAGCAGGATCGTCATCCCGTGGCTTTCGCGCAGGCGCTGGAGAAGCGTGACGATCTGCGCGCCGGTCTCGGAGTCGAGCGCGCCCGTGGGCTCGTCCGCGAGCAGGAGGCGCGGCTCGTTCGCCAGCGCCCGCGCGATCGCGACCCGCTGACGCTCACCCCCCGACAGCGTCGGCGGGAACGCCGCTGCGCGGTGCGCCAGGCCCACCTCGTCGAGCAACTCCTCCGCGCGCCGCGCTCGCTCAGAGCGCGAGAGCCTGTGTCCGAACATCGGCACCTGGACGTTCTCCGAGGCCGATAGCACCGGGATGAGGTTGTGGAACTGGAAGACGAAGCCGACCGTCCGGGCGCGGTAGCTGGACGCGTCCCCGTCGCGCCCGACCGGGTGACCGTCCACGGCGATCGAGCCCGAGTCGGGCATGTCGAGTGCGCCGATCAGGTTCAGAAGCGTGCTCTTCCCCGACCCGGACGGTCCAGTCAGCGCCGTGAACTCGCCCGGCGCGAGCCGTAGCGAGATGTCCTCAAGCGCCCGGATCCGCCCGTTCTCGAACCCCTTCCGGACATGCTCGAGGACGACCTCCGCGCCACTCACTTGACGACGATCCACCAGTTCGCCTTCGCCGTCTGGCCGAGCGCGGTCACGATCGCCTGGAGGACGAGGGGCTGCCCGCGAGCTCGTGCGGGAAACGGCGGGTTGCCGGGAGCCCCGATCGTCTCCCGCCAGACGCCGTTGCGGACGTAATGCCGCCCGACCTGTCCGACCGGAACGCCCCCGAACAGGAACTGCAGGTGGATCCGCGCCGGCACCGGCCTTCCGTCTGCATCGGTCACGTGCACCTCGTAGTGCCAGCGCTTGCCGACGAGTGGGTGGTGCGACTGGGCGATCAGGCGCGCGTGGATCGCCGGCCCTTTTGAGACCGAGATGGTCGTAGCCGTCCTGGTCGCGCCGTGTCCGCCGCACCCGGCCAGAGCCGCGACTGCGAGTGCCGCGAGGGTCGCTCTCATTGCGACAGCGCAGCGAACAGCTCCGCGCAGAGCCCCGGCGTCGCCGCCGCCACCACACGCGAGCGGCCCGCGACGTCCAGCGGGGCTGCCCCGAAGGGCGGCGCCTCGGGGAGGTCGATCGCCAGGCCGCGCTCGCGGACCAGCAGCTGGGCCGCGGCAATGTCGACCGCCCGCGCGGCCTTCAGCGAGCAGACCGCGTCCACCCGCCCGTCCGCGAGGTGGCAGAGCGTCAGCGCGAGCGAGCCCATGATCCGCAGGCGGTACGCGAGGTCCACCATCGCGGGCGCCTTCTCGGCGACGAGCGAGGTCAGCGTCGCCTCGAACGAGAGGATCTCGATTTGCTCCTTCGGACGCACGTCTCCCAGCGCGACTCCGTTGAGCCGCGCGCCGCCGCCCCTCTCGGCCGTCCACTCCTCACCGCTGCCGAAGTCGTAGACGTAGCCGAAGACCACGTCGTCCATGGCCTCGCCCTCGGCGACCGCGACAGACAGCGAGAAGAACGGGATCCCTCGCTTCGCGTTGAGCGAGCCGTCGATCGGGTCGACGACGACGCGAAGGCGGCCGTCGCCCTTCAGCTCCCCGACCTCCTCGGAGACGATCGTGGCGCCGTCGATCGCCTTGAGCCGCTCGAGGATCACCGATTCGGCCGCCGCGTCGACGGCGGTCGTCTCGTCGCCCCCGACGCCGTCGCCGACGACCGGCTCGCGCTCCGTGCGGGTCGGCAGGTCGCGAAGGACGCCGCGCACGTCCTCGGTCGCCGTGCGGCAGACCTCGAGCCAATCGTTCACAGGCCCAGGAACAGAAGGCCCGACACCAGCTTCGGGTAGAAGTAGGTGCTCTTCTGGGGCATGGTCTCGCCGCGCTGCGCGACCGCGAAGACGTCCTCGATCCTCGTCGAGCGCATCAGCACCGCGACCTCCGCCTCCCCGGTGTCCACGGCCCGCACAGCCTCCTGCCAGTCCGGCGTGTAGCTGATGCCCTCGTGCCCGAGGCGGTCGACGAGGCTGACGTCGAGCTCTCCCTCCCCGTCGATCGCGAGCTCGGGCCGGCCCTTGCGGTAGACGACGGCCGCGGCTCGGTCCGGCGGCGCCTGCTCGAGGGCGCGAAGGGCCGCCTGCGCGCTGGCCGGCTCCTCGTCGGCAGGCAGCCGCTCGCCCGGCTCGTGCTCGAAGACCCGGTGGGTCGGAAAGATCATCAACCCGGGGTCGTCGAGACTGACGAGCACCGCGAGGACGTACCCGCTGTCGGGTGTGCCCTTTTCGGCGTGGTAGGCGAGCGCCGTCTCGTAGCGGTGGTGTCCGTCCGCGATCAGCACCTGGCGGTCGGCAAACGCCTGGGCGATCCCGTCCGGTCGCAGCCGCCAGAGCCGTGCGCCCTCGAGCTCGAGGTCGGGGTCGCGCCCCGGCCGGCCCGCCGGCGGCGGTCCTTCGTAGAGGAAGAAGAGCGGCTCGAGCTGGGCACCCACCTCGCGCAGCAAGCGGAGGCGCCCCTCCTTCGGCCCGCGGTGGGTGCGCTCGTGCGGGAGGACGACGCGGCTCTCGTAGGCCTCGGCGTGCAGGGCGGCGACCAGACCCTCGCGTGTGCGTGCGACCCCGTCCGGGCCGACGTAGTCCTGTGCGAGCCACCAGCAAGCTGGCTCGTCCTCCTGGACGAGGATCCCGTCCTGACGCCACTCGCGCCAGAGGCTGCCTGCCTCACGCTCGTCGTCGGGAAGTGTCAGGTGCACGACGTTGTGAGGGTTGCGCGCGCGGAACACGTCCCGCTCCTCGTCCGAGATGACGTCGTAGGGAGGCGCCACGAGCGCCTCGAGAGGGCCCGCGCGCTCGTCGTAGCGAACGGCGCGAAACGGCTTCACCTCGGCCATTGCGGCCGAGCCTAGCATCCGGTTTCGGGCCTAGACTCGTGCCGTGAGCGCCGCAATCGCCTCTCTCGCCGAGGACCGGACCGTGGAGGGGATCTACGCCGTCGCACGCAAGGAGCGGAGACGCACGCGTGCGGGTGCGCCGTACCTCGCGCTCGAGCTCGTCGACCCCAGCGGGCGGATCGAGGCGCGGGTCTGGTCCGATGTCGAGCTCCTCGACGGGCGCTTCGGAGAGGGTGATGCCGTGAGGGTTCTTGGCCGCGTCGAGCGCTTCCGCGACCGGTTGCAGCTCGACGTTCGCTCGCTGGAGGCGGCCGAGGCAGACCCGGCGAAGCTCGTTCCCGCGATGCGCCGCGACGCGGAGGAGCTCGACGGCTTTCTCGAGTTCCTGGCCGGCGAGATCGCCCATCCGAGGCTGCGCGACGCGGTCCAGCGGTTTGTCACGGACGAGCCCTTGCGGGCGGCCATGCGGGGGCTACCGGCGGCCGAGACGCATCACGCGTACGCGGGCGGGTTGCTCGAGCACACCGTGGGCGTGGCGACTCTCTGCCGCGAGGCCGCCCAGTTGCACCCGCGGTTGCGCTCGGACCTCGTCCTCGCGGCCGCTCTCCTGCACGACGTCGGGCGAACCCTCGAGCTGAAGCGCGGGCCGACGTTCCGCGCGACCGAGGAGGGCCGGCTGCTCGGCCACGTCCACCTCGGCCTGCGGCTGATCGAGCAGCGGACGTTCTCGCTCGACCCCGAGGCGCGGGCCGAGCTGCTCCACGCGGTCGCCGTGCACCACGAGGCACGTGGAGCCCGGACGGCAGAGGCTGCCGTCCTCTACCACGCGAACCAGCTCGACGCTGCTGCCGCCACGCGGCCGGTCGACTCTCCGCAGGCATAGGCGCCGAGCCCCTGGCGCCCGCAGGCGCTCAATCGCGGGGAAAAGGGGCTGAAGCGAGCTCGCCGAGGCGTCGGTCGATGTCGTCGCGCAGGGCGCGGACCTCTTCGATCGGTCGTCCGATCGGGTCGGGCAGGTTCCAGTCCAGGTAGCGCTTCCCTGGCAGAACTGGGCATGCATCCTCGCCGCACCCCATGGTCACGACGACCTCTGCCCACTCGACGTCCTCAGGCGTGATCCCCTTCGGGCGCCGGCCCGAGATGTCGATCCCCACCTCTCGCATCGCCGCGACCACCTCGGGATGAACCTTCGCCTCCGGATGCGAGCCGGCCGACCGGGCCTCTCCGCCACGGCGCTCGTAGAGCGCTTGCGCCATCTGGGAGCGTCCGGCGTTACCGATGCAGACGAAGTACGCGCGGGGCAGGCCGCCCATCAGGCGGCGGGCGCGCCGCCGAGCGCAAACGCGAGCTGTTCGACCGCCTCGGGCACGAGCCGATAGTAGACCCAGGTTCCCCGCTTCCGCGCGACCTCGACCAGCCGGGCCTCACGCAGGACGCGCAGGTGATGCGAGACGGTCGGCTGGGAGAGCCTGAGGCGCAGCTGGCAGACGCACAGCTCCTCGGAGCCCGCGAGCTGGTTGACGATCGCCAGCCGCGCGGGATCGGACAGCGCCTTGAACCGGCGCGCGAGCTCCTCCGCGACCGCGGGCCGCAGGGGCGGCGCCCCGGGAGCACAGCACGGTCGTTGAAGTACCTTCAGCTGTTGCATTGACGTTTATCAATGTATCATCTGCTCAGGCCAACGCCCGAAAGGAGGGTCGATGCGCTGCGATTGCGACTGCGATTGCGACGGCAACTGCGACTGCGGCTGTTGCTGAACGCCTGCTAGACGCCGAAGCGGACGTTCAGCACGTCGCCGTCCGCGACCACGTACGTCTTACCCTCGACGCGCTGGAGCCCTCGCCGCGCGGCCTCGGCATGCGAGCCGCATTCCACCAGGTCTTGCGAGCGGATGACCTCGCAGCGGATGAACCCCCGCGCCAGGTCGGTGTGTACGGCGGCAGCGGCGTCCAGGGCGGTCTCGCCGCGGTCGAGCGTCCAGGCCCGTGCCTCGTTGTCGCCGGCCGTGAAGAACGTGATCAGGTCGGCGGCCTCGAAGACCTCGCGGAGCACGGCCTCGACCGCGGAGGGGCCTTCGCGGAACTCGTCCGCCTCCTCCGCGGGGAGCTCGGCGAGCTCCGCCTCGAGCTTCAGGTCGATTCCTGCGGGCCCGTTCTGGACGACGACCAGCGGCTTGGTCGTCAGCGGCTCGAGCTCTGGGGGCAAGGGCTCCCCGAACGACGACAGCGGCTCCCCGGCTTCGAGGTGAGCGAGCACCCGCTCGAGCAGGGCGACCTCGTCCCTCAACGCGGGATCGCCCGACTTCGCCTGCGTCCGGACGCGTTCGAGCCGCTTCTCGACGTGGTCGCGGTCGGCGACGATCAGCTCGAGGCGAATCGTCTCGAGGTCGGCCGCGGGGTCATGCGTGCCCGAGAACGCGTCCAGGACGGCCAGCAGTGCGTCGACCTTCCGCAGGTTCCCGAGCAGCGCTGCGCCGGTCCCCGGCACGTCGACGACCTGGAGCATCGCCGGAGTCGTCTTCGCGGAGCCGACCGCCTGCGCGACGGCGTCTAGACGCTCGTCCGGGATCGGAACGGCGCCCAGCGACCCGTGACCCCCCGTGAGCGCAGCGAACAGCGTCGACCGGCCGGAGCCGGGAAGCCCGACGATCCCGATCTCGAGCACGAAGCTAGGCGGGGGTGAAGCCGACCCGCGCTTCGCGTGTGAAGCGCTTGACGTACACGACCCGCCGCAGCGAGACCGTGTAGCGCCCGTCCTCCGCCTCGAACGAGAACGCACCGTCCGAGCCGTTGCCGAGCGCACGCTCCAGGTCGTCGGCCGCTCGCTCGGCGACGAACGAGCCCATCACCTGCCCGCCGTCGAAGCCGATCTCGACACGGATCCGATCGTCAGCCACCACTGACCACCTCCGCCAGAACACCGTGAAGCGAGTCCGGGTGCACGAACGCGACCTCGAGCCCGAAGAGCCCGCGGCGCGGCTCGTCGTCGATCAGCTCGACGCCTTCCGACGCGAGCTCGCCGAGCGCGGCGCCGACGTCGTCGACCTCGAACGCGACGTGGTGCATCCCGGGCCCGCGCTTGTCCAGGAACTTGCCGACCGGTGTCTCCTCGCCGAGCGAGGCGAGCAGCTCGACCCGGTCGGCGCCGATTCGTAGCGACGCCGCCTCGACGCCCTGCTCCGGAACGGACTCGCGCCGCTCGAGAGCCGCGCCGAACAGGCGCTCGTACGTCGCAACCGCCTGGTCGAGATCCTCGACCGCGACGCCGAGATGATGGATTCCCCGCGGCTGCACGCCGCCGATGCTATCGAGGCAAGGGAGCTACCCGCGTCGCCTAGTCGGCCACGACGACCCGGACGGTGCCGACCGTCTCCGAGGAGCGCGACTCGGGCTCGACTCCGTCGAGCAGCTCGGCCAGCTCGTCCTTGTCGAGCGTCTCCTTGTCCAGGAGCGCGAGCGCGATCCGGTCGAGGGCGGGGCGATGCTTCTGGAGCAGCCGCAGCGCCTCGTCGAACGCGTGGTCGGTGAGGCGTGCCTGCTCCTCGTCGCGAAGGCGCTTCGTCGCCTCGGAGAGCGCGTAGTTGTCGGCACGCATCGTGCGCGAGGCCGCGGCGTTCGACATGCCGTAGTCGAACACCATCGCACGAGTCAGCTCGGTGGCCTTCTCGAGGTCGTTTGCGGCGCCGTTCGTGACGCGCCCGAAGACGACCTCCTCTGCTGCCCGCCCCGCAAGGTAGACCATCAAAAGGTCCTCGAACTCCTCGGTCGTGTGCAGGTAGCGCTCCTCGCTCGGCAGGTTCAGCGTGTAGCCGAGCGCCTGCCCGCGCGACACGATCGTCACCTTGTGCACTGGCAGCAGGTCTCCGGTCAGGTGCGACATCACCGCGTGGCCGGCCTCGTGGTAGGCGAGGATCCGCCGCTCCTTCTCGGTCATCACACGCCGCTGCTGAAGGCCCGCGACGACGCGCTCCATCGCGTCGTCGAAGTCGCACTGGCGCAGCCGCGACTGGTTCTCTCGACCGGCGAAGATCGCCGCCTCGTTGGCGATGTTCTCCAGCTCGGCGCCGGTGAGGCCTGCGGTCTGGCGCGCGACCGCCTTCAGGTCGACGTCGTCCGCGAGCGGCTTCCCTCGTGTGTGCACCTCGAGGATCTCCTCGCGACCCGCGAGATCGGGCGCCGCGACGAGCACCTGCCGGTCGAAGCGCCCGGGCCGCAGGAGCGCCGCGTCCAGGTCCTGGAGCCGGTTCGAGGCTCCCATCACCACGATCTGGTCGCGAGACTCGAAGCCGTCCAGCTCGACGAGCAGCTGGTTGAGCGTCTGGTCCTGCTCGCGTGAGAAGCCGAAACCGGTCCGCTGCGCACCGACGGCGTCGAGCTCGTCGATGAAGATGATCGCCGGCGCGTGCTTGCGTGCCTCTTCGAACAGCTTGCGGATGCGCGCCGCGCCGAGGCCCGCGAACATCTCGACGAACGCAGACGCGCTCTGGGCGAAGAACTTGGCGCCCGCCTCATGCGCGATCGCGCGCGCGAGCAGAGTCTTGCCGGTGCCCGGAGGGCCGTAGAGCAGGATCCCTTTCGGCACACGTGCGCCGAGTCGCCCGAACCGCTGTGGGTCGCGTAGGAAGTCGACCACCTCCGCGAGCTCGTTCTTCGCCTCCTCGAGGCCGGCGACGTCGTCCCACGTGACGGACGAGTAGGAGACCATCGTCTTCGCGGCAGTCACGCGGGGCATCACCTGCAGCGTGCGCCAGAGGATGTAGACCATCAGGACGAGCATCACCGCAAAGAGGAGCGGCAACCAGTTCGCGACCTCGTCGCGGAGGACGACCAACCAATCCATCCTGTCTTAGTTATGGGCCGGTTTCGGAGCCGAGTCAACCGCGGCGGGTGCCGACGATCGCCGCGGTTTCCGGGGTCGTGAGCAGTTCGAGCGCCGCGATTTCGGGGTGGTTGAGCCAGAACTCGCGCACAGGGTCGTGCTCGGTGCGACCCGGCGTGAGGTCGTCCATCACGATCGTCCCGCCAGGAGCGAGCAGGCCGACCACGTCCTCGCCGTCGTTCTCGGGGTGCTGCTTGCCGCCGCCGTCGTAGAAGAGCAGATCGAACGGCGCCTCCGGCGGCATCAGCTCGTGCCAGTCGCCCTGGAGCACGGTGACGTTCTCGTCCTCGGCGAAGAGCTCGGCGGCGGCCCGGGCCAGCCGCTCGTCGAGCTCGGCGGTCACAAAGGGGACCGTCGGCGGGAGCGCGGAGACGATCCAGGCCGCTCCAACGCCGCATCCGGTCCCGAGCTCGCCGACCCTGGTTCGCCCCCGTTGCGCGGCGAGCAGGTGCAGGAGCCGGCCGACCTCGGGGATCGACGAGTGCCCGAAGCCGAGCTCGCGCTCCAGCGCGAGCGCCCGGGTGACGAGCGGCGGGTCGCTCAAGCGGTCATTCGACGAGCTCGAGGCGCGGGTTCGCGCGGAAGCTACGGCCGGCCTTGGCCGAGGGGCGGCCGTCGGTCATGACGATGTCGGCCGTGAAGTCGTTCTCCCCGCGGATGAGCGCGGACCCGATGCCGTAGGAATCGACCGGCACGCCACGGGTCTCGAACTCCCGGATCCGCTCGACGGTAAAGCCCCCGGAGACGACGATCTTGACGCCCTCGAAGCCGTCGTGGTCGAGCGCCTCGCGCACGTTGCGCACGAGCCGCTCGTTGACGCCGCGCGGGTCGAAGTCGCCCATCTCTCCCCAGAGCGAGCGGTCCACCAGCTGTCCGGAGGTGTCGAGCCGAACGCCCCAGAGCCGCGGGCCGAGCGCGCGAGCAACCTCGAGCGCGGTCTTCACCGAGTCGTTGTCGAAGTCGACCAGGACGGTGATGTTGATGTCCGGGTCCGCGTTCTCGGCGAACTTCGTCGCGGCGAGCACCGTGTTGCCTCCGTACGAACCGATCAGCGCGTGCGGGACGGTCCCGAGACCCCGGCCGCCCCACCACGAGGCCTGCGCCTCGGAGGTGACGCCGATCTCGGCGCCGACGACCTGGCCGGCAATCCAGGCCGCGTAGCCGTCGCCGGTCTGCACGCGATGGTGATCGTGGCGGGCAGGCATGAAGATGATCGGCTTCCCGTTCGCGGCCTCGAGGACCCGGACGACGTTCGTGGTGATCAGCGTGCGCCTTGCGAGCACACCGAGATAGGCGGTCTCGAGGTGGGCAAAGCCCGTGTAGTCGCCCTCGATCGTCAGCACCGAGTCGTAGGGCTCGATCGCGTCGCCGTCGTACAGGGCGTGAACGGTGAGGTCGTCCCAGTCGTCAGCGCAGAGCTTGAGGATCGCGATCGCCTCGTCGACCCCCCCGAGATACGAGCTCTTCTTCTGGAACACCTGCATGACGACGCGCGGGTGGCGGCCGTCGCGCAGAAGCACCTGGCGGGTGTGGTTGAAGTACGCGTCGGTGTAGTAGCCCTCCCGCATCTTCTCGACGGGGAGCTCGAAGACCTCGGGCGCAAGGCGCCTAGCTCTTGTCCGCTGCTCCATCGGCGTTGCGCTCGAGCTCGAGGCAAGCGGCGAGCGCGGCCTCGGCGACCTCGAGCTGCTCGCGCGTCGGCTCCGCGGTGGCGAAACGATGCTGCAGCTCGTGTCCGGGCCGGGCGAGCGCGTGGGCAACGGGGTGGTCGGGGTGGCGCACCATCCAGCCAAAGATCTCCGTCGTCGCGGCAAGCGCTCCGAGCTGGGCCAGCAACCGCGCCGAGGCGCGCATGTGCTCCGGCGCACGCGAGGCAAGAGCGCCGCCGACAGCGGAGCTCAGCAGAAGCGGGGCGAGCATGTGCGAGCCGCAGCGCTCGTGCTCCCGCTGGCGCGGGGCGCCGTGCTCATAGCTGCCGATCGAGATGTGCTCGGCGCCGTGGTACGCGGCGAGCTCCGACCCGCGGAGGGCGAGCGTCGCCGGCACGGCCGAGATCAGACCCGACAGGAGCTCGCGGGCGAGCGGCGTCAGGCGGCGCGACCCCCGGATGACACGGACCGCGAGCGCGCTGCCGATCATCGCCCCGACGACCTGGGCCCGCTGGAAGGGGAGCCGCGCCTCGGGTAACTCGCGCCTGATCGCCGGAAGCAGCGCGAACATCTCGGCAAAGCGCACGGGGCCGCGCACGAGCGGCGACTGCACCCGGTTCGCGCGAAGGGTCTTGTAGGCCGAGGCGACCTTCAGCTCACCGGCCGGAGTCCGGACCGCGCAGGCCCACGCGTTCGGGCCGTGCACGAGCACGCCGTTGAGGAGAGCCATCCCGCCGAGCCGCACCTTCTCGTCGCGCTGTTCCTCGGCCATCTGCAAGAGCGTAGCGCGCCGTCGGGGAGGCGCGTCCCCACTTTCGGCACGATTTCGCGACCCACGCGCGCGCGTTTCCCCGTTACGCTCGCAGCGGGGAGGAGGCTACCGGGACCTGCGACGAGAAGCCGGCGAGCGCTCGGCGGTCAGCTGCACAGCGTCCGCGCAACGTGCCGGAAGCAGTCGACCCCGAGCTCGAGGTCGTCGACCGCGACCCGCTCGTCCGCCGAGTGCACGAGCCGCGATGCCTCGCGCGCATCCATCGCCCGCATCGGGAAGAAGCCGTACGCGACCGTCCCGAACGCCTCACGCAGCCAGTGGCTGTCCGTGAACCCGGCCACGCAGAGCGGCACGGCGGTCGCGTCCGGCTCGACCTCGGCGACGAAGCTCTCGACCGCGCTCCAGAGCGGCGTCTCGAGCGGCGAGCGCGTGCCCCCGCGACCCTCGATCCACTCGAGGTCGTAGTCCCCCTCGCCGAGAGCGCCGCGCACGATCCCTTCGGCCTCTTCCTGCGTCTGCCCCGGGAGCAACCGACAATCGACGTCGATCACGCAGGTCGACGGGACCACGTTCCGCCGCTCGGAGGCGGAGATGATCGTCGGTGACAGCGTCAGCGACAGGAGCGGCTCGAGCATCTCGGCGGCGTACGGGTCGAGCCCGCGGGCTGCCTCCAGCACTTGGTCCGGCTCCAACCGCTCCCCGAAGATCGCAACCACGAGCGCGTCGGTCTCGACGCCCAGCTGCGGCTCTGGGCGGTACGCGGCGAGCCGCTCGATCACGGGCGCCGCCTTGACGAGGGCGTTGTCCGAGATCCTCGGCATCGACGCATGGCCTCCCCGGCCGTGCACCGTGAGGCGGAAGGGCGAGCTCATCTTCTCGGCGGTCGAGCAGAGGTAGAACGCGCGGCCGCCGAGCTCGACGCGCTCTCCACCGCCCTCGTTGAGGGCGTAGTCGGCGCGAACCGCGTCGGGGTGCTCGCGGCAGAGCCAGGGCAAGCCGAAGTCGTCGCCGACCTCTTCGTCGGCAGTCGCAACGAAGATCAGGTCGCCGGCGGGCTCGAACCCTTCCCGGGCGAGCGAGGCGAGAGCGACGGCGCTCGCCGCCACCTCGCCCTTCATGTCGAGCGCGCCGCGTCCCCAGATCTCGCCGTCCCGGACCTCTCCAGACCAGGGGTCGAGCTGCCACTCGGAGGCATCGGCGACGACGGTGTCCGTGTGCGAGAGCAGCAGGAGGCTCGGGCCGTCGCCGCGGCCAGGCAGCCTGGCCACGAGGTTCGCGCGCTCCGGCACCTTGGCCAGCAGCTGGCTCTCGACCCCGCTCTCGGCGAGGTAGTCGCGTAGGACCTCCGCCGCGAGCGTCTCGTTCCCGGGCGGATTGACCGTGTCAAGCCGGATCAGCTCACGGAGGAGCTGGGCGGTCTCGTCGCGCAGGGAGGAGGCGACCGCCGCTCAGTCCTCCTCGTTCGAGAGTTGCGTGAGCCGGTTGC
Source organism: Gaiellaceae bacterium (assembly GCA_035518635.1). Classification (GTDB taxonomy): domain Bacteria; phylum Actinomycetota; class Thermoleophilia; order Gaiellales; family Gaiellaceae; genus AC-32. Next base: position 123,619 of record DATIXI010000023.1, read on the forward strand.
GGGCCTGCCAGAGCTCGGGGTAGAAGCGTTGCTTGATCAGGCCCCCGAGCAGCTCGACGGGCGTGCCCTGCGTGCCGACCACCTGATCCCCGATCACCCGGGCGACGACCAGGTAGTGCCGCATGCGCCAGAGCGAGATCCGCTCGTCCCACGCGATCAGCAGCTCGGCCAGCTGGTAGAGGTCCTCGTGCTCGCGGCCCTGGCGGTAGACGTCCACGACCGATAGCCCGCGCTCGCGCACGAGGGCGAAGTACGCCTGCCCGAGCCGGGGTGTGACGCGCCGGATCTCGCGGAAGCCCGGCGAGTCGAAGCCGCTCCCGTGGCCGAGCACCTTGCGGATCGTCTGGTACTCCCAGGGAGACATCTCCTCGAGCATGTCGAGCTGGCGGATCACGTAGTCGAGGCAGAGCGTGCTGCGCCGGAGCAGCCGCTCGGCCGCCGCCAGATCGCCACTCTCGATGAGGCTAGTCGCCTCCTCGGCCTCGTTCCAGGCGAGCTTCAGCCAGAGCTCGGATGCCTGGTGGACGGTCTGGAAGAGGAGCTCGTCCCGGTGGGCCCGCTCCTCGGGCGTCTTCTGCAGTGCGAGGAGGTCGTCCGTACGGAGGTAGCGCTCGTAGTCGCTCGCGCCCTCGCCCTGCAGGATCGGCGCGCTGAAGTCCTCGGCTTCGTGACCCTCCACGGCCGGAGCATACTTCCCGGCGTGAGCGACCTCTTTGCCGACGCCGCGCAGGAGCGGATCCGCGAGCAGGCGCCCCTAGCGTTGCGCCTCCGGCCGCGGACGCTCGACGAGTTCGTCGGCCAGGGGGAGGTGCTCGGCGAGGGAACCGGGCTCCGCCTGGCGATCGCCGGCGACCGCGTCGCGTCGATGATCCTCTTCGGGCCTCCGGGGACGGGGAAGACCACGCTCGCGCGAATCGTGGCCGAGACCACCGGAGCGGTGTTCGAGGAGCTCTCGGCCGTGTCCGCCTCGGTCTCGGACGTGCGCGGCGTCCTCGCCCGGGCTCGCGACCGGCTCGGCGGGTCCGGCCAGCGGACGATCCTCTTCCTGGACGAGATCCACCGGTTCAACAAGGCACAACAGGACGCGCTCCTGCCAGGGGTCGAGGAAGGATTGATCATCCTGATCGGGGCGACGACCGAGAACCCGTACTTCGAGGTCAACTCGGCGCTTCTTTCCCGCTGCCAGGTCTACGAGCTCGTGCCGCTCTCCGAGGAGGAGCTGGCGACGATCGTGCGACGAGGCGCCGATGCCCTCCGGGCCGAGATCGACGACGAGCTGATCGGCCTGGTCGCACGGCGCGCCGGGGGCGATGCCCGCAACGCGCTCACCATCCTCGAGGTGGCCGTCCAGACCGCCGACGGCGTCGTCGGCGAGGATCACGTCGAGGACGCCGCCCGGAAGCGGCCGCTCGTCTACGACAAGGGTGGTGATGCCCACTACGACTTCGCCTCGGCGTTCATCAAGTCGATGCGCGGCTCCGACCCGGACGCGTCCGTCTACTACTTGGCCGCGATGCTCGAAGGCGGCGAGGACGCCCGCTTCATCGCGCGGCGGATGATCATCCTGGCCTCGGAGGACATCGGCAACGCCGACCCGCGTGCGCTGCTC
>DATIXI010000024.1:0-54824 GCA_035518635.1 Gaiellaceae bacterium
CTGCGCGAGCTTCACGAGCTGTGCCTGGTTGTTGGGTGCGAGCCAGACCCGGGCGTCGATGTGCTGCCCGCTCGGGACGGTCGCCGTCCTTGTCACGGCAGGGACCCAGCTGGGCCGGCTCCCCTGGAGCGTCGTCCTCGAGGCCGGGCTACCGGCCCCGGCCGACCCGACGACGATCACTCCGATGACGAACATGCCGAAAAGCGCGGCTGCGAGACGCAGGCGCAGAACTCTCATTGATGCTCCTCTCCCCTCGGTGGACTCCGCAAACTGCAGGGGCGATCCTGACCTATCGGGACCGATATTGCAAAGTTGATCGACCAGATTTACAAATTCGACGATCCGCTGGCTACCGTTCGGCCCGGGGCGGTTAGCTCAGCTGGGAGAGCACCTGCCTTACAAGCAGGGGGTCGCAGGTTCGAGCCCTGCACCGCCCATCATCCCGTGGCCGAGGGCGTCGTCATCCGTCCCGAGCGCGAGGCCGACCACCCTAGGGCTGTCGCCCGGGCCAGGATTCGCGTCCCGGGCGCCTCGTGTGCAATACTGAACTAGATGGTTGAGTATCAGACCGGCATCAACCGCGCCTTTGCCGCCCTCGCCGACCCCACCCGGCGCGCGGTCCTCGAACGGCTCGGCGCCGGCAGCGCCTCGATCAGCGAGCTCGCCGAGCCTTTCGGGATGTCGCTGACCGGGATGGCCAAGCACATCCGGCTGCTCGAGGAGGCGGAGCTCGTCACATCGGAGAAGGTCGGCCGCGTCCGCAGGTGCATGCTCGTTCCGTACGCGTTCGAGGGCATCAGCACCTGGCTGCAGCGGCTCGACCGGTTCGCACGGGTCGTGGAACGGACGAAAGGAGCACGATGAGCACCACTGCCAAGAAGGCCAAGGAGCAGAAGGGCGAAGGATTCACGGCCGAGGAAAAGGCCGCGATGAGAGCGCGCGCCAAGGAGCTGAAGGCGGCCGAGGACGGGGAGAGCGCGCTGCGCGCGTCGCTGGCCGCGATGTCACCACCCGATCGAGCCATCGGCGAGCGGCTCCACGCGATCATCAGGGAGAGTGCGCCGGCCCTCGTGCCGAGGACCTGGTACGGGATGCCGGCCTACGCGAAGGACGGCAAGGTCGTCTGCTACTTCCGAAACGCGACGAAGTTCAAGGAGCGCTACGCGATGTTCGGCTTCAACGACAGCGCGAACCTCGACAAGGGCTCGATGTGGCCGGTCGCGTGGGCGCTCGAGAAGCTGACTCCGGCCGACGAGGCCAAGATCCGCGCCCTCGTGAAGAAGGCGGTGAGCTGAGCGATGAACGCCACCACCGTGAGCACCCCGAACGAGCTCGAGATCCGCGTCGAGCGGGTGTTCGACGCGCCGCGCGCGCACGTCTTCTCCGTCTGGACCGACCCGGCGCTGATCCCCGAGTGGTGGGGAGACGGCACCGTCGTCGAGGAGATGGACGTCCGCCCCGGCGGCATCTGGCGCTTCCGGACCGCCTTTGGCGTCGTCGAGGGCGAGTTCCGCGAGGTCGAGCCGCCCGAGCGCCTCGTGCAGACGTTCCAGAACCACCTGCAGACGCTCGAGTTCGAGGACCTCGGCGAGCAGACGAGGCTGACCCAGACGATGCGCTTCGACACGACCGACGAGCGCGACACCACCATGCAGTACGGCGTCGAGGAGGGCGCGAAGGCCGGCTTCGCGCGGGTCGACAGGGTGCTTGAGAAGATCGCAGCGTGAGGCCGGGGCGATGACGATCGATCACGAGGTCGTGACCCGCGAGGAGTGGGCTGCGGCCCGCGACGAGCTGCTCGCTCGCGAGAAAGAGCACACCCGCCTCGGAGACGAGCTGGCCCGGCAGCGGCGGGAGCTGCCCTGGGTCCGCATCGAGAAGGCGTACGAGTTCGACACGGTCGACGGCGCCCGCACGCTCGCGGAGCTGTTCGACGGGCGGAGCCAGCTGCTCGTGTACCACTTCATGTTCGGCCCGAGCTACCAGGCAGGCTGCCCCACCTGCTCCTCGATGGCGGACACCGTCGACGGCGCCCTCCCGCACCTCCACGCGCGCGACGTGACGATGACGTTCGTCTCGCAAGCGCCCCTGGAGAAGCTTCAGGCCTACAGGCGGCGGATGGGGTGGCAGATGCCATGGGCCTCGTCGGCGGACAGCGCCTTCAACTTCGACCTCGGCTACTCACGCACCGAGGAGCAGACCCGCGAGTCGTTCGCGCCGATGCTCGAGGCGGGGCCGTCGCCGATCCTCGAGCACAACGCGAGCTCGAGCGGCACAGACGTGACCGGCTACCTGACCGAGGGCCCGGGCCTCAGCGCGTTCGTCCTCGACGACGGCACCGTGTACCAGACGTACGGCACCACGGCCCGCGGCCTCGAGTTTCTGATGGGCTACTACGGCATCCTCGACCGGGCACCGAGGGGACGGGACGAAGGCGACCGCTCTCAGGTCTGGCTCCGCCGGCACGACGAGTACTAGACAGCCTCCGAGACCTGTTTCTCCGGCGGCCGGCCGGCCTTGAACGTCGCGGCGGCGGCCAGACCGAGCACGAGCGTCGGCACGACGGTCAGGAAGCGGTAGACGAGTGTCGCGGCGACCGCCTCGGCGTTCGTCGCGCCGAAGCCGACGAGCGCCCCGGTCAGCCCGAGCTCGACGAAGCCGATGCCGCCGGGAGTGATCGCGATCGACGAGAGCACCCGCGACAGCGCCCAGGCCGCGAACGCCTCGACGACCGTCACGTCGGCGCGCGTCACGTCGACGGCCCGCAGCGAGAGAAGCAGCACGAGGAACACCGACAGGTGGTTCGCGAGAGTGGCCAGCGTGAGGAACCACCAGCGTGAGCGGATGAGCACGATCGCCTCCGCGCGGAAGCGGACGAAGCCCTCGCCGTTCCACTTCACGGGCGCCTTGTGGACGAGCTGCTTGCACCAGCTCGCGAACCGGGCGGCCCTGTCCCCCACGCGGCGCGCGAGCTGCGCGCTCGAGAGCCCGATTGCGAACCCGGCGACGATGACGCAAAAGGCGATCAGCGCGGCGACCGCGACCCATTCGATCGTGCGGTTCCGACCTCCCTCGGCGACGAGCCCGGCGACCGCGAAGATCGGGACGCCGAGGATGACGAGCTGGTTCCAGATCCCCGTGACGGCGACCGCAAGGCCGACCGGCCGTCCCTCGAAGCCCCACCACCTGAGCATCGCGAACGACGTCGCCATCCCGGGCGCGGCGCCCCCGGGAGCCACCATCGTGATCGCCGTCGAGGAGAGCGTGACCCGGGAGGCCTGCATGAAGGAGAGCCCGGGGAGAGCCGCCATCCAGGGCGGGCCGTTCGTCGCGGCGTTGAGCAGCGCGGAGAGGAGCAGGACGACGATCCACGGCCACGAGAGCCCCTTGACGACGTCCCAGACCTGGCCGTACGCGGCGATCTTCGGGAGCACGAACGCGAACGTCAGCGCGATCACCGCAACCGAGACGGCGATCATCGCCCAGCGCTTCCACCCCGTCCGCTTCTTCTTCCGGGCCTCCTCGAGCTCGACCCGGACGAGCTCGTCCTCCGGGTGCTCGGAGAGCGCGGCCTCGATCTCGGGACCCGACACGTCCTGAGAGTAGCGTCGGCTCTGCGCGCCGAACGGCCCGGGCTGGAACGCCGCCCGCCGCCCTGCGAGGATCGTCTCGTGGCCGAGGCTCTCGATCGCCGGCTTCTTGCCGTGATGTTCACGGACATGGCCGGATACACCGCGTTGCTGCAGACCGACGAGCGTATCGCGGTCGACAGGCGGGAGCGGTACTGGACCGCGCTCGAGCGTCAGCACGAGGCGTTCGGAGGGACGATCGTGCAGCGCCTCGGAGACGGGAGCGTGAGCATGTTCCCGAGCTCGCTCGCCGCCGTGCAGGCGGCGGTTGCGATCCAGCAGGAGCTCGCGCGGCGGCAGGTTCAGGTTCGCATCGGCGTGCACGTGGGCGACGTGATCGTCGAGCGGGAGCGTCTTACGGGCGACGCCGTCAACGTCGCGGCACGGATCGAGTCGTTCGCGGTTGCCGGGGGCGTCCTGCTGTCGGACGCAGCCCACGAGCAGATCAAGAACCGGGGCGATATCGAGCTCGTGGCGCTGGGACGGTTCAGGCTGAAGAACGTCGGCCGCCCGTTCGAGCTGTACGCGGTTTCGGCGGACGGCCTGGTCGTACCGGATCCGGGAGCGCTGGACGGCAAGGGCGAGCGCTTCGCGAGCCTTCCGAGCGCCCTCCCCACACCCTCGGCGCCGCTCGTCGGGCGCACGGACGAGGTGGCCTCCCTCGTCGACCTCGTCCGGAACCATCGAGTAGTCACGATCACCGGGCCAGGCGGAATCGGGAAGACGCGGGTTCTCGCCGAGCTCGGGCGCGTCCTGGCGCCCGAGTTCCTGGACGGTCTCGCGTTCGTCCCGTTGGCGGACGTCTCCGAGCCCGATGCCTTCGTGCCCGCTCTCGCGAATGCGCTGGACGCCAAGGAGGCGGAGGACAGAACACTCCGCGACGGCATCGTCTCCCTGATCGGCGACCGGAAGGCATTGCTCCTCCTGGACAACCTCGAGCAGATCGTCACCGTCGCCCCCGAGGTGGCGGACCTGATCGAGCGCTGCCCCTCGCTGCGGATCGCAATCACGAGCAGGACGCTGCTCAAGATCGAAGCGGAACGCGAGTACCCGCTCGGCCCGCTCGCCGTCCCTCCGTCGTCGGCGGAAGGATCGGCGGAGTCGCTCCTGGACTACTCGGCGGCCGCGCTTCTGGTAGAGCGCGCGAGGACGGCGAAGACCTCGTTCGAGGTGACCGCGGCGAACGCCGAGGCGATCGGCGCCGTCTGCCGGAGGCTCGACGGCCTGCCCCTCGCCCTCGAGCTGGCCGGCGCTCGCCTGCGGCTGCTGTCGCCCGAGGCGCTCCTGGAGCGGCTCGACCACGCGCTCGAAGTGCTCACGTCCGGCCGCCGCGACAGCCCTGGGAGGCAGCAAACGCTGCGGGCGACCATCGACTGGAGCCATTCGATCCTGACCGAGCCCGAGCAGCGGCTCTTCCGGCGGCTGGCGGTGTTCGCCGCAGGCTTCACGGTCGCGGACGTCGAGGCCGTCTGTGCCGACGCGGGCGCGACGGCTCTCGACGAGCTGGAATCGCTCGTCGACAAGGCGCTCGTCCAGCCGGAGGCGGACGACCGCCTCCGGCTGCTGGAGACGATTCGGGAGTACGCACAGGAGCGGCTCGACGCCGCGGGCGAGACAGACGAGATCGCGCTGAGGCACGCGCATCGGTATGCCGCGCTCGCCCGGGAGATTCGCGACGGGATCGAGGGCACCGCACAGCGGGCGTCCATCGAATGTGGCCTCGCGGACGAGGCCAACCTCGAGGCCGCACTCGGAACACTCCTCTTGGCCGCGGGCGGCGGCGACGCCGAGTCGCGTGAGCTGGGCCTCCAGCTGTGCGGCGACCTGTGGCTGTACTGGCACATCCGCGGAAAGCACCTCACCGCCGGCGAGTACGTCGCCTCCTTCCTCGAGGCGGGCGAGGACGGCGCACCTACCCTCGGCCGCACCGGCGCGCTCATCACGGCCGGGCTCGCATCGTGGACGCTCGGAGCCTACGAACGGGCGAACGAGGACTGGGCCGAGGCCCATCGCCTCGCGATGGAGCTCGATGCGGCGCGCGAGCTCAGCATCTCCGGAATCTGCTGCGGGCTCGGGCTGCTCGGAATGGACCTCGAAGCCGCGGCCGGGTGGACGCGCGAGAGCAGCGAGAGGAGCCGCGCGGCCGGGTTCACCTGGGCCGAGGGCTTTTCTTCGAGCTTCGAGGGCATCGTCCAGGCGCTCACGGGAGACACCGACGCAGCGAAGGCTTCGTCCGAGCACGGGCTCGAGATCCAACGGAGACTCGGCGACCACGAGGGAGCGGGTCTCTCCCTCGGCGCCCTCGCCCAGCTGGCGGCCGGTCGCGGGGACCTGGCCGAGGCTCTCGACCTCTACGCGCAGTCGCTCGCCGAGTTCGAGGCGATCGGCGACCGCGCGGAGGAGGCCCGGATCCTCTCGGAGATGGCCTGGACGCATCTCGGGGCCGAAGACGCCGCCGCTGCGCGCCGGTATTTCCTCGAGTCCGTGCGGGCGTACACCGACGTCGCGAGCACCCGTGGCGTCGGACTCTCGCTGGTCGGGCTCGCCGCCGCAAAGGCAGTCGAGGGCCGGCCGGCCACGGCCGTGCAGATCGCCGCGGCCGCGGAGGTCTACGCCGGCGAGGAAGGCATCGTCAACGTCTATTCCGAGGATTCATCCGGGCGCGAGCTCATCGATCGCGCGCGGGCCTCGCTTGCCCCCGGCGACGCGTCGCGGGCGACCGAGGCGGGCCGCAAGCTCACGATCGCGGAAGCGCTCGCCCTGGCGCGCTCCGCGTGAATTGTCATGCGCGAAACGGCGTCGGGCAGGCGGCGATCCTCGGGATCGAGAAGCGCGCGATCGTGCCGAACTGGGGCGCAGGCTTGCAGGCCTGCGCGACTCCCGCGTCACAGGCGACGGAGAGGAAGATGAACGCGTCCTCGGGCGAGAAGCCGTGCTCGTCGACGAGCAGGCGCGCCGCCTCCTCCGAGACGAGCCGGAGCGCCTCGTCGAAGTCGTCGGCGGTTGCGTGCGGGAGCCAGCGGTCCGCGAGCTCGGTCACCGGCCAGGTGGCCTGCTTGCCCTTCACGAGGTCGAAGCGGACGTCGACCTCCCCCGCGATCTCGACGCCCGTGAAGCAGATCTCGCCGTCGCCCATCGAGGCGTGCATGTCGCCGACCGCGAACATCCCGCCGGGCTGACGCACCGGGAAGCAGATTCGCGCGCCCTTGCCGTGCAGGTGGTCGTCGAGGTTGCCGCCGTGGCGCCCGGCGAGCCCGTTCGACAGCTCCTCCCCGTCGGTGGCGACGCCGACGACGCCGACCATCGGCCGCGCCGGGAACGAGACGCGGTCGTTCATCCGGATCTGGCCGTCGCGCACCTCGAACATCCGCGTGAGCGGCGCGTCGACCTGCTCGATCAGCTGGCCGAAGCCCGGAATCAGCGTCGCCACTCCCCACTCGATCGGCCGCACGTCGAGGATCTCCGCCACGAGCGAGTCGCCGGGCTCCGCACCGACGACAGCCACGGGCCCGGTCGCGCTGTTGATCCGCTCGAGGTCGATCTCGGTGACGAGGTCGTCCTCGCTCTGGATCTGGCCCGTGAAGCAGTCGTTCGTCTCGAACGTGACCGTGTCGCCGGGCTGGACCTCGAGCACCGGCTCGAGCTCCGGCCCGAACGACCAGATCACCTGGTCGCGCGAAAGGCGATGCGCGGCAGCGACGGCCATCTACGCGCACTCGAGCGCGGGATCCAAGATCCCGGCGATCGGGTCACCCGCGTTCGAGATCATCACCGAGATGGCCAGGAGCCGAGTCTGACCGATGCCCAGCGAGCCGCGCAAGAGGCACATATGAGCGCCAGCGCCCGGTTCAGCGACGAGCTCGAGCGCTGGCTGCGCAGCGACGAGCCGAAGACGCTCGGCGCGATGACCGAGGTGTTCGGGGAGCGGAGCTTTGCCGTTGCGATCCTCGTGCTGATGTTCGTCCCTGCGCTGCCGCTGCCGACGGCCGGCGTCTCTCACGTCTTCGAGCTGATCACGGTCGTGCTAGCCGCGCAGATGGTGCTCGGCCGGAAGATGGTCTGGCTTCCCGAGAGGTGGCGGCACCGGAAGCTCGGCGAGGCCACGACGGAGAAGGCGATCCCGTTCATCGTCCGGCGGATCCGCCAGGTCGAGCGGTTCTCGCGCCCTCGCGCCGCCTGGCTGTTCGCGCTGGGCCTGGTCGACCGGCTGCTCGGCCTCGTGCTGATCGTGTTCGCGGTCAGCGCCGCGCTCGCCCCGCCGTTCTCGGGGCTCGACACGTTCCCCGCCCTCGGCGCGGTCCTGGTCGCGCTCGCGCTCATCCTCGAGGACGCTGTCGTCCTCGCGCTGGGCCTCCTCGTGGGGACGGGCGGCGTCGTCCTCATCTTCACGATCGGGGCCGCAGTGGTGCGGCTCCTCGAGCGACTGCTCTAACCGGCGGCGGATCAATCCATAAAACTACTTTGATGTATTCTGGTGAGCGCCGTGAGCCCGCCGACGCTGTTTCGACTGGCCGGCCATCCATTGCGCTGGCAGCTGCTGAACGAGCTCGCGCAGAGCGACGGCCGCGTCCGCGAGCTCTGCAACAGGCTCGGCGAGCCTCAAAGCCTCGTCTCGTACCACCTCGGCCGGCTCCGCGCCGGCGGCCTCGTCTCGACCAGGCGCAGCTCCCGCGACCGCCGCGACGTCTACTACGGGCTCGACCTGGAGCGCTTCGGCGAGCTGCTCGAGGAGTCGGGCGCCGCGCTGCACCCCGGCCTCGGGCCCGCCCGCGACCGGCCCAGGGGCCGCTCACGCCCGGCGCGAGTCCTCTTCCTCTGCACCGGCAACAGCGCCCGCTCGCAGATCGCGCAGGCGATCCTGGAGCAGCTAGGCGGAGAGAGCGTGCAGGCGTTCAGCGCCGGCAGCCACCCGAAGCCTCTGCACCCGAACGCCGTCAGGGCGATGGAGGAGCGCGGCGTGGACATCTCGAGGCGCAGGAGCACACACCTCGAGGAGTTCGGCCGGCAGCGCTTCGACTACGTGATCAGCCTCTGCGACCGCGTGCGCGAGGTCTGCCCCGAGTTCCCCGGCAACCCGCAGACGATCCACTGGAGCATCCCGGATCCCGCGGCCCAGCCGGGCGGCGAGCTCGAGACGTATCCGGCCTTCGAGCGAACGGCGGCCGTGCTCGAGGCGCGCATCCGTTTCCTCGTCCGCCAGATCGAGAGCAAACCGACCCGGGAGGTGACCGGAACGTGAACGACGAGACCGTGAACGTCCGCTACATGGTCGGTGACGTCGACGCCGCGATCAGCTTTTACACGGCGCACTTCGGCTTCACGCTGCTCACCGACCAGTCGCCGGCCTTCGCCGACGTCGCGCGGGGCAACCTGCGCTTGCTGCTCAGCGGCCCGAAGAGCTCGGCCGCGAGAGCCATGCCCGACGGACGCAGGCCGGAGCCCGGGGGCTGGAATCGCATCCACTTCGTCGTGGATGACATCGGCGCCGAGGTCGAGCGTCTGCGCGGCGCCGGGCTCACGTTCCGCAACGAGATCATCTCCGGCCCGGGCGGCAAGCAGATCCTCGTCGACGACCCGTCCGGCAACCCGATCGAGCTCTTCCAGCCGCGCTGACCCCGCCACCCGGACTGACGACCGTCGCGCGCGAGTGGGGCCGGATCGGCTGCATCGGCTTCGGCGGCCCGCCCGCGCACATCGCGCTGCTGCGCGAGCTCTGCGTCGACCGGCGAGGGTGGCTCGAGGCGCAGGAGCTCGAGGACGCGATCGCGGCCTGCAACCTCCTTCCGGGCCCCGCGTCGACGCAGCTCGCGATCTTCTGCGCCTGGCGCGTCCGCGGCCGCCTCGGAGCGCTCATTGGCGGTGCCGCGTTCATCGGCCCAGGGCTGATCCTGATCCTCGCTCTCGCCGCGCTCTTTCTCGCCTCCTCGCCGCCACGCTGGATCGAGGGAGCAGGCGCGGGAGCGGGCGCCGCAGTCGCGGCCGTCGCCGTCCAGGCGGGATCAGGCCTCCTCTCCGACAGCTGGCGCCGCGCGACCGGTCGCCTCCGCTGGCTCGCCTACCTCGCGGCCGGAGCGGCGAGCGCCGCGACGGTCGGGCCGTGGCTCGTCCTCGTCCTGCTCGGCTGCGGGCTGGTGGAGCTGGCCGTGCGAAGCCTCGGCCGAGGCAATACGGCGGCCTCCGTCTACCCGGCGCCGCTGCTCGCCACCGCCGCCGCGGCGAGCGGCGGCCTGCTCGCGTTGACCTGGGTCGCATTCAAGGTCGGCGCCCTCTCGTACGGCGGCGGCTTCGTGATCATCCCGCTGATGCAGGCCGACGCCGTCGATCACTTCCACTGGATGACGGCGGCGCAGTTCCTGAACGCGGTCGCCCTCGGGCAGGTCACGCCGGGCCCGGTCGTCCACACCGTCGCGGTGGTCGGCTACGCCGCCGCCGGGGTCGGCGGAGGGCTGCTCGCCGCGCTCGTCGCCTTCGCCCCCTCGTTCGCGTTCGTCCTCCTGGGCGCCTCCCACTTCGACCGCCTGCGGGCAAATGCCAACGCGAAGGCGTTCCTCGGGGGCGCCGGCCCCGCGGCGATCGGGGCGATCCTCGGCACCTCGATCCCGCTTGCGCGAGCTCTCTCGGAGTCGTGGCAGTACGGCGTCCTCGCCGGTGCGTTCGCGGTGCTCTTCGCCCTCCGCTGGGGAGTCGTGCGGACGCTCCTGCTCGCGGGCGGCGTGGGCGTCGTCGTCGCGCTCGCCGGCGGGCCAGTGCCTCACTAGGAAGCGAACGTCAGACGATCGCGGCGATCTGTCGGGCCACGCTCCGCCAGCTCCAGAGCTCGACCGCGGCCCTGCGCGCGGCTACGCGGATCGCATCGCGGTCCTCAGGACCGAGCGCGAGGATCGCGGCGAGCCGATCGCGCAAGGCCTCCGCGTCGCCGTTCGAGAATCGGACGAGCCCTCGCAGTGCGGGCGGATAGCTCTCGCCCAGCCCATCCGCGACGGACGCGAGGCCGGAGTGATCGGCCACGACGGGTGGACAGCCGGCCGCCGCCGATTCCGCCGCGACCATGCCGAACGCCTCCGGGAAGATCGACGGGACCGCCGACACGTCCGCGAGCGCCAGCAGATGGACGAGGTGGCGATGCTCGAGCGGGCCGGTGAAGAGGACGTCCAGCCCCTGGGCCAGCTCCTCGAGCTCCGAGCGGTAGTCGCCGAAGCCGACGATCACCGCGCGCGCGTCGAGACCACGCAGCGCCTCGAGCAGGACGTGCACGCCCTTGTTGCGGATCAGCTTCCCGAAGTAGACGACCGTCGCACGGTCCCCGGCGAGGAACGCGGCCAGGCGGTCGGCGTTCCCTTCGTCCGGCAGCCGCTCGTTCGTGTTGCCCGGGTTCGGCGGGTCCCTGCGCGCCTCGGCCACGAGCGCCTCGAGCGCCTCCTCCCTGGCCTGCGGCTGCCACAGCTCCACGTCGACCCCGGGCGGGATCGTGTGGACGCGGTCTACGGTGCCGCAGATCTCGGCCAGTACCTCGCGGATGTGCTCGGAGCCGACGATCACCGCCGCCGCGCCCGCGAGCGCCTCGCCGCCCCAGCGCGACAGCTCCTCGTTCCCCCGCATGGAGTACTCCAGCTCCGAGCCGTGCGCCTTGACCACGTACCGCGAGCCGCTCCCGGCGCCGACCGGGCCGCCGAGCAGGACGTGGTTCGCGAACACGAGGTCGGCCCGCCCGTGCTCGCGCAGAGCGGCAGCGTTCGCGTCGACCCAGGCGTCGAGCTCCGCGCGCGTGCAGTCCTGCACCCGCTTGACGGTGTAGCCGGCGTACTCGTCGATCACGAACACGGGCAGGAGCCCGTGCACGTCCGGCCGCACCGTCGTGGCGCCGCCGAGATCGAAGCGCGCCGGGTCAGGATCCTGCGAGAAGACCGTCACCTCGTGCCCGTCGCGACTCCACTCCCGCGAGAGCTGGCGGGTGTAGATGTTCGACCCCGTTCCGGAGAGCAGGTACCCGTGCCAGACGAAGATCCTCATCTCGGCGCGAGCCTAGTGATCCTGGGCGGCAACGGCGGTCGCGGCCTCGCCGTCGTGCTCCGGGGCGAGCGACGGGTGTGCGAGGCCGACGAGCCCGGGAACGCCGATCGCCGCGGCGATTCCGCCGAGCGCGAGGACGAGCCCGCCGCTTGCGATGACGACGCCGCCGATCGCTCCTCCGGCCGGCTCGGCCGCCTGCATCGTCGTGCGGACGAGGCTGAACACGCGCCCGCGCAGCTCGGGCGGGACGATGCGCATCCGCAGGGTCTGCGCCCAAATCGTGAGCGGCGAGGTGAGCAGGCCGGAGAGGAACAGGAGCACGAGCGTCGCCGCTGCCGCCGGCTCGAGGAGCATCGGCAAGAACGCGATCCCGACCAGGGCCTGCGCGGCCGCGATCGAGCGCCCGAGCGGCCGGCGCCAGCGAACGGAGCCGACGACGAACGAGCCGACGAGGTCGCCGGCGAGCAGAGTGCTCGTCAGGGCCGCATAGAGCGTCGCGCCGCCGCCGAGGATCGTCGTCGCGTAGACCGGGAGCACGACGAGCAGCGCGCCGAGCCCGATGTTGAAGCTCGCGAACATCAGCGTCGTGACGGTGATCGGGGCGCACGTCCGAACGAACGCGATGCCCTCTCTCAGCCCGTACGACTCCGGCGCGAGACCCTCCCGCTCGTCGCGTAGGCCGTGCAGGCAGGCCGCGAAGAAGAAGAACGTGGCCGCGTCGAGCGCGAGCACGTCCACGGCGTCGAGCGCGGCGATCAGCCCACCTGCGAGCAGCGGCGCGACGACGCCGCTGAGGCCGTACGTGAGCGACTCCATCGCGTTGGCCGTGTCGAGCTGGTCCGTGCGGACGAGCGACGGGATCAGCGTGGGCACCCCCGCCAGCGGGACCATCTTCAGCAGGCCGTAGCTCGCCGCCACCGTATACAGCGACCAGAGCGGCACCTCGCCGAGCGCCGCGACAACCGGCACCGAGGCCATCACGCAGCCGCGGAGAATGCTGTCCACCCTCATCACCCGGACCGCGCCGAAGCGGTCGAGCAGTGGTCCCGTGACGAGGCCCCCGACGACCACCGGCGCTCCGTACGCGAACACCAGCAGACCCACCCGCGCCGCCGAGTGCGTGCGGTCGTAGACGAGCCAGCTGAGCGCGATCCAGGTCGCCCCGTCCCCGAGCGCCGAGGCCGTGGAGCCGATCCAGAGCCTCCGGAACGCGGGCCTGCGGAGGAGCTCGCGGTATGGGCTCACGCCCACGACTGGCTGGCTATCGCCTACGTCACGACCCACAGATAGTGGGCCGCGTACGCGCGCCACGGGCGCCAGCGCTCCGAGCGCTCCTCGAGCGCGGCCGTTGTGCTCGGCAGCCCGAGCTTCTCCGCCGAGCGTCGCAGTCCGAGGTCGCCCGCGGGGAACGCATCCGGGTCGCCGAGCACGCGCAGCGAGACGTAGGTCGCCGTCCACGGGCCGATCCCGCGGATCCCGAGCAGCCGCCGGTGCACCTGGGCGCGGTCGGCGCCGTCGTCGAGCACGAGCTCGCCGCTCGCGAGGAGCCACGCGAGCTCGCGCAGCGTCTCGCGCCGCGCGCGGGGCATGCCGACGTCCTCGAGGTCGGCCTCGGCCAGCGCCTCCGGCGACGGGAACGCGTGCGTGACCGAGCCGTCCGGCCGCTCGAGCGGCACGCCGTAGGCGGCCACGAGCCGCGCGGCGGCGGTCCGCGCGGCCGCGACCGAGACCTGCTGCCCGAGCACAGCACGGATCGCGCTCTCGGCCCCGTCGACCGCGCCAGGCGACCGCAGGCCGGGGTTCGCCGCGACGAGCGGCGAAAGTGCTCGATCGCGCCCGAGCACGTCCGCGTAGGCGTGCGGGTCGGCGTCGAGGTCGAGCAGCCTCCGGCAGCGGTGCACGGCCGCGGCGAGATCGGCGAGGCCGGCGAGCGCGAACACGGCGCGGACGTGGTCGTCCTGCGGCTCGAGCGCGACGACGCCGGGCCCGCTCGGCAGGCGCAG
The DNA here is from genome assembly GCA_035518635.1 of Gaiellaceae bacterium. Lineage (GTDB taxonomy): Bacteria > Actinomycetota > Thermoleophilia > Gaiellales > Gaiellaceae > AC-32. The sequence goes on from DATIXI010000024.1 coordinate 13,643, forward strand.
CGCGCGCCCGTGGGTGCCGTTGCCCGCCTCCTCGACGCCGTCCACCGCACGGGCCGCGAGCCAGCGCAGGAGGCCGCGGCCGTCGAAGGGCCGGCGCACGGGCAGGCGAAGCGTGAGCCGGCCGGAGTCGGAGGCAGGTCGCTGCCTGCGAGCGCGCCGAAGCTCGGACGGCGTCGCCGCGAAGACCTCCCGCATGGTGTCGTTGAACTGCCTGACGCTCGAGAAGCCCGCTGCGAACGCGACTTCCGTAAACGGAAGCGTCGTCGTCTCGGCGAGCACGCGCGCGGTCTGCGCCCGCTGCGAGCGGGCGAGCGCGAGCGGCGGCGCGCCCACGCTCTCGACGAGCAGCCGGTGCAGGTGGCGCTCGCTGACGGCGAGCGAGCCGGCGAGCCCGGCAACGCCCACACGGTCGACGGCGCCGTCCGCAATCAGCCGCATCGCGCGCCCGACGAGATCGGCCCGCGAGTCCCATTCTGGCGAGCCCGGGACGGCGTCGGGGCGGCAGCGCTTGCACGCGCGCAGGCCCGCGAGCTGCGCGGCTGCGGCCGTCCGGTAGAACGTGACGTTCTGCGGCTTGGGACAGACAGGCGACGGGCAGCTCGGCCTGCAGTAGATCCCGGTCGTGCGGACACCGGCGATGAACGAGCCGTCGAAGCGCGCGTCGCGGCTCTCGATCGCCCGGTAGCACTGGTCGAAGTCGAGCTCGAGCGCGCTCACACGTCGATCATGCCCGCCGCCGACGGGCTCGCGCTAGCGGAAATCGGACAGCTCGGTCCCGAGCCCTAGTCGAACTCGATCACGCTGCGGATGCCGTCCTGTGCCTCCATCAGCTCAAACGCGCGGTTGACGTCGTCGAGCCCGATGCGGTGCGAGACGAACGGGGCGACGTCGATCTCACCGGCGACCGCGCGCTCGACGAACTGCGGCACCTGGTCGCGGCCCTTGCAGCCGCCGAACGACGAGCCCGCCACCCGCCGTCCGGTGATCAGGAAGCGCGGGACGACCTCGAGCACCTCGCCCTTCCCCGCGACGCCCGCGACGGTGCAGAGCCCCCAGCCCATCCGCGCGGACTCGACGGCCTGGCGCATGACGGCGACGTTCCCGGTCGCCTCGAACGTGTAGTCGGCGCCGAAGCCGCCCGTCATCTCGACGATCTGATCGACGGCGTCGGGGCCGCCGACGAGCGTGTCGGTCGCGCCCTGACCCTTGGCCAGGTCGAGCCGGCCGGGCGACAGGTCGACGCAGACGATGCGCTCAGCGCCCTGGAGCCGACAACCGGCCACCGCTCCGAGCCCGACCATCCCCGCGCCGAAGACGACGCATGTCGACCCGGGCTCGACCTTCGCGGTGTTGATCGCGGCGCCGAGGCCGGTCGAGAGCCCGCACGCGAACAAACACGCGTGCTCCGGGGGAGCCTCTGCGCTCACCTTCGCGAGCGCAATCTCGGGCATGACCGTGTACTCCGCGAACGTGGACGTCCCCATGAAGTGCCGGATCGGCTCGCCGTTCCGGCCGAGGCGCGTCGTGCCGTCCGGGAGGTAGCCCTGGTTCTGCTGCTCGCGGATCGCGAGGCAGAGGTTCGTCCGGTCGCTCTTGCAGTGGATGCACTCGCGGCACTGCGGGGAGAACAGCGTGACGACGTGGTCGCCCGCTGCGAGCGAGGTCACGCCGGGGCCGACCTGCTCGACGATCCCCGCGCCCTCGTGGCCGAGCACGGTCGGCGAGTACCCGGACGGGTCGGCACCCGAAGCCGTGAACAGGTCGGTGTGGCAAACCCCGCAGGCGGCGAGGCGGACCAGTGCCTCCCCTGCCTTCGGCTCCGCGAGGTCGACCTCCTGGACGACCAGCGGCTGCCCGAACTCCTCGAGGACGGCGGCCCGGATGCGCACGCGCGAAGCCTCGCACACGGACGACGGCGATCGGGGAAGGAGTAGCCTGCAGCCATGGACGTCACGCGGCTGCCCGACCTGCTTCATGGGCGCTCGCGGTCAGGCCCGGTGCGGGAGCGACGCCCCGTCTACGTCGACCTGCTCCCTCCGTGCAACGCCGGCTGCCCAGCCGGCGAGAACATCCAGGCCTGGCTCGCCCATGCGCGCGCCGGCGACCACGAGCAGGCCTGGCGCCAGCTCGTGGCGGACAACCCCATGCCCGCGATCCACGGGCGGGTCTGCTACCACCCGTGCGAGAGCGTCTGCAACCGGGCCGAGCTCGACAGCGCCGTGTCGATCCACTCCGTCGAACGATTTCTCGGCGACCAGGCGACCGAGCAGGACTGGCACTTCGACCGACCGGCGGCGCGCAGCGGCAGGCGCGTGCTCGTCATCGGCTGCGGCCCGAGCGGGCTCTCGGCCGCGTACCACCTGGCCCGGCTCGGCCACGAGGTGGAGATCCGCGACGCGGGCGAGAAGCCCGGGGGGATGATGCGCTACGGCATCCCCGCGTACCGCCTCCCGCGCGACGTGCTCGATGCCGAGCTCGGCCGGATTCAGGAGCTTGGCGTGCGCATGGTCACCGGCCACCGGGTCGAGGACCTCGTGGCGGAGCGGGAGGAGGGCGGGTTCGACGCGGTGTTCGTCGCGGTCGGCGCGCATCTCTCCAAGCACGTGGACATTCCCGCGCGCGACGCCGGGCCGATCCTCGACGCGCTTTCGTTCCTGCGCAGCGTCTCGTCAGGAGAGACGCCTGTGATCGGCCGCAGGGTCGCGGTCTACGGGGGCGGCAACACCGCGATGGATGCCGCCCGCACCGCCCGCCGGCTGGGCGCGGAGGAGACGCTCATCGTCTACCGGCGCACGCGCGAGCAGATGCCGGCCCACCTGGAGGAGGCCGAGGACGCGGAGCGCGAGGGCGTGCGGATCAACTGGCTGCGCACGATCTCCGCCGTCGAGGGGCCCGAGCTGCAGGTCGAGGTGATGGAGCTCGACGAGAGTGGATTTCCGCAGCCGACCGGCCGGCTCGAGACGCTCGAGGCCGACACCGTGATCCTCGCGCTCGGCCAGGATGCGGACACGGCATTCCTCCGCGACGTTCCGGGCGTCGAGTTCCAGGAGGACGGCACCGTCGTCGTGTCGCCGACGCTCGAGACCGGCTGCCCCGGGGTGTTCGCGGGCGGCGACATGGTCCCGAGCGAGCGCACGGTCACGGTCGGCGTCGGACACGGCAAGAAGGCGGCGCGGCACATCGACGCCTGGCTTCGTGACGACTCGCGGGAGAGCGCCCCGAAGCACGACCTCGCGACGTTCGACAAGCTCAACCTCTGGTACTTCGGCGACAACCCTCGTCGCCGGCAACCCGAGCTCGAGCCGGAGGAGCGCGTTGCGGACTTCACCGAGGTCCTCGGCAGCCTCACCCCCGAGCAGGCGGTCTACGAGGCCGGCCGCTGCCTCTCGTGCGGCAACTGCTTCGAGTGCGACGGCTGCCTCGGCGCGTGCCCGGAGGACGCCGTGATCAAGCTCGGGGTCGGCCACCGCTACCGGTTCGACTACGACCGCTGCACCGGGTGCGCTGCCTGCTTCGAGCAGTGCCCCGTGCACGCGATCGAGATGGTCCCGGAGCCGCGCTGATGCGCGCGACGCTCGACGGCAACGAGGCCGCCGCCTCCGTCGCGTACCGGCTCAACGAGGTGTGCTGCATCTACCCGATCACGCCGTCATCGCCGATGGCCGAGCTCGCCGACGAGTGGTCGAGCCAGGGACGGCGCAACGTCTGGGGGAACGTCCCGACCGTGGTGGAAATGCAGAGTGAGGGAGGCGCGGCCGGCGCCCTGCACGGCGCGCTCCAGGGCGGAGCGCTTGCGACGACGTTCACCGCGTCTCAGGGCCTGCTGCTGATGATCCCGAACATGTACAAGATCGCGGGCGAGCTGACGCCTGCGGTCTTCCACGTCGCCGCCCGGTCGCTCGCAGCTCAGGGGCTCTCGATCTTCGGCGACCACTCGGACGTGATGGCGGTCCGACAGACGGGCTTCGGCCTGCTCGCCGCGGCATCCGTCCAGGAGGCACACGACCTCGCGCTGGTCGCGCAGGCGGCGACGCTCGCCACTCGGGTTCCGTTCGTCCACTTCTTCGACGGCTTCCGAACCTCACACGAGCTGAACTCGATCCACGTGCTCTCCGACGACGACCTGCGTGCGCTCGTCCCCGAGGAGCTCGTGCGCGCGCACCGCGGTCGTGCGCTCTCGCCGGAGCGCCCGTTCATCCGCGGCACGGCCCAGAACCCTGACGTCTACTTCCAGGCGCGGGAGACCGTCAACCCGTTCTACGCGCGGGTGCCGGACGCGGTGCAGGACGCGATGGACCGCCTCGGCGAGCGCACCGGCCGGCGCCTCCAACTCGTCGACTACAGCGGCGATCCCGACGCCGAGCGCGTGCTCGTGCTGATGGGCTCGGGGGGCGAGACGGCCGTGGAGACCGCGACCGCGCTCAACGGGCAGGGCGAGCGCGTCGGGGTGCTCCAGGTGCGGCTCTACCGGCCCTTCCCGGCCGAGGCGCTCGTCGAGGCGCTTCCCGGGAGCGTGCGCTCCGTTGCCGTGCTCGACCGCACGAAAGAGCCCGGCTCGGTGGGCGAGCCGCTCTACCTCGACACCGTCGCGGCGCTCGCCGAGGCAGAGGGGCGGACGATGCCGACCGTCATCGGCGGGCGTTACGGCCTCGCCTCCAAGGAGTTCACACCCGGGATGGTCGCCGGGGTCTTCCGCGAGCTCGAGCGCGAGCGGCCGCGCCGTCGGTTCACGATCGGGATCCACGACGACGTCTCCGGGACGAGCCTGCCGTACGACGCCGACCTGGACATCGAGCCGCCCGAGACGGTGCGGGCGATCTTCTTCGGCCTCGGCTCGGACGGAACCGTCGGCGCGAACAAGAACACGATCAAGATCCTCGGCGCGGAGGAGGACCTCCACGCGCAGGGCTACTTCGTCTACGACTCGAAGAAGTCCGGCTCCCAGACCGTCTCCCACCTGCGGTTCGGCCCGCAGCCGATCCGCGCGCCGTACCTCGTCCGCCAGGCGAGCTTCGTCGGCTGTCACCAGTACGGCCTGCTCGACCGGGTCGACGTCCTCGGGCCTGCGGCGACCGGGGCCACGCTTCTGCTCAACTGCCCGTATCCGGCCGGAGAGGTCTGGGGCTCGCTCTCCCGACCGGTCCAGGAGCAGATCCTGGCCAAGGAGATCGATCTCTACGCGATCGACGCGGGCCGGATCGCACGCGAGGTCGGGCTCGCCGGCCGCACGAACGTCGTGCTGCAGACCTGCTTCTTCGCCGTCTCCGGGGTGCTGCCACGGGAGGAGGCGATCGCCCGGATCAAGGAGGCCGTCGAGAAGACGTACGGGCGGCGCGGCGCCGAGGTGGTCAGCCGCAACCAGGCCGCCGTCGACCGCGCGCTCGAGGGGTTGCAGCGGATCGAGGTGCCCGGGCAGGTCACCGCGAGCCGTGAGCCGCCGCCGTTCGTTCCCGTCGACGCGCCCGACTTCGTCCGCGCGGTGACCGCGGAGATGCTGGCCGGGCGGGGCGATGACCTCCCGGTCAGCGCGCTGCCCGTGGACGGCACCTACCCGAGCGGCACCGCGGCGTACGAGAAGCGCAACATCTCCGAGCTCGTCGCCGTCTGGGACCCCGACCTCTGCATCCAGTGCGGGAACTGCAGCTTCGTCTGCCCGCACAGCGTGATCCGCTCCCGCTACTACGACGAGTCGCGCCTCGACGGGGCGCCGGACGGCTTCCGTTCCGCGCCGCTCGAGGCCGTCGGCCTGCCGGACACGCGCTACACGCTGCAGGTCTACGTAGAGGACTGCACCGGCTGCGAGCTCTGCGTCCAGGCCTGCCCTGCAGTGGCGGTCGGCGACCCGACCCGAAAGGCGATCAATCTCGCCCCGCGAGAGCCGCTCGTGGCGGCCGAGCGCAAGAACGTCGCGTTCTTCGAAGCGCTGCCGCAGAGCGAGCGCTCACGGCTCGACTTCGGCACGGTGCGCGGCACCCAGTTCCTCGAGCCGCTGTTCGAGTTCTCTGGCGCGTGCGCCGGCTGCGGCGAGACGCCCTATCTCAAGCTGCTCTCGCAGCTCTTCGGCGACCGCCTGATGGTGGCGAACGCGACCGGCTGCTCCTCGATCTACGGCGGGAACCTCCCCACGACGCCCTGGACGACCGGCGCAGACGGACGCGGCCCCGCCTGGTCGAACTCGCTCTTCGAGGACAACGCCGAGTTCGGGCTCGGCTTCAGGCTCGCGGCCGACCGGCACCTGGAGCTCGCCCGCCGCCGGCTCGCGGAGCTTCGCGACGCCGTCGGCCCGGAGCTCGTCGACCAGATCCTGGGGGCGCCGCAGCTCCGGGAGTCCGAGCTGCGCGCCCAGCGCGAGCGGGTGGCCGAGCTGACCCGGCGGCTGGAAGGGCTGGGCGGGCCCGCCGTGGACGACCTGCGCAGCGTCGTCGACCACCTCGTTCGCCGCAGCGTCTGGATCGTCGGCGGCGACGGCTGGGCCTACGACATCGGCGCGGGCGGACTCGACCACGTCCTCGCAAGCGGACGCGACGTCAACGTGCTGGTGCTCGACACCGAGGTGTACTCGAACACCGGGGGCCAGATGTCCAAGGCGACCCCCCTCGGTGCGGTCGCCAAGTTTGCCGCCGGGGGCAAGACGGTGCCCAAGAAGGACCTCGCCCTGCAGGCGATCGCGTACGGCAACGTCTACGTGGCGCGGGTCGCGATGGGCGCAGACCCGCAGCAGACCCTGAGCGCGCTGCGCGAAGCCGAGGCCTACGACGGCCCCTCCCTCGTCCTCGCCTACAGCCACTGCATCGCGCACGGCTACGAGATGCGCGACGGGCTCGACCAGCAGTACCGGGCGGTCGCGAGCGGCTACTGGCCGCTGGTCCGGTACGACCCGCTGGTGCGCGCAGCCGGCGGGAACCCGTTCCTGCTCGACTCGCCCCGGCCGCGCATCCCGCTGGCCGACTACACGAAGGGCGAGCTGCGGTACAGGGTGCTCGCGAACACCGACCCTGCCGAGGCCGAGCGTCTCCACGCACTCGCGGAGCAGGAGGTCGCGCAGCGCTGGGACGTCTACGAGGAAATGGCAACCCGCGGCGCGCGACGCTTCGCCGCCGACGCCCGGAAGGAGCGCTGATGGATCTCACGACCGACTACATGGGCCTGACCCTGCGCAACCCCCTCGTAGCCTCGGCCTCGCCGCTCTCGCAGACCGAGGACGGAGTGCGGCGCCTGGCCGACGCCGGCATCGGCGCCGTGGTCGTCTACTCCCTGTTCGAGGAACAGGTCCGGCGAGAGTCGGCCCAGAACGCCCTGCTCGTCGACGTGGGCGCCGAGAGCTTCGCCGAGTCGCTCTCCTATTTCCCGGCCGTCGCCGAGGACGATCCCGGGCCACGCAAGTACGTGAGTCTCCTCGAGCGTTCCGCCACGGCGGTCGATATCCCGGTGATCGGCAGTCTCAACGGGATCACGCCGAGCGGCTGGGTCAACTACGCGCGGGCGATCGAGGAGGCCGGCGCCGCCGCAATCGAGCTGAACATCTACTACCTGCCGGGCGATCCCCGCATCGCCGGACGCGACGTCGAGCAACGTCATCTCGACGTCCTCGCGCGCGTCAAGGAGGCCGTGCACGTGCCGGTCGCCGTCAAGCTCGGCCCGTACTTCAGCTCGATCGGCGAGATGGCCATGCGGCTCGACGAGGCGGGCGCCAATGCCCTCGTCCTCTTCAACCGCTTTCTCCAGCCGGACATCGACGCCGAGCAGCTCACGGTGGTGCCGGGGTTCGGCCTCTCCAGCCAGGCCGAGGCTCGGCTTCCCCGGACCTGGATCGCGCTCCTGTACGGCCGCGTTCGCGCCGCGCTCGCCGCGACGACCGGAGTGGAGACGCCCGAGGACGTCGTGAAGTATCTGCTGGCCGGCGCGAACGTCGTCATGAGCGCATCGGCGCTCCTCAGGCACGGGCCCGAGCATGCGACGGCCCTTCTCGACGGCCTCGGCGACTGGATGCGGCGCAAGGAGTTCACCTCGGTTCAGGCGTTCCGCGGCCTGCTGTCGGTGCCCCCGGACGCCGACGAGACGATGTACGAGCGGGCCGGATACGTCAGCGCGCTGAGGGAAGCCAACGAGAACACGCTCGGCCCCTGGTCGTAGCCGACGGCCCGGGCCGGGTCAGCCGAGCAGCGTCTGGCCGACGTAGCCGCCCGGCGTCGTCCCGGGCGGAACCGCGAAGAGCCCGCTGCCGGTGTGCACGATGTACTCGTTCAGCGCGTCCGTGCTCCCGAGCCGCCGCTGCAGCTCGACGAACGCGGCCGGGTCGCGCTGGAAGCTGATGAAGAACAGGCCGGCGTCGAGTTGGCCGAGCCGCTCGTCCATGCCGTCCGTGAACGAGTAACCACGGCGCAGGATCTTGATGCCGCCGTTCGTCGAGGGCGCCGCCAGCCGGACGTGCGCATCCGCGGGGATCCGCTTCGATGAGAGGTCGACCGGGTCGAACTCGCGCTGCTCGCCGAGCAGGGCGCCGCTCTCCTTGACGCGGCCGATCGTCGCCTCCTGGTCGGAGAGCGCGGCGCGGTCCCAGACCTCGATCAGCATCCGGATCCGCCGTGCAACGAGGTACGTGCCGCCCCGCAGCCAGCCGGGCGCGTCGGCCCAGACGTGCCGGTCGAGCGCGTCCCCGTCCTCGAGCTTGATGTTGTTCGTGCCGTCCTTGAAGCCCATCAGGTTGCGGGGCGTCGTCTGCGAGCGGCTCGTGGTCGACGTGCGGCCGAAGCCGAGCTGCGACCAGCGCATCACCACGGCGCCGCGGCCGATACGCGCGAGATTCCTGACCGCGTGGAACACGACCTGCGGGTCGTCCGCGCAGGCCTGGACGCAGAGGTCGCCGCCGGAGCGGTTCGGCTCGAGCTCGTCGCCCGGCAACGGCGGGAGCTCCGCGAGCGCCACCAGCCTGCGGGAGGCCAGCCCGAAGCGGTCGTCGAACAGGCTCGGCCCGAGGCCGAGCGTGACGGTCAGCCGCGACGGGGGCAGGCCGAGCGCCTCGCCCGTGTCGACGGGCGGCGCGGGCAGGGCGTCCACCTCTCCGACGAGGTCGCCTGCGGTCATCCGCCTCGCGGCCTCCGTCCAGACGCGCAGCAGGTCGCGCAGGTCCGCGCGCCGGTCGGCCGTGACGTCGAACGCCGCGAAGTGCAGGCGGTCCTGGGCGGCCGTGGCGATCCCTGCCTGATGCGCGCCGTCGAACGGCACCTGGCCCGAGCCTGACGAGTCGCCGAGTGCGCGGTCGAGCTCGACGCCGCCGAGCGCGATGCCCGCGCCCACGGCTCCCGCGCCCGCGATCAGGCCACGCCGCGTCAGCCTGGGCGCGGCCACCGCTACCCCGTGACGACGATGGAGCCGACGTGCGAGAGGGGCTCGGCCAGGGCGTCGATCGTCTGGCTCAGCTTGCGCGTGTCCGCCGCGGTCAGCGCCGTGTACGTGACGAACCCGGCTCCGCGCCGGTACGGCGCGAGCGCGCGGTGGACGGCGTCGAAGCGGCGGTCGATCCGGGCGGCGAGCGCCGGCTTCCTCGCCGCGACGATGTGGCGGACTGACTCGTAGGCGGCCTCCGAGCCGTCGACGTTCGCCTCGAAGTCGTCGAGGTCGGTGTGCGAGTAGCGCTCCTCCTCGCCGGTGATCTTCGACTTCGAGACCTCGCCGAGCAGCTCGACCGAGCCGTTCGCGATCTGCGCCGGCTCCGGCTTCACTCGCCGAACGCGCCGCTGGAGGTCGCGAACGTCGGCCTGCAGGCGTTCGGCGAGTGAGCCGAGCCCTCTGGTCGTCCCCTTGATCCAGAGCGTCTTCTCCATCGGGTGGAACCCCGTCCACTGAGCGGCGGGCACGTCGCCGGCGCGCGCGTCGATCGCCGGGTCGAGCGAGCCGAAGCTCTCCGCGACCGGCTCGATCCGCTCGTACGGGATGCGGGCCGGGACGTACAGGCGCTTCGCGTCCGCGAGCCGGCCGGCACGGATCGCGTCGGTGAATGCGCGGGTTCGCGCTACGAGCGTGGCCGTCTGCGCCTCGAGATACGTGCGGTAGCGGCCGACGGCCGCCGCTGCGGCCTTCGAGGTGCCGGCGGCCAGCGGGCCACCGTCGACGACGAACGGCCAGCGCTCCTGGTCGGCGCCCGGGCAATACGTCTCGAACGTGCCCTCGTGGAGCGTGACCGAGAAGCTCCCCGAGAGCCCGGGCGGCACGCCCTCGGCCTCACCGAGGATCTTGTTGCCGGACTGCAGCTCGACCTCGCTGACCCTGTCCGCCCCGTCGTTCGTCACGGAGAACGTGGCCGGCCCGGCAGAAACCTTCGACGGCTTCGCCTTGCAGCCCGCGGGCGTGATCGTGACCGAGATCTTCCGCGGCCCGGACGAGGAGCCTGCGCCGCCGGACTGGCCCGAGCTGCCGCAACCCGCCAGCAGCAGCAGGGCCGAGAGGCCCCCGGCAAACCCGAGCGCGTTCCTCATCCGCGCTGCATCGCCGGAAGCGCCTCGGCCGAGGAGGGCTCGGAGGCCTCCTGCGGGCGCGGCCCGCCGCGCTGAGGCCACAGGACGAGGAGCAGCATCGGAATCGCGTAGAGCAGGTAGCCGGAAACCTCGCCGACGGTCGGCTGCGGCTGCAGGCCGAGCATCCCGGTGAGAAGCGCCGAGCGCACGCTGCCGGGCGCGACCAGCCACTCGAGGTTCAGCGCCTGCGTCTGCAGCGAGCTCCACCAGCCGGCCTCGTGAGCTGTGTGGATCGCGGTCGAGACGAGCCCGGCCGCGATCAGCACGAGCACGACGCCGGTGACGCGGAAGAAGCGGCGCAAGTCGATGTGCACGCCGCCGCGGTAGATCCCATAGCCGATCAGGACGGCCAGGAGGATCCCCAGCAGCGCCCCGACACTCGCAGCGACGGGGTTCGTCGAGGCGTCGAACGCCGCGAGCAGAAACACGGCCGTCTCGAACCCCTCGCGGATGACGGCGAGGAACGCCATCAGCACGAGCGCGAATGCCGACCCTCGCAGCAGGGCGCTGCCGGCCTCGCTCTCGAGGTGCTGCTTGAGCCCGCGCGCGTGCCTACGCATCCAGAGGATCATCCAGGTCACCATCGCCACCGCGATCAGGGCGACCACGGTCTCGAGTCCCTCCTGCTCGGCGTGCGGAAGGTCGCGGCTGACGACCTCGAGCGTGACCGCCACCCCGACGCAGATCGCGACCGCGAGCCCGACGCCCACCCACATCGAGGCGAGCGCGTCCCGGCGCCCGCGGCTCTGCAGGAACGCGGCGACGATGCCGACGATCAGGGCGGCCTCGACGCCTTCCCGGAGACCGATGACGAAGGTCGGAAGCACTGGCTAGCGAGTCGGGGTGGCCGTGCGCATCTTGTAAGGCTCACCTTACAAGACCCTTCGAGAGCCCGTCCTGCCGTCCGGCCCGGCGGTGAAGACTCCTTGTCGATGGCCTCGACTCCTCCGCAGCTCAGCGGCAGGGCCTATCTTCGGCTCGTCCTGCTCGGGGTGCTGATCGGGATCCCGGCCGCGTTGCTCGCGTCGGTGTTCCTCGCGTTCGTGCACGACCTCGAGCACTGGCTCTGGACCGACCTGCCCGACGCGATCGGCGTCTCGTCGCCGCCCTGGTACCTCGTGATCGGGCTCCCGGTCGCGGGCGCGTGCGTCGTGGTCCTCGCGCGGCGGTTCCTGCCCGGCGACGGCGGCCACTCGCCGCTACAAGGGATGGGCGGCGGCTTCGTCCCGCTTGCCAACGGGCCCGGGATCGCCCTGGCCGCGATCGGGACGCTCTCGTTCGGCGCCGTCCTCGGCCCGGAGGCCCCGCTGATCGCTCTCGGGGCGGTGACGGGCGTCGCGGTCACGAGCTTCGTCAAGCTCGGCGAGAAGGAGCAGGCCGTGGTCGCCACCGCGGGCTCGTTCTCCTCGATCTCCGCGCTGTTCGGCGGCCCGATCGTCGGCGGGATGCTGATGGTCGAGGGCGGGCTCGAGATGGGGACGCTCCTGATCCCCGTGCTCCTTCCGGGGTTCGTCGCCGCAGCCGTCGGCTACACGATCTTCGTCGGCCTCGGCAACTGGGGCGGCCTCGGGGCGCAGGGCCTGACCGTCCCGAACCTCCCCGAGTACAGCGGGACGCGCGAGCTCGACCTGTTCCTCGGCGCGATCGTCGGCGTGGCGGCCGCGCTCGTGATCGTGCTCGTGCGCCGGCTGGCGACGACCGTCCAGGCGGATAGCAGGTTCCACCTCGGGATGCCCGCGCTGCTGCTCGGCGGCGCGCTCTCGGTCGGCCTTCTCGCCGAGCTCGCCGACCTGCTCGGCGCCAACTCGCAGGACGTGCTCTTCTCGGGCCAGGCGTCCGTTCCAGCCCTTGCCGCGACCGACTCGACGAAGATCCTGCTCGTGCTGCTGGTCGCGAAGGCGATCGCCTACGCGGTCAGCCTCGGGTGCGGCTTTCGCGGCGGGCCCGTGTTCCCGGCGATCTTCCTCGGGATCGCGCTCGCGACGTTCCCGGTGGTTTGGTTCGGCACCTCCCCCACGCTCGCTGTCGCGATCGGCGCCGCGGCAGGCATGGCCGCGATGACCCGGCTCCTGATCGCTCCGGCCCTGTTCGCGTCGCTGCTCGTGGGATCCGCCGGTCTAGACGCCGTTCCTGCGGCCGTGATCGCCGCGGCCGCAGCCTGGCTCGCGACGGCAGCGCTCGACCGGCGGGCTCCCGATGCACCCGCCGCCGCCCCGGCGACGGCTAACGCCTGAGTCACTTCCCGACGTGCACGAAGACGATCTGGGCCGCCGAGCGCGAGCTCCGGCTGTGGAAGTCGCAGCGCGAGTCGACGTTGCCCTCGATCGTCTTGAAGCTGGACTTCGTCCCGGACACGAACATGCCGACATGGTTGTCGCCGTTCGTGAAGTTGGCTCCGTGCCAGTCGTAGCAGACGAGATCCCCGGGCTGGGGGTCGACCGAGACAGTGAGGCCGTTGCGGCCGGCGCGGGCGTCGCCGACGAGCGTGGGCACGTACTGGTAGTTGCCCCCGCGCGTGAACGCCCTCGAGCCCGCGAGGATGTACGCCTTCGAGACCGTGCGGGCGCACCAGGCTGCGTCGCCCCTGCCCCACCAGCCGTTGATGTCGGGCACGTGGTTCGAGCCCGGAGGCTCCTCGACGAGGCCGACGAGCTTCTGCATCTGGCCGAGTGCCTTCTCGCGAAGCGGCTTCGCCTGCGCCTGCTTCTTGCGCCTTGCGATGCGCTTCTGCGCCTCGGGCGTCGGCTGCGTCAACCCGAGCAGGTGCTTCTCGAGGCTCGTCCCGAACGTCTGGTCCGGGGTCGCGTAGCCGAGCCAGTACTTGGCGCGGTAGCAGGCCTGGGCGGTCAGCGGCCCGAACTCGCCGCCGCTTCCCGCTTTGTAGTACCCCGCGCGCTTGAGCAGGTTCTGCGCGTACTTGACGTCGTCCCCGGTCATGTGAGGCGTGGTGAGCGAGAGCGTTCTCTTCATTGACGGCTCCTCCCTGGGTGAACGACCCGCGCCAATGATCTCGCAGAACTAGACCCGAATCACCCCATCTAGGGTGGCGGTAGAGCGCGATTCGAGACGACAGTAGAGGCATAGGAAGGTCTCCCGTGGGCTTTCCGCAGACTTGGAACAGGAGCGGATAGATGTCCAAACTGAGGACGCTCCTGCGGCAAAACGACGAAAGCGGTCAGGCCATCGTCATGCTGGCCGTGACCTGCGTCGTGCTCCTCGGAGCTGCGGCGCTCGTGATCGACGTCGGCAAGGCCTACGTGGTCAAGCGCCACCTCCAGGCCTCCGTCGACGCAGCAGCTCTGGCCGGGGCCCAGTCGCTGCCCGACACCGCGGCAGCCGTGGCCGCCGCCCAGGCGTACAGCGGTGCGGCCGGGGCGAAGAACGACGTGCCCACGCTTCCGACGGTCGTGACGTCGGCGACGACCAAGTGCCTCGGCACCGGCCCGTGCAACCCGGTCAACGCGCTCGTCGTCGACGAGACGACGACCAGCCCCACGATCTTCGCCCGGGTGCTCGGGATCAACTCGTTCACGGTTCACGCACGCGCAACGGCCCTCATGTCCCAGGGCGTACCGGCCCCGGCGCACGTGATGATCGTCGTCGACCGCACCGGCTCGATGAACAACTCGTGCACGGCCGGCGGGACGAAGATGACCTGTCTGAGGAACGGGATCAAGGCCTTCCTGCAGGGCATGGACCCGGCGTACAACCAGGTCGGCCTGATGGCGTTCCCCCCGGGAACCGGGACGGGGACCGTCTGCTCCTTCAGCCCGAAGACGACGGACGGGCCGACGACGGACTACGACGCCTACCCGAACGGCTACCTGATGGTGCCGCTGTCGAACGACTACAAGACGTCGGCGACCTCGCCACTGAACACCGGCTCCGCGCTCGTGTCCGCGGTCAACTGCATCAAGGCCGGCGGCACGACCGCCACCGCGACGGCGATCGACAAGGCGGAGCAGTACCTCGCCTCGAACCACGACTCCAAGGCCAAGGACGTGATCATCTTCCTCACGGACGGCGAGTCGAACTACGGGCCGTGCACCGTCGGGGCGAACCAGGTCTGCACCAACAACTCCTCGCCCTACCGCTCGCAGCCGTGCCACCAAGCCGTGAGCTCGGCGGGCGTGGCCAAGGCCAACGGCGTGTCGCTCTACACGATCGCCTACAACGCGACGGGCCTTTCCTGCTACGGCTGGAAGTCGTCCGGCACCGGCAGCGACGGCCAGTCCTGCAACAAGAAGAACGGCTACCAGTTCAACTGCTCCGAGGTTCCGTCGATCACCGCGGTCACCGAGGTCCAGGACATGGCGAGCGACTCGACCCAGTTCTTCAACGAGCCGAGCCCGGCATCGCTGACGGCCACCTTCACGAGCATCGCCCAAGACCTGTCGGGCCCACGACTCGTGGACGACGACTACACGGGCTGACGCCCTCGTAAGGGCACGCGCCGGTGTGAAACGGAGACCCCCTCGGAGCCGAGGGGGTCTCCGCGTTTCGGTGTCAGTTGCTCTGCGACTTGACGTACTCGATGTAGCCGCGCACGTCGGCGGCCGGCTCCGAGTACGCGTCCCCGAGCGCCTCCTCCATGCGCGACAGGTACTCCTCGGCCCAGGCCGGGAAGTCGTAGTCGATCGCGCGGAGGAACTCGAGCGTCGAGGCCCAGCGCATGTCTGCGATCGACGGGTTGTCCCCGCCGATGAACGGCCGCCCGTCGAGGAACCACGCGTGGAAGGCCTCCAGCGGCCCCGCGAGCGCAGCCGCGGCGTCCTGCTGTGCCTTCTCCTTCATGTCCTCGCCGGCCTCCGAGGTCGCCGTCTCCCCGGGGTACTGCGGGAAGCCGAGCGCCGGGTAGGTGGCGCGCGTGAGCAGCGGATAGAAGGTCCCGATCAGGTAGAACATCGCACTGTCCACCATGGCGCGCTCGCCCGGGTCGGTCGGGTAGAAGCGGTCGAGGTGGTGCTTGTTGCAGAGGTACTGCATGATCGCGCAGCTCTCCCAGAGCGAGCCCCTCGGCAGGTCGCCCTCCTCGAGCAGCGGCGTGAGGTCGGCCGGGTCCTTCGCCAGGAACTCCGGGGTCGACTTCTTGCCCCACACGTCCAGCTCCTCGTAGTCGAGCCCGGCGGCCCGGACGAAGACGCGGGCGGTCATGTTGTTGACGCTCGGCTTCAGGATGCTCAGCGTGTTGTCGGCCATCTCTCCTCCCCGTCTCTAGCTCGGCGTCTCGGACAGCTCGTGCGAGAAGAAGTCGAGCGCGGTCTTCGTCTTCGTCTGCTGCTCGCCGGTGAGGTCGACCCCTTTCCCGGTGAGGTAGGCCTTGGCCTCGAGCGACACGTTGAAGGCCTCGGAGGGAGGGCACTTCGTCGAAAGCTCGAGGATGCGGGAGTTGTCCGGGTAGTTCCACAGCTCGGCCACGAGCTTCTGTGCGAAGTCCTTCGGCTTCCACTTCAGCTTCAGGACGAGAATCGGGCCGAGGAGCGTCAGGTCGTCGAGCGCGATCCCGTCCGGTGCGTGGGCCTCGTAAAACGCCCGCTGCTCCTTGGTGAAGAGCTTGCGCTGCGGCCGCTTGCCGAGCGTCACCTTCCTCACGTCGGTGGTGCCGAGCGTCGCCTTCATGGAGGCGGAGCACACGTAGCCGCCGGGCATCGCGTCGACCTCGACGCCGAGGTTCGGCGAGCTCCGTATCTCCTTCGGCAGCTCGTTCGGGACGACCGGCCGAAGCTTCACGACCGAGTCATCGCCCTTGCGCTGGACACGGCGGGCGCGGACGACGACACCCGCCGCGTTGAGCCTGAGGTCGGTTGTGTCGAAGAAGTAGACCATCCGGAGCTCGGAGTCGAGCGGGTCGATTCCGAGCGCCCTGACCGTCGAGCGCTGGGCGGAATCGGGGAGGGTCAGCTTGAGCTCGACGCTGTCGGCGTCGCCGATCAGCCCGAACATCTTCTCGAGCTCCTCGCCGATGAGCGGCTTCGGGGGTGCGGTTGCAGTGGCCATGGGCGCGATCCTACTCCCCTGCCGTGGGCAGGCCGCGCAGTGCCAGGCGCTCGTTCGAGTAGCGCTCGTCGTCGGTCAGCTCGCGCGCGAACCAGGGCGGCGGGTCGAATGCCTCGGCCGCGGCGGCGTCGGGGAACTCGACCTCGACGGTGACGAGCCCGTCGAGCGGCGGGCGGTAGACGTCGATCTCCGCGGTGCCTCCCTCGACGGGGGTCGTGCTGCGCGTCTTCTCGAGTCGCCTGCCCTCGGTTAGGGGCCACAGCTCGTCGAAGGACTCCCGCGCGAGCGGCACCTCGACCTCCTCCCGCGCCACGCCGCGGCCGCGCTTGACGGTGATCAGATGCTTGTCCCCGCGCCGCCGCAGACGGACCTGGTCGTCGCCGACCGAGAGGTAGCCCTGGGCGATCTCCTCCTCGGTCTCGATCGGGAGGTCCGCCGGAAGGCGCTCCACGAGGAACTTCCGCTCGATCTCGACGCCCATCCAGCTAGCGCTCCACGAGCTTCGACTTGTACTCGCTCCGCCCGAGGCTCCCCCACGGCACGAGCTCGACCTTCGTCTGCACCACCAGCACCGAGCGGAGCCTCTCGCGGATCGCCTCCGCGAGAACGTCGTCCTCGGCCCGGTCGGGGGCAAGCTCGACCGAGACGGGCAGCGGCGGCTCCTGCTTCACGCCGGGCGACTGCGGCCTGACGAGGATATGGCCGCTCACCTGCGGCGCGAAGCCGGCGACCACCTCGCGCACGGCCGATGGGAAGACGTTGACGCCGCGGACGATCAGCATGTCGTCGGTCCGCCCGAGGCAGCGCACCCGCGGAGCCGTGCGGCCGCAGGCGCAGGGGCTCGTGTGCACCTGAACGTGATCACGCGTTCGGAAGCGCAGGAGCGGCGCGGCCCGGTGTCGGAGGTGGGTCAGCACGAGCTCGCCCTCGACGCCGTCCTCGAGCTCGAGCGCCTCCTCGGTCTCCGGGTCGATCAGCTCGGCGTGGACGAAGCCGCGCGCGCCGAGGTGCATCCCGTCCTGCTCCTCGCACTCGCCCCAGAGCGAGACCCCGATGTCGCCGATCCCCATAGCCTCGGTCACCTTCGCACCCCAGCCGTCCTCGAGCCGAGCGCGGAAGACGGGCTCGCCGCCGCCCGGCTCGCCGGCCACGAGCACCCGCTCGACGGTCGACGCGGCGAGGTCGACGCCGCGCTCCGTCGCCCACTCGATCAGGTGGGCCGCGTACGAGGGCGTGAGCACGACGGCCTCCGGGCGAAGCAGCTCGACGGCCTTGACGAGGCGCTCGGTGTTGCCGACGCCGACCGGGATGTGGCAGAGGCCGATCCGCTCGAAAGATGCGAGCGCAGCACCGGCCACGAACGGCCCGGCCGTGTACGTCGAGACGATCCGCTGGCCCGGGACGACTCCCGAGGCCGCGTAGCTCCGTGCGGAGCCGGTCACCCAGTTGTCGAGGTCCCCGGCCGTGAGCGGCACGTAGCTCGGCGTGCCCGTGGTACCGCTCGTCGAGTAGATCCGGACGATCTCGTCGGCGCTCGCGCAGAGGTGCGCGCCGATCGGGCTCTCGTCGGTGCAGGTCGCGCGGAGCTCCGACTTGTCGGTGAGCGGCAGCTGCGCGATCTCCGCGAGGCCCCCTTCTGCGCCTGCGAGCTTCTCGCGGTAGAACGGGGAGCGCTCGAGCAGGCAGGCGAGCTGGGCGCGGTAGCTCTCGTCGTCGAGCGCGAGCTGCTCGTCCCAGGGGCGGGCCTCGACCTCGGGCTCGAGGATCAAGGCTCGTAGTCCACGGCGTCCTCGGCTGCGGCCGCGAGCAGGAAACCGATTGGCCGCTCCTGCTCCTCGGCCAGGTGGGCGAGCAGGCCTGCCGTTCGCGCGAGGATCGGGACCGCCTTGGCCATCGAGCGCGGGAAGCCGAGGTCGAGCAGAACCGCGGCGATCGGCATCGAGACGTTCATTGTCAGCGGCTTGCCCCAGGCCTCTGCGACCGCCTCCCGGAAAGCCCCGGCGCGCGCGACGTGGACTCCGCTCACGCCGTGCTCGTCGGCCAGCTCCAGGATCCGCTCGGCGCGCGGGTCGACCGGGCGGTGAACCGGGTGGCCGAAGCCGGGCACCTTTCCGCCCGCACTGCGAATCGAGGCGACGATCTCGGCCGGCTCCTCCTCGGAGCCGAGCAGCCGCGCGCACTCCTCGGAGGTCCCGAGCACGACCGGGCCCGAGCCGAGGATTCCCGCCGCGACCGCGCCCTGGAGCGAGCCCGGGTCGGCAGCGAGGGTCATCCGCGAGGCGATGTTCGTCGGCATCAGCCCGTGCTCGGCGATCGCGACGAGCAGCAGGTCGAGGAAGAAGCGCTGCTCCTCGGTCGGCTCCTCCCCGGTCAGCAACAGGTGGAAGTACTCCGTGAACGTCAGCCGGCCCATCAGGTCGCCGGTGAGGTCGCGGCCGCGAACCTCGACGTGGTCGGGATACGCCTGGCTGATCCGGGTGATCGCGCGGTCGCTCAGAGCCCGAGATCTTCGCGGACGAGCCTGGCCCCGGCAACCATCGCCTCGAGCTTGCGGAACGCGAGGTCGCGCGGGAGGTACTTCATCCCGCAGTCGGGCCCGACGACGAGCCGCTCGGGCGGGACGACCTCGAGCGCCGCGCGGATCCTGGCCGCGACCTCGTCGGCGGTCTCGGCCTGGTCCGAGCCGAGATCCAGCACGCCGAAGATGATCGTCTTGCTCGGCAGGCCCTTCAGCACCTCCGGGTCGAGCCCCGGCTGCGCCGCCTCGAGCGAGACCTGCTTCGCCGCGCACGCGTCGAGCTCGCGCAGGAACGGGTAGCCGGTCAGCCGGTCGTGGACGATCGCCGCGTAGCCGAAGCACGTATGCAGGACCGTGTCGCCGTCGATCCCGTCGAGCGCTCGATCGATCGCCTCGACGGCGTACTCGCGCGCGGGCTCCGGCCGTGCCTGCAGGTACGGCTCGTCGATCTGGACGATGTCGGCCCCGGCCGCCTTGAGGTCGCGCAGCTCCTCGTTGACGGCCTCCGCGTAGGCGAGCGCGAGGCTCCGGTCGTCGTCGTAGTGGTCGTTCTGGGCCTGTTGGGTCATCGTGAACGGCCCGGGGACGGTGATCTTGATCCGGCGCTCGGTGAGCGAGCGCAGGAACTCGACGTCCCGCACCTCGACTGGCCCCTTGCGGCGGATCGGGCCGACCACCCGCGGGACCGGGTTCTCGTGGCCGGTTCGGTCGAGCGCGACCCCGGGCTCGTCCAGGTCGACGCCGTCGAGCGCGGTCGCGAAGCGGTTCGAGTAGCTCTCGCGGCGCATCTCGCCGTCCGTGATCACGTCGACGCCCGCACGCTCCATGTCCGCGACGGCGAGCCGGGTCGCGTCGTCCTGCGCCTCGTCGAGCTGGGCCTCGGGCACGCGCCAGAGCTCACGCGCGCGCACGCGAGGCGGCAGCCGGTCGGAGAGCCGCTCGCGGTCGATCAGCCAGTCGGGCTGCGGGTAGCTCCCGACGACGGTGGTGAGAAGCGCTTCCGTCAGTTGAGCGCCTGCTCCAGCGCCCGTCGCGTGAGGACGCGCGCGAGGTGCTGGCGGAACTCCGCGCTCGCCGCCGTGTCGCTCGGCGGGCTCGTGCCCTCGGCGGCCTTCTCCGCCGCATCGGCTACGTTCGCCCCCGAGGCGAGCGCGGCCTCGACTGCCTCCGCCCGAACGGGCGTCTGGCCCATGTTCGTCAGCGCGACGTGGGCGGAGCCGTTCGAGCGGGCGACGGCCACGCCGACGGTCGCCCAGTCCTGCGAGCGGCGGTGAAACTTGACGTAGACGCCCTCGGCCTTGGGTACGCGGATCTCCGTCAGGACCTCCTCTGCATCGAGCGTGGTCTCGAGGAAGCCGGTGAAGAAGTCGCCGGCCGCGATCGTCCGCTCGCCCTTCGGCCCGCGCGCGACGAGCTCCGCCTCGAGTGCGACGAGCACAGCAGGCATGTCGGCCGCCGGGTCGCCGTGGGCGACCGAGCCGCCGATCGTGCCGACGTGCCGGACCTGCGGGTCGCCGATCCCGGCGGCGGTCGCCGCCACGAGCGGGTTCGCCTTGGCGAGCAGCTTGTCGTTGGCCACGTCGTGGTGGCGCGTGAGCGCGCCGATCGCGATCCGGTCGCCGTCCTCGCGCACGTAGCTGAGGTCGGAGAGGCGGCCGATGTCGACGAGGAGCTTCGGCTGGGCAAAGCGGAGCTTCATCAGCGGCAGGAGAGAGTGGCCCCCGGCGAGCAGCTTCGCGCCGTCGGTCGAGCCGAGCAGCTCGACCGCCTGGTCGACGGACCCGGCAACCTCGTAGTCGAACTTGGCGGGGATCATGACCGTGCCTCCTCGATCGCCCGCCAGACTCGTTCGGGAGTGGCGGGCATGGCGATGTCGGTGACGCCGAGCGGACCGAGCGCGTCGAGCACCGCGTTGATCACGGCCGGTGTCGAGGCGATCGTGCCTGTCTCGCCGACACCCTTGGCGCCGAGCGGGTGATTGGGGCTCTCGGTGGTCGTGCGGTCGACCTCGAAGTCGGGCAGCTCCGCGGCCGACGGCATGAGGTAGTTGACGAGCGAGCCCGTCAGGAGGTTGCCGCTGTCGTCATAGACGGCCTCCTCCCAGAGCGCCTGGGCGACCCCCTGGGCGATACCGCCCTGGACCTGCCCGTCCACGATCTGGGGGTTGATAACGGTGCCGACGTCGTCGACCGCGACGTAGCGGACGAGGTCTGCGGCGCCGGTCTCCGTGTCCACCTCGACCACGGCGATGTGCGTGCCGGCGGGCCAGCTGAAGTTGGACGGGTCGTAGACCGCCGTCTCCTCGAGCGTTGGCTCGAGCCCGTCCGGCAAGTCGTGCGCGTGCCAGGCCGCGAACGCCGACTCTTTCACCGTCATCGTGCGATCGGTGCCCCTCACCCGGAAGGTCCCGCCGTCGTACTCGAGGTCGTCCTCGGCCACCTCGAGCGAGTGCGCGGCGATCTTCTTCGACTTGGCGACGATCTTGTCGGACGCGTTGCAGAGCGCGGCCATCCCGATCGCGAGGCTGCGACTGCCGTACGTGTCCATCCCGAGCGGGACGATCGACGTGTCGCCGTGCAGCACCTCGACGTCGTCGTAGTCGACGCCGAGCCGGTCGGCCACGACCTGCGCGAACGTCGTGTCGTGGCTCTGGCCGTGCGGCGTCGTCCCGGTCAGGACCTGCACCGTCCCGGTCGGCAGGCAGCGGATCGTCGCCGCCTCCCAGCCGCCGGCCGCGTACTTCAGCACGCCGAGGATGCGCGACGGGGCGAGCCCGCACATCTCGACGTACGTCGAGAAGCCCACGCCGAGCTGCTTCGCGTCGCCGCGCTCGCGTCGCTCCGCCTGCTCCCGACGGACGGCGTCGTAGTCGAGGATCTCGAGCGCGCGGTCGAGCGCCGCGTTGTAGTCGCCCGAGTCGATCTCGAGCCCGGACGCGATCGTGTTCGGGAACTCCGTGATGAAGTTCTTCCTGCGCAGCTCGACCGGGTCCATCTCCAGCTTGCGCGCGAGCGCGTCGACGGCCCGCTCGATCGCGTACGTCGCCTCGGGGCGACCGGCGCCGCGATACGCGTCCGTGGGCGTCTGGTTCGTGAACACGCCCGAGCACTCGAACTCGTAGCCCTTGATGTCGTAGGCGCCCCCGTAGACCCAGGCGCCGAGCAGCGGCGTGCCCGGCGTGATGATCATCAGGTACGCGCCCATCGAGACCGTCAGCCGCACGCGGACGGCCGTGATCTTCCCCTCCTTGGTCGCGGCCAACGAGATCTCCTGGATCATGTCGCGCCCGTGGTGCGTCGCGAGCGCGTTCTCGGAGCGCTCCTCGATCCACTTCACAGGGAGCCCGAGCTTCGCGGCGAGCGCGATTCCGAGCGCCTCCTCCGGGTAGACCTGGAGCTTCGAGCCGAAGCCCCCTCCGACGTCGGGCGCGACGACGCGCAGCTTCGACTCCGGCACCCCGGTCGCGAGCGCGAGCGTCACGCGCGCGATGTGCGGGATCTGCGTCGACGAGTAGAGCGTGATCTCGCCCGTGGCGGTGACCGGCTGTGCGAGCACTCCGCGCGGCTCCATCGGGTTCGGGATCAGCCGCTGCTGGCGGTAGCGCTCCTCGACGGTCACGTCCGCCCCCTTGAAGAGCTCGTCCACGTCCTCGCCGCCCTTGAGCGGCCACGTGTAGCAGCGGTTGGTGCCGAACTCCTCGTGCACGAGCGGCGCGCCGTCCGCGAGCGCTGCCTCGATGTCCACGACCGCAGGGAGCGGCTCGTAGTCGACCTCGACCAGCTCGGCCGCGTCCTTCGCGAGCGCGCGGGTCTCGGCGACGACCACGGCGACCGCGTCGCCGACGTAGCGCGCCTCGGTCGTCGCGACCGGCAGGTGCGGCGGGTTGTTGATGTCGTCCGTCACCGGCCAGGCCATCGGCAGCGGGCCGGCCCAGCCGTCCTCGAGGTCGGCGCCGGAGAACGCCGCGACGACGCCCTCGGCGGCCTTCGCCTTCGAGAGGTCGACGTTCTTGATCCTCGCGCGCGCGTGCGGGCTCCGGACGAGTGCCATCCAGTGCATGCCCGGAAGCGTCAGGTTGTCGACGTAGCTCCCCTGCCCCTGCAGGAGGCGCGCGTCCTCCTTGCGCGGCGCGGAGGCGCCGATCCCGGTCTCGTGCTCGGTCACAGCCATCTCGGCCTCCTCAGACGGCGGCCGCGTGCCGGACGGCCTTGACGATGTTGACGTAGCCGGTGCAGCGGCAGAGATTGCCCTCGAGCGCTTCCCGGATCTCGCTCTCGCTCGGATTCGCGTTCTCGCCGAGCAGGCTGACCGCGGCCATGACCATTCCTGGCGTGCAGTAGCCGCACTGGAGCCCGTGCTGCTCGTGGAACGCCTGCTGCACGGGATGCAGGTGCCCGTTCTCGGCGAGGCCCTCGATCGTCGTCACCTCACGGCCGTCGGCCTGGACGGCGAGCAGCGTGCACGACTTGACCGACTCGCCGTCGAGCAGCACGGTGCACGCGCCGCAGGAGGTGGTGTCGCACGCGACGTTCGTCCCGGTGAGGCCCAGCCGCTCGCGGAGGACGTAGACGAGCAGCTCTCGCGGCTCGACCTCCAGCTCGCGGCGGTCGCCGTTGACCGTGATCGCGATCTCTCTCATCAGTTCCTCCTGTGGAAGATGCCGGTGATCTGGCGCCAGATCGCGCCCAGCCCGAGCCGCAGGCCTCCGACCGGCTTCGCCTGCGCGGCCACGGCCGCCTCGGCCTCGTCGGGGGTCGCGACCAGCTGGGCCTTCAGGCAGTCGGCGAAGCTCTTGACCATCTGCTGCGAGACGTCCTCGACGATCCCGCGTCCGTACTGCGCCACCGCTCCCGTCAGCATCAGGTCGGTGGCCACGTCGACGCGCGTGCCGCCGTCGAGCGCGGCGAGCGAGGACTCGATCGTCGCCTGGGCCGCGCCGCGGCCGCGGGCCTCTCGCGCCTTGGCGGAGAGCTTCGCCCTGCGCGCGGCCTCGTCGGCCTCCTCGCGCTTGACGTCGGTGTCGAACGTGAGCGAGATCGGCCCGAGCTTCACGTTCATCTTGGCCTTCCAGTTCGAGTCGTCGACCGTCTCCGTCAGCGTCGCGCCCGGCATGCACGGGATCACGCGCGGGACGTCCATCAGCAGGTCCCACGCCTTCTCGGGCGCAACGGGAACCTCGAACGAGCTCTCGATCTTCAGGGCGTCACCGCCTCGGCGCGGCTCTCCTTCGGCGCGCGCAGGACCTCGATCAGCTGCGCCGCGACCGAGACCGCGACCTCCTGCGGGGTGCGCGCGCCGATACGGAGGCCGATCGGGGCGTGGATGCGGGCGAGCTCCTCGTCGGAGACGCCCTCGGCGCGGAGCAGCTCCCGCCGCTGCTCGGTCGTGCGCCTGCTCCCCATCGCGCCGATGTAGCCGGCGTTCGTCTCGAGCGCGGCCTTGAGCGCCGGGATGTCGAACTTGTGGTCGTGCGTCAGCACGCAGATCGCCGTGCGCTCGTCCACCGGCGAGCGCTCGAGGAAGCGGTCCGGCCACTCGACGACGAGCTCGTCCGCTTCCGGGAAGCGCTCGGTCGTGACGAACTTCGCGCGCGCGTCGCAGACCGTGACGCGGTAGCCGAGGAAGCGCCCGATCTCCGCGACCGCGGCCGCGTGGTCGACGGCGCCGAAGACGTACATGTTCGGCCGCGGGGCGAACGAGTCCACGAAGACCTCGTCGTCGCCGACGCGGACGACTGCCGTCTCGCCTGCCGCGAGCAGCTCCTGGGCCGTGCGGCCGATCTCGTCGCCCGCCTCCTCGTCTGCGAAGACGAGCCGCTCGGCACCCGCGTTCGGCCCCGAGACGGGGACGACCCGTGCGACCGGCCGCTCCTCCTCGATCGCCTTGGCCAGCGGGTCGATCGTGGCGGGGTCCATCGCGTCGACAAAGATGTGGACGGTACCGCCGCAGGGCAGGCCGACCTCGAAGGCCTCCTCGTCCGCGATCCCGTAGGTGCGCAGGCGGGCGCCGCCGCCCGCGAGCACCTCGCGCGCCTCCTCGAAGACCGCCGGCTCGACGCAGCCGCCTGTGACCGAGCCGGCGACGTCGCCGCTCTCCGAGACCGCGAGCATCGCGCCGGGGTCCCGTGGAGCCGAACGCTCGGTCGAGACGACCGTGGCCGTCGCCACCTTTGCACCGGACGCCTTCCAGCGGGCGAGCGTGTCGAGGATGTCTCTCACGAGGTCGCCTCGAGGTAACGCTCGGCGCCCTCTTCGAAGCGCCGCCGACAGCCCGAGCCGCAGAAGTAGTACGTGACGCCGCCGTGAACGGCGGTCTCGGTCGCTCCCGCGATTGTCACCGTCATGCCGCAGACAGGGTCGATCGCGACGACGGGCTCAACGAGCTGCCCGGGCGAGACCGGCTTCGTGTGCCGCCAGGCGACCAGCTCGGCGAGGATCGCGACCGCGATCTCCTCCTGGCTCGAGGGGCCGAGGTCGAGCCCGGCCGGGCAGCGGACCCGGGCGAGCGCCTCCTCGTCGAGCCCTCGCGTGCGCAGCTCCGCGAGCACGGCCGAGCCGCGCTTCGAGCTGGCCACGAGGCCGACGTAGCCGGCGCCGCCCGCCAGCGCGGCCTGGAGAGCCTCCTCGTCGCCCTGCCCCATCGAGGCGATGACGACGGCGTCGGCCTGCGACTCGAGCTGCTCCGCGACCCGCCAGCCGAGCGTCTGCGCCAGCTCGACGAGCGTCCGCGCCGCCGGGCTGTCACCGACCACCGACACGAGCGGTGTGGGCAGCCGCGGCTCCACTAGGAGCTCGATCGTCCCTTCCGACGCACAGCCGCCCTCGACCCGCACGACGCGCGACTCGCCGTCGGCGAGCGCGAGCAGCCCCTCGCGGACGACAGTCGACTCCGTGCAGGCACCGCCGACCCAGCCGTGCAACGCGCCCTCGGGCGTGACGATCGCATGGTCGCCACGGCGAGCGGAAGCGGGACGCTCGACGTCCACGACGGTCGCGAGCGCAAACGGCCTCCCTTCAGCGGTGAGCCGTCCGGCCTCGACGAGGACGTTCATTCGGCGAGGCCCGCCTCCTGGAGCGCCGCCCACACCTTGTCGGAGGTGACCGGCATCTCGAGGTTCCGGACGCCCGCATGGGCGAGCGCGTCGACGACGGCGTTCACGAACGCGGCGGGCGAGCCGACGGTCGCAGACTCGCCGACGCCCTTGGCGCCGATCGGATGGTGCGGCGACGGCGTCACGGTCTCGCCGAGCTCGAAGGACGGCGTCTCCCAGGCCGTCGGGAGCAGGTAGTCCATGAAGTTGGAGCCGATGCAGTTGCCGTCCTCGTCGAAGGTGATCAGCTCCATCGCCGCGATCGCGAAGCCCTCGGTGAGGCCGCCCATGATCTGGCCCTCGACGATCATCGGATTGATCCGCACGCCGCAGTCGTCGACCGCGACCACGCGGCGAACCTTCCACGCGCCGGTGCCGCGGTCGACCTCGACGACCACCGCGTACGTCCCGAACGGGTACGTCATGTTCGGCGGGTCGTAGTAGTAGACGCCCTCGAGCCCGTCCTCCATCCCGTCCGGCACGTTGGTGTACGCCGCGAACGCGATGTCCTGAATCGTCGTCGACTTGTCCGGCGCGCCCTTGACGCTGAAGCGGCCCTTCTCCCACTCGAGGTCGTCCTCGGACGCCTCCAGGAGGTGGGCGGCGATCTTCTGCGCCTTCTTGCGGATCCGGCGCGAGACCATCGCCGTCGCAGCGCCCGAGACGGGCGTGGAGCGGCTCGCGTAGGTACCGAGCCCGTAGGGCGTGTTGTCGGTGTCGCCCTCCTGCACCTCGACGTCCTCGGGCTGGAGCCCGAGCTCCTCGGCGACGATCTGGGCGAACGTGGTCTCGTGCCCCTGACCCTGCGACTTGACGCTGAGCTTGAGCACGGCCTTGCCGGTCGGATGGATGCGGAGCTCGGCGCCGTCGTTCATCCGCAGCCCGGCGATCTGGTACTCGGAGCCCTTGCCCGCGCCCACGACCTCCGTGAACGAGGCGACGCCGATGCCGATCAGCTTGCCCTCCTTGCGGGCCTCCTCCTGCTCCTTGCGCAGGTCGGCGTAGCCGAGCTTCTCGAGCGCGAGGTCCATCGCCGCCCCGTAGTCGCCGGAGTCGTACTCGAACCCGGTCGCCGAGCGGTACGGGAACTGGTCCGGCTGGATGAAGTTCGACTTCCGGAAGTCGACCGGGTCGACGCCGAGCTCGTAGGCCGCGGTCTGGACGAGGCGCTCGATCAGGTACGACGCCTCGGTGACGCGGAACGAGCAGCGGTAGGCGACGCCGCCCGGTGCCTTGTTCGTGTACGCGCCGTCCGTCTCGACGTGGGCGGCCGGGATGTCGTAGGAGCCGGTGACGATGTGGAAGAGCCCGGCCTTGCAGCTCGTCGGCTGCGCGTCCGAGAAGAACGCGCCGTTGTCCGAGAGGAGCTTCACGCGGAGGCCGGTCATCTTCCCGTCCTTCACAGCGAGCTCGCCGTGCATGTGGTAGTCGCGGGCAAAACCGGTCGAGATCAGGTTCCCGGTCCGGTCCTCGACCCACTTCACCGGCCGCCCGATCAGGAGCGACGCCGCTGTCGCGACGACGTAGCCGGGGTAGATCGGCACCTTGTTGCCGAAGCCGCCGCCGATATCCGGCGAGATGATCCGGATCTTGTGCTCGGGCAGGCCGGCCACGAGCGCGAACAGCGTGCGGTGTGCGTGCGGCGCCTGCGAGGTCATGTAGATCGTCGCCTTCCCGGTCGCCGGGTTGACGTCCGCCACACAACCGCAGCACTCGAGCGGCGACGGGTGGCAGCGCGGGTAGAAGGTGTCGAGCTCGACGACCCTGTCGGCGTCTGCGAACGCCTTGTCGGTCGCGTCCTTGTCGCCGGCCTCCCAGTGGTAGATGGCGTTGTCGGTCTGGCCTTCCTTCTCGTCGCGGATCACCGGGGCGTCAGGCTCCAGTGCCTGCTGCGGCGTCGTCACGGCCGGGAGCGGCTCGTAGTCGACGTCGATCAGCTCGAGCGCGTCCTTGGCGATGTACGCGGTCTCGGCGACCACGGCCGCCACCTCCTGGCCCTGGAAGCGGACCTTGTCGGTGGCAAGCACGGCCTGCGTGTCGCCCGAGAGCGTCGGCATCCAGGCCAGGTTGTGCTGGGCCATCAGCTCGCCGGTCACGACCGCGACCACGCCGGGCAGCGCCTCGGCTGCGGAGGTGTCGATGGACTTGATCCGCGCGTGCGCGAACGGGCTCCGCAGCAGCTCGAGGTGGAGCATTCCGGGCAGGACGACGTCGTCGACGTAGTTGCCGCGCCCGCGGATGAAGCGCATGTCCTCCTGGCGCTTGACCGAGTGGCCGATGCCGCGGATCTCTTCTTCGGTGGTCGCCATCTCACTCCCCTCCGAGCGCTGCGGCCGCGTGCTGGACCGCCTTGACGATGTTCTGGTAGCCGGTGCAGCGGCAGACGTTGCCGGAGAGCGCCCAGCGGATCTCCTCCTCCGACGGGCTCGGGTTTCGCTCGAGCAAGGCCGACGCCGTGAGCATCATCCCGGGCGTGCAGAACCCGCACTGGAGCCCGTGCTCCTCGTGGAACCCCACCTGGATCGGGTGCAGCCCCTCGGCGGTCGCGAGGCCCTCGACCGTCGTGACCTCGTGGCCGTCGGCCTGCACCGCGAACTGCGTGCAGGACTTGACCGGGACGCCGTCGACCAGCACCGTGCAGGCGCCGCAGCTGGTCGTGTCGCAGCCGATGTGCGTACCGGTCAGGCCGAGCGTCTCGCGGAGGAAGTGGACGAGCAGCAGTCGCGTCTCGACGATCGCAGAGCGCTCCTGCCCGTTGACCGTGACGCTGATCGGGCGGTTGATCACGCCCTCGTGGGCGGCGGTGACCTCCGTCATTTGCTTCCTCCTTCGGCCGCGGCCCGGAGGCCTCGCTCGGTGAACACACGGACGACATTCCGCTTGTACTCCTCGGTGCCGCGCAGGTCGGTGTGCGGCTGGGCGGCCTCGGCCGCGAGGCGCGCGGCCTCGCCGATCGCCTCGTCGTCGAGCGCCTTTCCCGCGAGCGCCTCCTCGGCGGCGGTTGCCGCGAGGTTCGTCGGGCCGACGCCCGTCAACGCGATCCCGGCGCGCCCGACCGAGCCGTTCGAGAACGAGACGTGGACGGCGACGCCAACCGTGGCGAAATCGCCCACCTTCCGCTCGAGCTTGAGGTAGGTGCCGCCCGCCCTCGGGCCCGGATCCGGGACCCGGATCTCGGTCAGGATCTCCGAGGGCCGGAGCTTCGTGGTGAACGGCCCGTCGAAGAACTCGGCGACCGGGATCGTGCGGTCGCCGTCCGGGCCGTGCGCGACGACCTCGGCGCCCACCGCGAGCATGACCGAGCCCCAGTCGCCCTGGGGATCGGCGTGCGCGAGCGAGCCGCCAACCGTGCCGCGGTTGCGAACGATCGGATCGGAGATCTGCGGTGCCGCGTCGCCGAGCGCGCCGAAGCGCCCTTGCAGGAGCTCGGATCCCTCGCAGGCCGAGTGCCTGACCAGCGCGCCGATCCTGAGCCCGCCGCCCTCCTCGGAGAGCCTGTCGAGCCCCTTGATGCCGTTGACGTCGACGAGCGCCCGTGGCGAGGCGAAGCGAAGCTTCATCAGCGGGATCAGGCTCTGCCCGCCGGCGAGGACCTTGGCCTCGTCCCCGAAGCGTTCGAGGATCTCGCCCGCCTCCTCGAGCGTCGTCGGTACGAAGTACTCGAAGCTGGCGGGGTACATCAGGCCACCTCCTTGGTCCGCCCCAACCCAGGTTGCGATGTCGAGGATACGCCCCCGCAGGGGTCCTCCGCAGGGTCGTCGTTCCCTACGATGTCGTACATGCGCCCGGATTCCGTCGACAGCCTCGAGCGCGCGCTCGCGGACGAGTCGTACCTCCCCGACCGCGGGCTCGCGACGGCGATCTACCTCTCGCTCACGATGGGCCGCCCGCTCCTGCTCGAGGGCGAGGCGGGCGTCGGGAAGACCGAAGTCGGCAAGACGCTGGCCCGCATCCTCGACGCGGAGCTGATCAGGCTCCAGTGCTACGAGGGAATCGACGCGGCCCAGGCGCTCTACGAATGGGACTACTCGCGCCAGCTCCTCTACGCCCGCGCGTTGCAGGTAGGCGAGCTCGACCCACAGGAGCGCGTGGCCGAGCTCTACGGGCCTGACTTCCTGCTCGAGCGCCCGCTGCTGCAGGCGATCCGCAGCGGACCGGGAGCCGTGCTCCTGATCGACGAGCTCGACCGCGCGGACGACGAGTTCGAGGCGTTCCTGCTCGAGGTGCTCTCGGAGTACGCGGTCACCGTCCCCGAGCTGGGGACGATCTCGGCCGCTGAGCCGCCGGCCGTCGTCGTCACCTCGAACAGGACGCGCGAGCTCCACGACGCGCTCAAGCGGCGCTGCCTCTACCACTGGATCGACTTCCCGGACCTCGAGCGCGAGGTGGAGATCGTCCGCCTGCGCGTGCCGGACGTCTCGGAGCAGCTCGCCCGGTCCGTGGCGGAGACCGTCGGCCGGCTGCGCGAGCTCGACCTGATCAAGCTGCCGGGCGTCGCCGAGGCGATCGACTGGGCGCAGGCGCTCTCGCTGCTCGGCGCCTCGTCCGCCGAGGGCGCGCCCGCACGCGACACGATCGGGTGGGCGGTCAAGAACCGCGACGACCTGCGCCGGGTCGAGGCCGAGCTGCCCGAGCTCGCCCCGTGAGCCGACGCTCGCGTCGTCCCCCTCAGGCCGTGAGTGACGCGGCCGAGACGCTGACCCTCTTCGGCCGGACTCTCCGCGACGAGGGGCTGCCCGTGGGCACCGGCCGGATCGCCGACTTCTGCCGAGCGGCCGCCGCGCTCTCGCCGGACGACCTCTACTGGGCCGGCCGCGCCACGTTGCTCGGCCGTCCTCAGGACGTGCCGGTCTACGACCGCGTCTTCGCGACGTTCTTCGGCGAGGTGGAACCGGACACCCGTACGCTGGTCCGCGTCACGGCCCCCGCGCAGGAGGTCGACCTCGGGCTCGCGAGCCCCGTCGAGCTGCTCCGGGAGAAGAGCTTCGCGCAGTGCTCGCCGGAGGAGCTCGCCCAGCTCGCGGCTCTGATGGGCGAGGTGCCGTTCAGGCTTCCGCCGCGCAGGGCCCGCCGCACGCAGGCGTCGCGGCGCGGCGATCCCGACCTGCGCCGGACCCTGCGGCGCTCGTTCCGGACGGGCGGCGAGCCGGTCGAGCGCGCCTGGCGGACGCGGCGACGGCGGCCCCGACGGCTGATCCTGATCCTGGACGTGTCCGGCTCGATGGCCGACTACTCGCGCGCGCTGCTGATGTTCTCGCACGCCGTGCTGCGCAGCGACCGGCGCTTCGAGGCGTTCTGCTTCGGGACGCGCCTGACCAGGCTCACGAGGGCGCTCGCGACCGCGGACCTCGACGAGGCGCTGAGCCGGGCCGCCGCCGAGGTCGTCGACTGGAACGGGGGCACGAGGATCGGCGACTCGCTCAAGCGGTTCCTCGACGAGTACGGCCACCGCGGCCTCGCCCGCGGCGCGAATGTCGTGATCCTCTCGGACGGGCTCGAGGTCGGCGATCCCGACCTCCTGGCCGAGCAGATGGCGCGCCTGTCGCGCCTCGCCCACGAGGTGTTCTGGCTGAACCCGCTCAAGGAGGACCCGGCCTACGCGCCGCTCGCACGCGGCATGCAGGCGGCGCTCCCGTACGTGGACGTCTTCGCGAGCGGGCACAACCTCGCGAGCCTCGAGGCGGTCGCGACGGCGCTCTCCCGCCCGCAGTAGCCTCACCTCGTGGAGGTCAGGCGACTCGGACGAAGCGGGCTCGAGGTCTCTCGGATCGGTCTCGGCTGCGGGAACTTCGGCGGCATCGGCTCCGCGCCGGAGCTCTTCGGCGGCGGCGAGAGCGAGGGGGAGGCGTTCGCGCTCATGGACGCGGCCTTCGAGGCGGGGGTCCGCTTCCTCGACACCGCCGCGTCGTACGGCGGCGGCCGCAGCGAGACCTGGGTCGGCCGCTGGCGGGCCGAGCGGGGTGCCGATGTGCTCCTGAGCACAAAGGTCTACTGGTCGGTCACGGGCGACCCGGACGACCACGGCCTCTCGCGCGAGCGGATCCTGCGCGAGGCCGAGAGAAGCCTCTCCCGGCTCGGGACCGAGCGGATCGACATGTACCTGACGCACGAGCCCGACCCGGAGACGCCGATCGAGGAAACCCTGCGCGCGCTCGACGAGCTCGTCCGCTCGGGGAAGGTCAGGGCGATCGGCGGCAGCAACCTCGACGGCGCCCAGCTCGAGGAGGCGCTCGAGACGAGCGAGCGGCTCGGACTGGCCCGCTTCGAATGGGTGCAGAACGAGTACAGCCTGCTGCAGCGCGGGCCGGAAGCCGACGTGCTG
Source organism: Gaiellaceae bacterium (assembly GCA_035518635.1). Classification (GTDB taxonomy): domain Bacteria; phylum Actinomycetota; class Thermoleophilia; order Gaiellales; family Gaiellaceae; genus AC-32. The sequence goes on from DATIXI010000024.1 coordinate 46,084, forward strand.
CCGATCTGCGAGCGAGAGGGGCTCGGGTTCACGCCGTTCAGCCCGCTCGGCGGCGGCTGGCTGACCGGGAAATACCGACGCGGCGAGCCGTACCCCGAGGACTCGCGGATGACGCTCCGCCCCGGGCCCTACACGGAGCTCTCTAACGACCGGACGTTCGACGCGCTCGAGGCGTTCGAGTCGGCCGCGGCCGATCGCGGCGTGACGCCGGCCACCCTCGCGACCGCCTGGGTGCTGAGCCTTCCGCAGGTGACGGCGGTCGTCGTCGGCCCGCGCCGCCCCGAACATCTGGAGCAGGCGCTCGCGGCGCTGGAGCTGCCGCTCTCCCTGCAGGAGCGCGACGAGTTGGCCAAGCTGTTTGCCTGATGGACGACCTTCTCGTCCTCTCCCACGACGACGTCCATCGGCTGCTCCCCATGGGCGAGTGCATCGAGCTGATGGAGGAGACGCTGTCCGATCTCGCGCGCGGCCGGATGTGGCTGCCGCTGCGCTCCGCCATCCGCCCGCCCGGGGAGGAGAGCCTGATCGGCCTGATGCCGGCCCACCGCTCCGAGCCCCACCGCGCCTATGGCCTGAAGGCGGTCTGCATCTTCCCCGGGAACCCCGCCAAGGGACTCGACGCCCACCAGGGCGGCGTGCTGCTGTTCGACGGCGAGACGGGACAGCTGCGCGCGCTGCTCGACGGCTCGGCCGTGACCGCGATCCGCACCGCGGCCGTGTCGGCCGTCGCGACCCGGGCGCTGGCGCGGGCAGACGCGCGGGAGCTCGCGATCCTCGGCGCTGGCGTCCAGGCGCGCTCGCACCTCGAGGCGATGGGCGAGCTCGGGCGATTCGAGCACGCACGCGTGTGGAGCCGCCGACCCGAGGCGGTGGAGGACCTCGTCGCCGAGGCACAGGTCCCGTTCCCGCTCGGGGCGGCGGCCAGCGCCGAGGAGGCGCTGCGCGGCGCGGACGTGGTCGTGACCGCCACCGCCGCCCGGGAGCCCATCGTCTCGCGCGACTGGCTCGCGCCCGGGACTCACGTCAACGCCGTGGGCTCGTCGATCTCTTCGACACGCGAGCTCGACACGGAGACGATGGAGACCGCGGCCCTCTTTGCCGACGCGCGCGAGTCGATGGTGAACGAGTCCGGCGACTACCTGATGGCCGGGCTCGGCCCCGAGCACATCCGCGCGGAGCTCGGCGAGGTGCTGATCGGCGCGCAGGACGGGCGCCGCTCGGACGGCGAGCTGACCGTCTTCAAGTCACTCGGCCTCGGGGTCGAGGACCTGGCCGCAGCGGAGCACGTGTACGCCCGCGCACAGGCCGAGGGCGTCGGGGCCTCGGTGCCGTTCTGATCCCGCTCGGCGAGATCCGCGCAGCGCGCGAGCGACTGGCCGACCGGATCGTCCGCACCCCGCTGGTGCGACTCCAGCACCCGGGCGAGATCTACCTCAAGCTCGAGAACCTTCAGCCGATCGGCTCGTTCAAGGTCCGCGGAGCGCTGAACGCGGTCCTCCAGATCCCACCGGCCGAGCTGGAGGCCGGCGTCGTGACTGCGAGCGCCGGGAACATGGGTCAGGGCGTCGCCTGGGCGGCGCGGGAGCTGGAAATCCCGTGCACCGTGGTCGTCCCCGACCACGCGCCCGAGACGAAGCTCGCGGCGATCGAGCGGCTCGGCGGCCGGACGGTCAAGGTGACCCACGAGCGCTGGTGGGAGGCGATCGTGACCTCGAGCTACCCCGAGGCCGAGGGCGTCTTCGTCCACCCGGTCCAGGACGAGCGCGTGATGGCGGGCAACGGGACGATCGGGCTCGAGCTGCTGGAGGACCTGCCCGACCCGGACGTCGTGCTCGTGCCGTTCGGCGGCGGCGGGCTCAGCACCGGGATCGCGAGCGCGGTCAAGCAGCTGAGGCCGGAGACGCGGGTCTACGCCGTCGAGCCGGAGACCGGTGCTCCGCTGACCGCATCGTTCGCGGCCGGCGAGCCACGGACCGTCGACTACCGGCCGTCGTTCGTGGACGGATCCGGCGCGCCGGGCGTGCTGCCCGAGATGTGGCCCCGGGCGCGTGAGGCGCTCGACGGCGCGCTGGCCGCGTCCATCGACGACACGGCGGCGGCCGTGCGGCTCCTCGCCGAGCGGGCGCGAGTCGTCGCGGAGGGGGCGGGGGCGCTCGCGCTTGCCGCTGCCCTCGCGGGCGAGGGCGGGCCCGGGAAGATCGTCTGCATCGTCTCCGGCGGGAACATCGACTCCTCGAAGCTGGCGACGATCCTTGCAGGCGAAACGCCGCAGTAGACGGCCGCATAGAATGCCCGGATGCCGGATCACACTGTGGCTGAGTCGGCGCTCGAGTCGACCCGTGCAGAGGGCGACACGGCCTCCCGAGTAGTCGCAATCGACACCGGCCTCGGGTCCGAGCTCCTGGAGCTGCACGTCGCCCGCTACGAGCCCGGCCGCTCGCAGCCACACACTCTCGAAGGCGTCCAGGAGGTCATGTACGCGGTTTCCGGCCGCGGCACGCTGCTCGTCGACGGCCGGTCGAGCGAGCTCGACCCGGGCACCGGCGCCTACGTCGTGGCAGGCGAGACGTACGAGGTCGACAACCCGGGCCCGGACACGCTGCTCGTCGTCTCCGCAGTCGCTCCGCAGTCCGCGGCCGCCCCGATCGAAGGCCGACGGACCGTGCGTTACACCGACCAGCCTGCGCTGCCGGCGAGCGGCGACCGCGAGTTCCGCTACCTCGTCACGGACGAGGTCGGCTGCACCGAGCTGACGCAGTTCTTCGGCATCATCGCCCCGGGGCGAGCCCCGGAGCACAGCCACGTCTACGACGAGGTGATCTACGTCCTCGAGGGCGAGGGCGTGCTCCACATCGACGACGCCCACGAGCCGGTCGCGGCCGGAACGTGCATCCACCTACCGCCGTTCAAGCTGCACTCGCTCGAGAACAGCGGCGATGCCCCGATGCGGATCGTGGCCGTCTTCCACCCTGCCGGGGACCCCGCCTCGCGCGCGTACGAGGCAAACGAATAGGGGGAATCGGAGTCTCATCACGGTGCAAGTAGTCAACAGGAGGGCAACATGAAGAAACTCGTAGTCGCCGCGCTCTTCGCGGCAGGGGTGGCCGCCCTGACAACGGCTGCCTTCGGCTCGAGCAAGTCCCCGAGCCGTGCAGCCTCGGCCGCCTCGGTCTCGTCCGGGGCGGTCAAGTGCGGCTCGACCCGCTACATCGGGTTCATGGCTCCGATCACCGGGCCCGCAGCCTCGCTCGGACAGACGCAGGTCGACTGGGCGAAGTACTACGTACGGCTGTACAACAAGGGCCACAAGAAGTCGAAGATCAAGCTGGTACCCGAGGACACGGAGCTGGGCGGTCCGAACGGTACGGCGGCGGCGGTGCAGGGCGCACAGGCGCTCGGCTCCAACGCCAAGGTCCTCGGCGTGGTCGGCCCCGCCGGGTCGAACGAGGTGAAGGCGACGACCGGAGCGCTCAAGGGCGCCGGCCTCGGCTTCGTCTCTGGCTCGGCGACGAACGCCGCGATCGCGACCGACGGCACCCGCACCGGCTACTTCTTCCGGACGGTGCCGACGGACGATGACCAGAGCAAGAGCGCATCGGCGTACATCGTCAACAAGCTCAAGCTCAAGCGGGTCTACATCATCGACGACCAGGAGGCCTACAGCATCGGCCTCGCCGACTCGGTCGAGTCGCAGCTGAAGGCCAAGGGCCTCACTGTCGGCCGCGACGGCGTCAGCCAGCAGCTGTCCGACTTCACGTCCGTGATCAACAAGATCCCGCAGAACACGCAGCTGGTGTACATCCCGTGGCAGCTGCCGCCGAAGGGCCAGGCGTTCGGCCAGCAGATGAAGGGCCTCGGCCGCGGCAGCGTCAAGCTGATGGGCGGCGACGGTCTCTTCGATCCCGCATTCTCCGGTGTCGGGTCGAACGTGTACGACACGTTCTTCCCGGTCAACACCAAGGACAAGCGGATCGCGGGCTTCAAGAAGCTGCACAAGGGCCAGACCGAGTTCTTCGGCGCCCCCACGTTCGAGGCCGTACACGTCGTCTCGGCCGCGATCGACCGGGCCTGCAAGGACGGCAAGGCGACCCGCGCCGAGGTCCGCGCTCAGATCAAGAAGACCAACATCCCGGTCAAGACGTCGCTGATCGGCCTTCCGATCAATTTCGCCAAGACCGGCAACCTGAAGAAGCATCCGTTCGGCGTGTACCACTCGTCCAAGGGCGTTTTCGTCCGCGTCGGGTAGTCCCGTCGATCTGATCTGATGAGCGTACGGCCCACCAACCGGTGGGCCGTACGCGTTTATGCGATCTTGTCCCACCCGTGAACTGGAACCTGTTCTTCGGCGAGCTGGTCAGCGGACTCACCCTCGGGAGCATCTACGCGCTGATCGCGCTCGGGTACACGATGGTGTACGGGATCCTGAAGCTCCTGAACTTCGCCCACGGCGACGTCTACATGGTCGGCGCATACGTCGCCTTCTTCGTGTTGCAGTGGCTCGGCGGCCCGCTCAACACCGACGTGGCCGGCTGGCTCGCGATCGCGATCATGTTCCTCGTCGCGATGCTGGCCTGCGGCATGCTCGGAGTCGGCATCGAGCGCTTCGCCTACCGGCGGCTCCGGAACGCGCCGCGGATCGCGCCGCTCATCAGCGCGCTCGGGGTCTCGATCTTCCTGCAGAACAGCGCGCTGCTCCTCTGGGGCCCGAACTTCCGCGACTACGGGACGTTCGACCTGATCAACGTCAAGAGCTACCGCGTCGGCGCGAACTTCCTCATCTCGAACATCCAGATCCTCACGATCGTCACCTCGATCGTCCTGATGATCGTCCTCACGCTGCTCGTGTCCCGCACCCGCACCGGAAAGGCGATGCGGGCAACCTCCTTCGACCGCGAGGCGGCCGAGATGATGGGGATCAGCGTCGACGGTGTCGTCTCGTTCACGTTCTTCGTCGGGTCGGCGCTCGCGGCCGCGGCCGGGGTCATGTTCGTGATCCTCTTCGGCCAGGCCTCTCCGCTGATGGGCTTCACCGCGGGCCTGAAGGGCTTCACGGCGGCCGTCGTGGGAGGGATCGGGAGCATTCCCGGTGCAATGCTCGGCGGCTACCTCATCGGCCTCCTCGAGGCCTTCGCTACTGGATACCTACCCGGCGGCTCCACGTACGCCAACCTCTACGTGTTCGCCCTCCTCATCGCGATGTTCCTCCTCCGGCCCAGCGGCCTGCTCGGGTCGCCGACGATCCAGAAGGTATGAGCGCGCCCGCCGACGGAAGCCCTCCAGACGGCAGCCCCGTTACCGGGCCTACTGAGGAGGCCGCCGAGGCGCCGAAGGTCGGCGTCGACGAGTGGGTTGCACGCCACGAGGAGCGCCGGCAGGCTCACGGCGGGCTCACGGGAGCGGTCATCCAAGGCTGGGATCGCGTGCCACCCGCCGGCCATCTCGCGATCCTGTTCGCGCCGTTCGTCGTCTTCGGCTTCGTCGCGAACGAGGGGAACCTCTACCGCTACGGGCTGATCACGCTCATCTACGCCCTGCTGGCGCTGGGGCTGAACGTCGTGGTCGGCTTCGCCGGGCTCCTCGACCTCGGCTACATCGCCTTCTTCGGCGTCGGCGCATACGCGTTCGGGATCATGGCCAGCGGACACTCGGGCCACCACCTGCCGGCCGAGCTCGCGGTGCCGATCGCCGTGGCGTTTACCGCGCTGGTCGGGCTTTTGCTCGGCCTGACGTCTTGGCGTGTCTCCGGCGACTACCTGGCGATCGTGACGCTCTTCTTCCTGCAGGCGTTCGTGATCTTCGTCAACAACGCGAACGGGGGGCCCAGCGACTGGTCGTATCCGTTCGTCGGAAAGGTGGACATCACCGGGGGGGCGAACGGCCTCGACCAGATCGACCCCCTCAGGTTCTTCGGCTACAGCATCTCGACCACGAAGGGGTACTACTTCTACACGCTGATCTCGCTTGCCGTGCTGATGGCGATGCTCTTCTTCGTCAACAGGTCGCGGACGGGTCGCGCCTGGCGCTCCCTGCGCGAGGACCCTCTGGCCGCCGAAGTCATGAGCATCCCGGTTAACCGGCTGAAGCTCCTCGCGTTCGTGTTCGGCGCGGCCATCGCGGGATACTGCGGGACGATCTTCGGCTCGGTGCAGTCGGGAGCCTTTCCGGGCGACTACGACGTCGGCCTGCTGATCACGATCTACGCGATTGCCATCCTCGGCGGCCTCGGCAGCATCGGCGGGGTCGTGATCGGCGCGCTGATCGTGAACGGCGTGCCCGAGCTGCTGCGCTCCTCCGAGAACGCGAGGCTCCTCTTCTACGGCGCCCTCGTAGTGGGGCTCTTCCTCGCGATGCGGCCGTGGTACAGGCCGGTCGTCGTCATCGTGGGGACGATCGCGTTCGGGTTCGTCGTCCACGGGGTCGCGGGCGCAGTGTGGCCGCGTGGAACGGCAGGCCACATCCAGGGCGGCGCGAGGCTCGCCGGGCCGCTCGAGCACTGGGTTCTCCTTCCCACGCACCCAGGGAGGATCGGTGGCTGGGCGTACTTTGCTCTGATCGCGATGGCGCTCGTCCTGACGCTCGTCCGTGGCTGGTGGCGGACCCTCCTGCTGATCCCGACGCTCTATCTGGCCGCCTTCGTCTGGGAGAACGAGCTCGTCGAGCAGGTGTCCGGCGCGACGCGCCTGATCTTGCTCGGTGCGCTGCTCGTCGTGATCATGAACGTCCGCCCGTCCGGGATCTTCGGTACGGCCCGGGTGGAGGTCGTCTGAAGTGCGCCTTCTTGAGTTGCGTGACGTCTCCAAGGCCTTCGGCGGGCTGACGGTCGTCGACCACCTGACGATGCACGTCGACGAGGGCGAGATCGTGAGCGTCATCGGCCCGAACGGCGCAGGCAAGACAACCGTCTTCAACCTGATCACCGGGATCTTCGACGTCGACTCCGGCGAGATCGTCTTCGAGGGCGAGCGGGTCTCGGGGCTGCCGCCGCACAAGATCACTGACCGCGGGATCGCCCGGACCTTCCAGTCGCTACGGCTGTTCCTGAACATGACCGTGCTCGAGAACGTCATGGCGGCCACGTACGGCCATACGAAGGCGAGCGTCGTCGAGGCGATGCTGCAGTTGCCGCGCTCCCGGCGCGAGGAGAAGCGGATCCGGGCGCTTGCCGAGGAGAAGCTCGCGTTCTTCGGACAGCGGCTCGTCGGCTACCGCCACGACCAGTACGCGTACAGCCTCTCGTACGCGAACCGCCGGAGGCTCGAGATCGCCCGCGCGATGGCGACGAACGCACGCTTGCTCCTCCTCGACGAGCCTGCGGCCGGGATGAACCCCAACGAGACGCACGAGATCACGGAGCTGATCGGAGAGCTCCGCGAGAAGGCGGGCTACTCGATCCTCGTGATCGAGCACGACATGCACGTGGTCGAGGGAATCTCCGATCGCGTGATCGCCCTCGATCACGGTGTCAAGATCGCCGAAGGCTCCTTCGACGAGGTGGCCACGCACCCGCTCGTGGTCGAGGCATACCTGGGCGCGCGTGCGCAAGAAGAGGCCGTCTGATGCTGTTGCGGCTCGACGACGTCGACACGTTCTACGGGCAGATCCACATCCTGCAGGGCGTCTCGATGGAGGTGGAGAAAGGGGAGCTGGTCTGTCTGCTCGGCGGCAACGCCTCCGGCAAGTCCACCACGCTGAAGACGATCCTCGGGATCGTCAAACCGAGGAACGGCAGCGTCGAGTTCGACGGCGAGGACGTGACCGGCCGAGCCACGAGCTACCGGATCGGAAAGGGCATGGCGATCGTCCCGGAGAACCGGCGCCTGTTCGGGCCGATGAGCGTGCTCGAGAATCTCCAGATGGGCGGGTACCTCCACGGCGGCGGGACGAAGGAGGACCTCGACCGCGTGTACACGCTCTTCCCGCTCCTCCGCGAGCGCCGACACCAGCTGGCAGGCACGCTCTCCGGGGGCGAGCAGCAGATGGTCGCGATGGGCCGGGCGCTCATGTCCCGGCCGAAGCTGCTGCTGATGGACGAGCCGTCGATGGGGCTCGCGCCGATCCTCGTCGAGCGCAACTTCGAGATCATCAAACAGGTGCACGAGTCGGGTGTCGCGATCCTCGTCGTCGAGCAGAACGCGAACGTGTCGCTCTCGATCGCCGACCGCGGCTACGTGCTCTCCACCGGACGCCTGGTGCTCGAGGGCAAGGCGGCCGACCTGCGTGAGGACGAGGACCTGCGAAAGGCCTACCTTGGCCGTTAGCTCCTCCGTGTCGGCGTGCCGCGCGCGCTTCCCGATCTTCGAGCGTCTCGTCTATGTCAACTCGTGCTCCCAGGGTGCGCTCTCGGATGCGGTGCGCGCGGCGTACGACGAGTACCTCACCGGCTGGGACGAGCGCGGGGCGCCGTGGGACTACTGGGTCGAGCGCACCGAGGCGGCGCGCAACGCCTTCGCGGGCCTCGTGAACGCGGAGCCCGACGACATCGCCGTCACGACCTCGCTGTCGGCCGGGGTGAGCTCGTTCGCGAGCGCGCTCGACTTCTCGCAGCGGCCGAAGGTCGTGATCAGCGACTACGAGTTCCCCACCATCGGCCAGATCTGGCACGCCCAGGCGCCGCGTGGCGCACGCGTGGTGCATGTGCCCGCCGCCGGCAACCTCATCCCCACCGAGCGCTTCGCCGACCGCATCACCGAGCGCACCAAGATCGTCTCGATCACTCACGTCTGTTTCCGCAACGGCTCGCG
>DATIXI010000025.1:0-17837 GCA_035518635.1 Gaiellaceae bacterium
CTCTCCACGCGCGGCGCCTCGACGCCGACGGCCTCGAGCGCACCCTTGCCACAGACACCGCAGGACGAGCTGGTGTAGAAGCTGCGCTGGAGGCGGGCCGGGTCGAAGCCGGGTGCGTCGACCTCGACGGTGTTCGCGGCCAGGTCGGCGGGCGGTGCCGCGCTCGCGGGACGCAGCCCTTCGGAGAGGCAGAAGCCGAGCGCGAGCTCCTCGTCGTGGCCGGGAGTCCGCATCGTCACCGCGACGGGCCGGCCGCCGATCCGGATCTCGAGCGGCTCCTCGACCGCCACCCGGTCGCGGTCCGGGCGCCCCCCGGGCATGCGCACGACCTCGACCGCCGCGGCCGAGTAAGGCGGAGCCTCGAGGGCTTCGTTGTCGGCTCCCATCGCGCTCGTAGCGTACCCGGGCCTTTTCGGCACGCTTTCGTCACCGTCTGGTCACAGACACGTGCGCTTTTCACGATTACGATCGCATCGGGGAGGAGGCCGGGCGAACCGAATTACGGGACCAAGGGCTGTCGGATGGCGTTGGCGCCGACGGCGCCGGTTCGCTCAGTAGACTCGGCTCGTGAGGGTCCTGGTCGTCGGCTCGGGCGGGCGAGAGCACGCGCTCGCCTGGAAGCTCTCGCAGAGCCGACGCCTCGAGTCGCTCCACGCCGCCCCGGGAAACCCGGGAATCGCACGCATCGGCGAATGCCACCCGGTGCGAGCCGAGGACGCCGAGGGGCTACTCGACCTGTGCCACACGATCGGCATCGACCTGGTCGTCATCGGGCCGGAGGCACCGCTCGTCGCAGGGCTTGCCGACACCCTCCGACACGCGGGGATCTCCGTCTTCGGACCGGGCCGTGGGGCTGCGCGGATCGAGGGTTCGAAGAGCTTCGCCAAGGAGGTGATGGAAGCGGCCGGCGTCCCCACTGCGACTCGGCTCACCGACGTGCGCCCTCCGTGTGTCGTCAAGGCCGATGGGCTCGCGGCCGGCAAAGGCGTCTTCGTTTGCCGGACGCAGGGGGAGCTCGACGCCGGGCTGCGAGCGGCGGCTGCACTCGAGGGTGAGCCCGTGATCGAGGAGCTCCTCGAGGGCGACGAGGTCTCGCTCTTCGTCCTGACCGACGGGCGTGACGCCGCGCCGCTTGCGCCCGCCCAGGATTTCAAGCGCGCGGGCGAGGGCGAGACGGGGCCCAACACCGGCGGGATGGGCTCGTACTCGCCCGTGCCGTGGCTCGGCGAGGAGGACGTCGAGGAGCTCGTCGAGAAGATTCACCGGCCCGTTCTCTCGGAGCTCGCAAAGCGCGGAACGCCTTTCTCGGGTCTGCTGTACGCGGGCCTCATGCTCACCGAGGACGGGCCTCGCGTGCTCGAGTTCAACTGCCGCTTCGGCGACCCGGAGACGCAGTCGATCCTGCCGCGCCTCGAAGGCGATCTGCTCGAGGCGCTGGCCGGCGTCGCGGGAGGCGGCCTGAACGGTGACCTTTCCGTGGGCAGCCAGGCTGCGGTGACGGTCGTGCTGGCGGGCGGCGACTACCCGGAGAGCAACGACACCGGGACTCCGATCGACGGCGTCGAGGACGCCGAGGCAACCGGGGCGCTCGTCTTTCACGCCGGCACCGCGCGGCGCGAAGGACGACTCGTCACGAACGGCGGACGGATCCTGAACGTCACCGCTGTAGCCGACGATCTCGCCGCCGCTCGCACAGCCGCCTACGAGGCGGGCGCCCGGATCTCGTTCGCCGGGATCCGCTATCGCCGGGATATCGGGCTTGCGGCAGCCGAGGGCCATGTCCGCATCTGACAGCCCGGTCGTCGGCATCCTCGTCGGCTCCGAGTCGGACCGCGACCGGATGCAGCCCGCGCTGGACGAGCTCGCCTCGCACGGGATCCCGCACGAGCTCGAGGTTCGCTCCGCCCACCGGACACCCGACGCCGTCGCCGACTACGCGCGCACGGCCCGCCAGCGCGGCATCAAGGTGCTGATCGCCGGAGCAGGCCTCGCCGCCGCCCTGCCGGGAGTCGTCGCCGCGCACACTGACCTGCCGGTGATCGGCGTTCCGCTTCGCTCCGAGAAGAGCGTGCTGGACGGGCTCGACGCGCTGCTCTCGATCACCCAGCTCCCGCCGGGCGTGCCCGTCGCGACGGTCGGCGTCGACAGCGCGAGGAACGCGGCCATCCTCGCGACCCGGATCCTCTCGGTCGGCTAGGCAAGCCCGCGCCGGGACGACGTCTAGAATCGCAACAGTGATTCCGCGCTACTCCCGCCCGGCCATGCAGGCGATCTGGTCGGACGAGGAGAAGCTCGCCCGGTGGCTGGACGTCGAGCTCGCGGCGCTCGACGCCTGGGCCGAGCTGGGGGTCGTCCCAGAGGACACCGCCCGCGTGATCAGGGACGCAGCTCGCGCTCCAAGCCCGGAGCGGATCGCCGAGCTGGAGGCGACGCTCCACCACGACACGGCCGCGTTCGTCGACGCCGTCTCCGAGACCCTGGGCGCGGAGGGACGCTGGTTCCACTACGGGCTCACGTCGTCGGACGTGGTCGACACCGGGCTCGCGCTGCAGGTTCGGGAAGCGGGAGTCCTGATAGCCGGCGGGCTCGAGCGTGCCCAGGAAGCGGTGATCGCTCGTGCACTGGAGCACAAGCACACGGTTTGCATCGGGCGCACGCACGGGGTTCACGCCGAGCCCACGACGTTTGGGCTCAAGCTCGCAGGCTGGGCGTTCGAGCTCGAGCGGGACCGCGAGCGACTTGCGGGTGCGCTCGAGCGGATGCGGGTGGGCAAGCTCTCCGGCGCGGTCGGCACCTACGCGGCAACCGATCCCGAGCTGGAGCGACTCGCGTGCGAGCGCCTCGGCCTCGAGCCCGAGCCGGTCTCGACGCAGGTGCTCCAGCGAGACCGGCACGCCGAGTTGCTGGGAACGCTCGCGCTCGTCGCCGCGTCGCTCGAGCGCTTCGCGGTCGAGATCCGCCACCTGGCCCGGACCGAGGTCGCCGAGGTGGCGGAGCCGTTCGGGAAGGGCCAGAAGGGCTCCTCGGCGATGCCGCACAAGCGCAACCCGGTCGTGGCCGAGCGCATCTGCGGGCTCGCCCGCGTCGTGCGCGCGAACGCGGTCGTGGGGCTCGAGAACGTGGCGCTCTGGCACGAGCGCGACATCTCGCACTCGTCCGCGGAGCGAGTGGTGATCCCGGACTCGTTCCTCGCGCTCGACTACATGCTCGACCGGTTCGCCTGGCTCCTGGAGGGCCTCGAGGTCAGGACGGAGCGGATGCTGCGGAACCTGGAGGCGGGACACGGGCTCTTCTTCAGCCAGCGGCTCCTGCTCGCGCTCGTCGAGTCGGGGCTCGAACGCGACGCCGCGTACCGCCTCGTTCAGGCGCACGCGCTGCGAGCGCAGGAGCGCGCAGAGGACTTCCGCGAGCTCGTCCGGGCCGATGGGGAGATCGCCGACCGCGTCGATCTCGACGCGGTCTTCGACCTCGGCTGGTACACAAGGAACATCGACATCGTCTTCGAGCGGCTTGCCGCTCTCACCCCAAGAGAGGAGCCAGTCCATGCCTGAGGCCGCAGTCCACGTGGGAAGCGGGAAGGTCCGCGAGCTGTTCGAGCTCGACGAGAACCGCCTGCTGCTCGTCGCGAGCGATCGCATCTCGACGTTCGACGTCGTTCTTCCCACCGAGATCCCGGACAAGGGCCGCGTCCTCACCGGGCTCTCGGGGTTCTGGTTCGCGCGCACGCGCGAGCTCGTCCCGAACCACCTGCTGGCGCTGAGGCCGGACGGCCGCTCCACCGAGTGCCGGCGGCTGGAGATGCTGCCGCTCGAGTGCGTGGTGAGGGGCTACCTAGCGGGCTCGGGCTGGAAGGACTACCAGGAGACCGGAGCAGTCTGCGGTCACGAGCTCCCGGACGGGCTGCGCGAGTCCGCGCGACTGCCGGAGCCGATCTTCACGCCGTCGACGAAAGCGACCGAGGGGCACGACGAGAACATCGACCGGGCGCGCGCCGCGGAGCTCGTCGGGCCGGAGCGGTTCGACGAGGTGGAGCACATCTCGCTCGAGCTCTACCGCTTCGCCTCGGGGCGCGCGGCCGAGCGCGGGATCCTGATCGCCGACACGAAGTTCGAGCTCGGCGTCGACGACGGCGGCAATCTCGTGCTCGCGGACGAGGCGTTCACGCCCGACTCGTCGCGCTTCTGGCCCGAGGACGAGTACGAGCCCGGGCGGCCCCAGCCGTCGTTCGACAAGCAGTTCGTCCGCGACTACTGCGAGACCCTCGGGTGGGACAAGACCTACCCGGGCCCCGAGCTGCCGGCAGAGATCGTCGAGGGCACCCGGGCCCGCTACGTGGAGGCATTCGAGCGGATCACGGAGATCGCGTTCGACGACTACCTGGCGGACCCGAGCGTGGTGCTCGAATGAGGGCGACCGTGCTCGTGCGTCCCAAGCCGGGGATCCTCGACCCGCAGGGCGAGGCGGTCGAGAGCTCGCTTCGGCAGCTCGGCTTTGCCGTTGAGGACGCGCGCGTCGGGCGGGTCGTGGATCTCGAGCTCGAGGAAGGCGACCCGGATCAGGCGCGGGCCGAGCTGGAGCGGATGTGCGAGCAGCTGCTCGCTAACCCGCTGATCGAGTCGTACGAGATCTCGGTCGGAGACGCGTGAGGGAGCACCGGCCGCCGATCGCGGTGGTCGTGTTCCCGGGCTCGAACGACGAGCGTGACGCAGCCCTGGCCCTGGAGGAGCTGGACGCAGACGCCCGTCTCGTGTGGCACGCCGACCCGGCGCTCCCAGACGTCGCAGCCGTGGTCCTCCCCGGAGGGTTCTCCTACGGCGACTACCTCCGCTGCGGGGCGATCGCGCGCTTCGCTCCGATCATGGACGCCGTCGCGCGCTTCGCCGCCGAGGGCGGCCTCGTGCTCGGGATCTGCAACGGTTTTCAGGTTCTGTGCGAGGCAGGCCTCCTTCCGGGCGCGCTGCGACCGAACGCGTCCCTCTCGTTTATCTGCGCGGATGTCCAGCTGCTCGTCGAGCGAGCCGACACCCCGTTCACCTCGCGCTGCGAACGGGAACAGCAGCTGACGATGCCGATCAAGCACGGCGAGGGCTGCTACTTCGCCGACGGCGAGCTGCTCGCCGAGCTGGAGGCGAACGGCCAGATCGCGCTCCGCTACGCGGACAACCCGAACGGGTCGATCGGCGACGTCGCCGCGGTCGTCAGCGAGGCCGGCAACGTCTTCGGCCTGATGCCGCACCCCGAGCACGCGGTCGATCCACTGCTCGGCTCGGCGGACGGTGCCCTCGTCCTGGGCTCACTCGTGGACGCCGCCCGCGAGCGCGCGCTCGCCGCCGCGTAGACGCCGCCTCTACGGGGGCCGCATCCCCAACGCCTCCGCGAGCCCAGGCCGCTCGGCCAGGCCCGCCCGCAGCCGTTCGACGTCCCGCGCCCGCAGCGTGACCGGCCCGCGCCGCGCAGTGCCCGACGTTGCATAGGCGAAACGGACGAGCCGCTCGCCGCCGGGAGCCTCGAGCAGCTGGACGAGCGAGGAGAACCGCTTCCCGCCTGCGCGCTGGGCGAGCGTCAGCTCCTCGACGAGCTCTGCCGGGCCCCAGGGTGTAGCCGCCGTAGCCATCCGGCCACCGTACCCACGCCCGTGTCACGTGTCTGCAACGCCTTCGCGCCGGATGTGTGACGGCGCACGAATCACACGATCGAGGGACGCGAAGAGCGACCGGGAGCGCGATTCTCAAGGGGCAGATGCCTGCGGCTGTGTCCCGTCACCGTGCCTTCCTGATCACGTCCTCGGCAGTGCTCTACGCGCTGATCTTCGCGGCGTTCCTGACTCTCGAGCGGCCCGGCGTCGGCATCGCCAACTTCTACTACTTCCCGGTCGCGATGCTCGCGCTTGCGGGCGGCCCGCTCTGGGGCGCCGCTGCGGGGCTCGTCGCCACGGCCATCTACGCGCTCGGGATCGTCCTCAACCCGCACATCGCCTCGGCCCAGGTGCTGACCGTGACCGCCTCGATCCGCCTGATCACGTTCGCGACGATGGGCGGGCTCGTCGGGTGGTTCGCGCACAGCAACCGCAAGCTCGCCCAGGAGCTGCGGGTGGCCGAGGAGCACGACTTCCTGACCGGGCTCCTCAACACGCGCTCGTTCGACGCCGTCCTCGCCGCGCGCGTCGAGCTCGGCCTGCCGTTCGGGCTGATCCTCGGCGACATGGACAACTTCCGCGCGATCAACGACCAGGAGGGTCACGCAGTCGGCAACGATCTCCTCCGCCGCGCCGCCGAGCTTCTCCAGCGGAAACTCGAGCCGGGCGACCAGCTCGCCCGAGTGGGCGGGGACGAGTTCGCGGTCGTCACCTCGGCACCCGGCACCGACGCAGTCAGGGCTCTCTGCGGGCGCCTGACCGCGGCCCTCGCCGAGGAGGGCCTGAGCATCAGCTTCGGCTGGGCGGTCTGCCCGCGCGACGGCGGGAGCCCGCTGCTCCTGTTCCGCGCCGCCGATGAGCGCCTGTTCGCGCAGAAGCTGATCGGGAGCCGCCTCTCCTCGGCGGAGGTCGTGAGCCTGCCGACCCCGGCCGAGCGGCTGATGCGCTCGCGCAGCCCCGCCTGAGCGCCGGGCCCACGGCTACATTCCGGCCATGAAACGGGCCGTGCTCCTCGCGGGTCTCCTCGTCGTCGCGGGTTGCGGCGGCACCACGGGCACGCAGCAGTCCGCGACCCCCACGAGGACGACCGGCCACGCGGGCACGACGACGACCCCCACGACGACGACGTCCACCTCCACGACAGGCTGCCCCTCGTTCGGCGGCGGGACCTCGACGCAGACGAGCCCGACCACGCCGGCGAACACGATGCTGCTCACCGCTGTCCAGGCGAGCTCGAACGGCTGCACGGACCGGATCTCGTTCACGTTCCGGCCGGCCACGGGCCGACCGGCCGGCTACACGGTCGGGTACCGCACTGCGGAGGAGGCGCAGACCCAGGACGCGTCGGGCAAGTTCATCCCGATTGCGGGGAAGGCGTTCCTGGTGATCCGCTTCGAGCCCGCGGCGACCGCCGATCTCACCGGCGCGAAGCCGGTGTTCACGTACACGGGGCCGTGGAAGTTCGTCCCCGCGCGCACGCGCTACGTACGGCAGCTCGCGAAGACCGGCGACTTCGAGGCCGTCCTCACCTGGGCGATCGGGCTCTCGGAGCAGCGGCCGTTCACGGTCTCGAGCTCCGGCTCGCCCGCACGGGTGACGATCGAGATCGGCTGACGGCCGGCCGCGGTCAGGCCGCGGGCGCAGAGACGTAGATCCGGGCCCCGAGGGCGGGCAGCGTGTCCGAGAACACGCCGTGGCTCGCCGCCACGCGCCCCCGCGCCCCGAAGATCCGCAGCGACCGCCGCGCTCCGACCAGTCGGAACGTCCCGTGCACCGCCGACCGGGACGGATTGACCGCCAGCAGGTAGCGCGCGCCGCGCAGCGTCGTCGCCTTGCAAACGAGCGCGCGCGGGCAGCTGTGGCCGGCCGTTGCGGCAAGCAGCGCCGGGGCCAGGGTGCTGATCTCGGAGTCGACCTTCCTGATCTGCGCCTGCACGTCCGGAGCGACGCGGAACTGGGAGTAGGTCGGCTTCCAGGAGTGCGTGAAGTACCCGATCGCCCGGGCACCGTCGGCGATCGCCAGCCAGACCTCTGCCCGGAGCTCGGCGGCCGTGACGCCGCGGCCGGTGCACCACTGGCTCGACGTCGAGGTCGCCTCGATCCACTGGTAGGTCGGCTTCTTCGGGCCGGCGTACCCCTGCAGCTCGCGCTGGGCATCGCCCACCCGCGGCAGCCAGTCGGGGCGGCACCAGCCGGTCACCGGGTAGATGTCGAAGCCGGACGCGTCGGTGGCCTGGGCGTAGGCGCGGTAGTAGCTCCGGTCGCCGTGCATCCACGAGGGCGGGTCCATGGCCGAGTAGAACCCGGACGTCAGCGTGAGGAAGTTCACGTGCCGGGGATCGGCCGCCCGGTTGTGCTGGTACTCGGTTTTGATCTGGGTGGGCGACTCGCCGTTGTCGTCGGGTTCGTCGTCGAAGCGCCAGCCGAACAGGCCCTTCTTGCCCTTCACCGCGGCATCGAAGGAGAGCACGCTGTACGCGCCAAGGCGCTCGAGCGCATCGACCTCCGAGGCATCGGAGTTGTTGTCGCACCCGCGGCCGAGGAAGACGTTGATCCCCAGCGAGACGTTCGCCGAGAACAGGCTCGGGCACTGGAGCCACTGCATCACCGGGAAGAACGGCGAGCCGTTCAGCAGGATCGTCCCGCCTGGGCTCACGCGGGTCGCCGTCGACGCCGCGGGCCTCGTCTTGAAGGCAAGCGAGCTTCCGTGCGAGCGCGCGAGATAGCGCGTGTGCGGCAGGAGGCCGGTGAGAACGACCTTCCCGCCCCTGGCCGGCCGGCTCCAGAGCGCGAGCGCCGAGGAGGTCCCGTACTCGACGCGGCCGGCCCCCAGCGAGAGCGACGCCGAGGTAGCCGAGACCGACAGGATCCGAAATCGCGCGGGCTGAGCCCCCGCGGGTCGGGTCGCCGAGGGGCCCAGCAGGACCCCGAGAATCAGAAGCGCGGCGGCTGCGCCCGTGACTCCGCGCATCGGGTCAGGACCCCTCGATCAGCTCCACGCGGTAGTGGTCCGGATCCTGCACGAAGCAGATCCGCGAGCCGCCCGCCTGCACCTGGTAGGGCGGCCGCTCCGGCTCGATGCCCTGCCCGGCGAGCTCGCCGAGGGTCGCGTCGAGGTCGTCGACGCCGACCGCGATATGCCCGTACGCCGTGCCGAGCTCGTAGCTGCGGCCGTCGTGGTTGTAGGTCAGCTCGAGCACGTTCTCCTGGCCGCCGAGCGAGAAGAAGTAGTTGGTCGCCTCGACCTCCCCGTCGCGGACGATGTCCATCTCCCGGGAGAACCGGAAGCCGAGCGCCTCGTAGAACTCCCGGCTCTTCGCCGGGTCGGTGATTCGGACCATGGTGTGGAGGTATTCGGTCATGCGGGCATCCTACGGTCAGACGAGGCCGACGAGGACGGTCGCCCCGAAGGCGCCCACCAGCGCGGCACAGGTGGCGACGCCGACGGCCAGCGTCGTGCGTCTGCGCACGCGGGGGGAGGGGAACGGCGCTAGGAAGAGCGCGCTTGCGAGCCCGAAGACGATCCCTACCAGCGTCTCGACCGCGTGGAAGGCGATCCCGGTGGTGAGCGCCGTGGTCAGGTCGACGCCGTGGGCCTCCAGCGCCATCGCCACCGCGCCGCTCGTGAGGCCAACGTTGCCGGGTGTGAGAGGCATCGTCCCGCTCAGATCGAGCGCCGGAACGACGAGCACCGCGGCCACGAGCGGAGAATGGACACCGAGCGCGGCGGCAATCGACGCGGCCGCGCCGAGCCGCGCCATGGTCGCGAGGGCGATCCAGCCGACGATGCGGGCGCCCCGCCTCGGCTCGCGTCCGAGCACGCGGAAGGCGTCCAGGAGGTGCGCGACGTGCGTCCGGGCCGTCCGTTTGCGCGTCACCATCGCGCCGAGCGCGACGACGCCGGTGACCGCGCCGAGTACGAGCACCGGCCACAGCGGCAGCGCGCCGGCGATGGAGCCTGCGACGATCAGGATCGCGAGCACGAGCGCGCGAGCCGCGCCGACCACGACGAGCGAGCCGCCGGCCCGCCAGAGCCGCTCGTCGCTGTCGAGCGCCCGCGAGAAGAGCGCCAGGCGCGCGGCGTCGCCGAGGCGCGCGGGCGCGAACGAGTTGATCAGCGACCCGATCCCGTAGCGCGCGCCTGCCTCGAGCCGGTCGATCCGGCCGCCGACGAGCCCGATCGCGGAGCGCCAGGCGCTCGCCGTCCCGACCAGGGAGCCGAGGAAGCAGACGGCTGCGAGCCAGAGCCAGCCAGGCCGGGCACTCGAGAGCCCGCCGAGCGCACGCCGAACCTCCGAGCCCAGCAGCTGGGGCACGAAGGCGACGGCCAGCAGCGCGAGCGTCAGGGCGGCGGCTGCGAGGAGGAGTCGGCGGTTGGGCTTCACGGTGACTTGGACGTCTCGGGAGGCTCGGTTGTTGTCGAGAACCTCCGTATGCCTCGGCACGGGGAGCCCCCGGCATGAGGACGCTCCCCTATTCGGACGCGGCAGTGCTGCGGCGCCTGAGGACGCGCACGAGGTACGCGACGATCGCGACGTTCACGGCAAGCCCGCCCGCCTTCCACGCGCTCGGGCGGTGGACGAGCTCGTAGAGCTCGAGCGGGATGAGGAGGGAGGTCGCGATCACCGTCAGGTACTCCGCCCAGAGCCGCTCGAGCCACAGCCCGGTCCCTTCGACCAGCTCGAGCACGCCGTAGCCGAGCGCGCCGAGCGCCACGATCCGCACCTGAGAGGCGTGGAGCTGGTGGAGGTAGTCGACGATCCGGTGCAGGAAGGGGCGCCTCGGGTCGAGCTCGATCGCGCGCATGATCCTCTCCGCCTGTCGGCCGAAGTCGCTGGTCAGGTGGAACAGCAGGTAGACGCCGGCAGCGAGGAGCAGCGCGCCGCGGACGATTCGCTCGAGCGCGATCAGCCGGATGACCCGGCGGCCGTGCGGCGGCTCCGTGGCAGCGGACATCGGTTATCACTATGACCGGCCGCGGAATACGCTTCGTCCGTGCTGGCGTGCCCCAACTGCGGCAAGGAGAGCCCGGACGGCTTCAGCTTCTGCGGCAGCTGCGGGGCGCCGCTGGCACCCGAACGCGGGCAAGAGGTCCGCAAGACGGTCACGGTGCTCTTCGCGGACGTGACCGGTTCGACGGCGCTCGGCGAGCAGCTCGACCCCGAGTCGTTCCGGCGCGTGATGGCGCGCTACTTCGACGCGGCGTGCGCCTGCCTCGAGCGCCACGGAGGGACCGTGGAGAAGTTCATCGGCGACGCGGTCATGGCCGTCTTCGGCGTGCCGACCGTCCACGAGGACGACGCGCTCCGCGCTCTTCGCGCGGCCGCCGAGCTTCGCGAGGCCCTGGCGGAGCTGAACGAAGACCTCGAGCGCGATTACGGCGTCTCGCTCCTGCTGCGGACCGGTGTCAACAGCGGCGAGGTCGTGACCGGCACCGAGGAGCGGCTCGCCACCGGCGATGCGGTCAACGTCGCCGCGCGGCTCGAGCAGGCCGCTCCGGCGGGAGAGATCCTGCTCGGCGAGCAGACGCTCGCACTCGCTCGCGGAGCGATCGAGGTCGAGGCGGTCGAGCCTCTGCCGCTCAAGGGCAAGTCGGACAACGTGCCCGCCTACCGTCTGCTGCGCGTGGTCGAGGGTGCCGCGGCATTCGACCGGCGTCTCGACTCACCGCTCGTGGGGCGGCGCCACGAGCTCGCCCGGCTGCGCGGGGCGTTCGACGCCGCGGTCGCCGAGCGGCGGTGCCGGCTGGTGACCGTCTTCGGCCCGCCCGGAATCGGCAAGTCCCGCATCGGGCGCGAGCTCGAGGTGGCGCTCGGCGGAGACGCGGCCGTCCTGACCGGCTCCTGCCTCCCCTACGGCGACGGCATCACGTACTGGCCGCTCGTCGAGATCTTCCGCGAGGCGAGCCGCGAGAGCGACCTCGACGCGGCGCTCGCCGCCGGTGGGCCGGAGGAGATCTTCCTCTCGGTGCGGCGCGCGTTCGAGCAGCGCGCGCGGGAGCAGCCTCTCGCGCTCGTCGTCGAGGACATCCACTGGGCCGAGCCGACCCTCCTCGACCTGCTCGACCATCTCGTCGACTGGACGCGCGACGCGCCGCTGCTGCTGCTCTGCCTGTCGCGGCCGGAGCTGCTGGACGATCGCCCAGGCTGGGGCGCCCAGCCCCAGGCCGAGGCGCTCAGGCTCGAGCCGCTCTCGGGCGAGGAGTCGGACGAGCTGATCGACGAGCTCGTCGACGACCCGGGGCTCCGCGACGAGCTCCGTGCCCGCGTCCGCGAGACGGCCGAGGGAAACCCGCTGTTCGTCGAGCAGCTGCTCGCGGCGGTGACCGAGAGCGGCCGGGCCGACGACCTGCCGCCGACCATCCACGCGCTGCTTGCAGCCCGGCTCGACGGCCTGCCTTCCGAGGAGCGGGAGCTGCTCGAGCGCGCGTCCGTCGTCGGCCAGGAGTTCGAGTGGGACGCGCTCGCCATCCTCACACCGGACGGACACCGGCCGCCCGGGGGGCTTCTCTCGACGCTCGTCCGCAAGGATCTGATCGTCCCCCACGAGGCGATCGCGGACACATTCCGCTTCCGGCACGTCCTGATCCGTGACGCCGCCTACGAGCGGATCCCGAAGGAGCTGCGCTCCGACCTGCACGAGCGTTTCGCCGGCTGGCTCGATCCCCGAGGGCCGGAGTTCGAGGAGATCGTCGGCTACCACCTCGAGCAGGCCTACCGCTCGGTCGAGGCGCTCGGGCCCGTGGGCGAGCGCGGGAGATCGCTCGCCGAGCGCGCCGGGGAGCGCCTAGCCGCCTCGGGCCTGCGCGCGGCGCGCCGCGGCGACTCGCGAGCCGCCGTGACCCTCCTCGAGCGGGCGGCAGTGCTGCTTCCGGACGACGATCGCCGCCGACTCGTCCTCCTGGCCCCGCTCGGCCGGGCGTTAAGAGAGAGCGGACAGACCGAGCGCGCACACGGAGCGTTGACCGAGGCGGTCGAGCTCGGGCGAGCGCGCGGAGAGCACGCCCTGACAACCGACGCGGCCGTTGCCCTCATCGACCTGCGCTTTCACTGGACGTCGCGCACGGGCGTCACCCGGGAGGACGTGCTCCGTGAGCTGGGCACCGCCATTCCGATCTTCGAGGAGCTCGGCGACGAGGCGGGCCTCGGTCGAGCTCTCTGCCTCTCCGCAAAGCTGCACCTGTGGAACGGGGAGGCGGGGGCCGCCCGGGAGGAGTTCGAGCGGTCGGCACGACACGCTCGACTCGCAGGCGACAGAACCCAGGAGGTCGAGAGCCTCCGGTATGTGCTCATCGCGATGTTCCGGGGCCCGACGCCGATCGACGAGGCCATTGCGCGGTTCGAAGAGCTTCGAGATCTCGAGCTGCAGAACAGCCGCTTCAGGATCGGCTGGCTCGGGACGAGGGCGAACCTCGAGGCCAGGAACGGACGGTTCGACCTCGCCCGTGAGCTGATCTCGGAGGCGCAGGCGCTGGCCGAGGAGATCGGGGGTCAGTTCATGGTCGACACTCAGGTCAGCTCGGCCGCCGGCGAGGTGGAGCTCGTGGCCGGCAATGCCCCGGCCGCCGTGCGCGAGCTCCGGTCCTCCTGCGATGCCTTCGCGAGGGTCGAGGAGTTCGGGTACCTCGCCAGCCTCGCACAGCACCTGGCCGATGCGCTCCTCGCGAACGGAGAGGACGACGAGGCCTTCGACGTGACGGAGCGCTGGAGTGCCGACCGGCTCACCGTTCCGGAGGACGCGGACGCGCAGATTCTCTGGCGCCACGCGCGCGCGAGAGCGCTGGCCCGCCGGGGAGAGTTGGACGAGGCCGAGATGCTCGCCAGAGAGGGCGTTGCAATGTCCATCCGCACCGACTTCGTCCTCCTCCATGCGGACGCGCTCGCCGGTCTGGCGGAGGTGCTGCTCCTCGCAGGCAAGAGCGACGAGGCGGGAGTGGCCCGGGCCGAGGCAATCCGCCTCTACGAGCAGAAAGGGAACGTCGTGAGCGCGGCGGCTCTCGCCGATCAGCCGACCACGGCGTAGAGCCGCCTCCGGACAGCGCCGCTCAGCGACCGAGCCGGAAGGGCGGGTACTCGTCGCGCATCAGGGCGGCATAGGCGACAACCCGGAACGCCCAGCGGTTCATCCCGACGACGAATTCGAAGACGTCGCGCAGGTAGCGGCCGGTGAAGAGGAGCGCGACTGCGGAGATCAGGACGAGCAGCAGGATCAGCCCGCCGCCGAAGTAGTGCGCGTTCCACGCGCCTCTCGCCCAGAAGCCGCCGAAGTACCAGCCTCCGACGAAGACGGAGACCACGAGGTACTGCGGGATGGCGAGCAGCCACCACTTCACCAGCACGAGCCCTCGCGAGAGCCGCTCCGGGTAGGGGATCTCGAGCGTCGCCGGGTAGTCGGGCACGGGGTCGAGCGTGAACGGCGGGTAGCGGTCCGTCGCGAGCGCGCTGTACGAGTAGAACCCGACGCGCCACGTCCAGCGCAGCACGCCGACGTTGAACTCGAAGATCCCGCGCGGGTAGCGGCCGGTGAAGAGGATCCCGAAGAACGCGATCACCGTGAGGACGAAGAACGCGAACCAGAGGATCGCGAGCACGAAGTAGTGCGGGATCGCCAGGAGCCACTTGACGAGCCAGAGCCAGCGGCTGAGCGGCTCGTCGAGCCGGCCCTCGACCGCGACCGGGTACCCCCTGACGGCAGACGGAGCGGCCGGCTCGGCAGCTTCGAGGGGCGCCGACTTCCGCAGGCCGAGGTAGACGAGGAGGCCGCCCCCGACCAGGAGGAGCGCGCCGAAGATCAGGACTCCCGCGGCGATCCAGCCTAGGAACGAGACCTTGGCACCGAAGCTCGCGTCGACGGCCACGGGGCTCGAGGCGTCCGCGTTCATGGCCACGACCGACCACGTCCCCTTCCGCAGGCCCCAGACGACGGTCTCTCCACCCGTCCCCGAGGCCACCCAGAAGCGCTGCTTCCCCGGCGGGGTCACCGGGGCAGAGCCGGCGTGGTGCTCGTACTCGACCGAGAACGGATCGACCTCGAGGTCGGTGACCCGATCGTAGGCCGCGCCGGAGAGGTAGCGGTTGACGTCGTCGCTCCTGCCGATCCCGACGAAGATCGGCTTGCCGTTCGCGCTCGTGGCGTGGATGCTGATCTTCGCGTAGCGGCCCGCGCCGAAGATCCAGCCCGGCACGCCCGTGCCCAGGTCGAGCTTCTGGGAGGTGATCGCGTACGACGAGTTCTCGAAGTGGTGAGGGTGCGTCGTGAAGAAGCCGTCGCTGTTGGTCTTGTCGTTCTGCGCCCAGACGAGCGCGGCTCCGCCTGCCAGCAGCGACAGCGCGAAGAGCACCGCAATCGCGCCGAAGACGACCATCACGATCCGCGCGACACGCCGACCGGTCATTGGCCGATCCTACCGAGCAGGTCCTGGAGGCTGAGGCCGCCCCGAATCAGCTGCTCGATCGGGATCTTCTTGATCGCGGAGTGGATGGCCGGCACGAGAAACCCGGGGATGTCGCCCCTCTGCTCCGCCATGTCGACGGACTGGAGCAGGCCCGCGCGAAGAGCGGCGTCGAGCTGCTGCTCGGTCCAGTGGTGGGGTGAGAGGCCGCCGCCGCCGCCGAGCGACAGGACGAGCTCCTCCCGGGTCGTGTGCAGACGGCACGCGGCGCCGTCGAGGCCGTCGAGGACGACGCGCTGGATCGTGGTGTCGATGCCGCCGGTGCGGCCGGGCCTCGGCTCGCACGGGTTCGCGATCTTCGGCGCGGGCTCGTTCAGCGCGCCGCTCACGAGCTCGGCTGCGACGAGGGCGAGCCCGCTCGCGAGCAGCACGATCAGAATCGCGAGCGCGAACGTGAGGCGGCCTTTCACGAGACCACCCTGCGTCTGAAGACGACCGCCACCAGGAGCGCTGCCGCGGCGAACAGGGCGCAGACGAAGAACGAGGAGCGAGAGGCGCGGGTGATCGTCGCCTCGATCGTCCCCACCAGCCGGTTGCGGGTCGCCGCGAGCGCCGGATCGTGCTTCGCCCCGTGCTCGTCGAACGGCTTCGCGAGGTCGGGCGTCTCACCCGCCTGGGCGCTGTCGAAGGCCCCGCGGAGGTCGAGTGCGACCGGCACCTTCTTGTCGAGGCCCACAGGCGCGTCGAGCAGGACGGCCGTCGCCTTCAGCAGGGCGCGGTCTCCGGCGGCCGGCACCTTCGAGGCGAGGAGCGGCGCGATCAGCGCGAGCGCGAGCACGAGACCCACATGCCTGGCGCCAACCGTCAGGGTCCCGCTGCGCGTCATCCCGGAGCTCTCGTCGAGCGCCGTGTCCGAGAGCACGGGAATCGCCAGGCCCAGGCCGGCGCCGCAGAGCGCGAGCGACCAGACCGCGAACCCGACGCTCGCGGACGGCAGCAGGGCGAGGCCGACCAGCCCGCCGCTCAGCAGCATCGCGCCGCCGCAGACCGCGATCAGGCGCGGGAGCCTCCGTTCGAGCGGCCGCGCCGCGATCGCTGCCAGGGGCAGGGCGCTGACGATCGCCGCGCCGGCGATCGGCGAGTAGCCCCAGACGCTGATCACGAGCAGGACGGCCAGGAAGAGGGCGCCGACGAGCGCGCCGAAGAGCAGGCCGAGGCAGACGTTCGCGGGCAGCGTCCGCACGAGCGACTCGCGCCAGCCCTCTTCGGCGACGGCGCGAGCGTGCGAGTGGAGGAGCGCAAGCAGGCCGAGCGCGGCCACCGGTGCCTGGAACGCGAAGATCGCGCGCCAGCTGAAGGCCTCGGTCAGGACGCCTCCGAGCGCGGGCCCGACGGCGAGCCCGAACGTCCCCGCCAGGATCCAGAGTCTCCTCCCGGCCCCGACCGAGCCCGTGAGCGCGCCGAGCACCGGAAGCGAGCCCACGAGGAGGAGCGCGGCCCCGGTGCCCTGGACGACCCTCGCGCCGATCAGGAACTCGAGGTAGCCGGCGAGCGCGCACGCGATCGACGCGCCGAGGAACACGACGAGGCCGGCGGCCATCACCCAGGCGGCGTTGAACCGGTGCACGAGGAGGACGAGCCCGAGCGCGGTGACGGCGACGGCGACGTTGTAGGCCGTGACGACCCACGCGACGCCCTCGATTGTCGTGTGGAACTGCCCATAGAGCTCGGGCAACGCGAGCACGACGATCGACGAGTCGGCGAACGCGATCGCCACGGCTGCCGCGACGAGCCCCGCCAGGAGCCGGCGCTCGACGCCTGGCTGCGCGACGCTCATGCGCGGGATTCTCGCAGCGAGTAGCGTCGCCGCGTGGCGGGCGAGGTGCAGGCGGTGCTGGACGAGCTGACCGGCCCGAAGGGCCCGGTGCCCGGGCTCTCGGCGGTCGTCGTGCGCGGCAGCGAGGTCGTGTGGGCAGGGGCCTCGGGCCAGGCCGACCTCAATCGCGGCGAGCCCGCGGCTCCAGACACCGTCTACCTCTGGTTCTCCATGACGAAGATCGCGACCGCGACGGTGGTGGTCCAGCTCGCGGAGCGCGGCGTCCTCGGCCTCGACGAGCCCGTCACGAACTACCTCCCCGAGCTCACGAACCGGGAGCCGATCACGATCCGCGAGCTGCTGAATCACAGCGCCGGCCTTCCGAACCCGGTCCCCGTTCGCTGGGTCCACCCCGCGTCGGAGCCGGGCCCTCCCTCGCGCGAGTTCGCGCTGAAGGTGCTCTCGCGCGGGAAGTGGAGGCGGCGGAAGCCCGGCGTCGAGGCGCGCTACTCCAACCCCGGCTACCTCGCGCTCGGCGAGGTCGTCGCGGCGGCGGCCGGCGAGAGCTACGAGGACACCGTCCGCCGCAACCTGCTCGAGCCGCTGGGCATGACGAGCACCGACTTCCGCTACACCGACGTGTCCGACCGGAGCGCCGCGACCGGCTACCAGCTGCGGCGCAGCCCGATGACGCCGGCCTTCCGGCTGATGCTCCCGCGCTGGATCATCGGCCGTCGAAGCGGCCGCTTCCTCTCCTTCAACCGCTTCTGCGTCGACGGCCCCGCCTACGGAGGCCTCGTCGGCTCCGCCGAGGACGCAGCGCGGTTCCTCGCCCTCCACGCTGGCGGCGGCGGAGACGTGCTCTCCGCAGAGGGCGTGCGCTCGATGCAGCAGCTGACGATGCACGGGCGCAAGCTCGACGTCGGCCTCGGCTGGTTCCGACGGCACTCGGACGAGGATCTCGGGACGCCGTACGTCGAGCACCTCGGCGGCGG
>DATIXI010000026.1:0-53754 GCA_035518635.1 Gaiellaceae bacterium
AGTCAGTCCACCTTGCACCTAGCCGGACGCCAGGCTTACGGTGCAAGGGGCGCGCCAGAGAGACGGCGACCAGGGCCCGGAGGACGTGGCTGGGCCGCAGAGCCAAGGCCTCCGGGTCGTCGCCTCTCAAGCAGGCGGGCACAACATGTAAGCCCCCCGAGCCGCAGCGGGGGGCTTTTTTTATGCCCGTGAACCCGGCGAACGATCACTCGTACGGGGTACCTCCGACGAGCGGGGCCGGCTGGAGTTCCGTCTAGGCGGCTGCGCTACTGCGCTTCGCCGGTCATCCAGACCCGGCGGCTGGCGACGATGTCGTCGAACTCGCCCGCGACGACGCTTCCGAGGCGGTGGTCGATCGTGCTCAGCAGGCCTAGCGAGATGAAGATCCAGGCCTCCGCGTCAGGGTCGCGCTCGGCCACGATGCCGCCTTCTGCCTGCGACCTGCGAATCACGTCGGCGACGTACTCGTGCACCTCGCGCACCTGGGTGCGCAGCGCCCGTCTGATCTCCTGGTTGTCCGCGGCCTCGGTCAGCGCCTGGATCCAGAGGTCGACGAGGACGGTCCTCGAGGCGGCACGCGCCTCCATGTAGGCGGTGCCGATCGCCTTCAGCCAGTTCGCGGGCTCCTCTTCGCGCTCGAGCGCCTCGTCCCACATCGCACGCACGCGGTCCCAGACCGTGTCGAGGCAGGCGATATAGAGCTCGCGCTTGGAGGCGAAGTGGCGGTAGAGGACCGGCTCTGTGACCCCCGTCTCGCGGGCGATCAGCGCCGTCGTCGAGCTGCGGTAGCTGCCCTTCGCAAAGACGCGGCAGGCGGTCTCGACGACCGCGGCTCGCCGCTCGGGCGCCGGCAGCCTCGAGCTCACTGGGCGACTTCCTGGCGAGCGACCTGCAGTGCGGCCTCGGGCGCCTCCTGCCGGCCAGGCTCGGCGTGCCGGTACTTGCGAACGAGCACCGCCGCAGCGGCCGCGCCGCCGAGGCAGATCGCTGCGCTCACGCGCATCCCGAACGTGAGGCCGTCGACGAAGGCCTGCGGCTGGGTCGCGCCGCCGGCGATGGCCGAGGCGGCCCGGTTGGCGACGATCGCGCCCATGATCCCGATTCCGAGCGCGACGCCGACCTGACGGAACGTGTTCAGGACGCCCGAGGCGACGCCGGCCTTTTCCACCGGAGCCGCACCCATCGCGGCCGCCGACATCGGCGTCATCACGAACGCCATCCCGACGCCGCCGAGGATGAACGCTGGCAGCAGGTTCCAGAAGCTCGAGTGCAGCGAGATCGTCGAGAGCAGCAAGCAGCAGACCGCGACCACGCTCATCCCGCCGGCCATCAGCCAGCGAGAGCCCACGCGGTCGGAGAGCTTCCCCGCGACCGGCGCGAAGATGACGACCATCAACGTCCAGGGCACGAGCGCGGCGCCGGCCTGGATGGGCGTCCAGCCGAGCAGCGTCTGCATGTAGAGCGGGAAGAACACGAAGATCCCGAACATCGCCATCGTGACCAGGATCGCGACGAGGTTCGCGCCTGCAAACGTCCCGTTCCTGAAGAGCGAGAGGTCGAGCATCGGCAGCCGCTGGTGCATCTCGAGGAAGACGAATGCCCCGAGCGCGACCGCGCTGATCGCGAACAGGCCGAGGATCCGCGTCGAGCTCCAGCCGTACTGATTCGCCTCGATCAGTGCGTAGACGAGCGCGAACAGCCCGATCCCGGAGGTCAGCAGGCCGGGCAGATCGAGCCGCTGCTCGTGTGAGGTGTCCTTCGACTCCGGAACGACTACGAACGCGGCGACGACGCCGAGCACGCCGATCGGGACGTTGACGTAGAAGATCCAGTTCCAGGAGATGTGCTCGGTGATCACGCCGCCGAGCAGCGGCCCGATCGCGAGGGCCATGGCGGAGACACCGGCCCAGACGCCGATCGCGGTGCCGCGCTCCTTGGCGGCGAACGTCGCAGTGATGATCGAGAGCGTCGCGGGCATCATCAGCGCCGCGCCGACGCCCTGCACGGCGCGCGCTGCGATCAGCTCGGCCGCGCTTCCGGAGAGGCCGCAGAGGAGCGACGAGGTCGTGAAGACGATCAGCCCGATGACGAAGATGAGGCGGCGCCCGACGAGGTCGCCGAGCTTGCCGCCGGTGAGGAGAAGCGAGGCGAACGTGAGGGCGTAGGCCGCGACCGTCCACTCGAGCTCGGACTGGCTGATCCCGAGGTCGGCCTTGATCGACGGGAGCGCCACGTTCACGACCGTGTTGTCGAGCATGATCATGAACAGGGCGAACGAAAGGGCGCCGAGCGTCCACCACTTGCGGTTCTCTTGGGCCAGGATCCTCGAACGCATCGTCCTCCTCGGAGCTCGTAAGTTAGTTCGCACTAGGTTAGCGCTCACTAGCCTGGGGCGCAAGTACCATCTGGCCGCGTGGACACGATCTGGCGGCCGAGCGACGAGGTGCGCGAGCGGTCGAACGCGATGCGGCTCGCCAGGCGCCTCGGGTTCGACGACTACTGGGAGCTCGTGCGCTTCTCGGCGGACGAGCCGGAACGCTTCTGGCCCGCCGCGATCGAGGACCTCGGGCTCGAGTTTGCGCGCCCCTGGGACCAGGTGGTGGACGAGTCGCGCGGCCCCGAATGGGCGACGTGGTTCGTCGGCGGGAGACTCAACCTCGCGTGGAACTGCGTCCATCGCTGGGCGCGAGGCGGTCGCGCAGCCGCCGAGGCCGCGGTCTGGCAGAGCGAGGACGGGCAGCGGGCCGCGCTCACGTACGCCGAGCTGTCGGATGCGGTGACACGCTTCGCGGAGGCGCTGGCCACCCTCGGCGTCGAGGCGGGCGATCGCGTAGCGCTGTTCCTGCCGATGTCGCCCGAGGTCGCGATCGCGTCACACGCGTGCGCGCACCTGGGCGCGATCCAGGTGCCGGTCTTCTCCGGCTTCGCGGCCCCGGCGATCGCGGCGCGGCTCGGCCACTCGGAGGCGAAGGTGGTGGTGACGGCGGACGGATCGCTCCGGCGGGGGCGGGAGGTGCCGATGAAGGCACTCGTGGACGAGGCGCTCGCGGAGTCGCCGTCGGTCGAGCACGTCGTCGTGTGGCGGAGGCTCGGGGGCGACGTGGCGATGCAGTCGGGCCGCGACGTCTTCTGGGACGAGGCGGTCGCCGACTCGCCCGGCGCGCTCGAGCCGCTCGAGGTCGACTCCGAGCACCCGTACCTGCTCACCTACACGTCGGGGACGACCGGGCCGCCGAAGGGCGTCCTGCACGTCCAGGGCGGCTTCCTCGTCGCGATCACGCGGGAGGTCGCCTATCAGGCGGACGCGCGGCCGGACGACGTGATCCACTTCGTCACGGACATGGGCTGGATCATGGGCCCGTGGGAGGTGGTGGGCGGGATGGCGCTCGGGTGCACGGTGCTGTTCGCCGAGGGCGCCCCGGACTGGCCCGCTCCCGACCGGCTCTGGGGGCTCGTCGAGAGCGAGCGCGTCTCGATCCTCGGCCTCTCGCCCACGCTCGTGCGCGCGCTCATCCCGCACGGCGCCGAGCTCGTCGAGCGGCACGACCTCTCGTCGCTGCGGGTGCTCGTCACTACCGGGGAGCCGTGGAACCCCGAGCCGTACCGCTGGCTGTTCGAGCACGTCGGCGAGGGGCGCTGCCCGATCATCAACTGCTCCGGCGGGACCGAGGTGGGCGCGTGCTTCCTCTCGCCGACTCCGGCCGTTCCGATCAAGGCCTGCTCGCTGGGCGGGCCCGCGCTCGGGATGGCGATGGACGTCGTCGACGCCGTGGGGCGACCGGTGCGCGGCGAGGTGGGCGAGCTCGTCTGCAGGAGGCCGTTCCCCGGGATGACGCGCGGTTTCTGGCACGACCCCGACCGCTACCTCGAGACGTACTGGCGCCGGCTGCCGGGGGTCTGGGTGCACGGCGATTGGGCGCTCGTGGACGAGGAGGGGTTCTGGTTCCTGAACGGCCGCTCCGACGACACGCTCAACATCGCCGGCAAGCGGCTGGGGCCGGCCGAGCTCGAGTCGGCGGTGGTCGCGCACCCGGCCGTGGCGGAAGCCGCGGCGATCGGAGTCCCGCACGACGTGAAGGGCGAGGTGGCGTGGGTGTTCTGCGCGCTCGTCCCGGGAGCGGACCCTTCGGACGAGCTCGCGGACGAGCTCAGGGAGTTCGCCGCGCACGATCTCGGCAAGGCCTTCGCGCCCGAGCGGGTGCTGTTCGTGTCGGCGCTGCCGAAGACGCGCAGCGCCAAAATCGTCAGGCGGGCGGTGAAGGCGAAGGCGCTCGGCACCGACCCCGGCGACCTCTCGTCTCTGGAGAACCCCGAGACGCTCGAAGAGGTGGCGCAGGCCGCAGCCGAGCCGCACGACTCGGAGTAGGGAGAGCGGCGCATGGCCGATGACGGCGCGATGCACGCCCCAGCCCCGGAGCGGCAATTCGAGCTCGACACGATCAGCTCGCGCTGGCAGCTGGCGCTCGACGCCGACGAGCGCGCGCTAAACGCGGCCACGCACGAGCTTCCCGCCTCAGAGCTGAGCCGTCGCAGAACGCTTCTTGCCCAGGAGCGGGCCGAGACCGCCCGCGCGCTCGGCCGTCTCGCGCGGGTGGAGATGGTGCACCCGGCGCCGTGGCTGTCTCCCGTCCCGGTGAGCAACGACATGATCGGCCTGCCGGCCACCGTCACCGCGTGCCTGTTCGACCTCGACGGCGTGCTCACCGACAGCGGCGTCCTTCACGCCTGGGCGTGGGGCGAGGTGCTCGACCAGTTCCTGCTGCGGGTCAGCGAGCAGGCGGGGTGGCACTTCATCCCGTTCGACCGCGAGGCGGACTACCGGGAGTACCTCGACGGGCGGCCCGGGCTCGAGGGCGTCCACGCGTTCCTGCGCAGCCGCGGCATCCGCCTGCGCGAGGGGTGGCCCGACGATCCGGCCGAGGCGGACTCTGCCTACGGGCTTGCGCGGCGCAAGGCCGAGCTGCTCACACACCACCTGCACAGGCGCGGCTCGACCGCGCTGAGCGGCGCGCGCCGCTACCTCGAGGCCGCCGGGCACGCAGGGCTCCGGCGGGCGGTCATCTCCGCGAGCATCCATACCGCCTGGATGCTGCACCTCGCCGGGCTCGACACCCTGGTCGAGGCACGCGTGGACGCGGACGTCATCCGCACACAAGGGCTGCGCTCGCGGCCCGCTCCCGACCTGCTCGAATCCGCCTGCCGCGCCCTCGACGCCCGCCCGTTCGAGGCGGTCACGTTCACCCACAGCGGGGCGGGAGCAGCCGCGGGCCGTGCGGCGGGCCTGTCGGTGATCGGCATCGGCGAGGGCGGCGACGCGGACCTACTCGCGGCCTTCGGGGCGGAGCGGGTGCTCCCGTCCCTTCAGGCCCTGATCGACCGCCGCCTCGCCGAGGGCTCCTGAGCGCGGGCTGGCGCGGACGGACTATCCTCGCCGCATGGCCGACGAGCTCACGGGGCAGGTCGCGCTCGTGACCGGCGGCGGGCGCGGGATCGGCGCAGGAATCGCCCGCGAGCTCGCCTCCGCAGGGGCACGCGTTGCCGTCGCGGCCCGAACTCGCGACCAGGTCGACGAGGTCGCGCACGAGATCGACGGGCTCGCGCTCGAGGTCGACGTCAGCGACCGCGCGGCCGTCGAGAAGATGGTCGCCGACACGGAGCGGGAGCTCGGCCCGATCGACGTCCTGGCCGCGAACGCCGGCATCGGCAATGCCGAGGGCACGAGCTGGGAGATCGACCCGGACGAGTGGTGGCACGTGGTCGAGGTCAACCTGCTGGGCGTCCACCTGTGCTGCCGGGCGGTCATCCCCCAGATGCTCGAGCGGGGCGCAGGACGGATCGTGATCACCGGAAGCGGCGCCGCCTACCTCCCCGGCATCCGCCAGACGGCCTACGCCGCGAGCAAGGCTGCCGTCTGCCGCTACGGGGAGGCGCTCGCGACCGAGCTGGCGGGCCGCATCCCGGTCTTCTTCTTCAGCCCGGGCCTCGTCAAGACCGACCTGACCGGCTTCTTCGACGACGACGCCCCCTGGACGCCGCCCGAGCTCGCGCCCCGGCTCGTGCGCGTGCTGGCCTCCGGACGCGCGGACGCGCTCGCCGGGCGCTACCTCCACGCCGAGCACGACGACATTGAGGATCTGATCGTCCGCGCCGATGAGATCGAGCGCGACGACCTGAACTCGATCCGCCTCCGCCGCTAGGTGTGCGCGGAGGTTTTCGACTGATAGTCTAAAACCACGATATGAGACTCGCCCTCGCCCAGATCAACACGACCGTCGGGGACCTCGAGGGCAACCGGGCGCGGATTCTGCGGGGGATCGAGGACGCGAAGGACGCGGGCGCCGACCTCGTCCTCTTCCCAGAGCTCGCGATCACCGGCTATCCGCCCGAGGACCTGCTGCTGCGGCCGGGCTTCGTGCGGACGGCCGAGGAGTCGCTGCACGAGGTCGCGCGAGAGACGCGCGGGATCGCGGCACTCGTCGGCTTCCCCCACTTCGAGCACGACCTCTTCAACGCGTGCGCCGTCTGCGTGGGCGGCGAGGTGAAGGCGATCTACCACAAGCGCTTCCTGCCGAACTACGGGGTCTTCGACGAGGACCGGTACTTCGCGCCCGCGCGAGACCTGCTGCTGCTCGAGCACGGAGAGACGCTGGTCGGCCCGACCATCTGCGAGGACCTCTGGCAGCCGGGCCCGCCCGCGACGGACCTCGCGCTCGCGGGCGCCCAGCTGCTCGCGAACATCTCCGCCTCGCCGTTCCATCTCGGGCGAGACCAGGAGCGCGAGGAGATGTTCGCCACGCGCGCGCGCGACAACTCGTGCCTGATCGCGTTCTGCAACGCGGTCGGTGGGCAGGACGAGCTGATCTTCGACGGCCATTCGTTCGTGCTCGACGAGGAAGGGCAGGTGCTCGCCCGCGCGCCCGGCTTCGAGGAGGCGCTGCTCGTCGTGGACGTCGAGCCGGTGGAGGCCGTGGGTCGCCGCCTGCGCGACGTACGCCGACGCGCCCTCGCGCGCGAGCGCGGAAGCATCCCGGAGGCGACCGTCGTGGCGATTGGCTCGCCGCACGAGCCGCACGAGGTCCTCGAGCCGGCCGTGGCGCCCAGGCTCGAGGAGCTGGAGCAGATGCGGCTGGCGCTCGAGCTCGGCCTGTG
This sequence comes from Gaiellaceae bacterium, assembly GCA_035518635.1. Taxonomy (GTDB): domain Bacteria; phylum Actinomycetota; class Thermoleophilia; order Gaiellales; family Gaiellaceae; genus AC-32. Next base: position 7,150 of record DATIXI010000026.1, read on the forward strand.
CGACTACGTCGACAAGAACCGCTTCGCCGAGGTGACGATCGGCATCTCGGGCGGGATCGACTCCGCGCTCACGGCCGCGCTCGCCGTTGAGGCGCTCGGGGTGAAGCGCATCCACCTCGTCTCGATGCCCTCGCGCTTCTCGTCGTGCGAGACGCAGCGCGACGCACGCAGGCTCGCTGAGAGCCTGGGTGCGGAGTTCCGCGAGCTCCCGATCGACGACGTCGTCGCCTCTGCCGAGGGCGTGCTCGCCGACAGCTTCGCGGGACGGGAGCGCGACCTCACCGAGGAGAACCTGCAGGCGCGCGTCCGCGGCCTGCTGCTGATGGCGCTGTCGAACAAGTTCGGCTGGCTCGTCGTCACGACCGGGAACAAGTCGGAGCTCTCGGTCGGATACGCGACGCTCTACGGCGACATGGCCGGCGGGTTCGCGCTCCTCAAGGACGTGTTCAAGACGGACGTCTTCCGCCTCGCCGAGCACCTCAACGCACGCGCCGGCCGCGAGCTGATCCCGGCCTCGATCATCGATCGTCCGCCCTCTGCCGAGCTGCGGGAGAACCAGCTCGACGAGGACTCGCTTCCGCCTTACTCCGACCTCGACCGTGTGCTCGAGGCGTATGTGGAGCACGACCGGACGGCCGAGGAGCTCTCGGCTGACGGCTTCGACCCCGAGGTCGTCGAGCGTGCGGTCGCGTTGATCGACCGCGCGGAGTACAAGCGCCGCCAGGCTCCGCCCGGAGTCCGCCTCACGCCGAAGGCGTTCGGCCGCGACCGACGCACTCCGATCACGAACCGCTGGCGCGGCTAGATACCGGCCTCGATCGGTCTGCTCGGCGGACCGTGTGCGCGGAGGTCGCGCAGGAGCTCCGGCAGCCGCTTGGGCACCAGCACCGCCTCGGTCGCCTGGAGCTCATCGGGCGTCCACCAGCGGATCGCCGCGACGCGCTCCCCGCTCAGGTCTTTGCTCGGTGCCGGTTCGTGCTCGGGGACGCGGACGAGCCAGACGCGTTCGCGCTGCCGGATGATCCGGCCGGCCCAGGCGAAGGTCTGCTCGCGCGTCCAGATCTCCGGGCCGAGGTCGAAGTCGGTCAGGCCGATCTCCTCGGCGAGCTCCCGGCGCAGAGCCGCCTCGACGCCCTCGCCCTCGTCGACCCCGCCGCCCGGCGTCGCCCACCACGTCTGGCCCGTGACGTCGCGGAACTGGACGAGCAGCGTCCGGCCCTCGTCGTCGACCACGAGCGCACGCGCCGCAGAGCGGTCGGTGGGCTCGAGCCATTCGTTCAGCGCGCGGAACCACCTCAGGCGCTCGGCCCACGGGACCGCGGCGTTCGCCGGGGAGGTCGACGGGAGCACGTACGTGCCGACGTCGTCGAGCGTCTCCTGCTGCGGCCCATGGTCGGCCCGCCGGCCGAAGGCACCGCGGAACGCCTCCTTCCCGACGAACGCGAGCGCGCGTGGGTGGTACTCGAGCGCGAGCTCCAGGAGGCGCTCGTGGGCGCCTGCGAAGTCGGCCCTGCGCAAGTCGCTCGACCCGCGGGTCGTCCTGTACGCGGCGTTCGTCAGCCCGATCCCGAGCTCGAGCACCGAGAACTGCTCCTCGGGCGCGTAGAGCCTCGGCGTGAAGCCGGCCTCGTGGAGGAGCCGCCAGAAGTCGTTCCGCGGGTTGGCGAAATGCGCACCGGCCTCCGCGGAGACGAAGCCCGGGTTGATCCCGCAGAACACGACCCGGAGGCCCGGGCCGAGGACATCCGGCACCTCGCTGGCGCTAGCGCCAGCGGCAGCGGGGGCGGATCCGTGCGCTCGGCGCGCACGACCGCCGCTCACCGATCGGCTTCGGCCGGCGCCGCCCGGCGCCGGGTGGCGGGCGCAGCCGCGTCCTGCCCCAGCGAGGGCACGTCCTCACGCGGCCAGCTCGGCCTCGCGCGCATCGAGGCGCAGCTCGAAGAGGCGTCGCAACTCCTCACCATCGATCCGGGCCAGCTGCCGCTGGCGCCGGCGCTCGACCCGGACGACCCGCACCATGTCGTCGCGCGCGCCGTAGCAGCGGAGGTAGCACTCCTCCTCGGTCAGCGGGCGCAGCCGTCGCACGACCGCAGCGTATGTGCGCTTCCGGACGGAGCGGCCGCATCTCCCTCACTCGTATTGGAGTGCGTTCAGGATGTTGAGCCTCGCCGCCCGGCGCGCCGGGAAGGCGGCCGCGATCAGGCCGACGATCAGCGCCAGGATGACGAAGATCACGAGCGAGGTGACCGGCCAGGCGACGTTAATCTCCTTCACGCGTGCGATCAAGAGCACCGCCAGCACGATTCCGAGCGTGATCCCGATCACCGCGCCGATCAGCGCGGTGATGACGCTCTCGTAGCGGATCATCCAGCGGACCTGAGACCTCGTCATTCCGACCGCGCGAAGCATCCCGAGCTCACGCGTCCGCTCGAAGACGGTGAGCACGAGGGTGTTCACGATCCCGAACAGGCTGACGATCACTGAGAGCGCGAGCAGGATGTAGAGCACGTTCAGGATCTTGTTGAGCCCCGCTGCCTGGTTCTCCTTGAACGTGTGTTGATCCTGAACCTTCGCGTTCGGGAAACCGGCCAGCGCGTGCTCGAGCCGGGCGGTGTTCGCATCGGTCACGCCGCCACGCGTGTTCACGAACACGTACAGATTCGTCGGCTGGGAGAAGAACCGATCGAAGGCCGCGCTTCCGATCGTCACCGGCGCGAAGGGCGACCCGCCGGTCGGCGGGTTGAAGATCCCGGTCACACGGAACGTCGGGCGTGCGCCGCTCGGAACGAGCACTCTGATCTTCGAGCCGACCGTCAGGTGGTGGCTGTCGGCGAAGCTCTTGTCGACGAAGGCGCCCGTCCTTCCGAGCGAGTCGAGCACGGACTGGGACCCCTGCACCCACTTCATCGAGAACACGCGGGAGCCGCCCGGGTCGAGGGCGGTCAGCTGGCGTCGAGAGCCGAGGTAGCGCGCGTCGCCGTTCCGGACCCCGACCACGGCCGTCACCCCGGGCACCTTGCGGATCGGCGCCGACACGCTGACCGGGATCGGCGAGAAGTTGTTCTGCGCGGTGACCGCGTAGTTCGTGTGCCAGAGGGAGTTCACCGCGTCGAAGAACGTGCTGCGGATGCCCTGGGCCAGCATCGCCACGAGCGTGACGAGCGCGAGGCCGATCATCAGCGCGGCCGCGGTGGAGCCGGTCCGCTGCGGGTTCCGCTGGGTGTTCTCGCGCGCGAGCACGCCGGGCGCGCCGCCGAACCGCGCCCCGGGCGCGCCGATCGCGTGCGACAGCGGCACGACCAGGTGCGACGAGAACAGCGCGACCCCGAAGAAGATCAGCAGCGTCCCGAGCCCCATGAAGAGCAGGATGGCGGTCGTGGAGAGACCCGGGCCGAAGAGCCCGTAGGCAAGCAGGGCGAAGCCGGCGACAGCGAGGGCGATCGAGCCGAACCCCCGGTACCGGGCGTAGCGCCCAGGCGGAAGCTCGACGCCTTCGCGCACGGCCGCGATCGGCGGCACACGGGTCGCTCGGAACGCCGGACGCAGACTGGCCAGGACTGTGACCGCGATTCCGACCAGGAGCGCGACGATCACGGTCCGGGGCTCGAGTAGGAGACCGCTGTTCGGCAACGTGAACCCGAGCGCGTTGAAGAGCGAGAAGAGCCCCTTCGCCAGGCCGAACCCGACGAGGAGACCGACAAGCGAGGCGAGGACTCCGGTGATCGTCGCCTCGACGAGCACGCTCACGCGCACCTGCCGGCGGGAGGCTCCGATCGTTCGCAGCGTCGCGAACTCACGCGTCCGCTGGGCGACCGTGATCGAGATCGAGTTCGCGATCACGAACGCGCCCACGAAGAGCGCGATCCCGCCGAACGCGAGTAGGAACTTCTGGAGAAAGCTGAGGAACGACTTGGTGTCGCTCGCATCCGAGGCCGCCTGGTCCTCGCCGGTCCGGACCTGGGTCTGTGGAGGCAGGATCTTCTGGATCTCGCCCAAAAGGCTCTGCTCGGAGACGCCAGGCTTCGACGCGACCCGGATCTGGTCGAGCTTGCCGACCTTGCCGAAGAGCCGCTGAGCCGTGGGGAGGTCGAACCCGGCGAGCGTCGCGCCGCCGATGGACGCAGCCGCGCCGAAGTTGACGAGCCCGGAGACACGGAACGGCTGTGCGTGCTGCTGCGCCTCGACGCGAATCGTCGATCCGACCTTGATGTCCTTTTTCGACGCGGTGGAGTGGTCGACGACGACCTCGCCCGCCTTCGGCCACGCGCCCTCTACGAGCGTGAGCGAGTTGAACCGGGGCTGGGAGGCGTCGATCGAGAAGCCGAGGTTGGGAGCCCCACCGAACGTGATCACCTTGCCGTTGCTACCGATGAGCTGCGCCTCGCCCCCGACTCCCCCGACTGCGGCGGCCACATCGGGAAGGGCTTTGACCTTCGGCAGAAGCGACTCGTCGAACGCCGGTAGCTGGGTGTTCGAGGTCGAGGACGTGATCGCCGAGCGGCCCGTGATGGCGGCGTCGGTGCCCCGGTAGATCCCCGTGAAGATGGAGTCGAACGCGTGCGAGATCGAGTCGGTGAGGATGTAGGTGCCGGTCACGGTCGCGACCCCGAGGACGATCGCGAACGCCGTCAGCGAGGCCCGCAGCTTGCGGCCCCAGAGGCCGCGAAGCGCGACGGTGAACACTAGGTGTCGAGCTCCTCCATCGCGCGGACCACGTCGTGCGACGTCGCCTTGCCGAGGTCCTTGACGATCTTGCCGTCGGCGAGAAACAGGATCCGGTCGGCGATCGCGGCCGCCCGAGCGTCATGGGTGACCATGACCGTCGTCTGCCCGTACGAGTCCACGGAGTCACGCATCAGCTCGAGGATCTCCCCGCCGGTCTTCGAGTCGAGGTTCCCGGTCGGCTCGTCGGCGAAGACGACGGTCGGGCGCGACACGAGCGCCCGCGCGATCGCGACCCGCTGCTGCTGGCCGCCGGAGAGCTCGGCCGGCCGGTGCCTGCGCCGGTCCGCGAGGCCGACCTTCTCGATGAGGTCGTCGTACCAGGCGGGATCCGGTTTCTCGCCGGCGATCGAGAGCGGCAGGCGGACGTTCTCGTCGGCGGTGAGCATCGGGAGGAGGTTGAAGAACTGGAACACGAACCCGATGTGCTCACGGCGGAGCTTCGTGATCTCGTTGTCGCTCAGTTGACCGAGTTTCGTCCCCGCGAGGACGACGTAGCCGGACGTCGGACGGTCGAGCGCGGCCAGCAGGTGCATCAGCGTCGACTTGCCGGAGCCGGAGGGCCCCATCACCGCCGTCAGCTTGCCGCTCGCCACCTGGAGGTCGACGCCCGACAGCGCGTCCACGGCCGTCTCCCCCTCGCCGTATCGGCGCGTCAGCTCGTGGGCCTCGACGACCGTGTCCATCTTCGCTCCGTCCTGGGGCGCTGAGGCGCTTGACACGCCTGCGGTGTCGGTCTCCATCGCTCTCCCTCGGTTATCTGGACGACTCGGTCCAGTTTGCCAGTTGCCACCCTCGAGCCACGTAAACATCGGTAGCGTCCCGTTCGTGAGCACTGTCGCGTACGACGTCGAAGCGGTCCGCCGCCGCTTCTCGGCGCTCGACAGGTCGCTCGTCTTCTTCGACGGCCCGGGCGGCTCGCAGGTGCCGGACGAGGTGATCGAGGCGATCGCCGGGTACCTGCGCAACTCGAACGCGAACGTCAGCGGGCCCTACGAGACGAGCCGGATGACCGAGGCACTCGTCGACGAGGCGCGCCACACCGGGAGCACCTTCCTCGGCTGCCGCCCGGAGGAGGTCGTGTTCGGCGCGAACATGACGTCGCTCAACTTCGCACTCTCGAGAACGGTCGGCCGGGAGCTCGCGGCAGGCGACGAGATAGTCGTGACCCGCCTCGACCACGACGGCAACGTCTCGCCCTGGCTGGAGCTCGCGCGCGACCTCGATCTCGAGGTGCGCTTCGCCGAGATCCGCGACGACACGACCGTCGACCTCGACCACCTCGCCTCGCTGCTGTCGGATCGCACCCGCGTAGTCGCGTGCCCCTGGGCCTCGAACGCCGTCGGGACCCTCGTTGACGTCGCCCGCGTCGCGGAGCTCGCGCACGAGGCCGGAGCTCTCGCCTGGATCGACGCCGTCCACTACGCGCCGCACGGGCCGATCGACGTGGCGGCCGCGGACATCGACGTCCTGCTCTGCTCGCCCTACAAGTACTTCGGCCCGCACCTCGGCCTCGGCTTCGCGCGGGCGGAGCTACTGGAGCGCTGGCGTCCCTACAAGGTCCGTCCGGCGGCCGACGAGCCGCTGGGCCATCGGTTCGAGACGGGAACGCTCCCGCACGAGCTGCTCGCCGGCTTCGTCGCCGCGGTCGAGTACGTCGACTCGGTCGGCTGGGACGCGATCCTTCCCTACGAGCGCGAGCTCGGCGAGCGGTTCCTTGCCGGCCTCCCGGGCTCGTGCCGCCTCCTCGGGCTGCCGAGCATGGACGGGCGCGTCTCGACGTTCGCATTCAACGTCGACGGACGAACGCCCAGGGCAGTCGCCGAGGAGCTCGGCGAGCGCGGCTTCGCCGTCTGGCACGGAAACTACTACGCGGTCGAGGTCATGGACCGTTTCGGCCTCCCCGACGGAGCCGTTCGCGTGGGGCTTCTCCACTACAACACCACGGACGAGGTCGATCGCCTGCTCGCCGAGCTAGCTTCGCTCTAATCGACCTTTTGGTCGCCCGGCTGCGGAATAGCCTGGCGAATATCTCTGCAGTAATCCGCGAGTACAACCGACGGCGCACTCGGTGCCAGGGTCGCAATCCATTGGGTAAGGGAGGGACATGGAGCAGGCGCCACTCTCATCGCTTGTGGCATCCAGGTATCTGCGACTGGGAGGGCTCGCGGCGCTGGTGCTGCTGGTCCTCGGCCTTACCGGGTCAGGCGTCTCCGCGGCGCCTTCGGGACTGGTCGCCGCCTACAACTTCGACGAGGGCACCGGCACGACCGCAGCCGACAGCTCGGGAAACGGCAACACTGCGACGCTGTCAGGCGCCACCTGGTCGACGACCGGCAAGTGCGGCAAGGCGCTCTCGTTCAACGGCACGTCGAACTACGTGCGCGTCAACGACTCCGCGTCGCTCCATCTGACGACCGGGATGACGCTCGATGCCTGGGTGAACATGACCGGCGGCGGCAGCTGGCGGACGGTCATCTTCAAAGAGCGCACGGGCGGCATGACGTACTCCCTGTACGCGCAGAACGGCTCGAACCGCCCCGTCGGTCAGGTCTACGTGAATGCCGAGCAGAACGCCCAGGGCACGGCCGCGGTCCCGCTCAACACCTGGACCCACCTCGCGACGACCTATGACGGCACGACTCAGAAGCTCTTCGTCAACGGCGTCCAGGTCGCGAGCCGCGCCCAGACCGGCAGCATCATCTCCTCCACCGGGCTCCTGAAGATCGGCGGAAACGCAATCTGGAGCGAGTGGTTCAAGGGGCTGATCGACGACGTCCGGATCTACAACCGGGCGCTGAGCCAGAGCGAGATCCAGACGGACATGAACACCCCGGTCTCGCAGGACAACTCCCCGCCCACGACGCCAACCGGGCTGAACGTGACCGGGCAGACCGAGAACAGCGTCTCGCTGGCCTGGACCGGATCGACCGACGACGTCGGCGTCGCCGGCTACGGCATTTACCAGAACGGAGCGCTCGTCAGCTCCTCCCCGACCACGAGCGCGACCGTCTCGAGCCTTGCCTGCTCCACCACGTACTCGTTCGTGGTCGATGCATTCGACGGTGCCGGCAACAGGTCGGGGAAGTCGAGCCCGCCGGTCTCGGGCACCACCGGCGCCTGCGACACGTCACCCCCGACCGTGCAGCTCACCGCCCCGACCGGCGGGACGGTGGCCGGGACCGTGGCCGTCTCCGCGAACGCCAGCGACAACAAGGGCGTCGTCGGCGTCCAGTTCAAGCTCGACGGGGCCAACCTCGGCGCGGAGGACCTGACGGCCCCGTACAGCATCAGCTGGGACACGACCACGGGACCGAACGGCAACCACACGCTGACCGCAGTCGCACGGGACAGCTCGGGCAACCAGGCGACGTCGGCGCCAGTAACCGTCAACGTCTTCAACCAGGCGCCGAACTTCGTCAACGACAAGCTGATCGTCGGCCTCAGCGAGCCGACCAACATGGTCTTCACCCCGGATGGCCGCATGCTGATCATCGAGCGCGGAGGCAACATCTGGGTCGTCCAGCCAGGCGCGTCGTCGGTCGATCCGACGCCGGTGCTCCAGCTGCCGAACGTCTGGACCGCCGACGAGCGAGGGCTGCTCGGGATCGTGCTCGACGCGGACTTCGCGAACAACGGCTACTTCTACGTCTACTACACGAACACGGCGACCTCGAAGAACCAGGTCTCGCGCTTCACGCTGGTCGGCAACCAGGCCAGCCTCTCGAGCCAGGTGATGATCTGGCAGAACGACTCCGTCGCCGACATCTGGCACCAGGGAGGCGACCTGCACTTCGGCCCCGACGGCAAGCTCTACGTCGCGGTCGGCGACCACCTGCTGCCGCAGACCGCGCAGGACCTCAACTCCTACAACGGCAAGATCCTGCGGATGAACACGGACGGGAGCGCCCCGGCCGACAACCCGTTCTACGACGGCGCGGGCCCGAACAAGGACGCGATCTGGGCGCGCGGCTTCCGGAACCCGTTCCGCTTCTCGTTCGACTCCGTGACCGGCCGGATGTACGTCGGCGACGTCGGGCAGGACACCTGGGAAGAGGTCGACGTCGTCCAGAAAGGCGCGAACTACGGCTGGCCGATCTGCGAGGGCAACTGCAGCGAGCCCGGCATGACCAACCCGACCTACACGTACAACCACAGCGGGCGCGACGCCTGCGTGATCGGCGGGTTCGTCTACCGGGGGACGCAATTCCCGGCGGACTACCAGGGCACGTACATCTTCGGCGACTACTCGCAGAACTGGATCAAGCGCATGACGCTCGACGCCAACGGCAACAACAGCGGGATCGTGAACTTCGTCCCGCCTGACGGCTCCGCGGACGGCCCCTACGGCGACATCGTGGCGTTCACGATGGGCCCGGACGGCTCGCTCTACTACGTGGACAACGGCCCATTCGCGACGAACAACGCGGGCTCGATCCACCGGATCCGCAACCTCAACGCGAACCAGCCGCCGACGGCCGTGGCCTCGGCCGACACCACGAGCAGCCCGACGGCTCCGCTGACCGTCCACTTCTCGAGCGCCGGCTCGACCGACCCCGAGGGACAGGCGCTCACCTACAGCTGGACGTTCGGGGACGGCACCACATCGACCCAGGCGAACCCCACGCACACCTACAACAACCGCGGCCGCTACACCGCGAGGCTGACCACCTCCGACGGAAACAGCACGACGCCCTCGGACGTGGTCACGATCACGGTGGGCAACCCGCCGCAGCCGATCATCACGAGCCCGATCAACGGCTCGAAGTTCCGGGCGGGCGACACGATCACGTTCTCCGGCCAGGCGAGTGACGCCGAGGACGTGTCCATTCCCGCGAGCGGGCTCACCTGGAAGGTCGTGTTCCACCACCTCGGGCACATCCACCCGTTCATCGATTCCGTAACCGGGTCGGGCGGGACCTTCACGATCCCGACGACGGGCCACAGCTTCCACGAGCTGACCTGGTTCGAGGTCGTGCTGACCGCGAGGGACTCGGACGGGATCGAGACACAAACCTCGGTGAACATCTACCCGGACAAGGTGAACCTGAACTTCGCCAGCCAGCCGAGCGGACTGACGATCACGATGGACGGCATCCCGATGACGACGCCGTTCGTCTACGACGACGTGATCGGGTTCCAGCACACGATCAGCGTCGACTCGCCGCAGTTCCAGGGCGGTAACCGCTACAACTTCGCCTCCTGGTCCGACGGTGGCGCGCAGAGCCACACCATCGCCGTGCCCGCGACCGACCAGGCGTACTCGGCGAACTTCAACCTCGTCAGCTCGGCGCCCGCGGGCCTGGTGGCCGCGTACAACTTCAACGAGGGGAACTTCGGCACGCTCTACGACGTCTCGGGGCACGGCAACCACGGCACGCTCGAGGGACCGATCTGGACCGGGACGGGCAAATACGGCGGAGCTCTGTCCTTCGACGGCATCAACGACGTGGTCACGGTCAACGACGCCGACTCGCTCGACTTCACGACCGGCTTCAGCCTCGAGGCCTGGGTCAACCCGACCTCGGCAGGCAACTGGTCCAGCGTGCTGTTCAAGCAGGGCCCGCAGGGCATGAACTACTCGCTCTACGCGAACAACGGGACGAACAAGCCGGTCGCGCAGGTCTATCTGAGCAATGCCGAGCAGAATGCGCCCGGCACTGGTCCGGTCCCGCTGAACACCTGGACCCATCTGGCCGCCACCTACGACGGAACGACGCTACGGCTCTACGTCAACGGCGTCCTGGCCGGGTCGAAGGCGATCAGCGGGAGCCTGCTCAACACGCCGAACCCGCTGACCATCGGCGGCAACGCGGTCTGGTCGGAGTTCTTCCAGGGCCAGATCGACGAGGTGCGCCTCTACAACCGGGCGCTCACCGCGACCGAGATCCAGAACGACATGGCCACGCCCCTCTAGGGAACGGCCTCAGCCGGGCGCGTCGTGCGCCCGCTTCCAGCGGTCGTCGTCCGTCCGGATCGGGTCCGGGTCGATGCCGCGCGCTTCGGCGAGGTCGACCGTGAGCTGCTGAAAGCGCACGACGTCCGCGACCGGGTGCACCGTCGGGACGAGCGTCGTCTCGCAGCCGAGCTCGCGCAGCGCGGCAACCGCTCCGGCCGCGCGCTCGGCTGCTCGGCCCTCGCCTTCGAGCACGAAGGCCCGCACCGACTCGTCGACCGCCGCGAGGTGGCCGTGCAGCAGCTGCTCGGTCTCGTGTGCCTCGGCGGCGATGTGAGCTCCCTCGCGCAGCTTCAGCACCGCCTCCTGCGCGGTCGGCCAGTCGCGGCCGGCCCCGGCGACGAGGAAGCGCTCGTGGTCGCTCACGGGCTCGCGGTGCTCCAGCGCCCGCTCGACCGCGTCCGCGAGCCCGGAGACGTTCTCGCCGTGCAGAGCGGCCAGCGCGGCGACCGCGCACGTGTAGCTGACCGTGTGGCACCAGCTGGCCTCGACCTCGGGGGTCGCGACGACGACCTCGTCGGCCACCTCCCCCAGCGGGCTGTCGGGCTTCCCCGTGACGAGCCACACCGGGCCGTCGAAGGCCCGGGCCGCCTCGAGCGTCAGCGTCGTCTCTCCCTCGTGGCTGATCGCGACGAGCGCATCCGCCTCGCGCGGCCGCAGCACGAGCTCGAGCGCCTGCACCGCCCAACCGCCGGTCTGGGCCGCGTGGAACGAGGTGCCGCAGCCGGTGTGGAGCACGCGGCCGGACGGAAGGCGCCGGTCGGTGGGCACCTGCCGGAGCCACTCGGGCTGCGACGCGATCGCTCTGCGTGTCTTCTCACCCGCCATCCCGCCGTTAGCATCTCGCACGTGGACGGCTTCGACTTCGTGCACCGGGACACAATCCGCTTTCGCGACCTCGACGCGATGGGTCACGTGAACAACGCCGTCTACCTGACCTACATGGAATCCGCGCGAGTCGGCTTCCTGGTCGACGTCGAGGCCGCGCAGGGCTTCGAGGACCTCGGGATCATCGTGGCCCGGATCGAGATCGATTTCCGCGCGCCGCTCCGCTTCGGCGACGAGGTCGAGGTCGGCGTCCGCGCCGGCCGCTTCGGCACGAAGAGCTTCGACCTCGAGTACGAGCTGTGGGCCGGCGGCCGCCTGGTCGCCGAGGCGAAGAGCGTCTGTGTGGGCTACGACTACAGAAACGGCGAGTCCGTGCCGATCCCGGTTGCGTGGAGGGAGCGCCTGGCAGCATGAGACGACGCCCGTGAGCACGACCACGAACGTCTTCGAGCTGGAACGGCTCGACAACGGCCTGCGCGTGCTGAGCGCCGACATGCCGCGGGTGCAGTCGGTCACCTGCATGATCATGCTCGCCGCCGGCTCGCGCTACGAGACCGCCGAGACGAACGGGATCGCCCACTTCGCCGAGCACATGTTCTTCAAGGGCACCGAGCGGCGGCCAACAGCCCGCGACATCGGGATGGAGGTCGACGGCCTGGGCGGCGAGTTCAACGCGTTCACGAGCAAGGAGTACACGGGCTACTACGTCAGGTGCGCCGCCGACTTTCGCGACCAGGCGCTCGACGTGCTCATCGACATGCTCCGCCACTCGAAGTTCGATCCCGAGGAGATCGAGCGAGAGAAGGGCGTGATCGTCGAGGAGATGAACATGTACTACGACACGCCGCGCGACTTCATCGGCGGGGTCTACGACCGGCTCCTGTACGGCGACCAGCCGCTCGGCTGGGACATCATCGGCAAGAAGGAGACAGTCCGCGCCGCGAAGCGCGAGACGTTCCTCGACTACACCGGCCGCTGGTACAAGCCCGAGCGCATGGTCGTCGGCGTCGCCGGCCGGCTCGACCTCGACTACCTCGACTCGATCGAGCGCCTGCTCGGCGACCTCGAGCCGCAAGAGACCGGAGAGCCTCCCGCCACGGCCGAGAGCGGAAACGGCTCCCGCGTCGTGATCCACCACAAGGACTCGGACCAGGCGCACCTCTGCCTGGGCGTGCGCAGCTACCCGCTCGTGCACCCTGACCGCTGGGCGCTCCAGCTCCTCGCCACCGTCCTCGGCACCGGGATGTCGTCGCGCCTCTTCACCGAGGTGCGTGAGCGGCGCGGGCTCGCCTACTACGTCTACGCGAACAACCAGGGCTACACGGACGCGGGCTCCCTCTACTCGCAGGCAGGCGTCGACATCGCGCGCAGCGAGGAAGCCGTCGAGACGATCGTGCGCGAGTTCCGGCGCATCGCCGAGGAGCCGGTGCCGGCCGAGGAGCTCGAGAAGGCACGTCAGCTCGCGAAGGGCCGCTTCGTGCTCAGGCTCGAGAGCCCGCAGGGAATGATCGTCTACGGCCTCGCCCGCGAGGTGCTCGGCGACCCTGTGCTGGAGCCCGAGGAGGTCCTCGCCGGGCTCGACGCGGTCACCGTGGAGGACGTCCAGCGCGTCGCCCACGACGTGATCGGCTCGAACGGGCTCAACCTCGCCCTGATCGGGCCGTTCGACGACGCCGCCCCCTTCGAAGCGCTCCTCGCCTAGGGAAGGCTCGCCAGGTCGCGCTCGAGGACCTCGCGGTCCTCGTCGTCCGCGATCCGGCCGCCGAGCTCTCGCGCCAGGCCGGCATAGCGCTCGCTCTCGGCCTGGTTCCCGGCCAGGCCGTGGGCCCGGGCAAGGGCCTCGTAGGCGAAGGGGAGATCCCAGTCCTCCAGCTCGTCCGGCGCGCTCTCGCAGTACGCGAGGCAGCGGCCGGCGTGAAAGAGGGCCGGCTCGGGGCGGCCGAGCTCGCAGTAGACGCGAGAGACCTGCCACTCGCCGCGCGCCACGTTCGCTGCGGTGCCGGCCTGCGCCCAGTGGTGGCGCTGAGCGTGCGTTGCGTTGATCATCTCGTCGTCCTGCTCGGGCGTCCGCTCCGGCTTCTCGAGCAGCGTCCAGACGTGATTGAAGAGGTCGGTCGCGAGCTTCCGCTCCTGCTCATGGCTCAGCTCGCCCGTCATGGAGACCCCGTTAGTCGTCCGCCTTCTCGGTCTCGGCGCGCTCCTTGATCTCCTCGACGACGGTCGGGTCGGCGAGGGTGGTCGTGTCGCCGAGCGGGCGCTCCTCGGCCACGTCCCGCAGGAGGCGGCGCATGATCTTGCCGCTTCGCGTCTTCGGCAGCTCCGGCGTGAACACGATGTTCGCCGGCTTCGCGATCGGGCCGATCTTCGTGGCCACGTGGCTGCGGAGCTCCTCGAGCATCTGGACGGAGCCCTCCTCGCCGCCCTTGAGCGTCACGTAGGCGACGATCGCCTGGCCGGTCCGGTCGTCCGAGCGGCCGCAGACCGCGGCCTCGGCCACACCCGGGTGGTCGACGAGGGCGCTCTCGACCTCGATCGTCGAGATCCGGTGGCCGGAGACGTTCATCACGTCGTCCACGCGGCCCAGCAGCCAGAAGTCGCCGTCCTCGTCGCGCCGGGCGCCGTCGCCCGCGAAGTAGGAGTCGTCGTACTTCGACCAGTAGGTCTCGCGGTACCGCCCGTCGGCGTTGTAGATCCCGCGCAGCATCGCGGGCCAGGGTCGCCGGAGGACGAGATAGCCGCCTCCGCCCGGTGCGACCTCGTTCCCTTGCTCGTCGTAGACCGCGGCGTCGACGCCCGGGAAGGGCCGGGTGGCCGAGCCGGGCTTCGTCGTGATCACTCCTGGGAGCGGCGTGATGAGGATCATCCCCGTCTCGGTCTGCCACCAGGTGTCGACGACGGGGGTCCGGTTGCCGCCGATGTGCTCGCGGTACCAGACCCACGCCTCCGGATTGATCGGCTCGCCGACGGACCCGAGCAGGCGCAGCGAGGAGAGATCGTGCTTCGCAGCGTGCTCGGGCCCCCACTTCATGTGGGTGCGGATCGCGGTCGGCGCCGTGTAGAGGATGTCGACCTTGTAGCGCTCGACGATCGCCCACCAGCGGTCCTTGTCCGGGTAGTTGGGAACCCCCTCGTACATGACGCCGGTCGTGCCGTTGCAGAGCGGCCCGTAGACGATGTAGCTGTGGCCGGTGACCCAGCCGACGTCGGCGGCACACCAGTACACGGAGTCGGGCTTTACGTCGAAGATGTAGTGGTGGGTCGTCGAGACGCCGACGAGGTAGCCGGCGGTCGTGTGGACGATCCCCTTCGGCTTGGCGGTCGTGCCGCTCGTGTAGAGCAGGTAGAGCAGGTCCTCGGCGTCCATCGGCTCGCACGGGCACGTCGAGGGGTCGCCGCTCTCCCCCTCCACGAGCTCGTGCCACCAGAGATCGCGGCCGTCGACGACGTCGACGTCGCCTCCGGTCCGGCGCAGGACGACCGCCTTCTTCACTTCCGGCGACTCGGCGAGAGCGGCATCGGCGTTTGCCTTGAGCGCCACCTTGCCGCCGTTCCGCAGCCCTTCGTCCTGGGTGATCAGGACCTTGCAGGCCATGTCGTTGAGCCGATCCGAGAGCGAGTCCGAAGAGAAGCCGCCGAAGACGACGGTGTGCGGCGCCCCGAGCCGGGCGCACGCGAGCATCGCGATCGGGAGCTCAGGGACCATGCCCATGTAGATCCCGACCGGAGTGCCCTTCTCGACGCCGAGCTTCCTGAGCGCGTTCGCGAAGCGGACGACCTCCCTCTGGAGGTCCGCGAACGTGAGCGTGCGCCGCTCGCCCTCGGGCTCGCCCTCCCAGTAGTAGGCGATCTTGTCGCCGTTGCCGGCCTCGACATGCCGGTCGACGCAGTTGTACGTGACATTCAGCTTCCCGCCCAGGTACCACTTCGCGTACGGCTGCTCCCATTCGCAGAGGGTCGTGAAGTCCTCGAACCACGACACGCGCTCACGCGCTTCGGTGGTCCAGAACTCCTCGAAGTCCCGCTCGTAGATCTCCGGCTGCGCGTTCGCCTGCGCAGCGAACTCGGCCGTCGGCGGGTACCGCCGTTCCTCGAGCATGATGGTGTCGATCGTCTGTCGCTCGCTGGTCACTGCGCCATCCTAGGCCGCCCGCTCTCTCGGCAGCGGCGATGGCTGCGCCGCGAGGGTCGCAGTCGCCCCGCTTACGGCTCGAGGTCGTACGGGTAGTCGGTGAGCACCTCGGGGCCGTCGTCGGTGACGTGCACGAGGTCCTCCAGGCGACATCCGCCGTAGCCGTATCGGTAGAGCCCGGGCTCCATCGCGATCACGTCCCCGGCGACCAGCTCGCCGGGCGCGCGGCCGAGCCACGGCTCCTCGTGGACCTCGAGGCCAACCCCGTGCCCGAGCGAGTGGTAGAAGCCGTCCCTCAGCACCTCGCCCGGCTGCTTCGACAGCAGCGTCGGGTAGCCGGCCTCCTCGAAGACCTCGCAGCAGATCTTGTGCAGCTCGCTCCCGCGGATGCCGGGCTTGACGGCCTCGACCGAGCGCTCGAGCGCCTCGCGGCAGAGGCGGTGGTACTCGACGAGCTCGTCGGCCGGCTCCTCACCAGCGACGAACACGCGCGTCATGTCCGCGAAGCATCCCGACTCGCGGTCGCGGGGGAAGAGGTCGAGGCAGACCGGCTCGCCGGGCGCGATCGGCCCCGAGCCCATGTCGTGCCCAACCGCCGTCTGTGCCCCGTGCGAGACGATGAACTCGTCCGCGAACGCGCCGTTGGCCGTGAACGCCCGCTCCACCGCGATCTTCAGCCGCTCGCAGGTCAGGGGCTCGCCCTCGAGCACGAGGCTCCCGTTCTGTCGCTCCGCTGACCGCAGGAGCTCTCGCGCGGCGGTCATCCCGGCCTCGGCCGCCCGCTGGGCGCGGCGGATGCCTGCCAGCTCGGCGTCGTTCTTGACCCGCCTGCGTGTGATGAAACTCGCGCGGTCGGCGTTGACCTTGATCCCGTTCGCGCGCAGATGGTCGCCGAGCCCGATCGGGAAGGTCGTCGGGACAGTGGCCTCGGTGAGCCCGAAGTGCTTGGCGGCGCGGAGGACGATCTCGAGCTCGATCTCCTCCCGCGGAATCCCCTTCGCGAAGAGCTCGTCAATGCCCAACTCCTCCGGGGGCTTGACCTCGACCTCGGGCGCGACGGCCGCGATCCGCTCGAGCTCGAACGCGCTCGCGACGACGTACCGCTGCCCGTTGCGCTCCACGTACAGGAACGGGTCCGGGATCGCGATCGGCACCTCATGACGCATTTCGGGCGAGCGAAGAGAGTCTGCGTAGATCAACAGGTCTGACACGGCGACGCGGATCGTACATCTAGACTCGAATCAGTGGAAGACGTGCTCAAAAGGGCGCAGGGGCTGATCGCCAGCTACGACGAGGAGCTGGCCGCCGAGCTTCCTCCCGAAACCGAGATCTTCGACGCGCACGTGCACCTCGGCCACGACATCGACGGGATGATCGGTGTCTACGAGGATCTCGAGCGGATCAACGACCGCTACGAGATCTCCCGCTGCTTCATGTTCTGCATGGACGAGCCGGACCGGCATCCGGCCTTCCGCGCCGCGAATGACCGGACGCTCCAGCACGCGGAGCGCTCCGACGGCCGGCTCGTGCCGTTCGTGCGGCTCGACCTCGCCGAGGAGCCGATCGAGGAGGCGACGCGCTGCATCGACCTCGGCGCGCGCGGGATCAAGCTCCACCCGCGCGCCCAGCGGTTCCTGCTCAACGACGAGCGCCTGGCGCCCGTCTTTGCGCTCGCTGCCGAGCGGCGCGTGCCGATCCTGATCCACGGCGGCCGCGGCCTGCCTCCGATCGCCGACCACCTCGCGCGGCTCGTCGAGACGTACCCGGACGCGCAGCTGATCATCGCCCACGCCGGGATCGCCGACCTCGCCGAGCTCGCCGACCGGTTCGCCGGCAAGGCCGGGGTCTTCTTCGACACTTCCGTCTGGAGCCCGATCGACCTGCTCAGCCTGTTCCACCTCATCTCGCCCGAGCAGACGGTCTACGCCTCCGACTACCCCTATGGCCAGCAGCCGAGCTCGCTCCTGATCGCGGTCCGGACGGCGAGGCTCGCGGGCTTCGACGGGGACGACCTGTACGGAATGCTGATCGGGAACGCGAACCGGATCGCGGACGGCGAGGCCCCGCTCGAGCCCAGTGCCCCCCGCGGCGGCGGGACGTTCTCGCAGCCGATGGCCTTCGCGCGGATCCACCAGTACCTGTCGATGGCGACGCCGCTTCTCTGGACGCGGCAGGCCGACACGATCGGCGTGCTAGGGCTCGCGCTGAACGCCTGCGCCGATCGAGACGGGCACGTGGAGGACCGCGAGCGCATCCGCGAGCTCGTGTCCGCCGCTCGAGACCTCTGGCGCTCGCTCCCGGAGCTCGACGACGAGACCGAGCAGCGCATCATCAGCCGGACGGCGTTCCGGCTCGTCCACCTTGCAGACATCCTCGCGGTGACGTCGGGTGCTTGAGCTCACGGTCAACGGAGACCGGTACCGCGTCGACGCGCCGGTCGAGCGGACACTTGCGGAGACCCTGCGCGGCGACCTCGGCCTGACCGGAACGAAGGTCGCCTGCGGGGAGGGCCACTGCGGGGCGTGCACGGTCCAGCTCGACGGCGTGCCCGTGCTCTCGTGCATCACCCTCGTCCACACGGTCGGGGAGCGAGAGGTGACGACGATCGAGGGCCTGCGCGACCACCCGCTCGTGGATGCGTTCGTTCGCGCGGACGCGCTGCAGTGCGGCTTCTGCACGCCCGGGCAGATCGTCTCCGCCGCGGCGCTGGTCTCTGCCGACCCGGAGCCGACCCCGGAGCGAGTTCGCCACGCGATGTCGGGCAACCTGTGCCGCTGCGGCACGTACCCCCGGATCGAGGAGGCCGTGCTCTCGTGGCGCGGCTGATCAAGACGCAGAAGGAGGTCGAGGGCCGCTACACCGAGCAGTGGGTCGTCGTCGAGGACGACGAGGCGCTCGAGCAGTGGCCCGCCGGGCCGGGCGTCGTCGTCGGCCGGCCGGAGCAGCGGACCGACGGGTACGAGCGGGCCCGCGGGCAGGCAGTCTTCACGGCCGATCTCGCGCTGCCGGGGATGCTCCATGCAGCCGTCCTGCGCAGCCCCTTCGCGCGCGCGCGCGTGAACAAACTTGATCTGACGAGGGCACGAGCGGCCGACGGGGTCCGGGGCGCGATCGGCCCGGACGACTGCCACGTCCTCGCGCTCGAGCCGAGCTACCACGGTGCCCCGGTTGCGGCCGTCGCGGCGGACAGCCGGGCCGAGGCGGAGGCTGCGCTCGCGCTGATCGAGGCCGAGTGGGAGGAGCTCGAGCCGCTGCTCGACCCGGACGAGGCGATCAGGCAGGAGTCGCTGATCGACGACCCGCGCCGCTACGAGCGCGGCGATCCCGACGCCGGTTTCGCCGAGGCAGACGTCGTCGTGGAGGCCGAGTACCGGACGCAGACCGTCCTCCACAACGCGCTCGAGACCCATCAGACCGTCTGCCGCTGGGAGGGCGACACGCTCGAGGTCTACATCTCGACGCAGTACATCTGGGGCGTCCGCGACGCGGTCGCCGAGCAGCTCGGGCTCCCGCCCGACCGCGTGCGCGTCGTCTGCAACTTCATGGGCGGCGGCTTCGGCGCCAAGAACGGCCCGGGCGACCAGACCTTCGTCGCGATCGCGCTCGCCACCCAGACCGGCCGGCCGGTGCGCTGCGCGCTGTCAAGGCGCGAGGAGAACCTCGCCACCGGCAACCGCAACGCGACGATCCAGCGGCTGCGCGCGGGCGCGCGCTCGGACGGGACGCTCGTCGCGCTCGAGGGCGAGTTCGTGAACGCGATCGGCTGGCGCGGCTTCCAGAGCCCGACCTACGGGCCGATGGAGATGCTCTACGCCTGCGAGAACGTCCGCACGCTGACCTACTCCGCGAAGCTCAACCTGCCGCCGAACGCGGCCTTCCGCGCGCCCGGGTTCGTCGAGGGCACGTTCGGCCTGGAGTGTCTGCTGGACGAGCTCGCCGCGAGGCTCGAGCTCGACCCGCTGGAGCTGCGAAACCGCAACCACGCGGGCGTGGACGCCGTCGACGGGCACCCGTACTCGTCGAAGCGGCTGCTCGAGTGCTACGAGCGCGCCGAGCCGCACTGGGCGCGCCGTGACGAGGTGCGCGGGCGCTCGGAGGGCCCGTGGCGGAGGGGGGTCGGGCTCGCGAGCCAGATCTGGTACGGCGGCGGCGGGCCTCCTTCCTATGCGTGGGTGCGGGTCGGCTCCGACGGCCGCGCGACGGTCGTCACGGCGATGCAGGACATCGGCACCGGGACCCGCACGGCGATGGCCCAGATCGCCGCCGAGGAGCTCGGGTTGCCGATGGACCGCGTGCGCGTGGAGCTCGGCGACTCGGCACGCGGGCCGTACGCGTCGATCTCGGCCGGCTCCTCGACGACCCCGTCGATGGGGCCCGCGGTGCGCGCGGCCGCGGCAGACGCGGCCAGGCAGATCCGCGAGATCGCCGCGCAGCGGTTCGAGATCGAGGAGGACGGAATCACGCTGATGGGCGGGAACGTGATCTCGGCCGACGGCGGATCGTGGCCGCTCGAGGAGGTCACGGGCCTCCTGGAGGACGCGCAGATCCTCGGCAAGGGCGCGCGCGGGCCGAACCCGACCGGGATGCGGGTGCTGACGTTCGGCGTCCAGGTGGCGGAGGTGGCGGTCGACGTCGAGACCGGCGAGGTCAAGGTCGAGCGGATCGCGGCGATCCACGACGTCGGGCGCGTGATCAACCCGCTCGGCGCCCGGAGCCAGGTCGAGGGCGGGATCATCCAGGGCGTGGGACACACGCTCTCCGAGGCGCGGGTGGTCGACCCCGGAACCGGGACCGTGCTCACGCAGACACTCGACGCCTACCGGCTGCCGACGATCGCCGACGTCCCGGAGATCGTGGTCGACCTGCTCGACATCCCGGACGAGCACCTGACGAACCTCGGCTCGAAGGGGCTCGGCGAGCCGCCGATCGTCCCGACCGCGGCGGCGATCGTCAACGCGATCCGCGACGCGACCGGGGCCGACGTGCGCTCGCTCCCGGTCACGCGCGAGGAGATGCTCGCGGCGCTGCGCGAGGCCGACGAGCGGGAGCGCAGGCGGAAGTCCGTTGAGACTGCTCCGGCCTGAGTCCGTCGAGGACGCGGCAGGAGCGCTGGGCAAAGGCTCGGTGGCCCTCGCGGGTGGGACGGAGCTCGTGCCGCTCCTGCGCGATCGGCTGGTAGAGGTCGACACGCTCGTCGAGCTGCGCGGCGTGCTGCCGCGCGGTGTTCAGGAAGGCGGGACGCGGATCGGCGCGGGCGCGACCCTGGCCGAGCTCGAGGCGGACCCGGAGATCCCGCACGCCCTCCGCGAGGCGTGCGCGCTCGCGGCCTCACCGCAACTCCGCTCGATGGGGACGATCGGCGGGAACCTGCTCCAGGCGACGCGCTGCTGGTACTGGCGCCTCCGCTTTCCCTGCTTCCTGCACGGGGGCGACCGGTGCAATGCGCGCGAGGGCGCGCACTCCGAGCACGCGATCTTCGGCAACGAGCGCTGCGCGTCCGCCCATCCGTCCGACCCGGCCGCGGCGCTGCTCGCACTCCGCGCGCGGCTGCGGACCGACCGCAGGGAGCTGGAGCTCGGCGAGCTCTACCGGCTCCCGACCGACGACGATCGCGGCGTGACAACGCTCGAGCCGGGCGAGCTGATCCTCGAGATCGCGCTCGAGCAGCCCGAAGCGAGCACCTACCTGAAGGCGATGGAGCGGGCCCGTTGGGCGTTCCCGCTCGTCGGCGTCGCAGCGGCGCGCTTCCGCGACGGAGTCCGCCTCGCGCTCGCGGGAGTCGCGCCGATCCCGTGGCGACTCGACTCGCCGGACGACCTCGACAGCGCGACGCCGCTCGCCGGGACTGCGTACAAGCTCGACCTCGCCCGCACCCTGGTTCGCCGGGCGCTGACCGCGGTCGGCTAGTGGGTCGAAGCGGCACCTGGGCGGTCGTGCTCGCGGCCGGAGCCTCGACGCGGTTCGGCTCACCCAAGCAGCAGCTCCTGCTCGAGCCCGTGCTCGAGCGGGTGCGGCGCAGCTCCGTCGACGAGGTCGTCGTCGTGCTCGGCGCCCACGAGATCGAGACATCGGCGCGCACCGTCCGCTGCCCCGGCTGGGAGCGCGGCCCGGGAGCCTCCCTCCGCTGCGGCCTGCAGGCCCTGCCGCCCGAGGCCGAGGCGGCGGTCGTCGTGCTCGGCGACGGCCCGGAGCTCGCCCCGGAGGCGGTCGACCGCGTGATCGCCGCCTGGCGCGAGCAGAACGCAGACGTCGTCGCCGCAACCTACGGAGGCGTTCGCCTCCACCCGGTGCTGCTCGCGCGCGGCGCCTGGAGCCGCATTCCGGACGCAGGCGCGCGCGAGCTCGATGCCGTCCTCGTTCCCTGCGACGATCTGGGGCCTCCAGGAGACGTCGACTATGCCGATGAGGTTCCCGACAGCCTGAAGCCACCGTCATGGAGCTCGCCCGACCCGTAGACCCCGCGCCCGCCGAGCAGAGCTCGGTGCTCGCCACGCTGCGCCTCCAGCGGAAGCTGACCGTGCACGAGGCTGCGACACGCGCGGCGCTGTGGCCGGATCAGGTCGAGTGGCTCGAGGAGGGCCGGCTCTACCGCTTCCCGAGCAGCGAGGCGGCGGTGATGGCGCTGCTGCGCTACACGACCGCGCTCGGCATCGATCACCGGGAGGCTCGGAAGCTCGCGGGTCTGCCGGTCGAGCCCCCACCGCGGCGGCCGATCGCCCGCTGGATTGCGGTCGGCGCAGCGGCCGCGCTGCTGGCCGTTCTGTCCGCGGCCCTCATCCTGGCGTTCGGCCGCGGAAGCGGCTCGGCGGCCGCGAGCCACGCGTCGACACTGCCGCCGCCGTGGCGCTTCACGACTGACGTCCTGAACGGCGGCGGCGACATCAACTACACGCGCCAGGTCGCGACTCGGATCGCGTCGTTCGGGTACCGGATCGGCCACGTCACGAAAGCGGGCCGGTTCGACTACCCGCGGACAGTCATCTACTTCGAGCCCGGCGGCGAGGCAGCCGCCCGGCGCCTCGCGTCCCAGCTCGGCTGCGGGACCGTGAGCCCGCTCCCAGGCGGCAAGGACTCGCGCCGCATCGTCGTCGTGACCGGGCGGCCGAGCGCGACCTGCTAGCCGGCTAGAGGGGAGTCCGAAGCTCCGAGAGCTTCTGCTTCAGCTCGGGCGGCATCTCCTCGACGACCGCCGTGCGGACGTACTGCCTCAGCTCGACCTCGAACCGGTACCGCTTGCGGCAGTAGGAGCAGCCGTCGAGGTGCGCCTCCGCCTCGTCCCGCTCCTCGTCGCTGAGCACCTTGTCCATGTAGGGCTGCATCATCTCTTCGCACTTGTCGCACGGATCGACTTCCAGCCCCGGAGCCATCACACACCGCTCCCAATCGTTCGCTCAGCTAGCTCTCTCTTCAGGATACGCCGACCGCGGTGCAAGCGGGACATCACGGTCCCGATCGGGATCTCTAGGATCTGCGCGGCGTCCGCGTAGCTGAAGTCGCCGATGTCGACCAGGACGATCACGTCGCGGAAGTCGTGCGGGA
Organism: Gaiellaceae bacterium; assembly: GCA_035518635.1. GTDB lineage: Bacteria > Actinomycetota > Thermoleophilia > Gaiellales > Gaiellaceae > AC-32. The sequence continues at coordinate 30,324 of DATIXI010000026.1, forward strand.
CCGCCGACAGCGCAGCCACAGTGTCATCTTGCGACAAGCGCTGGTCGACACGGTCGGCGTCGGAGTCGCCGCCGCTCGCTTCGAGCTTGTTGTAGAGGAAGTAATCGCCCTCTTCGAGCGGCTGCAGATCGGGTGAGCGCTGCACGCGGCGACCGCGGTCGATGTTCAGGTTCGTGAGGATCCGGAGCAGCCATGCGCGGAGGTTGGTCCCCGGCTGGAACGACTTCCACGATCGGAACGCACGTGCATAGGTCTCTTGCATCAAGTCTTCCGCTTCTTCCCGGGTGGACACGAGTCTCCTTGCGACCCGGTAGACCTGATCGGCCAGATCGAGCGCCTCCTCCTCGAAGCGGACGCGGTCGCGGGCCTCCTCGGCCAGCTTCCTCGGCTCGGCTTCGGGCGTCGTCTCGCTCATCGCGGCCACCCTAGCAATGCCCGTTTTCGACTGTGTCAAACGAGCGCAGAGCGCGCGCCATTCCCGGAGCGGCTCAGACGGGCTCGAGCGGGCGGAAGCCGTGGCGGGCCAGCGTCGCGAGGATCGCGTCCCGGTTCGTGCGCTCGTCGTCCCAGGAGAGCTGCACCTGTCCCATGAGGTTCGCGATCGCCTGCTCGATGCCCTCGTGGCCGCGGAGCGCTCCGGCCAGCCGCCCGACGCAACGCTCGCAGCGGATCCCGCTGACGTGGATCGTCTCGAACTGGACAGGCACTACGCCGATCGTATCGTCCGCGCCGCGACGTCCGCGCAGACGGCCTCGAGGCTCTCGGCCCGTGCAACCTCGAGCTGCCGGTCGCCCTCGCAGCGGGTCGGGTCGATGACGCCGAGCAGCTCCGCCGTGCCCAGCTCGCGCGCCATCGGGCCGACGAGCTCGAGCAGCTCGCCCGCGAGCTCGGCCGCCGGCGCGAGCCGCTCGCCCTCCGGATGGATCAGCTCCGCGCGCGGCCCGAAGCGAAGCGCGGCCCAGCGGTTCTGGGCGTAGTCGCCGCGCTGCGCGGGCTCCGGCGGTGGGCCCTGGAGGACCGTCGCGCACAGCGCCTGGAGCAGCGCCGCGAACGCCGCTGTCAGCTCGAGCGCGGTCGGCTGGTCCGGCGCGCGGATCTCGAGGGTCCCGAAGCGCGGGTGAGGGCGGATGTCCCACCAGAAGCGCGTGTACCCGTCCGCGAGCCCGAGCCGTACGAAGCGCTCCACGAACGCCTCCCACGCCGCGTACGACTCGAACGCCGGCGGCGCCGCCGCGCGCGGGAGCTGGGCCAGCACCTCTGCGCGGCTCGACGCGAGGCCCGTCTCCTCCCCCGCGAGGAACGGCGAGTTGGCCGAGAGCGCGAGCACGACCGGCAGCCAGGGCAGCACGCCCTCGAGCGCGGCCATGCACTCGTCCGGCCCCGGCATGCCGACGTGGACATGCAGGCCGCACACGGCCTGCCTGCGTGCCGAGACCCCCGCGTACTCGACGAACTCGAGGTAGCGCGGATCCGGCGCGATCTGTTGCGCGGTCGGAGTGCTGAACGCATGCGTGCCCGCGGCCGCGATCACGAGCCCGTTCTCGCCAGCGGCCTCCGCCGCGCCCAGCCGCAGCTCGGTGAGCGTCGCGAGTGCCTCCTCGGCCGAGGAGCAGACGTCGGTCGCGAGCTCGACCATCGACGCGAGCAGCTCCATCTTCAGCACTCCCGGCATCTCGCGCTCCTCCGCCCAGGCGACGAGGGCCTCGACCCCGGGCGTGAGCGCGAGCGTCTCCGCGTCGAGGATCATCACCTCCTCCTCGACTCCGAGCGACCAGGGGGCGCTCTCGCCGAAGTGCTGCTCGATCAACGCGCTAACCAAGCAGCATGCTGGTGGTCCCCGCGGGGACCGTGCGCGCCTTGCCGTTCACCGAGATGTCGACGTTGGCGGCGGCGCCCAGCTCGAGCCAGATGTGCGGGCCGCGAAGCGTGACCTTCTGGCCCTGCGGCAGGAGCTCCTGCGCGAGGATCGCCCCCGTCTCCGAGCCGCGGCGCGCCAGGATCCAGCAGGGGCCGCGGGTCGCCGCGATCGTGAGGTGGACGACCGCCTGCGTTGCAGAGGTGGTCGCGGCGGCCTGGGTGGGCGTAACCCGCTTGGCGGGCGGCGGGGCAGGGCGCCGTTTCCCCGGCGAGGCGGTCGGCGCCGACGGCGGGGCGGCGGAGTCGATCCGCTCGGAGGCGAAGCGGCCGCTCATCACGGCGAGCATCAGCACGGCCAGGACGAGGCCGACCACTACGAGGAGGCCGAACAGCGCGTTCGAGAAGCCGCGTCGCATCCGGCACAAAGTTCTCCCATGCGGGCCCCGAATCCTTCCGCGAGAGGACTGGGACCGTCACCCGCTGCGCCAGCCGCGGAAGGCCTCGAGCAGCTCCCGCTCGGCTTCCGGCGCAACCGTCTCCTCCGGCAGGCGCCCGAGGAGGACGATCGTCTGGCGCATCTGCTCGAGGTACACGCCGCAGCCGTGGCATGCGCCGATGTGCTTCTCGAAGCGCGCGTGGTCCTCGGCGGAGAGCGCGCCCTCCAGATAGTCGGTCACGAGCTCGACGAGCTCGCGGCAGCTGAGCTGTTCGACGTCCGTGTTCACCTGCCGTCCTCCTGCAGGTACGACTCGAGCGCCGCCCTCACCTTCGAGCGGGCGCGATGAAGCAATACGCGTTGATTTGTCTCGCTGAGGTCGAGCGCGTTACGGACCTCCTCACTCGACCAGCCCTCGATGTCCCGGAGAGAGATCACGGCACGCTGCGAGGCGGGGAGCTCCTCGATCGCCTTTGCCAGGCGCTCGCGCGTCTCGGCCGCGAGCAGCGCGTCCTCCGGCCAGGTCTCGGGCGGCACCGCCCAGTGGCCCGGCCACCGCGGGTGCTCGGGGTCGAGGAAACGGTCCGCGTCGACCGCCGCCTCGGGCACGCGCCCGGGGTCCTGCAGCGCCGAGAACGGCAGCGTACGGCCGTCGCGCACCGCCCGGGTCTTCGCGATGTTGGTCAGGATCCGGAAGATCCACGTGCGCAGCGACGAGCGGCCCTCGAAGCGATCGAGCCCCTTGAGCACACCGAGCCATGTCTCCTGCGCGACCTCCTCGGCCGCCGCCTGGGTCGGGACGTAGATGCGCGCCACCCGCACGAGCGAGGGCTGGTACTCGCGCACGAGCTCGCGAAACGCATCCTCGTCTCCGGCGCGGAGCGCGTCGAGGAGCTCCGCGTCGCCCCGTGCGACCTGGGCCATCCGGCCGACTGTAACGAAGCGCGAAAGGGCGAGACAATCGCGCTGGACACGGGCCCGAAGGAGGCGTGAGATGAGCGAACGGTTCGACCTGATCGTGATCGGAGCCGGCTCGGCGGCGCGCGACGCGGCGGCCATGGCGGCGCGGAGGCACGGTGCCCGGGTGGCGCTGGTCGAGCGCGAGCGCTGGGGAGGCAGCTGCCCGAACGTCGCCTGCACGCCGACGAAGGCCTACGTCGTCGCGGCGGAGCTGCTGCACGACGTCAACGCACTCGCGCCGCGCATCGGCGTGGAGACCGGGCCCGCGCGGGCCGACCTCGCCAGGATCCGGGACTGGAAGGAGACGATCAAGAGCACCCAGGAGCAGTGGGTCCGGAACCTGCAGGCAGCCGGCTTCGCGACCTATCCGGGAGAGGGGGGCCTGGTCGACGCCCGCACCGTGCGCGTGGGCGAGCAGGAGCTCGAGGCCGACCGGATCCTGATCGGGACCGGGTCGCGCACGGCCGTCCCACCGATCGACGGCCTCGCCGACGTCGGCTGGATCGACCATGTCTCGGCGCTCGAGCTGACGAAGGTGCCCCGCTCCCTGCTCGTCGTCGGCGCCGGCCCGGTCGGGCTCGAGTTCGGCCAGATCTTCACTCGCTTCGGCTCCGAGGTGACGATCGTCGACGCCCTCGAGCGGATCGCGCCGCTGTCCGACGCCGACGCGTCGGCCACCCTCCGGTCGGCGCTCGAGGACGAGGGGATCTCGTTCGCCACCTCGGTCTTCGTCACCAGCGCCAGGCGCGACGGCAACGAGATCGTCGCGACGATCGAGCCGCGCGACGGGTCGGCCGGGCACGAGGTGCGTACCGAGCAGATCCTGCTCGCCTCAGGCCGCGTCCCCAACGTCGAAGAGCTGAACCTGGAGGCGGTCGGCGTCGAGACGACGAGGGCCGGGATCACCGTCGACGATCGGATGCGGACCTCCGTCGCCGGGATCTGGGCCGCGGGTGACGTGAACGCGATCGCCCAGCTCACACCGATCGCCCAGTACCAGGCCCGGATCGCGGTCGAGGACATGTTCACCGAGAACGCACCCGCCGCGGACTACGGCCACCTGCCGACCACGGTCTTCACCGACCCGGAGCTGGCCGGAGTGGGGCTGACGGAGGAGCAGGCGCGGGCGGAAGGGCACGACGTGGGCATCGGGCGCAACGAGTTCGTGCGCCGGTTCTCGTACATCGACGAGCGGCATGGCCTGTTCAAGCTCGTGTTCGACCCCGGGAGCCGGCGCGTGCTCGGGCTGCACGTCGTGTCGCGGAACGCGGGCGACACCGTGCAGGGCTTCGCGCTCGCGATGAGGCTCGGCGCGACCGTGGACGACCTCGCCCACGCCCATCACGTCTTCCCGACCTTCGCCGAGGGCGTCAAAGGAGCGGCCGAGCAGGCGACGGCCTAGTCGGGATTGGAGAGAAAGGAGGCCCGGGCAGGCGGCGGGCCTCCTTCCTCTGCCCCGGCGGTACCGTGCTGGCGAACGGCCTCCGCCGGGAACCGGGCCCCAGGGGTGGGGCCGGAGTGGACGGTCAGCTCCGCGAGGATGGCTGCCGTCCAAGCTTCACGTGCAAGGTCATGTGCTGGTCGCCCCGCCAGATCTCGAACGCGACCTTGTCGCCGGGCTGCTTGTCGGCGATCACGTCGCGGAGCCGGTCGAGGGAGGACAACGGGATGCCGTCGGCGGTGACGATCAGGTCGCCCCCTAACGGGTATGTCTCGCCGGACACCGTCACCTGCTGGGCCCCGGGGCGCAGGCCGGCCTTCGCGGCGGCACTCCCCGGCTGGACGCTCGCGACGAGCAGGCCCTGGCTGGCACGCAGCCGGAAGAGCCTCGCCACGCTCGGCGTCACGGGCTGAACCCGGATCCCGAGAAACGCGTGCTCGGCATGGCCCGACTTGATGATCTGGGCCGCCACCGTCTTCACGGTGTCGATCGGAACGGCGAAGCCGACACCCACGTTGCTCCCGGTCCCACTCTGGATCTGCGAGTTGACGCCGATCACGGTGCCGCGTGCGTCCAGCAGGGGCCCCCCCGAATTCCCCTTGTTCAGGGCAGCGTCGGTCTGGATGACGTGGTCGATGGAGTACTCGTTCGGCGCCTGGATCACCCGCTGGAGCGCGCTCACGATCCCGGCCGTGACCGTGCGCTCGAGCCCGAACGGGTTCCCGATCGCGACGACCGAGTCCCCGACGTGGACGGTGTCCGAGTTGCCGAGCGGGAGCGGCGTCAGCGCCCGCGAGTGGGCGACCACCTTCAGCACCGCGATATCGGTGGACGGATCCGAGCCGACGACGCTCGCCTTCATGCTCTCGTTGTTCGAGAAGCTGACCTTGACCGACCGCGACCCCTCGATCACGTGGTAGTTCGTGACGATGTGGCCGGCCTTGTCGATCACGAACCCGGAGCCGAGAGCCTGCTGCCGCTCCTTCGCAGGGACCGGGAACCCGAAGAAGGGATCGATCGACGGCGCGGTCACGACCTGGGTCGCTGTCACCTGGACGACGCCCGACGCTGCGCGCCGGTAAATCTGGTTGATGGAGAGCGCCTTCCCTGGCTGAAAGGCGGTCGAGTTGGGGGAGGCATCGATCGGCTCCAGCTCGCGGACGGTCGTGGTCGACCCGGAGAACGCTCCGAGCAGCGCGGCCGCAGCGAGGGCGAGGGCGGCCCCCAGGGCTCCGGCGGCGACGAGGCCAGCGACGGGCAGTATCCGCGGACGCGCCCCCATTGCCCGGGTTATAGCCGCCGCGTGTTCAGCCCTCGTTCAGCCGTATTAAGCCTCGGTTAAGCGTCTCTCGGCGCATTTTCGGGCCCTAACCCGAACGGGCTTGAGGGGCCGCGAGTGCCTGCCGATAGACGAACTGCATGGCCGCCCCCGTGTACCGAGGACACTTCGGCAAGCCGCAGGCCGAAAGGCTCCTCTGGCGTGCCGGTTTCGGCCCGCGTCCCGGTGAGGCGGAGAGCCTCGCGAAGATGGGGCTCCACGGCGCCGTGCACCACCTGACCCACCCGGGCCGTGAGCGCCTCCGCGGCCCGAAGCCGCACGACGACAACGGGCATCCGCTCGCGCCGTTCGACGCCTGGGGCCACGACCAGCTCTGGTGGCTCGACCGGATGATCCGGACCAGGCGGCCGCTCACCGAGCGCATGACGCTCGTCTGGCACGACTGGTTCGCGACCTCCCGCGACGGCGTCGGCCCCGCGCGGCTGATGATCCGCCAGAACAACCTCTTCCGGACGCACGCGCTCGGGTCGTTCTCGAAGCTCCTGACGGACGTCACGCGCGACCCGGCGATGCTGCTCTGGCTCAACGGCACGGACAACACCGCCGACTCGCCGAACGAGAACTACGGCCGGGAGATGATGGAGCTCTTCACGCTCGGCGCCGACCGCGGCGCCTACACGGAGCGCGACGTCCGCGAGCAGGCCCGTGCGCTGACCGGTTGGCGCAACGACTGGAGCGACAACCTCGGGCCGGTCAACTTCCGCTTCGACAAGAAGCGCCACGACACGGGCGTCAAGCGGATCTTCGGCAAGCGCGGTCACTTCGACTGGCGCGACTCGTGCCGCCTCTGCGTCCACCACCGCCTCCACCCGTCCTTTTTCGTCACGAAGCTCTGGAGCTACTTCATCCCGGTCCCGCCCCACCCCGGGACGAAGCGCGCGCTCGAGCACCTCTACGTCCGCCACGACTATGCGGTGAAGCCCGTGGTCGAGGCGATCCTCCGGCACCCCGCGCTCTACGACGGGCCGCGGATGGTGAAGTCGCCGGCCGTCTACCTCGCAGGCCTCCTGCGCGGGCTCCGGCGCGGGATCGACACCGAGGCGTGGACCTGGCTCATGAGCCTCGCGGGCCAGCAGCTCTTCTACCCGCCGAACGTCGCCGGCTGGGACGACACCCGCTGGCTGGACACCGCCACCTTCCGCGCGCGCTGGATGATCGCGGCCTACGCCCTCCGGCCCCACGTCCTCGACAGCGGCAAGGCGAAGCTGCCGCCGAACGCCGCGAAGCTGATGAGCCGCGCCGAGCGCCACCTCGGCCACCCGGTGCTGACGACCCGGACGCACGGCGACCTGAAGCGCTTCGCCAAGCACGCGCTTCACGATGCCCACGGCTCCGACTGGAAGACGAAGCAGTACCCCGCCCTGATCGAGAACGCACTGCGCCAGCTGCTCGCGGTCTCGCCCGACCTCCAGACCTCCTGATGAGCCGCTGCCACCACTGTGACGAGTTCTCGCGCGCGTCGTTCGTGCGCAAGTCGGCCGCTGAGGCGGGCCGCGGCCTCCCGGCGATCGAGACGGGGATGCCGGCACCGGCCGGCACGGGACTCGACCGGCGGACGTTCGTCGCCCGCACGTTCGGCCTCGCGCTCTCGGTGTACGGCGTCGGGAAGCTCGGCCTCTTCGACGAAGGGATCGCGCGCGCGGCCTCCGGGCCCGCAAAGCCCGTCCTCGTGTCGGTGTTCCTCCCCGGCGGCGCCGACGCCCTCTCCGTGCTCTACCCGGCAAACGACGCGAAGTACCTCAAGCTGCGTCCGAAGCTCCACCTCGACGCCTCGGCCGGCCCGGTGTTCACGGAGGACACACGCCTCCACTGGCATCCCTCGCTGACGCCGCTCGCGACACTGCACGGCGAGGGCAAGGTCTCGGTCCTCCCCGCGGTCGGCTACACGCACCCCGACCAGTCGCACTTCACCTCGCGGCACTTCTGGGAGGTCGGCGCCACGGATGCGCGCCTCGTGACCGGGTGGATGGGCCGTTACCTCGACCGCGTCGGGAGCAAGGACAACCCGCTCCAGGGCCTCTCGCTCGACTACCAGCTCCAGCCGTCGATCGCGTCCGGGAAGGTGCCGGTCGCCGCGCTCGCGGCGCCGGACGACTACTCGTTCTGGGCCCCGGGGGTCTGGGGCGAGGTGGAGAGCCGGATGCTCGACGCGATGGGTCCGCTCGGCGCCCGGCGGGCCGATCGGTTCCTGAACCAGGCGGCGAAGGCGACGTTCCAGTCGGACCGCCTGCGCAAGCAGCTGCGCCCGTTCGCGCAGAGCGGCGACAACAACTACGGGGCGACGGTCGCGTATCCGAAGACGGACGACGGCTTCCCGCGCCAGCTCGCCGGCCTCGCCGCGATGCTCGCGGCCGGGCTGCCGCTCCGCTGCGTGGCGGTCAGCGCGCCGGGCGAGTACGACACCCACTCCGACCAGCCGCAGGCGCTCTCCGACGGGCTCGACATCACCGCCCAGAGCCTGTACGCGTTCCAGCGCGACCTCGAGGCCCGCGGGATCGCCGACCGCGTCCTGACGCTCGTCTGGACGGAGTTCGGCCGCCGCGCCGAGGAGAACGGCAGCGACGGGACCGACCACGGCGCGGCCGGAACCGGATTCCTGATCGGCAAGCGCGTCACCGGGAAGATGATCGGCGAGTTCCCCGGGGTGACGAACCTCGACGACGACGGCAACCTGCGCGCGACCGCCGACTTTCGCGGGCTCTACAGCTCGCTGCTCGAGCAGTGGCTCGGGACGGACGCGGCCGGGATCATCCCGCACGCGGGCTCGTTCGCCCGCACGAAGCTCCTCAAGTGATCAAGGTCGCCGCCCTCGCGGCGGCCGCCGCGGCCGCCCTCACGACGCAGGCCGCGCAGCCGGCTCCGAGCTTCGCGCGCCTCGGCGTCGGCGCGACGGAGTTCCACCTCGTCCTCTCGCGCGCCTCCGTCAAGGCGGGACGCGTGATGATCCAGCTCCAGAACCAGGGCGAGGACGTCCACGACCTGCGCCTGCGCAAGTTCGGCGGCAAGCGCACGTACTCGTTCCCGCTGACGAGCCCGGGCGGACGGGTCACGCGGACGCTCAAGCTCGTGCCCGGCCGCTACCGCCTCTGGTGCTCGGTCGCCGACCACCGGCAGCTGGGGATGCAGACCGTCTTGCGCGTCAGGCGCTGAGACCGCGACAATCCGGGCGTGCGCGAGCCCGTGACCGCTGCCTGCGTCCAGGTCGAACCGGTGATCCTCGACCGGGACCGGACGATCGAGAAGCTCGCCGTGCTCGCGGCCGAGGCCGCGGGAAGCGGCGCGCGGCTCGTCGTGTTCCCGGAGGCGTTCGTCCCCGCCTACCCGTCCTCGACCTGGGCCAAGGCCCTCGCCGGTTGGTCCGAGGAGGGGGCGAAGGAGGCGTTCGCGCTGTTTGCCCGTGAGGCGGTCGAGGTGCCCGGCCCGGCCGAGCGCCGCCTCGGCGAGATCGCGCGGGAGAACGAGGTCTGGCTCGTGACCGGAGTTACCGAGCGCGACCCCGCGCGGCCCGGGACGCTCTACAACTCGCTGCTGTACCACGCGCCCGACGGAGAGCTGGCGCTCTCCCACCGCAAGCTCGTGCCGACGAATCACGAGCGGCTCGTGTGGGGGCCGGGTGACGGCAGCGGCCTGGAGACGGTCGAGACCCCGTTCGGCCGGGTCGGCGGGCTGATCTGCTGGGAGAACTACATGCCGCTTGCCCGCTTCGCGCTCTACGAGGCCGGTGTCGAGATCTACATCGCCTCGACCGCGGACGACGGCGGAGCCTGGCAGTCGACGCTCGTCCACATCGCCCGCGAGTCGCGGGCGTTCGTGATCGCGCCCTCGCACTTCCAGCGCGCGGCGGGCTATCCGGACGACTTTCCGCTCGCGCGCTTCCTCAACGGGCACGAGCTGATCGGCCGCGGCGGCTCGGCGATCCTCGGCCCGGATGGCGGCTACCTCGCCGGCCCGCTCTACGACGAGGAGGGGATCCTCTACGCGGAGCTCGAGCCCGCGCGCCTCGACGAGCAGCGGCAGCGCTTCGACCCGGTGGGCCATTACCACCGCCCGGACGTGCTCCGGCTCGAGGTCCGCGGCGCCTAGCGTGGACGCGCTCCGCCTCGCCTCGCTGCTCGAGGAGTTGCCGGTCGAGCGTACGCGCCTGCTAGACAACCTCGGCCGGATCCGCCGCGAGGTCGGTCCGGTCACGCCCGAGCTATCGGACGCCCTCGCCGACCACATGAACATACGGCGCGGCGAGGTGGACGAGGTCGTCTCGTTCTACTCGTTCCTCGAGGTGCCGGCGGACGCTGTGCGCGTCTGCATCGGCCCGGTCTGCGACTGCCTCGGGGCGCAGGACCTGCTCGCGCGCGAGAGGAAGCGCATCGACGGCCTGACCGTCCTCGGCGTCGAGTGCCTCGGCCACTGCGACCTCGCGCCCGTGCTGACGCGCGGCGACGCGATCGAGCCGGCGGTCGTCCACCGGACGAACGGCTTCCTGCTCGAGCCGGACGAGCTCCGTGAGCCGCCGGAGCTCGAGCCCGCGGCCCTGCTCGCGCTGCTGGAGGAGTCGGGCCTGACGGGAATGGGCGGCGCGGGCTTCCCGACCTGGCGCAAGTGGGAGGCCGTCTCCAGCGAGCCAGGCCCGCGCGTCGTGATCGTGAACGCGGACGAGGGCGAGCCCGGAACGATCAAGGACCGCTACGTGATGGAGCTCCGCCCACAGCTCCTGCTCGAGGGGCTCAAGCTGGCGATGCGCTTCTGCGAGACGGACGAGGCGTACGTCTACCTGCGCGAGGAGTACGCGACCTCGCGCGCCCGCCTCGCGGAAGCGATCGAGGCGCGCGACCTGCCCGTCCAGATCGTCGTCGGCGCCGGCTCCTACGTGTGCGGCGAGGAGACCGCGATGCTGGAGTCGATGGAGGGCAGGCGCGGGATGCCGCGGCTCCGCCCGCCGTTTCCCGCCCAGTCCGGGTACCTCGGCCGGCCGACGCTGATCAACAACGTGGAGACGCTGGCCCACGTCGCCCGGATCGCGCGCGGCGAGTGGACGCCGTCGCGCCTCTGGTCGGTCTCCGGGACCGTGCGCGAGCCGGGCTGCTACGAGGCGCCGCTCGACGTCACCGCGCGGCAGCTGATCGACGACCACGCCGGCGGGGCCTCGCAGGACATCGGCGCGCTCGTCCCCGGGGGCGCCGCGAGCGGGATCCTCCCGCCGACCGCCCTCGACGTGCCGCTGACCCGTGACTCGCTCGCCGAGTGGGGCGCGTCTCCCGGCTCGGCCGCGCTGCAGGTGTTTCCCGCGACGTACTCGCCGCTCAAGCTGCTGGCCGAGACGATGCGCTTTTTCGCCGAGGAGTCGTGCCAGAAGTGCACGCCCTGTCGGATCGGCACCCGCGGAATGCACCACGTGATCGAGGAGCTCGCGGCCGGCGCGGTCGCGATGCAGCGCGAGCAGGTGGAGGAGTGGCTCGACGCGATGGTCTCGACGTCGATCTGCGGCCTCGGCCAGGCAGCGCCGGTCCCTGTTAGGAGCGCGTTCCGCCACTGGCCCGGGCTGTTCCTCGACCTGGAGACACCGGTACGGTGAACGCCGTGGTCGAGTTCACGCTCGATGGCAAACGTGTCAGCGCACCCGAGGGCGAGCTGCTCGTCCACGCGGCCGCGCGTCACGGCGTCTTCATCCCCACGCTCTGCCACGACGACAAGCTCGACCCCTACGGCGGCTGCCGGATGTGCGTGGTCGGCGTCGAGGGCGCGCCGAGGCCGCTGCCCGCCTGCGCCACGCGGGTGACCGAGGGAATGGTCGTCTCGACGAACTCGGACGTCCCGCAGCTGCGCAGGACGCTGACGGAGATGTTGCTGGCCGAGCACCTGAACCCGAGCCCGGGCGGCCGGCCCAACGAGCTCCAGGATCTCGCCGGCGAGCTCGGAGCCGAGGCGCCGTTCATGCTTCCCGACGCGAAGCGCGAGGGCTACGAGGACCGCAACCGCCTGATGGGCTACGACCCGGACGCCTGCATCCTGTGCAACCGCTGCGTGCGCTACACGCAGGAGGTGATGCAGTGCTCGGCGCTCACGCTCGAGGGCCGCGGGCCGACCGCGCGCGTCGTCCCCACGCACGGCGAGTCGTGGCTCGACACCGAGTGCGAGCTCTGCGGCGGCTGCCTCTCGACGTGCCCGACCGGCGCAATCTACGAGAAGTTCCTCGAAGGCGAGCCCGCCGGCCACGAGGCAGGTCTCGACAAGGTCAAGTCGACCTGCACGTTCTGCGGCGTCGGCTGCCAGATCGACATCAACGTCGACCCCGAGACGAAGCGGATCGTGAAGATCACCTCCGACCCGAGCTACGTCTCGAACCAGGGCAACCTCTGCGTCAAGGGACGCTTCGCGTTCAACTTCGTCCACCATCCGGACCGTCTGACCGAGCCGCTGATCCGTGGCGAGGACGGAGAGCTGCACCCGGCGACCTGGGAGGAGGCGCTGACGGCTGCGGCCGAGGGCCTGAAGGGGGTGAAGGAGCGGCACGGCCCGCAGACAGTCGGCGTCCTCGCCTCGGCGCGGCTGACGATGGAGGAGAACTTCCTCATCCAGAAGCTCGCCCGCACGGCGCTCGCGACGCACTCGGTCCACTCCTGCGAGGCCACCTGACACGCGCCGACCCTCTACGGCCTGGTCAGGTCGTTAGGCAGAGGAGCAACCACCAACTCGATCCCGGAGATCGAGAACGCCCGCTTCCTGCTCGTAATCGGCTCGAACACGACCGAGGCGCACCCGGTGCTCGCGCTGCGGATGAAGAAGGCCGTGCGTGACGGCGCCACGCTCGTCGTCGCCGATCCGCGGAAGATCTGGCTGACGAAGATCGCGAAGCGCCACCTGCAGCTCCGGCCCGGGACCGACGTCTGGCTCCTGAACGCGATCATGCACGTGATCCTCGAGGAGGGGCTCCAGGACGAGGAGTACATCCGCGAGCACACGGAGGACTTCGACGCGGTCGCCGAGGTCGTCTCCCGCTACACGCCCGAGGAGGCCGAGCAGATGACCGGCGTCTCCGCCGAGGCGATTCGCGCCACCGCCCGCGAGTACGCGACCGAGCGGCACGCGGCGATCTTCTACACGCTCGGCATCACCGAGCACGCGTCCGCGATCGACAACATCTGGTCGCTCTCGAACCTCGTGCTGATGACCGGCCACCTCGGCTACGAGTCGACCGGGCTCAACGCGCTCCGCGGGCAGAACAACGTCCAGGGTCTGAACGACGCGGGCGCGAACCCGGCCTACTTCCCGGGGTACCAGGCGGTCGACGAGGAGAACCGCCGGAAGTTCTCCGACGCCTGGGGTGTGGAGATGCCGGAGACGCCCGGGTACCGGCTCGACCAGATGATGTCCGGCCTTCACGACGGGCGAATCCGAGCGCTGTACCTGATCGGCGAGAACCCGGCGCAGACCGAGCCGAACGCGCACCACGTCGAGAAGGGGCTCGACAGGCTCGAGTTCCTGGTCTCGCAGGACCTGTTCCTGAACGACACCAGCCGCGAGCACGCGGACGTCGTCCTCCCGGCGTCGAGCTTCGCCGAGAAGGACGGGACGTTCACGAACACCGAGCGGCGCGTGCAGCGCGTGCGCCGCGCGGTGCCGTGCCCGGGGCAGGCGCGCGAGGACTGGCGGATCGTGATCGACCTCGCCCGCGCCCTGGGCGCCGACTGGCCCGAGTACGGCTCGGCCGAGGACGTCTGGAACGAGTTCGCCGACCTCGCGCCGAACTGGTACGGGATCCGCTACGACCGGATCGAGGAGGTCGGCCTGCAGTGGCCGTGCCTCGACCGCGACGACCCGGGCTCGATGTACCTGCACTCTCCGCACCCCGCACGGCCGAACGGCAAGGGCAAGTTCTTCCCGGTCGAGTACCAGCCGCCGATCGAGCCGCCCGACTCCGAGTACCCGCTCGTGCTCTCGACCGGCCGCACGCTCTACCACTACAACTCGGCGACGATGACCATGCGCGAGGAAGGGGTCGTCCAGAAACAGGAGGATCCGTTCGTGGAGATGAACGCCGAGGACGCCGTCGCGCTCGGCGTCGCCGACGGCGACTGGGTGCGCCTGGTCTCTCGCCGCGGGGACCTCGAGGCGCGGGCGACCGTCTCAGACCGCGTCTACCCAGGCCTTGTGTGGATGGCGCTCCACTTCGCGCAGGCCAAAGTCAACTGGCTCACGCACGACGTGGGCGACCCGCTGATCGGCACGCCCGAGTACAAGGTGAGCGCGGTTCGCGTCGAGCGAGTGTGAGCGGAGATTCCCTCGCGCCCGAGGCCGTCGAGCCGCTCCTGACGGGGCGCTTCGGGCGGCCGTACGCCTACGCGGAGCGGTGCGAGTCGACGCAGACGCTGATCGACCGCTCCGGGCCGGAGGGTGCGGTCGCAGTGGCGGAGGAGCAGACAGCCGGCCGGGGGCGGCTCAGGCGGGCCTGGGAGGCGCCACGGGGCAGCTCGATCCTCTGCTCGATCCTGCTCCGGCCACCGCCGGGGCCGGACCTCGCGCAGCTTTCGCTCGTCGGTGGGCTGGCGGCGGCCGAGGCGGTCGAGGACGCGCTCGGGCTCGCTGCGCAGATCAAGTGGCCGAACGACGTGATGGTCAACCGGCGCAAGGTCGCGGGGGTCCTCGCGGAGAGTCGCGAGGACGTCGTGGTGCTCGGGATCGGGATCAACGTCAGCCAGGAGCGGACCGAGCTCCCGCCTGCGACCGTGGCGCCCGCTTCGCTGCGGACGGTCGACGGTGCCGCGCACGAGCGCGCACCGCTCCTCGCGTCCCTGCTCGCACGCGTCGAGCACAACTACGACGGCTGGCTCGATCGGGGTCTTGACGCGATCTACGACGGCCTGGGCTCCCGAGACTTCCTGCGCGGGAGGACGGTGACGGTCGACGGCGCAACGGGCGAGGCGGTCGGAATCTCGCGCGCGGGTGCGCTCGTGGTCGAGGTCGGCGGCGAGCTCCGGACGATCGAGGCCGGCGAGGTCACCTATAAGCGCTAGCTGCTAGCTGCTAGCTGCTAGAGCAGCCGCCGTTCGAGCGGCTCCTCGCCGTCCGGTGTGACCCGGTAGGCGCCCGCTCCGGGCCGCCCGCTCACGACCTCCGCGAGCTCGGTCCCCTCGTAGCGCAGGCCGACCAAGTCGTCGGCGGCGACGCCGGACGGGAAGCCCTCCGCGACGAGCCTCGCGTACACCGGGCGCCGCAGCTCCTCGGCGTCGTAGTGCGGGCACGCGCTGCCCGGCAGGAAGCCGAGCCCGTCGCGCATCCCCTCGAGCTGCGGGCCGTACGAGTCGGTGACCCCGGCCTCGAACCAGCAGATCATCCCCGCGCTCCAGCCGGCGAGCACGACGCCCGCCTCCCAGGCCTCGCGGAGAACGGCGTCGAAGCCGTGCGCGCGCCAGACCGCGAGCGCGTTCGCGGTGTTCCCGCCCGCCACGTAGAGAACGTCCTGCGCGAGCACCTGCTTCCTGAGATCCGGGGGCGGCCACGGGAAGAACGGGAGGTGCGACACCTGCGCGCGGTCGCCGAGCTGCGTGTGGACGAGCAGCGACATCGCGGGCTCGTCGGCGGAGGCGGTCGGGACGAACAGCACCTTCGGCCAGTCGCTCCCTGCGAGGCCGAGCACGTAGTCCTCCAGCCTGCGGCGCTCGGCGTCGTCCCAGCTGAGCCCGCCCATCGCGACGATGGTTCTGTCCGTCCTGGCCACGGCCCGGAAAGTGTGCCCGGCCCGGACGTGTAACGTCGCAGAGGTGATCGACCCCTCGCGCCTGGCCGTCTTCATGGGAGCGGCGCTCCTGTTGCTCGTCGTGCCGGGGCCAGCGGTGCTCTACGTCGTGACGCAAAGCGTCTCGCACGGGCGGCGGGCCGGGATCGTCGCCGTCGCCGGGATCACGACCGGGACGCTCGTCCACATCCTGGCCGCCACGATCGGCCTCTCGGCGCTGCTCGCGTCGTCGGCGCTCGCGTTCGACGCGGTCAAGTACCTCGGCGCCGCCTACCTCGTCGTCATCGGCATCCGCCGCCTGCTCGGCTTCGAGCCCGAGCTCGAGCCGCAGGCCCGCCCGACCCGCAGCCTCGGCCGCCTCTACCGCCAGGGGATCGTCGTCAACACGCTGAACCCGAAGACGGCGCTGTTCTTCCTCGCGTTCCTGCCGCAGTTCGTCGACCCGGACGCAGGTGCCGCCTGGGCGCAGATCCTCGTGCTGGGACTGCTGTTCGCGACCCTGGGCTTCTTCAGCGACAGCACCTGGGCGCTGGTCTCGGGAACCCTGGGCGAGCGCCTGCGGCTCAGCCCGAGCTTCCCGCGCGTCCAGCGCTACGTCTCCGGCTCGGTGTTCGTCGGTCTCGGCGCCGTCGCCGCTTTCACGGGCCGGGCCGAGCGCTCCTAGCGCTACGATTCGCCATCCGGGGTGCCGCCGCGAGCGGCTGAGATCAGACCCGACGAACCTGATCCGGGTAATGCCGGCGGAGGGAGGCGATGGACGAGCGGACACCGAGCTGGGGGATCGAGCCGGTGCCGGAGCGCCTGCGCGTGCTCGGCTTCGTCGACCTCTTCCTGCTCTGGAGCAGCCTCTCGGTCAGCCTGCTCGTGATCGTCGCGGGCGCAGTGCTGGTGGACGGCGACTTCGGGCTCGGGCTCTCGCTCCGCTCGGCGCTCGTCGCCATCGTCGCGGCGGCGCTGGTCGGCAACCTGCTCCTGGGGATTGCGGGCGCGATCGGCACGGATGCCCGCGTGCCCGGGATGGTGCTGCTGCGCGCGCCGCTCGGACAGCGCGGCTCGTACCTGCCGACCTTCCTGAACGTCGTCCAGAACATCGGCTGGTCGATCTTCGAGCTGCTGATCATCGCGACCGCGGCGGCCGCGCTCTCGGACCGCGTGCTCGGCTTCCACGCGCGCTGGCTCTGGACGCTGCTCTTCGGCGCGATCTCGGTGGCGCTCGCACTGCTCGGGCCGATCGGCTTCGTGCGGCGCTACGTGCGCAAGTTCGCGATCTGGGTCGTGCTCGCCTCGCTGCTCTACCTCACCTGGTGGGTGCTCGACCGCTCGAACCTGCATGCGTTCTGGCAGGGCAACGGCCACGGCGGCTCCGCGTGGGCCGGCTTCGACCTCGTGCTGGCGAGCATCATCTCGTGGACGCCGCTCGCGGCCGACTACACCCGCTTCGGGCGGGACCGGCGGGGGGCATTCTGGGGGACGGGGCTCGGCTACTTCGTCCCCACGATCTGGATGTTCGGGCTCGGCGCGCTGCTCCTGCTCTCGCGCCACATCAGCGACGCGGCGGCGATCCCGGCTGCGGTCGCGACGGGCGGCGTGCTGAGCGTCATGGCGCTGCTGGCGCTGACCGTCGACGAGACCGACGAGGCGTTCGCGGACATCTACTCGACCGCGGTCTCGATCCAGAACGTCTTCCCGCGCCTCCCGCAGAAGTTCCTGATCGCGCTCGTTGCCGCGATCGCGACCGGCGGCGCGTTGCTGCTCGACCTGCGGAACTACCAGACGTTTCTGTTCCTGCTCGGCTCCTTCTTCATGCCGCTGCTCGGGGTGCTGATCGCCGACTGGCTGCTTGCGGGACTGCACTACGACCGCCGCGCGATCTTCGAGGGCCCCGCGGTGCGAATCGGCCAGATCCTGGCCTGGCTCGTCGGCTTCGCCATCTACCAGTGGCTTCTGCCCCAGGGCCCGCACTGGTGGCTCAGCCTGATCCACCACACGAAGGGGCCCATCGACTTCAGCGCCTCGCTGCCGAGCTTTGCGGCGTCGTTCGTCCTGGCCCTCCTCGCGGGGTCGATAGTCTCGGCGCGTGCCGGGGATCGCCGTAGTCGGGAACCTCTCCCGCGACCTCGTTGACGGCAAGGCGCCCCGCCCCGGGGGGCCTCCGTACTGGGCGGCGCGGGCGCTGCGCGCGCTCGGTGCCCGGGCGCTCGTGGTGGCGAAGTGCGCCGACGAGGACCGGCGGATGTTCACCCGCGCGCTGGTCCCGCTGGGCCTGCCGGTGCTCTGGCGTCCCGCGCAGGCGACGGCGACGTACGCGTTTCGCTACGAGGGCGACCACCGCGAGATGGACGTGCTGGCGATCGGAGACGCGTGGACGCCCGAGGACGTACGCAGCCTCGGCGGCGCGCGCTGGGTGCATGCGGGCGCGCTCGCCCAGTCGGACTTCCCCGCCGAGACGATGGCCAAGCTCGCGAACGGGCGGCGCGTGTCGCTCGACGGGCAGGGGCTCGTCCGTCCTCCACGGACCGGCCCGCTGGAGCTGAACGACGGCTACGACCCCGAGGTGCTGCGGCACGTCACGGTCCTGAAGCTCTCCGAGGAGGAGGCGCAGGCGCTCGTGGGCGAGCCGGACGAGGAGGCGCTGCGCTCACTCGGCGTGCCCGAGGTGCTGGTCACGTTCGGCTCACGGGGCTCGCTCGTTCTCGCGGACGGAAAGCTCGAGCGGGTTCCGGCGAGCGTGATCGACGGCGCGGCCGACCCGACCGGCGCGGGCGACGCCTTCGCGGCCGCCTACATCGTCTCGCGGTCGTCCGGCCATGCGCCGGCGGCCGCCGCCCGGCGGGCCAGCGAGCTCGTGGCGGGGCTCCTGAGCCGGCGTCTTCGATGAGGGCGTTCGTCCGGACGGTCGACGGCGTCTACGAGATCGACCTCGAGGTCGAGGTCGTACTCGACGCGGCGGACGCCGAGGTCGAGCCGGCAGCTCTCGACCTGTCTCTGCCCCTGGTCGTGGCCGGGGCCGCATCGGGCTCGACCGTGATCGCGGTCGTCGATCGCCGCCCGCCGCTCGCGATCTCGAACGACGCGGGGCAGACGTGGCGCGAGGCCGGCGGCGGCCTTCCGCCCGGACGGGCGATCGCGATCTCAGCGGACGACCCCGACCTCGTCCTCTACGCCGCCCGCAACCGCCTCTACCTCTCGACGGACGGCGGCGTCTTCTGGCGCTCGCTCGCCCCGGAGCTGCCCGAGATCGAAGCAATCGCCTTCGCCGACTAGCCGGACATCGTGTCCCGGACCTCCAAGTAACAGACTGTTACTTGGACTCGGTTTCTCGGAGTCGGTTCGAGAACGCGAGACCCTTGTAACAGTCTGTTACTAGGGAAGCCTGAACTCACCGTGCGCGACGACGACGGCGCTGCCGCCGACCGCCACGCGCTCCAGCTGCTCCGGCGAGCCGTCGACCCACGCGTAGAGCGTCGAGGGCCGGCCGATCTCCGCGCCCTGGGAGATCTCGACCTCCTCGCCGAACGCGATCCTTCCGTGCCGGGCGAGGTGCACCGCGAGCGGCCCTGCGGCCGACCCGGTGGCCGGGTCCTCGACGACGCCGCCCGCCGGCGCGAACATCCGCGTCTTCCAGCGTGTGCCCGAGCCTGCGAAGCAGTTGATGCCGAGCACGGGGGGCATCTCCGTTGCGAGCGCCGAGATGTCCGGGCGCAGCGCAGCCACCTCGTCCTCGGAGCCCAGCGCGACGTAGACATTGCGCATGCCGTTGTCGTAGAGCTCGACGGGCAACTCGCTCCGCTCGATCCCGAGCGCTCCGAGAAGCGTAGCCTCGTTGCCGAACGGCTCCCACTTGGGCAGCGGCTGCTCCATCCGGCCGAAGACGATCTTCGCCCCCTCCCGCTCCAGCTCCACCGGCACGACGCCGGCCTTCGTCTCGAGCCGGATCACGGACAGCTGCAGCGGCGCCGCGAGCACGAACGCCGTCCCGAGCGTCGGGTGGCCCGCGAACGGGAGCTCGGTCGCGGGCGTGAAGATTCGCATCCGCGCATGGCCGTCTCCCTCGGCCGGGAGCACGAACACGGTCTCGGAGAGATTCATCTCGCGCGCGAGCCGCTGCATCTCCTCCGTCTCGACGCCGCGGCCGTCGGTGAACACGGCGAGGCCGTTCCCGGCGAGCGGCGTGTCGGTGAACACATCGGCGACGACGTAGCGCAGCTTCCGCATCAAGGCCAGACTATCCAGCGCGGGGCACTATGCTCGGCGGCGTGAGGCTCGTTCTCGTCCGCCATGCGGAGGCCGCCCCGGGCAACCCCGACGAGCTGCGCCCGCTCACCCCGGGCGGGCGCGAGGCGGCGCGCGAGCTCGGCCAGCGGCTCGCCGACGACGACGTGCGGCCCGATGCGGTGCTGACGAGCCCGCTCCTGCGCGCGCGCGAGACGGCGGCGGAGCTCGGCCGCGCGCTCACCGCCCCGGTCGAGACCGACGAGCGGCTGGCGCCCGGTGCGACGGCAGAGACGCTCCTCCAGGCAGTCAGGGGCCGCGGCGACACCGTCGTCGTCGTCGGCCACCAGCCGGACTGCGGGCGGATCGCCGCAGAGCTGAGCGGCGGTCCCGAGCCGCCGTTCCCGGCAGGTGGGGCCTTCGAGCTCCAGCTCGAGGACTGAGGCCGCGTGGCCTCGGTCAGCGTCCGCGACCTGCGCAAGTCATACGGCGACCTCGAGGCCGTGCGCGGAGTCAGCTTCGAGATCGAGAGCGGCGAGGTCTTCGGGCTGCTCGGCCCGAACGGGGCCGGCAAGACGACCACCGTGGAGATCCTCGAGGGCTACCGCGAGCGCGACGCCGGCGAGGTCGAGGTGCTCGGGGTCGACCCCGCCGAGGCCGGCGGCGAGTGGCGCGAGCGGATCGGCGTCGTCCTCCAGTCGTCGGCGATGTACCAGACGCTGACGGTCACCGAGAGCCTCCGCCTCTTCGCCGGCTACTACTCGAGCCCGCGGCCGGTCGACGAGGTCGTCGAGCTGATCGGCCTCGCCGACAAGCGCGACGTGCTCGTCCGCAGGCTCTCGGGCGGCCAGAAGCGGCGGCTCGACCTCGGGCTCGGGCTGATCGGCGACCCCGAGCTGATCTTCCTCGACGAGCCGACCACCGGCTTCGACCCCCACGCGCGGCGCCAGGCATGGGAGACGCTCAGCTCTCTCCGTAGCCTCGGCAAGACGATCCTGCTGACGACGCACTACCTCGACGAGGCCGAGCACCTCGCCGACCGCGTCGCCGTCCTCGCGCAGGGAGCGGTCGTCGCGGCGGGACCGCCGTCCGAGCTGATCGGCGGGACCCCAGCTACGGAGATCCGCTACCGCGAGAACGGCCGCGAGGTGACGCTCGAGACCGACCGGCCAACCGAGGTCCTGCACGAGCTCACGTCGAAAGCCGTCGCGGAGAACCGCGAGCTCGAGGGGCTCGTCGTCACCCGCCCGACGCTCGAGGACGTCTACCTCGAGCTGACCCGGGAGAGCGAATGAGGCTCTTCCGGCACGAGCTGCGGGGCGAGCTGCTGCTCTACGTGCGCAGCCGCGAGCTCGCCTTCTTCACGTTCCTGCTGCCGATGGTCTTCTTCGTCCTGCTCGGCTCGACCTACCGGCACGACCGGATCAAGAGCGAGGGAAACGTGCACGCGACGAACTTCCTCCTCGCGGGGATGATCGGCTACGGAGCGATCGCGATCGCCTTTGCCGGGCTTGCGATCGTGCTCGTGATCCGCCGCGAGTCCGGGGTGCTCAAGCGCCTGCGCGCGACGCCGCTGCCCGCGCCGGCCTACATCGCCGCGCTGCTCACGGCGTTCCTCGCGGCGTTCGCAGTCGAGGTGCTCGCGCTGCTCGTGCTCGGGCGGCTGCTGTTCGGGATCGCCTTTCCCGGCCAGCCCCTCTCGCTCGTGCTGACGCTCCTGCTCGGCGCCGTCTGCTTCTGCGGCCTGGGCGTGGCGATCGGCTCGCTGATCAGAAGCGCGGAGGGCGCCTCGGCGGCCGTGAACGCAATCTACCTGCCGGCGGCGTTCCTCGCCGGGGCGTTCTTCTCGCCGCATTCGTTCCCGGCGGTCCTGCGCTGGATCGCCGACGTCCTGCCGCTGACCTACTTCCTCCGGATCGTGCGCGGGATCATGCTGCACGGGCAGCCGATCTGGTCGTACCCGGGCTCGATCGCGGCGCTCCTGGCCTGGGGCCTGGTCGGCCTGGTCGTCGCGCTGCGCTACTTCCACTGGGAGCCGCGCGAGCAGTGAGCCTGGCTCGCTCTACGAACGCTGTCCTCAGCGAGAGCTGCTAAGGGTGCGGCAGATCGATTGCAGAGGTTGAACCATCGCTGTATGTGACGATCAGAGAGGTAGGCCAACCAGAGCTTGGATTCATGAGTTGGTAGTAGAAGTAGTTGTTCGAAAGGGTTGACGTCCAAGACACCCGGCCTGAGCGATGCAGGAACGCTCGAGGGCGGATTGCTCAGGTCATATGCCACGCTGGAAACGCGGTCAGGGACAGCGGCGACTGCGAGAGCAGGGTTCTTAAGAGCACTGACGGCGTCAACCGCTCGAACAACTGGGTTGAGCGACTGCCTCTTCGCTCCGGAGCTCCTATCGCCGGCTGCAGCTTGTAGACCGAGCACAAGTCCGCCCACAACGAGCGTCACGAGGACGAGACCGGCAAGGCCGTGACGGCGGGCCCCAGACTGATGCGACCTGAACGCCATCAAGCGGCTTGGGTCTATCAATACGCGTCGACGATCTGGGTTGAGCCGTCCCCGTACGTGACCATCAAGCTGTCGGGCGGCCCGTGCAACTCGAAGAAGAACGCGTTGTTCCCGAGGATGCCGACCTCCCGCTTGCCGCCTGTAATGAGCTCGACCTTGGTCACGCGATCAGGAGCAAGGCCTGCCAGGTAACCGTCTGCCGACGCATCGGCCTTGGTCGGGGTCCTGGAGAGGAAGACAACCGGCGCCTGGTCGTCGAATGCGTCCACGCATCCACCCAGACCTTCTCATGCCACACCTTGTTGAAGTCCCTCGGTGCGAAGCCGGACGTGTTGAAGCGGCCACCGACGCCGTTGATGCCCCGCGCGTAAGTGAACGTTATGGAGCGAATGCGATCGCAACGAAGACAAGAAACGCAGCACCAACAAGCGCGCAAAGCGCCGTACTTCGCAAGAACCAGTTACGAGGGAAAGTGAGCACCTGTCTCCTAACGTCCGAGTGACTTGCCACGGGATCGAGACGCATCAGAGCGTCTCGTAGCAGGCGCTCCATGCCTGTGGATCGCTGCCCAGGTTCTGGACCTGCCAGCGCCAGTTGTTGGACGTCGTGCTCTGGCCGCCGCCGCCCCCCTGAGAGCTTCCGTCGTAGAGCGCCTGGTCGTCGCTCAGGCGTCGGATGTACCAGTGAAACGGCTCGCTCGACGAGCTCCCCGACCAGTACCAGTAGTTCGAGTACTCATACGTGGTCGACGCGTAGACGTGGTAGCCGATGTAGCCGCTCGAGGGAACGCGCTGGCAGCCGTTCGCATCGGGCTGAGCGGGAGCGGGAACCTGGTCGCTGCTCGTCCAGACCTTGTCGCCAGGCCGGTATGGGCGAATCGGGGAGAGGATGACCTGGAGCACGTCCGGGTCAGGCGCAACGAACGGCATCGTCGCTCCCGGCGGG
>DATIXI010000027.1:0-53089 GCA_035518635.1 Gaiellaceae bacterium
TGCTGCGAGAGCCTCGCCGGCCGGACCGACGATGCGATCGACCATCTTCGGCAGGCGATCGACAGGTCTGAGCAGTTCCGCTCGTACGCGAAGGGCGACTCGGACTTCGACCCGATCCGCGAGGAGCCCGGGTTCAAGGAGCTCGTCGCCTAGTCGTTCCGGTCAATCTCCGGCGTAGACCCAGAACCGGTCGCCGCGCTCGGCCTCGAGCCTGGCCAGCTGCTCGGAGTGGATCTCGCGGACCCGCGCGGGGGTGATGGCCTCCTCGGGTCTCACCTCCTCGATCACGAGGCTCGTCTTGTCCTCGTAGAGGTGCTCGCCGGCGAGGCGCGCCTGGCTGTCGTAGGGCCAGATGAACGCCTGCCGGCTCGCGGCGTGGTACAGCGTCTCGTCGTCGTCGACCTCGTATCCGACGGCTCTGAGGTCGGCGCCGCGGGCGAGCTGGTGGAACGTGATCTCGTCGGAGATCCCCCAGTCGCCGACCGCGAGCCGGTCGTCCGAGTGCCACAGCACCGACTCGCCGACGGCGTTGTAGAACGCGAGCACGCCCTCTTTTCCCGTGATCACCGCCGGGTTCGCTCCCCAGGTGACCCGGTAGACGGGCTCGTCGACCATCATGTCCGGCGCGACGATCTCGTCGTACCGGCCGGCGCCCTCGAGGTGCACGTGGCGCCAGAAGTTGAGGAGGATCGCGCGGTGCAGCGGCTTCGTCGTCTGCTCCAGGAGCTCGGCAGTCGGGATCATGCAGTCGTAGACCGCTTGCTCGAACCTGTTCACCGCGGGCGCGACGCTACACGATCGGATCGAAGCTGATACGAATGGCTCGTGGCCGAGGTCGTTCTGTTCCACCACGCACAGGGCCAGACTGCCGGGGTCATCGCCTTCGCCGACGAGCTGCGGGCCGCCGGCCACGTCGTGCATGCCCCGGATCTCTACGAGGGCAGGACCTTCGGCAACCTCGACGAGGGCGTCGGCCATGCGCAGGAGGTCGGGTTCGGGACGATGCTGGAGCGGGGCCGGCTGGCCGTGGAGGCCCTACCGAACGAGCTCGTGTACGCGGGGTTCTCGCTCGGCGTGCTCCCGGCGCAGATGCTCGCGCAGACACGGCCCGGCGCGAAGGGGGCGCTGCTGTTCTCGGCCGCGGTCCCGGCCTCCGAGTTCGGCGGGTCCTGGCCGGAGGGCGTCCCGCTCCAGATCCACATGATGGAGGACGACGAGTGGGCGGTGGAGGACATCCCTGCCGCGCGCGAGCTCGTCCAGGCGGTCGACAACGGGGAGCTCTTCCTGTACCCAGGCGATGCGCATCTGTTCGCGGACAGCAGCCTGCCGGACTACGACGAGGGCGCGGCCGCGCTGCTCAAGGAGCGCGTCCTCGCCTTTCTCGCCTAGCGAGGGCCTAGTGGTAGACCCAGACCTCCTCGAAGTCCGGGGACGGGTGCCACGTCGTCACCGCCCCCGCCGGCATCGACGCCATGTCGCCGACGCCGAGGTCGAGCGTCGGGCCGTCCTCGACCTCGATCCGCACCGACCCCTTCAGGACGACGACCGTCTCGCGCGCCGGTAGCTCGAGCCCCGCATAGTCGACCGCCGGGTCCGGGTCGGGCTTCCAGAGCCCGGCCGCCGCCTCACCGTCCTCGAACATGACGTGCGCGAGACCGCCGGCCTCGTCGTCCGGCTCGTAGTCGTCGCTGTCCACCCGCGACACGTAGAAACCGCCGCCGAGATCCGTCATCGCACGCCTCCCGTCTCGCCTCGACCGATGAGCCTCGAGCTTTCAGCCGGTCTACCCTGACACATCGTCCAAGGGAGGCGACCGCCATGCCGAAGCACGAGGTCGGAACGCAACAGGAATGGGCCGCCGCTCGCGCGCAGCTGCTCGAGCGCGAGCGTGAGCTCGGCGAGCTCGACGAGCAGATCG
The DNA here is from genome assembly GCA_035518635.1 of Gaiellaceae bacterium. Lineage (GTDB taxonomy): Bacteria > Actinomycetota > Thermoleophilia > Gaiellales > Gaiellaceae > AC-32. The sequence goes on from DATIXI010000027.1 coordinate 1,919, forward strand.
CGAAGCAGCGCAAGGAGCTGCCGTGGGTGCCCGTCGAGCGGGAGTACACGTTCGACACCGAGGACGGGAAGAAGACGCTCGTCGAGCTGTTCGACGGCCGGTCGCAGCTTCTCATCTACCACCTGATGTTCGGGCCGACCTACGAGGCCGCGTGCCCCGGCTGCACGGGCCTCGCCGACCACTTCGACGGGGCGCTGCCGCACGTCAACAACCGCGACATCACGCTGATCGCGATCTCTCGCGCGCCGATCGAGAAGCTGATCGCCTACAAGCGGCGCATGGGCTGGAAGTTCCCGTACGTCTCCTCGTACGGGAGTGACTTCAACTTCGACTTCGACTTCGCCCACACCGAGGAGCAGATGGGGGAGGGCGAGCTCGCGCAGATCGTCGCCGAGCCCGAGCCCTGGCTCGCGGACTGGGCCGAGAGCGTCGGCACCGACCTTGCCCACGGTCTCGCAGAGGCGCCGGGCTGGAACGTCTTCAAGCTCGACGACGGCACCATCTACCACACGTACTCGCGCACGGCGCCCGACCGCTTCCTGCTCGCGCCGTTCTACTACCAGCTGCTCGACCAGGTCCCGGACGGCCGCGACGCCGACTTTCCGCTGCGACGCCACGACGAGTACGAGGAGTAGTCTCCCGCGGCGAAGGGGGTGCGATCTCGTCTTCGGTAACTGAGCCTGCTCGCGGCGGCTCGAGGAACCTGATCCTCACGGCGATGATCTTCGCCGTGTCGATGACGTTCATCGACCAGACGATCGTCTCGATCGCCGCGCCTCAGATCCAGCGCGAGCTCGGCCTCACGAGCACCGGGATGCAGTGGGCGATCAACGCCTACCTGCTGGCGCTGGCCGCGCTGTTCGCGTTCGGCGGGCGGCTGGCAGACACCGTCGGCCACAGGCGGATGGTCGTGATCGGGGTCGTGGTGTTCGCCGCCGCGTCCGCCCTGTGCGGCTTCACGCCGAAGGGGAGTCTCGCCGAGGCCTGGCTGGTGACGTTCCGCGCCCTTCAGGGAGCGGGCGGCGCGCTGATGTTCCCGGCCGCGCTCGCGATCGTCGTGCAGACGTTCGCCCTGCGCGAGCGGGGAAGGGCGCTGGCGCTCTTCTTCGGCATCGCCGGAGGGCTGACGGCCATCGGCCCGACGCTGGGCGGCTTCCTCACGCAGTGGACGTGGCGGGCGATCTTCTGGGTCAACATCCCGGTCGCGATCATCGCGCTCGCGCTGATCGCCGTCTCGCGGCCCGTCACCGACTACAAGCCTGCGCGGATCGACTACCGGGGGCTTGTCCTGATCGCCGGCGGAGTGGCGCTGAGCGTCTTCGGCTTCCAGCAGTCGCAGATGTGGGGCTGGAGCAACCCCGGCACCTGGCTCTGCATCGTCGGCGGCCTGGTCCTGCTGGTCGCCTTCTACTTCGTCGAGCTCCGGACCGAGTCGCCGCTGATCGAGGTGCGCATCTTCAGGATCCGGCCGTTCCTCGTCGAGAACGTCGTGCTCGGGATCTCGACGCTCGTCTTTATCCCGACGTTCTTCTTTGCCAGCGAGTACGCGCAGATCAGCCTGGGGAAGTCCGCCTCGTCGGCGAGCCTCGTGCTCCTCTACTTCTTCCTGGGCTTCGTGGTCGCCGCGCAGATCGGCGGGCGCATGCTCGACCGGAGCGGGGCGAAGAGGCCCGTCGTCCTCGGCTGCGCGCTGGCCGCGGTCGGGTACGCGCTCTGGGCCGGTCACGTGACCGACCTGAGCCTGGGCTCGGACGTCTGGTATGTCGTGCTGGCGGGAGCCGGGATGGGGTTCATGCTCGGACCCGCCAGCACGGACGCGGTCAACCGGGCCTCGCGGCTGTCCTACGGGGAGGCGACGGGCATCACCCAGACGGTCCGGAACTACACGGCCAGCCTCGGGCTCGCCATCCTCGGCACGATCCTGGTCTCCGAGATGAAGGACCGGACGACGTCCTCGCTGGAGGCCGTGGGCCTTCCGTCGGGCCGGGCATCGGCGGAGGCGGTCCACATCTCGCAGTCGTCGGCGCCGCCAGGCTCGGGCGCGATCCCGCACTTCATCCGGCTCGACTTCGCGTACGCGACCCGCTCGGTGCTCTACGTGATGGCCGGAGGCATGGCCGTCGCGGCAGTCGTGGCGATCCTGGGGCTCCGCCGCGGAGTCCAGGTCGAGACGGACGCGGCGGCGGAGCCCCAGCCGTCAGTTCCGCGCTGACGGGCTACAGCCCCTGGTACTCGACCAGGACGGCTACCGGTTCGCCCCCCTCGTGGATGACCGACGCGACTTCGTCCCCCGGCTGCAGCTCGCGGACCACGCTCCTCCCCGCGGGGACGGGCAGGTTGTCCTCGACGTTCCACTGGCCGGGCTTGCCGATGGCCAGCCTCACCCGGGCGCCGTCGAAATCGCTGGCCAGCGAGACGAAGATGCGGTTGAACTCGACCGCGCCCGTGCTCTGGCACGGCGGGAGCGCGACCATCACGCGCTCGTACGGTCGCACTACCTCCTGAAAGGCTCCTGAGGCCACTCCCAATCACCTCCGCGGTTGCTGGTGGCACTCCTGGCCCAGCGCTAAGGCCGCAGGCAAATCACCGAACCAGCGAACCACTCGAAGGTAACTCCGCTGGCTCGCAGGGTCAACGGAGCACGACCGTCAGCGCGACGGGCCTCAGGGAAACCAGAGGAAGCCCTTGACTGCCTCCTGGGAGGGGTCGCTCGACTCGAGATAGAGATCGCGGGCGTCCTCGCGCTCCTTCTCGCGCTCGCGGCGCGACTCCTCGAGCTCTTCCAGCTCCTCGGGAGTCAGCTTCCGAGGCTTCATCCAGCTCCAGAGCCTGCTCAGTCTCACGCTCTCAGAATACTCCTCGCGCCCGGGGCTCAGAGCCGCCGCCCGGTGACCGAGGAGCCGGTTCTCTCCGTCGCATGCTTGTCCCGCGCGCCCTCGAGTTCCTTCTCCCGCTCGCGGGACTCCTCGAGCTCGGCGACTTCCTCGGGCGTCGGCTCCCCGGGCTTCAGCCACCGCCAGAGCCTGCTCAGGTCCATGCCCCCACAATACTCCTCGCGAGAGGCCCGGCCTGTCATCCGCGGGCGTCGTCACACTTCGCGCGCGTGCACCTACGTGCGATCAAGCTGCGCGGCTTCAAGTCGTTCCCCGAACCCGTCGAGGTGCGGCTCGAGCCCGGCGTGGCCGTCGTCGTCGGGCCGAACGGCTCCGGCAAGTCGAACGTCGCCGACGCCCTGCTCTGGGCCTCTGGCAGCCTGAGCCCGCACGAGCTGCGCGCCGAGAAGCCCGACGACGTCCTCTTCGCCGGTTCGCCCGCGCGCGCGGCGGCGGACTTCTGCGAGGTCGAGCTGCTGTTCGACAACGAGGACGGGGCGATCGAGCACCTGGACTTCAGCGAGGTCTCGGTCGCGCGGCGGCTGCACCGCGGCGGCGAAGGTCAGTACCTCGTCAACCGTGCAACCGTGCGCCGCACCGACCTCGTCGAGCTGCTCGCGGACGTCGGGCTCGGCGGCAGCCATGGCTCGGTGATCAGCCAGGGCAAGGTCGAGGAGATCCTCGCCAGCAAGCCCGAGGAGCGGCGTGTCCTGATCGAGGACGCGGCCGGGCTGGGAAAGTTCAAGCGCCGCCGCCACCGGGCCGAGCTGAAGCTCGCTCGCGTGCAGGTGCAGATCGAGCGGGCGCGTGACCTCGAGGCCGAGGTCAAGGGCCGGCTCCGGCCGCTCGCGCTGCAGGCGAGCGCGGCCGAGCGGGCGGAGAAACTCCGCGGCGAGATCGCGGGGCTGCGGGCGCGGCTGGCCGAGCTCGACCTGGCCGAGGTCGAGGCGCGTCTCGCCGAGCTCGAGGAGCGGCGGACTGCAGCGGCGCTCGAGCGCAAGCGCGTGGACTCGCGGCTCGAGGCCCTGCTGGCCGAGCGGAACCGCGTCGAGGAGGAGCTGGCCGCGGCCGCGGGCCGCGGCGAGGGCGCCACCTCGGCCCTCTACCGGCTCAAGAGCGCGACGGAGCGGCTCGAGCTGCGGCGCGAGGCCGCGGCCGACCTGGCCGCGCGGCTTCGGGCCGAGCCACTGCTTCCCCGGACGGCGCGGAACCCGGAGCGCGAGACGCTGCGCGAGCAGGCTCGCCTCGTCCGGGAGCGGCTCGCCGCGCTGGAGCACTCGCTGGCCGAGCGCGAGGGTCTGCCGCCGGCGGCGCGGGCGCTCGCCGAGGAGGGCGAGAAGCTGGCGCTATCGCTCCTAGAGGTCGAGGCGGGCTACGAGCGCGCGGTGGCGGCGGCGCTCTTCGGCCGCGCGGCCGCCGTCGTCACGGCGGATGCCTCGACGGCTCTTGCGCTCGTCGAGCGCGCTCGCAAGGGCGGCCTCGGCGACCTCGCGGTGCTGATCCCGCCGCGCGTCGCAGGACGGAAGGGGCGGCCGCCGCTCGTCGGCGCCCAGCCGCTCTCGTGCCGAGTCCGCGTGAAGCCCGGAGGCGAGCGCGTCGCCGAGCTGCTGGCGGACGTGTGGCTGGCCGAGCCGATCGACCTCGCCCGCGCCGAGACCGGGATTCTCGTCACGCGCGAGGGGCACTGCTACGACGCCGACCGCGGCGAGCTCTGGTTCGCGGGCGAGACGGCCGAGGCGGTGCTCCTGCAGCAGGATGCGCGGCGCCGCACGCTCGCACGCGAGGCCGAGGAGCTCGAGCGGCGGGCCGAGGAGCTGCCCCAGGAGGTTGCGCCTGTGCCGGTGGAGCCGCTGGTCGCGCTCGCGGAGCGCCTCGGCAGGGCACTCGCGGGAGCGGCCGAGGCAGCGAAGCGGTTCGAGGCGCCGCTGCAGGCGCGCGTCGACGCGGGAGCGAGCCGCGCCGGAGACCTGGCCGCGGAGCTCCGGCGCCTCGGCGGCGAGGAGGTCGAGGCCAGGCGCGCGGGAGCAGAGGCGGCCGAGCGCTCGTCCGCGATCAGCGTCGAGGGCGCCCGCTTTGAGGCGGAAGCCGAGGAGGCACGGAGGCGGCTCGACGAGGCAGGTGTCGAGCCCGCCGAGGGCGACGACCGCGACGAGCTCGCGGACAAGATCGAGCGCCTCGAACGGCGCCGGGAGACGCTGGGCCAGGTCAACCCGCTCGCGAAGGAGGAGCACGAGCGCGAGAAGGAACGGCTCTCGGAGCTCGTCGAGCAGCGCTCCGACCTCGAGACCAGCCTCAAGGAGCTCGAGGAGCTCCGCGCCGAGCTGACCGAGACCGTCGAGCGGCGCTTCGACGAGACGTTCGCCGCCGTGAGCGCCCACTTCGAGGAGGTCGCTGCGACGCTCTTCCCGGGCGGCCACGGAAGGCTGCGGCTGACCGAGCCCGAGGAGGAGGGCGGCGAGCACGGCGTCGAGGTCGAGCTGCGGCCGGTCGGCAAGCGCGTGACCCGGCTCTCGCTCCTGTCCGGCGGCGAGAAGGCGCTCGGGGCGATCTCGTTCCTGTTCTCGCTCTTCCTCGCCCGCCCGTGCCCGTTCTACCTGCTCGACGAGGTCGAGGCCGCGCTCGACGACACGAACATCGGCCGCTTCGTCGAGCTCCTGCGCCGCTACTCCGAGCACGCGCAGTTCATCGTCGTCACGCACCAGAAGAAGACGATGGAGGCCGCGGACGTCCTCTACGGCGTGACGATGGCCGGCGACGGCATCTCGCAGATCGTCTCGCGCCGCCTGCCGCGGGAGACCGCGGCCGCAGCCGTCGCGTAGCGTCCCGACTGCGCGGTGACGTGGGAACCGCGCAGCGTCGTATGCAAGTCATGAAACTCGCCGTTGGTCTCGGGGCGCTGCTCGTCCTGGCGAGCATCGCGGCCGGTTGCCGGCACCCGAGCGGCGCGGCGACAACTGCCACGTCGACGACGGCCGCGTCGAGTGGGAGGAACGCGATCGTCGCGGCCGTGGTCGGCTCTCCGCAGGCGCAGGGCCTGCCCCTGTTCTTCCCCGGCCGGGTTGGCTCCAGGCACTGCATGATCCCGGAAGGCGGGCCCGCCGGCCTCCGGATCAGCGGCGTCTGCTCGGCGCGCGTCTCGTACAGTTCAGGGCGCTTCAGCGGCTTACCGGTCGTCCTCTTGACCGAGACGTGGCCCTGGAGCGCCTTTCACCTGAGCGGATCGCCTCGAAGGGCGCAACACCACACCTGGGCGTTTCTCGTCCGGCCTTCGACGAAGGTGGTAGCACTTGGTCAGTCCGGGGATTTCCCGCCTCAGAACGCCAGGTGACCGTGGCATAGGCTGGGTACATGCTGTACCGGCCCGAGGCGTTCAAGCCGCTTGTCGACGAGCCGTGGGACGAGGCGCGCGTCCGGGACGCGATCTGGCCCGCCCACGAGTGGGACGCATGGGACTTCCGGCCCCCGCTGAAGGAGCTCTACTGCGGCGCCGCCGGAGTGATCTGGGCGCTCGAGGCCCTGCGCCTGCGCGGACATGCGGAGCCTGTGATCGACCTGGCGCCGCGGCGCGCACGCTCGAGCTCTGGCGCGCCGGGCCCCAGTTCACGGGCGAGACGCCGCTCCCGTCGCCGGCCGGCTCCTCGCTGCTCGCCGGCGAGAGCGGGATCCTCGTTGTCGCCTGGCAGCTCGAGGCGAGCGGCGAGCTCGCAGACGCGCTCCTCGCCCGGGTGCGCGAGAACGTGGCGAACGAGGTGGAGGAGCTGCTGTGGGGCTCGCCGGGGACGCTTCTTGCGGCGCATGCGATGCACGGCTGGACCGGAGAGGCGCGCTGGGCCGGAACGTGGCAGGAGAGCGCCGATGCGCTGCTCGAGCGCCGTGACGGCGACGGCCTCTGGACGCAGCGGCTCTACGGCCTGCCGCCCACGAGGCTGCTCGGCCCGGCGCACGGGCTCGTCGGCATCGTGCAGGCCCTGCAGGGGAACACGCACTCGGAGCTCGCTCGCGAGACGGCGGCCGTGCTCGCCCGCGAGGCGATCGTCGAAGGCGACCTCGCGAGCTGGCCTCCGGAAGCCGGCGGGGAGATGGAGAACTCGAGAGGCGAGATCCGGCTCCAGTGGTGCCACGGCGCGCCCGGGATCGTCGCGACCGCCGCCTCCTATCTCGACGAGGAGCTGCTGGTGGCGGGCGCCGAGCTCACGTGGCAGGCGGGCGCCCACGGCGACGAGAAGGGCGCCGGGATCTGCCACGGGACGGCCGGGAACGGCTACGCCCTTCTGAAGGCGTTCGAGCGTACTGGCGACGAGCGCTGGCTCGAGCGAGCCCGCCGTTTCGCCGTCCACGCGCTCACGCAGGCCGAGCAGGCACGGATCGAGAGCGGCCGGGGCCGCTACTCGCTCTTCACGGGTGACCCCGGCGTCGCGCTCTTCGCCGCCGACTGCCTGGACGCCACGGCCCGCTTCCCGATCCTCGACGGCTGGGACTAGCCGCTCGGGACGACACTTAGTAACAGTCTGTTACTAGGCTCTCGCGCGATGGCACGGAGCTGGGCGGAGCTGCTCGGCGAGGCTGACGCCGCGCCCGAGCCCGAGGAGCAGCGCGGCGGGATGTTCTCGCGCCTGCGCGACTCGCTGTCGAAGTCGCGGAGGGCGCTGACCGAGCAGATCGCCGTCGCCGCCTTCGACCCGGAGGACTCGGCGTCGTGGGAGCGGCTAGAGGAGGCGCTGATCGCGGCCGACGTCGGGGTGCCAGCGACCGCCGAGCTCGTCCAGCGGCTGGAGGCCCGCGCCGACCCGGACCTCACGACCGCGCTGTACGAGGAGATCGCGCGGATGCTCGGCGACCCCGGGCGGCTGGAGCTGACCGCCCGGCCGAGCGTCGTCCTCGTCGTCGGCGTGAACGGGACCGGCAAGACGACGACGATCGGCAAGCTCGCGGCCAAGCTGGGCCAACACGACCGCACCGTGCTCGTCGCGGCCGCGGACACGTTCCGAGCCGCCGCCGAGGAGCAGCTCGAGATCTGGGCCGAGCGAGCACAGGCGGACTTCGTCGGCTCGGAACGGGGCGGCGACCCGGCCGCCGTGGCCTTCGACGCGATCGGGGCGGCGGAGTCGCGCGGCCGCGACGTCGTGATCGTCGACACCGCCGGCCGCCTGCACACGCAGACGAACCTGATGGAGGAGCTCGCGAAGGTTCGGCGCGTGATCGGCAACCGCCTCGAGGGCGCGCCGCACGAGACCCTGCTCGTGATCGACGCGACCACCGGCCAGAACGGGCTCCAGCAGGCCCGGCTCTTCGGCGAGGCCGTCGACGTGACGGGTGTCGCGCTGACCAAGCTCGACGGCTCCGCTAAGGGCGGGATCGCGGTCGCGATCGCCCACGAGCTCGGCCTTCCCGTGAAGCTGATCGGCATCGGAGAGGCGCTCGACGACCTCCGGCCCTTCGACCCGGACGACTTCGCCCGCGCCCTCGTGAGCGACGCCTAAACCGTTGGCGCCCGGGATCGTCTTCGACAACGACGGGCTCCTGCTCGACACGGAGCCGTGCTGGACGCGCGCCGAAGAGGTCGTCTTCGAGCGCCACGGCCACACGTTCGACCTCGCGGCGAAGCACGCGCTCGTCGGCACGGCGCCGGAGACGGCGGCGCGCGTCCTCGAGCGCCTGCTCGAGGTTCCGGGGCGCGGGGAGGAGGTGAGCGCGGAGCTCTACGCGCTCGCGCTGGAGGAGATCGCCGCCGGAGCCGAGCCGCGGCCCGGGGCGGTCGAGCTCCTCGGCGAGCTCGACGGGCGCTGGCCGGTGGCGGTGGCGTCGAACTCCCCGCGCAGCCATTTGCTCGCGGGCCTCGAGCGAACCGGTCTCGCCGAGGCGTTCGACGTCGTGATCGGCGTCGAGGACATCGTCGAGCCGAAACCGGCGCCCGACATCTACCTGCGGGCCTGCGAGCTGCTCGGGGTCAGGCCGACAGCCTCGGTAGCCCTCGAGGACTCACCTCCGGGAGCAGCTGCGGCGCGGGCGGCCGGCCTCTACGTCGTGGGCGTGCCGTCCGTGACCGGCGTAGAGCTCGAGGCAGACGCGGTCTTCGAGTCGCTCGCCGATCCCGGGGTGCTCGAGACGATCGTCGCGCAGCTCGGCTGACGGTCAGCCGACCGAGCGCTGGAGGGCGCGCAGTCGCTTCATGACGTCGTCTCCCCCGCGGCCGAAGAGGTCGTGCAGCCGGCGGTACTCGGCGTAGAGCTGGTCGTAGACGGCCCGGTTCGTCGGGTCCGGCACGTACGTCTCGTCGCCCAGGCGCGCCATCCGCTCGGAGGCCGCGGAGATCGAGTCGAAGCCGCCGGCGTCCGCCCCCGCGGCGACCGCTCCGAACATCGCCGACCCGAGCGCCGGAGTCTGCTGCGAGGCGGCGACGGAGAACTCGCGCCCGGTGACGTCCGCGAAGATCTGCATCAGGAGCTTGTTCCGCTCCGGGAGCCCCCCGCAGGCGACCATCCGGTCGACCGTGACGCCCGCCTCCACGAACGAGTCGACGATCACCCGCGTCCCGAACGCGGTCGCCTCCATCAGCGCCCGGTAGATCTCGGGCGCCTTCGTGGCGAGCGAGAAGCCGACGATGAGGCCGCTGAGGTCGGCGTCGACGAGGACCGAGCGGTTGCCGTTCCACCAGTCCAGCCCCAGGAGCCCGCTCTCCCCGGGCCGCAGCTTCGCCGCCTCGGCCTCGAGCACAGCGTGGACATCGTTGCCGTGGAACTCGGGCGGCGCGCCCTCGTCGACGAACCAGGCGAAGATGTCGCCGACGGCGGACTGACCCGCTTCGAAGCCATGGAGGCCCGGGACGACGCCGTCCTCGACGACGCCGCACATCCCCTCGACGACGGCCGGCCCGTCGCCCAGGAGGATGTGGCAGATGCTCGTGCCCATGATCAGCACCATCGTCCCGGGCGCCGTTACCGTCGCGGCCGGCGCGGCCACGTGCGCGTCGACGTTCGCAACCGCGACCGCCGTGCCCGGGCACAGGCCCGTCCAGGCGGCTGCCTCCTCGCTCAGCCCGCCGGCCCGGCTTCCGATCGGAGAGATCGACCGCGACATCTTCTCGTCGACGACGTGCTCGAACCTCGGGTCGAGGGCGGCGAAGTAGGCGTCGGCCGGAAAGCCGTCCTGCTTCGACCACATCGCCTTGTAGCCGGCCGTACAGCTGTTCCGGGTCTCGGTTCCGGTCAGCTGCCAGACGATCCAGTCGGCCGCCTCGATCAGCCGGTCGGCGAGCGCGTAGATCTCGGGCGCCTCGTCGAGGATCTGCAGCGCCTTCGCGAAGAACCACTCGGACGAGATCTTGCCCCCGTAGCGCGGGAGCCAGGCCTCGCCCCGCTCGGCCGCGACCTCGTTGATGCGGTCCGCCTCCGGCTGGGCGGCGTGGTGCTTCCAGAGCTTCACCCACGAGTGCGGGCGGCCGCGCAGCTCCTCGAGCACGCAGAGCGGAGTCCCGTCCGCGAGCGTCGGGAGCATGGTGCACGCGGTGAAGTCGATCCCGACCCCGATCACGTCCGCCGGGTCGACGCCCGTTTCGGCGAGGAGCGCAGGGACCGTCTCCTGCAGGCTGCGGACATAGTCCTCCGGGTCCTGGAGCGCCCAGTCCGGCTCGAGCGCGACGCCGTCGTCCGGCAGCCGCTCGTCGATCACGCCGTGGCGGTAGGTGTAGACGGTCGTGCCGAGCTCCTGTCCCTCGGAGCAGTCGACCAGGACTGCGCGCCCGGACTCCGTGCCGAAGTCGATCCCGACCGCGTAGGTGCTCACTGGCCGTAGTAGGCGCCGGGGCCGTGCTTGCGCGTGAAGTGCCGCTCGAGCAGCTCGGGCTGGATCTCGTCCACGTCCGGGCGGAGCAGCTCCGTGCGGAACGAGCTCTCGGCCACGACCTCGAGCGCGATCGCGTTCTCGACCGCCTCCTCGACGTCGGCGCCCCATGCGAACGGCCCGTGCGAGGCCACGAGGACGGCGGGCCGCTCGAGCGGGTCGGTCACGGTCTCGACGATCGCGTCGCCGGTGCAGCGCTCGTAGTTGCCGCCGATCTCGTCGGCGCGGAGCTGGCGCGTCACCGGCACGGGCCCGCGGAAGTGGTCGGCGTGCGTCGTGCCGAGGCACGGGATCTCGCGTCGCGCCTGGGCCCAGGCGGTCGCGAACGGCGAATGCGTGTGGACGACCCCGCCCACCTGCTCGAACGCGCGGTAGAGGGCGAGGTGCGTCGGCGTGTCCGACGACGGGCGCCCGCCGTCGCGCACCTCTCCGCTCTCGAGGTCGACGAGCACCACCGACTCGGCGTCGAGCTCGTCGTAGGGGACTCCGCTCGGCTTGATCGCCAGCACGCCTGCCTCGCGATCGACGCCGCTCGCGTTGCCGAACGTGAGAACCACGAGGCCCGCATCGACGATCTCGCGGTTTGCCTCGAAGACCCGTTCGCGCAGCTCGCCGATCGACATCAGCGGCTCCCGACCGTGTGGAAGTACGCCTGGTTCCAGCGCACCTCTTTGGCGAAATCAGCCATGCGCGTGTCGGCGGCGATCACGAGCAGCTCGACGCCAGCGATCTCCGCGAGGTCCTCGAACGCCTCGCGGCCGATCGCCTGGCAGAGCACCGTGTGGTGCGGGCCGCCCGCGACGAGCCAGGCCTCGGCGGCGGTCGAGAGATCGGGCCGGGGCTCCCACAGCGCACGCGCAACCGGCAGTCGCGGCAGGTCCTCGTCCGGCTCGACGACGTCGACCTCGTTCAGGACGAGGCGGAACCGGTCGCCGAGGTCCAGCATCCCCACGGCGACCGCAGGCCCCGGCGCGGCCGTGAAGACGAGCCGCACGGGGTCGTCCTTCCCGCCGATCGAGAGGGGGTGGATCTCGCAGGCCGGCTTCCCGTGCGCGATCGACGGGCAGACCTCGAGCATGTGGGCGCCCAGGACCTTCGGCCCGTCCGGCGCGAGGTGGTACGTGTAGTCCTCCATGAACGACGTGCCGCCCTCGAGCCCCGCGCTCATCACCTTCGCGATACGGACGAGCGCCGCCGTCTTCCAGTCGCCCTCGGCCCCGAAGCCGTAGCCGTCGGCCAGCAGGCGCTGAACGGCGATCCCGGGCAGCTGCGGGAGCGCGCCGAGGTCCTCGAAGGTGTCCGTGAAGGCCATGAAGCCGCCGCGCTCCAGGAACGAACGCAGGCCGGCCTCGATCCGGGCGGCGTCGAGCAGCGACGCGTGCCGCTCGCCACCCGCCCGCAGCCTCGGCACCACCTCGTACTGCTCCTCGTACTCGGCCGCGAGCCGCTGCACCTCGGCGTCGGGAACAGCTTGCACCGCCTCGACGAGCTCGCCGACCCCGTAGCCGTTGACCGAGATCCCGAGGCGAAGCTCGGCCTCGACCTTGTCTCCCTCGGTGACCGCGACGAGGCGCATGTTGTCGCCGAAGCGGGCTACCTTCAGCGTCCGCGCCTCGTGCCAGCCGCAGGCGGCGCGGGTCCACGTGCTGATCCGCTCCACGACGGCCGGGTCGCTCCAGTGCCCGACGACCGTCTTGCGCCGTAGGCCCATCCGTGTCTCCATGAACCCGAACTCGCGGTCGCCGTGGGCGGACTGGTTCAGGTTCATGAAGTCCATGTCGATCTCCGCCCACGGGAGGTCGCGGTTGAACTGGGTGTGGAGGTGGAGGAGCGGCTGCTGCAGCGAGCTCAGGCCGCCGATCCACATCTTCGCGGGCGAGAACGTGTGCATCCACGCGACGACGCCCACACAGCTCTCGGCGAGGTTCGCCTCGAGGCAAACCCGCCTGATCGACTCCGGGCTCTTGACGACCGGCCTGTGCACGACGCGGACGGGGATCGCCTCCTCGGCGTCGAGCGACGCGGCGATCTCCCGCGCGTGCTCGTCCACCTGTCGCAGGACCTCGTCGCCGTAGAGCTCCTGGCTTCCGGTCAGGAACCAGACCTCGTGCTCGCCGAGCGCTTTCTGCGTCGCCATCCGCGGAGATCCTGACACAGCCGCCGCCCACGGCTGATTGGATTCCGCGTATGCAGGCGAGGCGGCTCGGGAAGACCGGCTGGGACGTTTCGGAGATCGGCTTCGGCGCGTGGGCCATCGGCGGCGCCTGGGGCGAGACGGACGAGGACGTCTCGCTCGCCGCGATGCACGCCGCGGTCGACGCCGGGGTCACGTTCCTCGACACGGCCGACGTCTACGGCGACGGGCGCTCGGAGCGCCTGATCGCGCGGCTGCTGCAGGAGCGCGAGGAGCGCCTCTACGTGGCGACCAAGTTCGGGAGGCGCGCCCCGCTCGACCCGGTCCTCTACACCTACGAGAACCTCCGCGGGTGGCTGGAGCGCTCGCGCGAGAACCTGGGCGTCGACGCCGTCGACCTCGTGCAGTTGCACTGCCCCCCGTGGGAGACGTACTACCTGCCGGAGGTGCACGAGGCGTGCGACAGGCTCGTCCAGGACGGCCTCGTCCGCGCCTACGGCGTCAGCGTCGAGAAGGTCGAGCAGGCGCTGAAGGCGATCGAGTACGACGGGGTCGCGACGATCCAGATCATCTTCAACATGCTCCGGCAGCGGCCCGCCGAGCTCTTCTTCGAGCAGGCGAAGCGCCGCGACGTGGGCGTGATCGTCCGCGTCCCGCTCGCCTCGGGTCTTCTCACCGGCAAGTTCGACCGGGACAGCTCGTTCGCCGTCGACGACCACCGCAGCTACAACCGGCATGGCGAGGAGTTCGACGTGGGTGAGACGTTCTCGGGCGTCGACTACGAGCTCGGGCTGGAGGTGGTCGAGGAGCTGCGGCCGCTCGTGCCGGAAGGCGCGACACTGGCGCAGCTCGCTCTGCGCTGGATCCTCACCTTCGACGCGGTCTCGACGGTCATCCCCGGCGCGAAGACCCCGGAGCAGGCGAAGGCGAACGCCGCCGCGGCCGACCTTCCCGCGCCGCCGCCCGAGGCCATGGGTCGGATCGCGGAGATCTACCGCGAGCGGGTCGCTCCGCTCGTGCACCAGCGCTGGTGAACGCTAGGCCGGCTCGACCTCGTGCGCCCCGTCGACCGAGGCGCAGACGTACGGCGTTGCCTCGCGTCCGCCGCGCTCGCCGTAGTCGCGCGTGACGGCGCCGACCAGGCTGGACGCCTCGTCCTCCTGCGCGAGCGCCAGCACCGAGCCGCCGAACCCGCCGCCGATCATCCTGGCTGCTGTTGCACCGTGCTCGTAGGCGAGGTCGACGAGCAGGTCGAGCTCCGGGATCGACACCTCGAAGTCGTCCCGCAGGCTGTCGTGGCCCTCGCGAAAGAGCCTTCCGAGCTCGGCGAGGTCGACTCGGCCGGGCTGCTCGAGGACGGCCACGACCTCGCGCACGCGCTCGTTCTCGGTGACCACGTGCCGGAGCCTCCGCAGGGCGACCTCGTCCACTCCAGCCGCGACCGCCCGCGTCTCCGCCTCGGCGGGATCGAGCTCCGACGGGCGGCTCGTTCCGATCGCCATCAGCGCCCGCTCGAGCTCCGCGCGGCGGTCGCCGTAGGCGCTGAGCTCGAGCTCGTGGCGGACGCCCGAGTCGAAGACGACCAGCGCGAGCCCGGCGGGAAGCGGCACGAGCCGGTGCTCCTCCGTGGCGCAGTCGAGCAGCAGGGCGTGCCCCTCGCGACCGAGCAGCGAGCTCGCCGGGTCCATCAGGCCCACGGGGACGCCCACGGCGACCCGTTCCGCGGCCTGGGCGATCCGCGCGAGGTCCATGGGCTCGAGCTCGTACGAGGACGCATTCGTGACCGCGAGGCCGACGGACACCGTCAGCGCCGCGGACGAGGACATCCCGGCTCCGATCGGCACCGTGGAGACGATCTCCCCGTCGAGCCCGACAGGCGGCATCCCGTCCTCCCGCAGCAGCCGGACGAGCGCTGCGACGTAGCGTCGCCATCCTTCGAGCCGGCTCGGGATCACGTCGCCCCCGAGCTCGACAGTCTCCCCAAATGCCGCCGAATGCAGGCGAATCGTCGGCTCCGCGAGCGGGTTCCAGGTCACGGTGGTCCCGAGGTTCACCGCCACGGGAAGCACGAGCCCGCCCGAGTAGTCGGTGTGCTCGCCGATCAGGTTCACGCGCGCAGGCGCGACGACTGCCCGTCTGGAGGGAGATGAGCTCATTCGAGGGCCCTAGTCTCGCCCATGCCCATCGGGTCGACGGAGTCTTTCCCCGGTGTTATGGTCGCCGCTCACGCGCGATGGGGGGCTAAAGGAGGTGCCGGGTGAACCAGGAGCAGCAGAAGTACCTAGACGGCAAACTCGATGAGTTCGGCTCGCTAGTCGACGATCTTCCCGAGTCGGAAGTTCCGGCGGGGATGGACCGGAAGAAGCTGCTCGGCGTGCTCGGCGCCGGCGGTGCGGCGCTGTCGCTGCCCGCGCTTCTCGCCGCGTGCGGCGGGAGCAGCAAGAGCAGCAGCAGCACCAGCGGCGGCGGCAGCGGCGCGGTCGGCAACTACCCGCAGACGCCGAAGTGGAAGTGGGTCTACGTCAACCACGTGACGACCAACCCGTTCTTCGTCCCGACGCAGTACGGGATCGAGGACGCGGGCGCGATCTTCAACACGACCCACCAGTGGACCGGTTCGGAGAACAGCGTCGTCTCGGAGATGGTCTCCGCGATGAACACGGCGATCTCCTCGAAGGCAGACGGGATCGCGGTGTGCCTCATCGACACGAACGCATTCAACGAGCCGACGAAGAAGGCGCTCGACGCCGGGATCCCGGTCATCGCCTACAACGCCGATGTTCCCCCGGGCAACCCGAACGAACGGCTCGCCTACATCGGACAGGACCTGTTCGCGTCGGGCCAGAAGATGGGCGAGCGGATCGTCGAGCTGATCCCGAGCGGCGACGTCGTCGGATTCATCGCAACGCCGGGCTCGCTGAACATCCAGCCGCGGATCGACGGGGCGAAGCAGGCGATCAAGGACTCCGGCAAGCCGATCAACTTCACGCAGGTCGCGACCGGTGCCCAGGTGAATGCCGAGCTGTCGACGATCGATGCCTACTACCAGGGTCACAAGAGCCTGAAAGGCATGTTCGCGGTCGACGCCGGAAGCACCCAGGGCGTGGCGCAGGTGATGCAGAAGTACAACCTGCCGGCGAAGGGGATCCACGGAGGCGGGTACGACCTCCTGCCGACGACGTTGAACCTGATCAACAAGGGCTTCCTCGACTTCACGATCGACCAGCAGCCCTATCAGCAGGGGTTCTATCCGGCGATCCAGCTGTTCCTGTACAAGATCTCGGGTGGCCTGATGGCTCCTTCCAACACGAACACGGGACTGCTGTTCGTCACGAAGGACAACGTCAAGCCGTATCTGAACACCAAGACCCGCTATGAAGGGAGCGCGAGCTCTCAGCAATACGTGACGTCGACCTAAAGGCCCGAGCCTGAGGTCCTAGGGTGGCAGTAGCGGGGTCACAGGCGAAGAGCCACGAGCGCGTGCGCAGCCTCGGCTGGCGCGCGCTCGGGGCCTTCGCCAACCGGCGCGAGGCGAGCATCCTCGTCGTCGCGATCGGACTGATCATCTACTTCTCGTTGAGGTCGTCCGCGTTCTACTCGGGTGCGACGATCAAGAACATCGCCGAGTACGTCGCGCCCGTCGCGCTGATCACGTGCGGCGAGGTGATGGTCCTGATCAACGGCGAGATCGACCTCTCCGTGGGGCGGGTCTTCGCGCTCTCGCCGATCATCATGTACCTCGCGTCCGCGCCGGCTCCGGACGGGGCCGGCCTGCCGATCTGGCTGGGGGTCGTCTTCGGCCTCCTCGCCGCCGCGGCCGTCGGCCTCACGAACGGCCTGATCACGACGTACCTCGGCGTGCCCTCGTTCATCACGACGCTAGGGATGCTGTTCTTCCTGAACGGGATCAACCTGCGGGCGCTCCACGGCTTCCAGGTGGCGACGCCCGGAGGCCATACGTTCAGGCAGATCTTCGGCGCCTATCCGTTGTGGTTCAACTCGGAGTTCTGGTGGGCGCTGCTCGCGGTAGTCGTCCTCCAGATCGTGCTCGTCCGGACGAAATGGGGAGTCCACACGGTCGCGACCGGTGGCAACGTGATCGGCGCACGCGAGAGCGGCGTCAACGTTCGCTGGACCAAGATCGGCAACTTCATGCTCTGCAGCATGCTCGGCGGCTTCGCTGGGATCATGGACTCCGTTCGGATCACCTCGATCCTGCCACTCCAGGGCGGCACGGACATCATGTTCCTCGCCGTCGCCGCGGCGGTGATCGGCGGCACGTCGCTGATGGGCGGCTCGGGAACGATCGTCGGCGGCTTCCTCGGCGTCGTCGTCCTCGCCATCCTCAACATCGGCTTCGTCATCCTCGGCGTCAGCGCGTTCAACTTCGACCTGATCATCGGGATCGCGATCCTGGGTGCGATGATCCTGAACGTGCAGATCCAACGCCTGAAGAACCTCGGCCAGCTCGGAAGGGGCAGATGAGCGGGGCGGGCAACGGCCGGGAGGCCGTCGATGCGATCCGCGTCGAGCACATCTCGAAGCGGTTCGGGGCCGTGCGCGCGCTCGAGGACGTGTCCATGCACCTGAAGCGCGGAGAGGTGCTCGGGCTGATCGGCGACAACGGCGCGGGCAAGTCGACGCTGGTGAAGATCATCAGCGGCTTCCAGAAGCCCGACAACGGCAAGATCTTCGTCAACGGCGAGGAGGTGCAGCTGCGCTCGGTCACGCACGCGCGCTCGCTCGGGATCGACACCGTCTACCAGGATCTCGCGCTTGTGCCCGGCATGTCCGTGTACCACAACATGTTCCTCAAGCGGGAGCTCCTCGGGAAGCTCGGGGGCTTCCATGTGCCTCTGCTGAACAACCGTGAGATGAAGAAGCGGGCCCGCACGTACCTCGACGAGATGGGCGTCAGGATCCCGGACGTCGACGCCGAGGTCGCGCAGCTCTCGGGCGGGCAGCGCCAGTCGATCGCCGTCGCGCGATCGGTCTACTCCGAGGCGAAGATCCTCCTGCTCGACGAGCCGCTCGCGGCGATGGGCGTGAAGGAGGGCGCGCTGATCCTCGACCTGATCCGCAAGCTGCGGGACGAGGGCCATGTCTCGATGATCCTGATCCTGCACAACTACGCGCACGTCTTCGAGGTCTGCGACCGCGTCAACCTGCTGCAGCACGGAGAGATCACGCTCGACAAGCCGACGAGCGAGACGTCCGTGGACGAGCTCACCGAGCTCGTCGTGCGCGAGTACCGCCAGGTCCAGACCGGTTCGGGCTAGCCGCCCCGATCGGGGGTGAGGTCATGCGCGTCCTCGTAACGGGTGCGAAAGGGAAGGTCGGCTCCGCCGCTGTCTCCGCGCTGCTCGCGGCCGGCCACGACGTGCGCGCCTCGGACCTGGCCCGGGGCGTGTTCGAGCGCACGCTCCCCGGCGAGGCGGACGAGTACGTCCAGGCCGACCTCACCGACGCCGGCGACGCGTTCGCGATCGTCCGGGGGGTCGACGCGGTCGTCCACGCCGGCGCGATTCCCGACCCGACCAAGAACCCGCCGCACGTGACGTTCGGGAACAACCTGATGGCGACGTTCAACATCCTCGAGGCCGCGGTCCGGTTCGGCGTGGCGCGCTTCGTGTACATCTCGAGCGAGACCATCCCCGGGTTCTTCTTCCCCGAGCGCCCGTTCCTGCCCGACTACGTACCGGTCGACGAGGAGCACTCCGTCAGGCCCCAGGATCCCTACGCCCTCTCGAAGTGGTTCGGCGAGCTGCTGATGGACGCCGCGGTCCAGCGGTCGGGCATCCGCTGCATCTCGCTCCGTCCCAGCTGGGTGCAGAACGAGGACAACTACGAGCGCAACCTCGGGCCGCAGGTCCGTGACCCCGCGGTGCTGAGCCCGAATCTCTGGAGCTACACGGACGCCTACGACCTCGCCGATGCGATCGTGCTCGCGGCCGAGTCGGACCTTCCCGGCCACGAGGTCTTCTACATCGCGTCTCCCGACAACGTCGGTGGCCGCCCGTTTGCCGAGCTCGTGCGCCGCTTCTACGGCGACGAGCTCGAAATCCGCCCGCTCGCACGCGAGGACGCGTCCGGGATCTCCTGCGCGAAGGCCGGGCGGCTGCTCGGCTACTCGCCGAGCCGGTCGTGGCGCGACTACCTGGACGACGAGGGCCGCGCACGCCCGCGGGAAATCTGATCGACTTGCAGCGACGGTGAGCGAGCGTCTCAAGACGAGCCTCGGGATCTGGGCGTTCGGGCCGATGGTCACCCGCTTCGTCCCGGGCGGCTACAAGCCGGAGCGCGCCGGCCAGACGACCGTGGAGCGAGTGCGCGAGGCGGTCGAGGGCCTCGGCGAGCTGATCGACGGGTACGAGTTCCACTACCCGCAGGAGCTCTCGGCGGACAACCTCGACGAGGTGCGGGACGCGCTGGACGGCCACGACGTCTACTGCCTGGCCACGGGCCTCCACCTCGACGCGCGCTTCGGGAAGGGAGGGCTCGTCTCCCCGGACGAGGCGACGCGGGAGGAGGCGCTGAAGCGGACGCTCGACGCGATCGACTTCGCCGGCGAGCTCCAGGCGAACTTCATCATCTGGCCCGGGATCGAGGGCTACAACTACCCGTTCCAGGCGCCCTACAAGGAGAGCTGGGCCTGGTTGCTCGACGGCATCGGACAGGCGGCGGAGCAATGTCGCGACCGCGGGATCAAGCTCTTCCTCGAGCACAAGAACTCCGAGCCTGCGATGAAGATCCTGATGCGCAACGTGGGCATGACGCTCCACGTGATCCACACGCTGCGGCGCCAGGGGCTCGACAACGTCCAGGTCAACATGGACTGGCAGCACCTGATCATGAACGGCGAGAACCTGGCCGAGTACGCGGCGCTGCTCGCCTCCGAGGGCCTGCTCGGCCACCAGCACGCGAACTCGGGCTGGGGCACGTTCGACGACGACAACATGGTCGGCGCCACGGCGTTCATGGAGACGCTCGAGCTCGCGGTCGAGCTGCGGCGCGCCGGCTACGGGGAGAACGGCGAACGGCTCGGCTTCGACCTCTACCCGTACACCGAGGACGCGGTCGATGCCGTGCGGCGAAGCGTCCTGCAGTGGCGCTTCATCGACGGCGTGGCCGAGCGACTGGACGGCGACGCCCTGCGCGAGGCACAGATGCGGAAGGACGCCGCGGCCGCGTACGAGCTCGTCTACGCGGCGCTCGGCGCCGAGTAGGCGTTACCGGTGTTCGTCGGCCTCGACGTCGGCACGAGCGGCGTCAAGGCGGTCGCCGTCTCACCCGAGGGCGAGGTGCTCTCCCGCGCGGAGGAGCAGTACCCGCTCTCCACGCCTGCACCGGGCTGGTCCGAGCAGGACCCCGTGGACTGGTGGCGCGCGAGCGAGGCTGCGCTGGCGGCGGTCGGCGCGGAGGGCGCGGCGGGGATCGGCCTCTCGGGCCAGATGCACGGGCTGGTCGCCCTCGACGGCGAAGACGAGGTCATCCGCCCCGCGATCCTCTGGAACGACCAGCGCACCTCGGCCGAGTGCGAGGAGATCGAGCGGCGGATCGGGATCGCGCCGTTGATCCGGCTGACCGGCAACCGGGCGCTCACCGGCTTCACCGCCCCGAAGCTCCTCTGGCTGCGGGAGCACGAGCCCGACGCCTACGGGCGGATCCGCCACGTGCTCCTCCCGAAGGACTACGTGCGGCTGCGGCTGACGGGGGAGCGCGCGACCGACGTCGCGGACGCCTCCGGGACGCTCTTGTTCGATGTCGCCGAGCGGCGCTGGAGCGGCGAGGTGCTCGACGCGCTCGAGATTCCGGCCGAGTGGCTGCCCGAGGCGCTCGAGTCGCCCGAGGTCTCGGGCCGGACCGTGGACGGGATCCCGGTCGCCGCCGGGGCCGGAGACCAGGCGGCCGGGGCGCTCGGCGTCGGCGTCGACGGGCCCGGGCCGCTCTCGGTCGTCCTCGGCACCTCGGGAGTCGTCTTCGCGGCGCTGCCGGCCTACGAGCCCGAGCCGGAGGCGCGGCTGCACGTGTTCTGCCACGCAGTCCCGGGAACCTGGCACGCGATGGGCGTGATGCTCTCGGCCGCCGGGTCGCTGCGCTGGTTCCGCGACGCCTTTGCGCCGGGCGCCTCGTACGACGAGCTGGTCGCGGAGGCGGAGGGGGTCGAGCCGGGCGCCGAGGGCGTCCTCTTTCTCCCGTATCTCTCGGGCGAGCGGACGCCACACGCCGACCCATACGCACGCGCCGCGTTCACCGGGCTCGCCCTCGAGCACGGCCGCGGGGAGCTCGTCCGCGCCGTCCTCGAGGGCGTCGCCTACGGGCTCCGGGACTCGCTGGAGCTGCTGCGGAACCTGGGCGTGCGCGCCGAGACCGGCCGGGCCTCGGGCGGCGGCGCGCGCAGCCGGGTCTGGCTCGAGATCGCCGCCTCGACGCTCGGGCTACCGCTCGAGCTTGCGACCGTGGAGGAGGGCGCCGCGTTCGGAGCGGCCCTGCTCGGCGGAGTCGCCGCAGGGGCGTTCGCCGACGTCCACGAGGCGGTCGCAGCCTGCGTCCGGCCCCGCGAGCGGATCGAGCCGGACGAGGGCTGGCAGCGCGCCTACGGGGCCGGTTACGCTCGCTACCGCGCGCTGTACCCGGCCCTCGAGCCCCTGGAGGAGCGATGACTTCACTCGAAGGAAAGGCAGCACTCGTCACCGGAGCGAGCCGCGGGGTCGGCCGCGCGCTCGCACAGGCGCTCGCCGCGGAAGGCGTCGGCCTGGGGCTCGCGTCCCGCACCGGCGACGACCTCGGCCTCGACGGCGCTGTCGCTCGCCCCTGCGACGTCCGGAACCCGGCCGACCTCGAGCAGATCGTGGCGGACACGGTCGAGCGCTTCGGCCGCCTCGACATCCTCGTCGCGAACGCGGGGGTCGGCGCCTACGGCCCGTTCCTCGACCTCCCGTCCGACCACCTCGACGAGATGATCGACGTCAACGTCAAGGGGACGATCTACGCGGTGCGCGCGGCGCTGCCGCACCTGCTCGAGAGCGGCGAGGCAGACCTCGTCACCATCGCCTCCGTGGCGGGCCTGCGTGGCCTGCCGCTCGAGGCCGTCTACTGCGCCTCGAAGTTCGCGCAGGTCGGCTTCACGAGCGCGCTCGACCACGAGCTGCGCGAGCGCGGAGTCCGCTGCACGAACATCTGCCCGGGCGGGGTTGCGACCGACTTCGCAATGGGCCGTGGCCGCACGCCCGAGATGCCCGAGCTCGCTGGGATGATGAGCCCGGAGGACGTCGCCGAGGTCGTCCTCTTCGCGCTGACCCGGCCGCGCGCGCACCGCGTCCTCGAGACCGTCTTCCGGCCTGTCACGGAGCGGTCGTCAGGATGAAGCCGGTCAGGTGGGGCATCGTCTCGACCGCGCTGATCAACCGCCTCGTGATCCCGCCTGCCCAGAGCTCGGAGCTCTGCGACCTGATCGCGGTCGCGAGTCGCGAGCAAGCACGCGCCGAGGAGTACACGCGGGAGTGGGGGATCGAGCGGGCCTACGGCAGCTACGAGGCGTTGCTCGAGGACCCGGACGTCGAGGCCGTCTACATCTCCCTTCCGAACTCGCTCCACTGCGAGTGGTCGATCCGCGCCGTCGAGTCGGGAAAGCACGTGCTCTGCGAAAAGCCCATGTCGCCGCGCGCCGCGGAGGTCGAGGCCGCCTTCGACGCGGCCGACAAGGCCGGGCGCTTCCTGATGGAGGCGTTCATGTGGCGCCACCACCCGCAGACGCGCAGGGTGACAGAGCTCGTCGACGGGGGCGCGATCGGCCGCCTGCGGGTGATCCGCTCGTCGTTCGGCTTCCTGCTCTCGGACCCGGAGAACGTGCGCCTCCGCCCGGAGATCGAGGGCGGAGCGCTGATGGACGTGGGCTGCTACTGCGTCAGCGGGTCGCGGCTCCTCGGAGGCGAGCCGCTGCACGCTGCCGGCGCCCAGGTCGTCGGTCCGACCGGCGTCGACATCCTGTTCTCGGCCGCGATGCTCCACGAGGGCGGCGTGACGTCGCACTTCGACTGCGGCTTCGTCGTGCCGGATCGCGACGAGCTCGAGCTGATCGGCGACGAGGGCTCGATCTTCCTCGACGACCCGTGGCACGCGCGCGAGCCGGTGATCGGGGTTCGCCGCGACGGCGAGGTCGAGCGGATCGAGGTGGAGAAGGCGAACTCGTACGGGCTCGAGCTCGAGAACCTGAGCCAGGCGATCCGCGGCGAGGCCGAGCCGCTGCTCGGCCGCGAGGACGCGGTCGGCAACGCGCGGGCGATCGAGCTTCTCTACGCCTCGGCCTAGCAGCCGCTCACGCGGCCGGAAGTACACTGCTGAGCCGTGTTCGACACGCTCTCAGAGCGCCTTCAGGGCGCGCTCGGCGACCTGCGCAAGAAGGGACGCCTGGACGAGGAGGCGATCTCGCGCGCGATGCGCGAGATCCGCCTCGCGCTGCTCGAGGCCGACGTCAACTTCGAGGTGGTCAAGGAGTTCGTCGCGCGGGTGCGCGAGCGGGCGCTCGGCGCGGAGGTCCTGAAGAGCGTCACGCCGGGCCAGCAGGTGGTGAAGATCGTGCACGACGAGCTGACCGAGTTGATGGGCTCGGGCGACTCGCGGCTTGCGTTCTCGGGCCGTCCGCCCACGGTCGTCCTGCTCGCGGGCCTGCAGGGCTCGGGGAAGACGACCGCGACCGCGAAGCTCGGTCTGCTCCTGCGCAAGGAGGGGCGCAAGCCCGGCCTCGTCGCCGCGGACCTCCAGCGCCCGGCCGCGATCGACCAGCTCGAGCAGCTCGGCAACGAGCTGCAGATCCCGGTGTTCAGCGAGGAACGCTCCGACCCGGTTGCCGCCGCTCGCCAGGGCGTCGAGCTGGCGACCGAGCAGGGGCTCGACACCGTCATCCTCGACACCGCCGGCCGCCTGCACGTCGACGAGGCGCTGATGGACGAGCTCGTCGCCGTGCGCGACGCGACGAAGCCCACGAACGTGCTGCTCGTGCTCGACTCGATGACCGGCCAGGACGCGGTCCGGGTCGCCGAGGCGTTCGCCGAGCGCGTCGCGTTCGACGGGATCGTGCTGACGAAGCTCGACGGCGACGCGCGCGGCGGCGCCGCGCTCTCGGTCAAGGCTGTGACGGGCACGCCGATCAAGCTCGTCTCGGTCGGCGAGCGCCCCGACCAGCTCGAGTACTTCCACCCGGACCGGATGGCCTCGCGGATCCTCGGCATGGGCGACGTCCTCACGCTCGTCGAGAAGGCCGAGGCGGCCGTCGAGGAGGACGAGGCCGCCGAGATGGAGAAGCGGATGATGGCGGGCGAGTTCACGTTCGACGACTTCCTCCGCAGCCAGAAGATGCTCCGCCGGATGGGGCCGATCCAGGGCGTGCTCAAGCTGATCCCGGGGCTCGGGAACCAGCTCGAGGGCCTGGACCAGGTCGACGAGCGCCAGCTGGCCCGCGTCGAGGGGATGGTGCTGTCGATGACGCCGCAGGAGCGCCGCTTCCCCCACGTGATCGACGGCTCGCGCCGGAAGCGGATCGCGAACGGCAGCGGGGCGACCGTCCAGCAGGTGAACCAGCTGCTCGAAGCCCGCAAGCAGATGGCGAAGATGATGAAGCAGCTCGGAAAAGGCAAGATGCCGTCGCTGCAGGGGCAGGCGCCGGGGCAGAATGCCCCGACCCGGTCCGCGACGAAGAAGAAGAGGACCAAGCGCAAGAAGCGATCGAGATCACGGAGGTGATCGTTTGGCCGTAAAGCTGAGACTGACCCGAGTCGGGTCCAAGAAGAACCCGGTCTACCGGATCGTGGCCGCGGACTCCCGCTCGCCGCGGGACGGCCGGTTCATCGAGATCGTCGGCCGCTACAACCCGCAGACCGACCCGTCCACGATCGAGCTCGACGAGCAGAAGGTGCGGGACTGGCTGGCCAAGGGCGCGCAGCCGTCGTCCACGGTGCAGCGGCTGCTCAAGGTCAAAGGCGTGGAGTGAGCGAGATCGTCGAGTACCTGGCGCGGCGGCTCGTGGACGAGCCGGACGCCGTCCGCGTCGAGGAGGTCGAGCGCGAGGGGGCGCTCGTCATCCAGCTGTACGTGGCCCCGGACGACGTCGGCAAGGTGATCGGCCGCCAGGGCCGGATCGCCCGCGCCCTGCGGACGATCGTGCGAGCCTCCGCGGCCCAGCGAGACCGGCGCGTGCTGCTCGAGATCGTGGAGTAGCCCGGGCGAGGCAGCGCTTGCGATGCCGACATCAGCAGGGGTCGAGCGTTGATCGATCCTGCGTCTGAAATGACCGGTCGACACAGTTCGAATGGAACAGACAGCGGATGAAGGTGGCCGCGCTCTACGACGTCCACGCGAACGTTCCCGCGCTCGAGGCCGTGCTGGCCGAGGTCGAGCACGAGGGCGTAGAGACGATCTTGTTCGGCGGCGATCTGACCTGGGGCCCGGAGCCCCGCGAGACGCTCGCGATCGTGCGGTCGCTCGCCGGCACGCGCTTCGTCCGCGGCAACTGCGACCGCGAGCCGGACGAGTGGGAGCGCGCGAGCCTCTCCGGTGAGGAGGTGGAGTTCCTCCAGGGCCTCCCGGAGCGCCAGGAGCTGGACGGCATCCTCTACTGCCACGCGACGCCGCGGAGCGACGAGGAGATCGTGACGCCCGCGACCCCGGACGAGGACCTCGCCGGGATCGTCGCCGGAGTGGAGCAGCACGCGGTCGTCGTCGGACACACGCACATGCAGCAGGACCGGCGGATCGGGTCGGTCCGATGGGTGAACGCCGGCAGCGTCGGCATGGCGTACGAGGGCGAGCTCGTCGCCTGCTGGGCACTGGCGGACGACGGCGAGATCGAGCTGCGCAGGACGCCGCTCGACGTCGAGCGAGTGGCCGAGGCATTTCGCCGCAGCGGCTGGCCGCGCGCCGAGGAGTTCCTGAACGAGAACGTGCTCGAGTCGATCAGCCGCGAGCAGGCGACTGCCGAGCTCGAGGCACAGCGATAGCCGGCGACCTCGTCCGCGTCGGCCGGGTCGGCAAGCCGCACGGCCTCGACGGTTCGTTCTTCGTGGAGCAGGCGAGCGAGGACGAGGCGCGCTTCGCCGTCGGCGCGACGCTCTACGTCGACGGCGCTCAGGCCGAGGTGGCCGCCTCGAAGCGCTCGCGCGGCCGGCCGGTGATCAGGCTCGACCGCGAGGCGCCGCGCGGGGCCGAGCTGACGGTGCCGCGAACGACGCTACCGCCGGCCGAGGAGGGCGAGTTCTACGCGTTCGAGCTCGTCGGGCTCGAGGTCGAGGAGGAGGGCGGACGGGCGCTGGGCAAGGTCGCCGCGGTGCAGCCCGGAGTCGCCAACGACGTGCTCGAGCTCGAGTCGGGCGACCTGCTCCCGCTCGTGGACGCATGCGTCCTGCAGGTGGACCTCGGGAACCGCCGAATCCTGGTGGCGCAGGGCTTCTCCGACTCTCGCTAACCTGCTCCGCGGCCGTTCCCGTGCAGCTCGACGTCTTCACCCTCGTTCCCCACGCGTTCGCCTGGCTCACGGAGCAGCGGCCGGTCGCGACCGTGCTCGGAGACGAGCTCGACCTTCGCCTCTTCAACTACCGGGACTACACCCCGCTCACGGGAGGCCAGGTGGACGACGAGCCCTACGGCGGGGGCGCCGGGATGGTGCTGCGCGTGGACGTCGTGGCCGAAGCCCTGGACGCCGTCTACGGCGGCGTGCCCGAGCACCGCGTCGTCACGCTCACGCCGCAGGGTCGCCAGCTCACCCAGGAGGTCGTCGAGGAGCTCGCGGCCGAGGAGCGCCTCGCGCTCCTCTCGGCCCGCTTCGAGGGCTTCGACGAGCGCGTCCTGATCCACCTCGCCTCGGACGCGATCTCGATCGGCCCCTACGTCCTCTCCGGCGGCGAGCTCCCGGCCATGGTCGTGGTCGACGCGATCGCGAGGCGCCTGCCGGGCGCGCTCGCCGAGGAGTCCGGGCTCGTCGAGAGCTTCTCCCCGGAGCTGGACGGTGGTCTTGAGTACCCTCACTACACGCGCCCGTCGGAGTTCCGAGGCTGGAGTGTCCCGGACGTGCTCCTCTCGGGGGATCACAGGAGAATCGAGGAATGGCGGAAGGAACAGAGTCGACTGAGAACGCGGTCGTGAGAGACCTCTACGCGACTCTGGGGGTCTCGCGGACCGCGACGACGGACGAGATCAGGGAGGCGTACTGGCGCCAGGTCCGCTTCCACTCGATGGGTGCGGAGCCCAGCGAGCACCTGCGCGAGCTGCGCGAGGCCTACGAGACGCTCTCCGACCCCGGGCGGCGTGCCGAGTACGACTCGGGCCCCCGGGACGCCGTCGACCCGGCCGGCGCGACGGCTGCCACCGCCACCGCGGCTGCCACGCTGCCTGACCTCACCACCATGCCCGAGACCGCCGACGAGGCGCCTCCGGCCGAAGAGGCGACGCACTCCCATAACCCGCTCGACCGGCTTACCGCCCGCCTGCCGCGGCCCTGGCGCGTGGCGATCGACTGGATCGTGACGATCGCCGGGGCGATCCTGATCGTGCTCGCGATCAAGCAGTGGGTCGTGAACCCCTACCGGATCCCGTCCTCGTCGATGGAGCCGACGCTGCACTGCGCGAGGCCCGGCCCCGACTGCGAAGCGCGTCTCTCCGACCGCGTGCTCGCGAACCGGTTCATCTACCACTTTCGCAGCCCGCACCGGGGCGAGATCATCGTGTTCAACACCCCGAAGGCGCGCGCCGAGGCCGCCTGCAACGCAAGCGGAACCTTCGTCAAGCGCCTGATCGGCCTCCCGGGCGAGACCGTCCGCGAGGAGGACGGGTTCATCTACATCGACGGCAAGCGGCTCAACGAGCCGTACATCCAGCCGAGCCGGCGCGACCACCAGTCGGGAACGTGGCACGTCCCGCAGGGCCACTACTTCTTCATGGGCGACAACCGGCGCGAATCTTGCGACTCGCGGCGCTGGGGGTCGGTTGCGAGGAGCGCGATCATCGGCAAGGTCTTCATGACCTACTGGCCGCCGAATCGGATCTCGTTCCACGCGATCTTCCCGCTCGGCGCCTGGGTCGGGCTCCTCGCGTTCCTGATCCCGACGCGCCGCCGGCGGCGCTCGAGCAAGACCAGACGACGCTGCTAGCATGCCGCTCGGCCCGGCCGGGCCTCTTTTCATGAGCAAGGTCATCGACAGCCTCGAGCAGCGCCAGCTGCAGACTCGGCCCCCGTTCAAGGCCGGGGACTCGGTTCGCGTGCACTTCCAGGTGATCGAGGGCCAGCGCCGCCGCGTTCAGGTCTTCGAGGGGATCGTGATCAAGCGCCAGGGCGCCGGCGTGCGCGAGACGTTCACCGTGCGCAAGCAGTCGTTCGGGGTCGGCGTCGAGCGGACGTTCCCCGTCCACTCGCCGAAGATCGAGCGGATCGAGGTCACCGCGATCGGCGACGTGAACCGCGCGAAGCTCTACTACCTGCGCGGCAAGGTCGGCAAGCGCGCGCGTGTGCGCACGAAGCGCGGGGTGGCGCTCCCGACGATCGAGGCGCCGCCGCCCTCCGAGAGCGACATGCCGGTCGAGAGCGAAGGGCCGGAGGCGGAGGAGATCGCCGAGGAGCCGGAGGCGGAGGCGGAGCCCACGGCTGCCCAGGAGCCCGAAGCATCGGAGGCCGAAGCGGAGAGCTCCGAGACCGAGTCGGAAGCTCCCGGCTCGGTCACCAGCTGACAGAGGCAGAGCCGGGAAGTCGCGAGGGACTGGGGACTCGCACCCGGGCAACGACGTGCCCTTCGCGATCGCGCGCGGTCATGTACGTCGCCTCGTGTCCCTTGCCGAGGTGCTCCTCGGGTACCCGGTAATAGAAGAAGCCTGCGTCGATCGGCGGCGAGACGAAGATGACGGGAATCTCCGCGGAGGCTCCGTCGGCGAACTCGACGTGTAGCGACGTGCCAGGCGGAAGCAGGATGTCCCCGCCGAGATGAGTCGCGCCCTGTTCGCCGGACTCTACGGTCATGCCGATTGCGTACGAATTCACTTCCCCGGGGCGTCCCGTTGGCGCGCCGGCCGGAAGCGTCCGCGTCTGGCGGCAGCCGCCGAAGCGTTTGGCGAAGACCTCGCAGAACCCGCCCTTCTTCGTCGGCGCGACGTAGAGCACGACCCGGCGACGGCCGTCGGGGAAGGTCGCGATCCGGCGGGTCTCTCCGGCGAGCACCTGTGGATCCATTCCCGGCGGCGCGAACTTGCTGAACTCCTGGAAGTCCCTGACCTCCGATTTCGGCGCCGGCGGTTGCGAGCCGAACGGCAGGACGTCGCCGTAGAGTGCGAACGCCGCGCCAACGCCGAGCGTCGCGACGACCACGACGCCGACGGCCAGCGCCAGAACGGCCGGTCGGCGCCGACGCCGCCTGACGGCGACCCAGTCCGAGTCGTTCTCCTGATCGGCAAGCGCCTCGAAGCGCTGTGCGAGCAGATCGGTCGTCATACCCCCACCTTGTCTCGGTCGAAGGTCCGTTCCAGCTCGGCGCGCGCCTGGGCGATCGTCGCCGCGACCGTTCCCTCCGCCACGTCGCAGAGCTCCGCGATCTCGCCGTAGGTGAGATCCGCGAAGTAGCGGAGGAAGACGATCAGGCGCCGCCTCGGCGGAAGCTGCCTCAGCGCTTCGGCGAGCCCTGGATCGCGCTCGGGTTCCGGCAGTGCCACCTCCGCCACGTCGGAGAGCCCGACCTGGACGCGGCGCTCTCGGCGTCCGTGCTCGAAGGCGGTCCTGAGTGCGATCCGCCACACCCACATCTCCACCGCTTGTTCGTCGCGGAGGGATCGCCGCTTGCGTAGAGCGCGGGTGAACGCTTCCTGTACGGCGTCACGGGCGCTGTCGTGGCTGCCCGTGATCGTCGCCAGCGTGTTCCGGAAGCGGACGTACTTCCGCCGGTACAGATCCTCGATCGCTCTCTCGCGCGCGTCCATGTGGAGTAAGGATGAACCGAACTGCGCCGTTTCTTTAGCGCCTCTGCCACGAAAGCGCGAGATTCGCAAGGTCCCCGGCTTGCGCCGGCGCTATTCTCGCTGCCGTGTCGCGACGCACCGGCCGGAAGCTCCTCCAGTTCGACCGCAGGCTCGGCGCGCGCTTCGTCGCGGGCGCCGACGAGGCGGGCCGCGGGCCGCTCGCAGGGCCGCTGCTGATCGCCGGGGTTCTCCTCGACTACGCGAGGCTCCGCGACCACCGCGTGCGGCCGCTCGCGCTCCTGAACGACTCGAAACAGTGCAGCGAGACCGAGCGCGAGCGGCTCTTCCGTGCGGTCGTGGGTTGCGCGGAGCGAATCGTCGTGCGGGCGGTCCCGCCGGGGGAGATCGACCGCGAGGGCCTGCACCGCTCGAACCTGGCAGGGCTCCGGGCCGTGCTCGAGGAGCTCTCGCCGCCGGCCGAGGTCTGCCTGGTCGACGGTTTCCGGCTCGGGCCGCGCGCGCCCGAGCATCGCGCCGTGGTCGACGGCGACGAGAAGAGCGCCGCGATCGCGGCCGCCTCGATCGTGGCGAAGGTGACGCGCGACCGGATGATGCGGCGGATGGACGCGCTCTACCCGGCGTACGGCTTCCGTTCGCACGTGGGGTACATCACTCCACGGCACTCGGCGGTCGTGCGGGAGCGCGGGCCCTGTGAGATCCATCGCCGCTCCTTCCAGGCGCTCTGCTACGCGCAGGCATCGCTCGCGCTGCCGGCATCAGGGAGCGCAGGCGCTGCCGGTGCGCCCGTCTGAGCTGACCGGTCGAGCCGACATGGGAGAGCAGGCAGGCCCGAGCACGTTCTCGGCCGGGCGGGCCGCGGAGCGGCGGGCGGTCTGGCATTACCGGCTTCGTGGGTACACGGTGCTCGACCGAAATGTCTGGATCGGGGGCAACGAGCTCGACCTCGTCGTGCGGCGCGGGCGACGGCTCGCGTTCGTCGAGGTGAAGGCGAAGGCGAGCGAGCGCTACGGCGACCCGTTCGAGATGGTCACGGAGGAGAAGCGGCGCCGCCTCCGCCGCGCCGCCGAGGCCTGGCTGGCCGCGCATCCCGAAGGGGCAGGGCTGGAGGCGAGCTTCGAGGTCGTCGGCCTCCGTGGCGGTCGTCTTCAGCGCCTCCCGCGCGCCTTCTAGTCGGGCCTGGTCGCGGGCGACCCCGGACCAAACGCCCGCGCGCTTGCGACCCACGCGTCGAGGCTTTCATTCCTCCCACGCAGGTCGAGCGTCCGCCGTTCGAGCCCCGACGTGTCGAGCCGGGCTGTGGCGGCCGCCTTCGTGCTGATCAGGATCTCTCCGACGCCTGCCAGCCCGGCGAGCCGAGAGGCCGCGTTCACCGTGTCGCCGAGCGCAGTGAAGTCGCGTGCGTCGCCTTCGCCGACGCTTCCCACGAACGAGATGCCGGTGTGCACGCCTGCGCCGACACGGATCCAGGGGCTCGAACCGTCGCCGCCGGTCTGCTCGAGCAGGCTCTGCGCGGCTGCGATCGCGGCCGAGGCGTGCTCCGGACCGGCGAACCCGGGGATGAAGAGCGCGAGCACGCCGTCGCCGACGAACTTGTCCACGATGCCGTCTCGATCGTCGATCACCTCCGCAGCCACGCCGTAGAAGCGTGCGAGGAGCTTCGAGAACTCCTCGGGAGGCATGCGCTCGGCGAGGGTGGTCGACCCCCGGACGTCGGCGAAGAGCACCGAGATCTCGACCTCGGCGCCGCCGGGGTGCTTGTGAACCGAGCGGATGCACCACTTGCACAGGCGTCGATTCAGCGTCGACGGCCCATACCCGAAGACCCGCATCAGGACACCGCCAGGTCCGCGGAAGGGCGCATTGCAAAGCTTGCACCGGGGCGGTGAGGGAAGCGCGCCCCAGATCTGCCGAATGCGGTTCAGGCGCGGAACGTCACCGGTCAGCATCCGGCGCCACATCTCCTCGACGGACGGCTTGGGCATCGTCGGGGACGGTACAACGACACGCGGAGACGAGGAAGGGCCGCGTCACTGACGAAGTGCGGGAGGTGGCCTCGACCCAGGACGC
Source organism: Gaiellaceae bacterium (assembly GCA_035518635.1). Classification (GTDB taxonomy): domain Bacteria; phylum Actinomycetota; class Thermoleophilia; order Gaiellales; family Gaiellaceae; genus AC-32. The sequence continues at coordinate 33,782 of DATIXI010000027.1, forward strand.
GCTCTATCGGAGGATCGACCTCGATCTCTCGTGGTCGGAGCGCGAGCTCCCCGAGCGCGAGCGGACGAAGCACGTCCACCGGCTGCATCCGTACCTGGGCAAGTTCATCCCCCAGCTCGTCGAGGCGTTGCTCTCGCGCTATGTGCCGCGGGGCCGCGTCCTCGACCCGTTCGCCGGATCGGGAACGACGCTGGTGCAGGCGCTCGAGTCAGGGCTGGACGCGTCGGGAGCTGACGTGGCTGCGTTCAACTGCCTGCTGATGCAGGTGAAGACGCGTGAGTACAACCCGTTCGTGCTCGAGTCGGAACTGCGCGACGCAGGCGCACGGCTCGAGGCGTTCGAAGAATCGCGGCCCGAGGGGCCGGTTGCGAGGTACGTGCGCGACTGGTACGCGCCGCGCGCGGCGGCGGAGCTCCTCTTCTTCCGCGGGCTCGTCGAGGAGTACGAGCACGCGGACGTGCTGCGGGTCGTGCTGGCGCGGGCGGCGCGCTCCGCGCGGCGGACGACCCACTTCGACCTCGACTTCCCGCGGGCGCCGCAACGCACCGAGTACTGGTGCCACAAGCACCGGCGCACGTGTAGGCCGGTCGGCGAGGCCCGGCACTTCCTGCGCCGCTACTCGCTCGACACGCTGAAGCGGATCCGCGAGTTCTCGCGCGTACGCGCGAGGGGGCGCGAGGCCGTCGTCATGCACGGCGACGCGCGCGAGCTGGACTTCGGCGGGCGGTTCGACGGCGTCGTCACCTCGCCGCCCTACCCGGGGCTGATCGACTACCACGAGCAGCACCGCTACGCATACGAGCTGCTTGGCCTCGACGACTTCGGCGGGCTCGAGCTCGGGAAGGGGGCGAGCCGGGCGGCGCTGACGTCGTACGTCGAGGGCGTTTCGGAGGTACTCGCGAACGTGCGCGGCTCGCTGCGTCGCGGTGCTCCGGTGGTGATCGTGATCAACGATCGCCGCGATCTCTACCCGGGGATCCTCGAGCGGGCCGGGCTCCGGCTCGAGGAGCGTTACCGGCGGCACGTGAACCGCCGGACCGGCCGGCGCGCCGGGGAGTTCTACGAGGACGTGCTCGTGGCACACGCGCAGTAGTTCCACTTTCGTCTCAGGTCGGTCACAGACACGTGTGAAATCGCCGTCTAGCGTGGCCACGTGCTCGCACGCACCGTCACGCACGCGCTTGTCGGCCTCGATGCGCGCCGGGTCGAGGTCGAGGCCCACCTGCAGCGCGGAGTGCCCGCGTTCGCGATCGTCGGACTCGCCGACCGCGCCTGCCAGGAGGCGAAGGAGCGGGTTCGGAGCGGCATCGCGTCGGCCGAGCTCGACTGGCCCCTGCGGCGGATCACGGTCAACCTTGCGCCCGCGGAGCTGAGGAAGGAGGGCTCCGGGTTCGACCTCCCGATCGCACTCGCGGTGCTGGCCGCCTCGCGCCAGGTGCCGCCGGAGTCGCTGGGCGGGCTCGCGTCGGTCGGAGAGCTGGCGCTGGACGGGCGTCTGCGGCCGGTCGGCGGGGTTCTCGCTGCAGCCGAGGGCGCGCGGTGTGCGGGGCTGACGCGGCTCCTCTGCGCTTCGGGGTGCGCGGCGGAGGCGGCGCTCGCCGGGATCGAGCCTGTTCCCGTGCGCCATCTGGCGGAGGCAGCCGCCTACCTCCGCGGCGAGTGGCAGCCGCCTCCTGGCGAGAAGCTCCGACTCAGTGGGAACGGAGCAGAGCCCGTCGGCGGGGTGCTGGAGCTCTCAGACGTGCGAGGGCAGGAGCGTGCGCGAAGGGCTCTCGAGCTAGCGGCCGCCGGCGGTCACAACCTGCTTCTTGCCGGCCCGCCGGGGACCGGAAAGACGATGCTCGCTCGCCGCTTGCCGGGGATCCTGCCGCGACTCCCACCCGATGAAGCGCTCGAGGTGACGCGAATCCACTCGGTCGCGGGACTGCTGCCGCCAGGCCGTCCACTCGTGACGGTCGCTCCCTTCCGTGCTCCGCATCACACGGCGTCGGTCTCCGCGATCGTCGGCGGCGGGCCGACGCCACGGCCGGGCGAGGCGAGTCTTGCGCATCGAGGTGTGCTCTTCCTGGACGAGCTCGCAGAGTTCCCGCGCAACGCGCTCGAGGCGCTGCGCCAGCCGCTCGAGGACGGCGCGATCTCGATCGCCCGCGTGGGCGGCAGGATCGTCTTTCCCGCTCGGTTTCAGCTGGTCGGGACGATGAACCTCTGCCCATGTGGTGCCCGAGGCGATCCGGCGGTGGAATGCTCGTGCTCGGCTGCGAGACTGGCTGCGTATCGCGACAAGCTCTCGCGGGCGCTGCTGGATCGGTTCGACCTCCTGGTCACCGTTCCGCGCGCGAAGGCCCGCGAGCTCGAGGGAGGAGCGGGTGAGAGCTCGAAGACCGTCCGTGCGCGCGTCGAGGCGGCCCGGGGGCAGGGGCGAGGCGAGCCGCTTCGGCGGTCCGCAGACGCCAACGAGCTGCTCTCGAGGGCCGTCGAGCGATTGCCGCTCTCCGCGCGCGGAAGGGCACGGGTCGCGCGCGTTGCCCGAACAGCCGCGCTGCTTGCAGGCGCGAACGAGGTTGGAACCGAGCACGTCGCCGAGGCACTCTCGTTCCGAACGCCCGCGGAGCTCCACCCGTGAGGCGCTGCCGGCGATGCCGTCTCCGGGACGTGCGGGCTCTGCCCGGGCGTCCGTCTGCAACGACCGGTCGACCCAACATTCGGCAGGTGCCGTGCTCGTGAGCGACTTGGCACTGGCCGCGTTCGCGGCGGAGACCGGGACGCACGTCGTCTCAGAACCGCGCGAGCGGCGGTTCGAGCGCTTCAGGCGCGCGTTCGACGCCGATGGCTACCTCGCGAGTCTCAGGGCCCGTGGCTTCCGGTTTCTAGGCCGCTCCGAGGCAGAGTTCCCGCCGCTCCTGCGGGAGCTCCACGACCCGCCGGCCGGCTTGTTTCTCCGGGGCGCTGCAGATCCGAACCTCCTCTCCGAGCCTGCGGTCGCGATCGTCGGAGCTCGTGCGTGCTCGTCCTACGGCTCGCAGATCGCGCGGCTTTTCGGGCGTGAGCTTGCGGCGGCGGGCCTGGTGGTGATCAGCGGGCTCGCGCGAGGCGTCGACGGCGAAGCCCACCGCGGCGCGCTCGAGGCCGGTGGGCACACCGTGGCCGTGCTGGGTTGTGGCGTCGACCGCGACTATCCGGCGGCTCATGCCCAGCTCGCCCGCGGCATCGGCGAGACCGGGCTGGTCGTCTCCGAGTACGCGCCCGGCGTCGAGCCGGCGCCGTGGCGCTTCCCCGCGCGGAATCGCATCATCGCGGGCCTAGCGGCCGCGACGGCGATCGTCGAGGCACGGGAGCGCAGCGGCGCCCTCATCACCGCGGACTTCGCGCTGGAGGCCGGACGCGAGGTCTTCGCGGTCCCGGGCGAGATCACTTCGTGCCTCTCGTCCGGGACGAACGCGCTGCTGCGGCTCGGGGCGACCCCGCTGACCCAGGTTGCCGACGTGCTCCAGGCACTCGGCTTCGAGTCGGCTCCGGCCCAGCGGATTGAGCTCGGAAAGGACGCAGAGGCGGTGCTGGCCGCTCTCGCGGACGAGCCTGCCGGCGCAGACGACCTCGGCCGGCGCACGGGCCTGGGCGCCGCGGCTCTCGGTACCGCTCTCTCGGAACTCGAGCTCGCGGGAGCGGTCGCCGAAGCGGACGGTCTCTACCGGGGGGTGAGGCCGCCGGGGTAGGTCGCCGACAACCATTGCTCGAAGGCCCTCAGACGTCGAGCATCGACAGATCGAGCTCGTCGGCGCGTTCCATCGCGGCGAGGGCGATGGCGAGGTCCTGGATGGCGAGCCCGGTCGAGTCGAAGGCCGTGATCTCGTCGTCGCTCCCGCGGCCGGGAGCATCTCCGGCGAGTACCCGGCCGAGCTCTGTCACCTCGTCGTGCGAGATGCAACCGGCCTCCACGGCCTGCCTCAGATCCCCCGCGTGGCTGGCCTGCTCCCAGTCGTCGCAGAAAACCTGCGCGCGAAGGAGCTCGTCGACCGCGATCTCCGTCTTCCCAGGGCCGTCAGCGCCCATCAGGCTCACGTGCTGGCCCGGCCGCAGCGTGCCCGTCGGCAGCAGCACTGCGTGGCCGGGCGTCATGGTCACGAGGAGGTCGGCCGTGAGCGCTTCCTCCTCCGACCCGGCAACCGAAGCGTTGAGTTCCGCCGCGGCCGCCTCGGCGCGGCCCCGGTCGACGTCCCAGACGGCTACCGAGCGGCCGCGCGCGAGAAACGTCCGGGCGGCTGCTCGGCCGTTCACCCCTGCGCCGACAACGGCAGCGGTCTCTGCGTCCGAGCGGCCGAGCGTCTCCGCCGCGAGCACGGCGGCGGCACCGGTCCGGAGCGACGTGACGGCCGCGGCGTCGAGCACCGCCAGTAGTGAGCCGTTCGACGCGTCGGAGAGGAGCACGAGCCCCGTCACGGTCGGAAGGCCCTGCTCCGGATTCCCGGGGAACGACGTGACCCACTTGAGCACCGCGTGCCCCCCGCCGAGCGCCGGCATCGCGCGGAAGTCCCCGCCTGGATAGGCGGGCACGTAGACCTTCGGCGGCATAGACCACTCGCCGTGCGAGTAGGCGAGGAACGCGTCGCGAACGGCCTCGAGCGCTCGCTCGGGCGACACGGCCGCCTCGACGTCCGCCGCGCTGAAGACAGGAACCATCACGGCCAAGCCTAGTGGGGGAACATAGGGCCCGAAATGGAGATCCAGCCCGGGATCACCGTCGACGGTCTCCGGGTCGAGCGCAACGGGACGCGCGTGTTCGAGGGGCTCTCGCTGTCGGTCGCGCGCGGCGCTGTCACCGGTCTGCTCGGCCCGAACGGCAGCGGCAAGTCGACGCTGATGCGCGCAATCGTGGGCGTCCAGCGCGTCCAGGGCGGCACGATCGACGTCCTCGGCGAGCCGGCCGGATCGCCTTCGCTCCGGAGCCGGGTCGCCTACGTCACCCAGGCGCCGTCCGTCTACGGGGACATCACGGTCGGCGAGAACCTGCACTTCTTCTCCCGCGTCCTTGCGGCCCCCGAGGCCAGCATCGAAGCAGCCCTCCGGACCGTCGACCTCCTCGGCGAGGCCGACCGCGTCGTCAATCGGCTCTCGGGCGGACAGCGGGCGCGCGTCTCGCTCGCGACCGCACTTCTCGGCGACCCGGAGCTGCTCGTCCTCGACGAGCCGACGGTGGGGCTCGATCCGCTGCTGCGGAGGGAGCTCTGGGACACGTTTCACGGGCTCGCGCGGGAAAACCGAGCCGTTCTCGTGTCGAGCCATGTCATGGACGAGGCCGAACGATGCGACGAGCTCCTGCTTCTTCGTGACGGGCTCCTCCTCGCCACGGGAACGCTGCCGGAGATCCTGGAACGCACCGGCGCCGGCGATCTCGAGGGCGCATTTCTCAGGCTGGTCGACGAGGCGGCGCCGTGAGCCTGCGCGTGACCGGCGCGGTCGCGGGTCGGGTGCTCAGGCAGCTGCGCCGCGACCCTCGCACCGTCGGGCTGATGCTCGGCGTTCCCTCGTTCCTGATCGTCCTCCTGCACGAGCTCTTCGCCGGCCGCGAGGTGGTCTTCCAGCACGTCGGCGGGCCGCTGCTCGGCCTGTTCCCGTTCGTCTCGATGTTCGTCGTCACCTCGATCACGATGCTCCGGGAGCGGACCTCCGGAACGCTCGAGCGGCTGATGACGCTGCCGCTCGCAAAGCTCGATCTGCTCGTGGGCTACGGCGCCGCCTTTGCCCTGATGGCCGCGCTCCAGGCATCGCTCGTCTCGGCGATCGCCTTCGGGTTGCTGGACCTCCACAGCATCGGCCCGGTCTGGGTCGTCGTCGTGCTCGCGATCGGGAACGCGGTCCTCGGGATGGCGCTCGGCCTCTTCATGAGCGCATTCGCGTCGACCGAGTTCCAGGCGGTGCAGTTCATGCCGGCGGTCGTGCTGCCCCAGCTGCTCTTATGTGGGCTGTTCGTACCGCGCGCCCAGATGGCCGACTGGCTGCGCGTCCTGTCGGCGCTGCTGCCGCTCACATACGCGTACGACGCGCTTGCCCACGCGATCCGCGGCTCGTTCGACGCCCGCTTCGCCCTCGATGTCTGCGTGACGGTCGGCGCGACGCTCCTGGCCCTCGTGCTCGGCGCGTTGACTCTCCGGCGGCGAACGCCCTAGGAGCTACAGCGCCTTGACGTCGGCGATCAGCTTGTCGATCGACTCCTTGGCGTCCCCGAAGAGCATCACCGTCTTCGGGTTGTAGAAGAGCGGGTTCTCGATCCCGGCGAAGCCGGGGTTCATGCTCCGCTTGAGGACGACCACCGCGTTCGCCTCGTCGACGTTCAGGATCGGCATCCCGTAGATCGGGCTGCCCTCGTTGTTGCGCGCGTCGGGGTTGACCACGTCGTTGGCGCCGACGACGACCGCCACATCGGTGCGCCCGAACTCCGGGTTCGCTTCCTCCATCTCCTTCAGCTGGGGGTAGGGAACGTTCGCCTCGGCAAGCAGCACGTTCATGTGCCCGGGCATCCGACCGGCGACGGGGTGGATCGCGTAGGAGACCTCCACGCCCTTTTCCTCGAGCAGGTCGGCGAGCTGGCGGACGTCGTGCTGTGCCTGCGCAACGGCGAGGCCGTACCCGGGGACGAAGACGACCTTGTGCGCGTACGCGAGCATCACCGCGACGTCCTCGGCGCTGGCCGAGCGCACGCTCCCGCCGGCTTCTCCGGCGGCGACCGCCGCGGCTCCCGCACTGACCTGCCCAAATGCGCCGAAGAGGACGTTCCCGATCGAGCGGTTCATCGCGCGGCTCATCATCAGTGTCAGCAAGGTGCCCGACGCGCCGACGAGCATCCCGGCGACGATCAGCACGTTGTTCATCAGCTCGAACCCCGTGGCCGCGACGGCGAGGCCCGTGAACGCGTTGAGTAGCGAGATGACCACCGGCATGTCCGCGCCGCCGATCGGGAGGACGAAGAGGACGCCGAACAGGAGCGAGCTCAGGACGAGTGTCCACAACAGCCACTCCTGCTGCCAGCCGGCGATCAGCGCGATCCCCGCGGCGACGGCGACGAGCAGGACGAGCCCGTTGACGAACTGCTGGCCCGCGTAGGTGATCGGCCGCCCCTGGATCAGCTCCTGGAGCTTCGAGAACGCGACCATCGAGCCTGAGAACGAGACGGAGCCGATCAGCGCGGAGAGGACGATGGCGATGCTGATGTCCGCCTTGGGTGCGCCCGGCTCCGGGAGGATCACGTGCACCTCCGCGAGCGCGATCAGCGCCGCCGCGCCGCCTCCGACCCCGTTGAAGAGCGCCACCATCTGCGGCATGGCGGTCATCCGCACCTTGCGCGCCGCGACGGCCCCGAAGCCCCCGCCGATCACCATGCCGAGCGCGATCGCCCAGTAGCCGGTCATGTGCTTGTGCGCGAAGGTGACGGCGACCGCCACGAGCATCCCGATCGCCGCGAGCTGGTTGCCGCGTCGCGCGTGCGCCGGGCTCGAGAGGAACTTCAGCGCGAGGATGAACCCGACGATCGTGATCAGGTAGAGAAGGTTCGTGAGGTTGTAGCTCACGGCGCTCTCTACGAGCCCTTGCCGTCCTGGGACGCGTCGATCGGCTTCGGCGGCTCGCGTTTCTTGAACATCTCGAGCATCCGGTCGGTGACGACGAAGCCACCGACGACGTTCGCGGATGCGAGAACGACCGCGATGAAGCCGATCACCCAGGTGAACGCGCCCATGTCGGGCAGCGTGAAGACGAGCATCGCGCCGACGATCACGATCCCGTGGATCGCGTTCGTGCCCGACATCAGGGGCGTGTGCAGCAGCGTCGGCACCTGTGAGATCAGCGCGATGCCGAGGAAGATCGAGAGGACGAGGATCGTCAGCTCGAAGACGAGGATCGTGTTGTGGCTCATGCGGTGACCTCCTTCTTGCCGGCGACGCACGCCCCGGCGGTGATCTCGTCGGACCAGTCGAGTTGGAGCTCGCCCTCCGGGGCGAGGTGGAGCAGCAGCGCCTGGACGTTGCGCGCGTAGAGCGTCGACGCGTGATACGGCATCGTGCTCGGCAGGTTCGTGAGGCCCACGATGACCACGTCCTCGCGGACGACCTCCTCGCCCGGCTCGGTCAGCTCGCAGTTGCCGCCGGTCTCCGCCGCCAGGTCGACGATCACCGAGCCCGGGCGCATCGCGGCAACCGCTCCCGCCGGGATCAGGCGAGGTGCCGGCCGTCCGGGGATCAGCGCCGTCGTGATCACGACGTCGAACTCGGGCAGCCGCTGCTCGAGCTCGTCCTGCTGCTGCCGCTGTTGGTCCTCGGTGAGCTCCTGCGCGTAGCCGCCCTCCGTCTCCTCGCCGGTGACGCCGAGCTCGAGCCAGTTCGCGCCGAGGCTCTCGATCTGCTCTCGAACCACGGGCCGAACGTCGAAGCCGGTCACCACCGCCCCGAGCCTGCGAGCCGTCGCGATCGCCTGGAGCCCGGCCACGCCCGCGCCGAGCACCAGCACCTTGGCGGGGGCGACCGTTCCGGCCGCGGTCATCAGCATCGGAAAGAACTTCGGCAGCCGCTCCGCCGCGAGCAGTGTCGCCTTGTAGCCCGAGACGGTCGCCTGCGAGGAGAGTGCGTCCATCGGCTGCGCTCGTGTGATGCGTGGGATGGATTCCATGGCGAAGGCGATCACGCCGCGGTCGGCGAGGCGCTCGATCCCCTCCGAGTCCGTCAACGGCTGGAGAAAGCCGATCAGGACCTCGCCCTCGCGCAGGCGAGCGGCCTCGTCGGCCGTCGGCTTCTGCACCTTGACGACGGTCTCGGCCTCGTAGGGGTCGGCGACGATCTGCGCTCCCGCCTCCTCGTAGGACGAGTCGGGGAACGAGGCTCCTTCGCCCGCGCCGCGCTCGACGAGCACCTCGAAGCCGTTCGGGACGATTCGGGCGACGAGCTCCGGGACGAGCGCCACGCGCCGCTCGCCGGCGGCGCTTTCTTTGGGCACCCCGACCCTCATGCCGCGCGAATGCTAGTAGGCGGGGAGGATTGTGGCCGAGGAACGGTTCGGCCGCTTCGGTGCGTCCCGGTCGCAAGCCGTGACACACTCGGCACAGAGCAGGCACCCACGGATGCGTCTTTCGCGGTTACGCTCGCCTCGGGGAGGAGGCTGGGCGAACCGAACTACAGGGACCGCGCGAGTGACCGGGAGCGGCAGGCGGGAACGGTAGAGTTCCGCGCCGTGGCCGGTCGGCTTGCGGAGATCGCGGACAGCTTCTTCAGGCCCGCGGTCAACGATCTCGTTCCGTACGAGCCCGGCAAGCCGGTCGAGGAGGTCCAGCGCGAGCTCGGGCTCGAGCACGTGGTCAAGCTTGCCTCCAACGAGGGCCCGTTCGGCCCGTTCCCTCAGGCGGTCGAGGCGATCGTGCGGTGCGTCCCCGAACTCAACCGCTATCCGGACGGCGGCGCCTACCGGCTCCGAGCCGCGCTCGCCGAGCGGCTCGACCTCCGCTTCGAGGAGGTCGCGCCGGGCGCGGGCTCGGACGGAATCGTCGACTGCCTCAACCAGGCGGTGCTCGAGCCGGGCGACGAGATCGTGTGCGGCTGGCCCTCGTTCCCGAGCTACGTGATCGACGCCCGCAAGCTCGGGGCCGTCCCGCGCACGGTGCCGCTGCGCGACGGCCGGTACGACCTCGACGCGATGCTCGGCGAGATCGGCCCCCGGACGAAGCTCGCCTACGTCTGCCTCCCGAACAACCCGACCGGCACGACGAACACCCGCGCCGAGCTCGACGACTACTTCGAGCGCGTCCCCGATCACGTCCTGACCGTCCTCGACCAAGCGTACCTCGAGTACGTCGACGACCCCGACTACCCGGACGGCATCGAGGACTATCTCAAGCAGGGGCAACGTGTCGTCGTCCTGCGCACGTTCTCCAAGATCTACGGGCTCGCCGGGTTGCGTGTCGGCTACGGGCTCGCCCCCGCTGCTGTCGTGACCGCGGTCGGCAAGGTTCGCCGCGCCTTCGACATCACGACGCCGGCGCAGGAGGCGGCGCTCGCGAGCCTCGACGCGCCGGAGGAGCTCGCGCGCCGCCGCACCGTCAATCACGAGAACCGCGCCCAGCTCGAGGCGATCCTGCGCGAGCACGGGCTCGAGCCGTTCGGGCCCGCCGTCGGGAATTTTCTCTTCGCCGAGGTTGCCGACGATTCGCGGCCGTTCTTCGAGAGCCTCCTGCGCGAGGGTGTGATCGTGCGGCCGACGCACGGCTTCGGCCACGGCGGGGCAATCCGCATCACGGTCGGCACCCCGGACGAGCACGCGTTCCTCGCCGAGGCGCTCGACCGTGTCGGTCCGCTCGCGCCTGCCTAGGCGCCACTGCGGCCCCGAAGTCACGGCGGTCGGAAATTGCGGACACGGCCGAAAAACCCCTCGTTCGAGGGCGGGGGTCGCTGTTAGCGTTCCTGTGTGGGCCGCCCCCCGCTCACCGGCGAGCGAAGCCGCCTAGGGCTTCTGGGTCGCGCGCCGAGTTTCCGCCGCCTGTTCTTCGCCACCCTCGGCTCCGGCCTCGGCACCTGGCTCGCCCTCGTGGCGCTCGAGGTGGACGTCTACGACAAGACGAACCAGTCGTCCGCCTGGATCGCGGCGCTCCTGATCGCCGACCTGCTCCCGACGTTCGCAATCGGCCTGCTGGCCGGGCCACTGATCGACCGGCTCCCGCGCCGCAGCCTGATGGTCTTCTCCGATCTCGTGCGGTTCGGCGCCTTCGCGGTGCTGCCGTTCACGACGAACGCTACGCAGATCGTCGTGATCGCCGCGGTGGTCGGCACGGCGACGGGCTTCTTCCGGCCGGCGGTGTACGCGGGGCTGCCGAACCTCGTCGAGGAGCGCGACCTCACGAGCGCAAACTCGCTCGTCCAGGCCGTCGACAACCTGACCTCGGCGGTCGGGCTGCTCGCGGGCGGAGCCCTCGTCGCCGCCACCGGGGTCAACGCCGCCTACTGGATCAACTCCGTCACCTTCCTGGTCTCGGCCGCGCTGCTGGTCGGGATCCCGCAGCGGCTGCTGCAGGTGGCCGCGGCGCCCAGCCACGGGCACTGGCAGGACCTCAAGGACGGGTTCGCGCTCGTCGTCCGCTCCCGCGCGCTCCTGACGGTGCTGGTCGCCTGGAACATCGCGGCCTTCACGGTCGCGGCGCACAACGTTGCGGAGCCGAGCCTCGCCTTCGTCACGTTTTCGGCCGGAAGCTTCGGCCTCGGCCTGCTGATGGGCTGCGCGGGCATCGGCCTCACGGTCGGCGCCTACCTGGCCGGCAGCTGGATCGAACGGCGCGGCCTCCCGAACGTCTACGGCGCCTCACTTGGGCTGATGGCCGTCGGCAACGGGCTCGCGGCCGTCGCGCCCAACGTCTGGGTCGCCACCGCCTGCGTCGTGATCGCGGGCTGCGGCAACGGTGCCGCCGTCGTCTGCAACGCGCTGCTCGTACAGCGCGGGGCGCCCGACGCTCTCCGGGGGCGCGCCTTTGCCGTGCTGATGAGCACGAATATCGCGCTCCTCACGCTCGGGATGGTGGTCGCCGGACCGCTCACGGACACGTTCGGGGCGCGCTGGGCATGGGGTGCTGCGGCGGCGGCGGCCGCGCTGGCCGCGATCGTCGGCTTCATCCTCGCCCGCAGCGTGCGGCCGCAGCCGGAAGAGGCCGCCGAGCCTGAGCCCGAGTCCGAGCCCGAGGCCTGGGCCGTGACGGCGCACAGCGCGGACTGAGCCGGCTTCTGGGCGTCGCCCTGCCGCACTAGCATCCCCGCTGATGGTGGGTCGCCGGGATTTCACGCGTGAGTCGCTCGCAGCCGGCGTCCGCGCCGGCGACCGCCGTGCGCTGGCGCGCGCGATCACGCTCGTCGAGAACTCGGAGCCGCTCGCCTACGACCTCGTAAGCGACCTCTACCCGGAGACGGGCCGGGCCTACGCGGTCGGCGTGACCGGGCCGCCAGGGGTCGGCAAGTCGACGTTGATCGGCGCGCTCGTGCGCCATGTGCGCGACGGGGACCGCTCCGTCGGCGTGATCTCCGTCGACCCGTCGAGCCCGTTCTCGCAGGGCGCCCTGCTCGGGGACAGGATCCGCCTCGCCGACCACTTCCTCGACCCGGAAGTCTTCATCCGCTCGATGGGCACGCGCGGCCACCTGGGCGGCCTCTCCGAGGCGACCCTGCAGGCGATGCTCGTGCTCGACGCGGCCGGGAAGGACGTCGTCTTCCTCGAGACGGTCGGCGCGGGCCAGGGCGAGGTCGGCGTGATCACGATCGCGGACACGGTCGTGCTCGTGCTGATGCCTGGCTCGGGCGACTCGATCCAGGCGCTGAAGGCCGGGATCATGGAGATCCCCGACGTGATCGCGATCAACAAGCTCGACCACCCTGCGGCGAAGACGATGCTGAACGAGGTGCGCTCCGTGCTCGCGCTCGACAAGGAGAGCGCGTGGAAGCCGCCGATCGTCCTCACCGAGGCCGCGCGCGGCGAGAACGTGCCCGAGCTCTGGGAGAAGATCGAGGAGCACCGCGCGTTCCTGGAGTCCGAGGGCCGCCTCGAGGAGCAGCGGCGCCGCAACCTCGCGGGCGAGGTCTTTGCCGTGGCGTCCGCCCGGGCGAAGGCACATCTCGAGCGCGCGGTCGCCGACGACCCCGAGCTGCGCCGCCTGCTCGACGAGGTCCAGCGACGTCAGCTCGACCCCTTGACGGCGGTTCGCGAGATCATGCAGAAGGTGTTCAAGGTTGAAGGTGGAGACGGCACCGACGCTGGCTGACATCGAGGAGGCGCGCGCCATCCTCGACGGCGTCGCGCGCGTCACCCCTGTGTACAGCACCGAGACGCTCTCGAAGCTGATCGGGCGGCACGTCACGCTCAAGGCCGAGAACCTCCAGCGGACGGGCTCGTTCAAGATCCGCGGCGCCACCTGCAAGATCGCCTCGCTCTCGGACAAGGAGAAGCGCGCGGGCGTCGTCGCGGCCAGCGCGGGCAACCACGGTCAGGCCGTCGCCTGGGCGGCGCGGGAGGCCGGGATCAAGGCCACGATCTTCATGCCGCAGGACGCGCCGATGGCGAAAGTCGAGCCGACGAGGAGCTACGGGGGCACCCCGCAGCTGCAGGGCGCGGACTTCGAGGAGGCGCTCGCCGCCTCGCTCGCCTTCGCCGAGTCGACGAGGGCGACGTTCGTGCACCCGTACGCGGACGAGCAGGTGATCGCGGGCCAGGGCACGATCGGCCTCGAGATCGCCGAGCAGGCGCCGGACGCGCAGACCGTCGTGATCCCGGTCGGGGGCGGCGGGCTCGCGTCGGGGATCTCGCTCGCTCTCCGGGCGGTGAAGCCGGGGGTCCGGATCGTCGGCGTGCAGGCGGGACAGGACGGCTGGACGATCGCCGACGGGATCGCAGTCAAGTCGGTCGGCGAGACGACCGGCCGGATCCTGGACGAGACGCTCGACGACCTCGTCAGCGTCACGGACGAGGAGATCTGCGAGGCGATCGTCCTGCTCCTCGAGCGGGCGAAGCTCGTGGTAGAGGGCGCGGGAGCCGTCGGCGTCGCCGCCCTGCTCGCGGGCAAGGCGGGGCGCGAAGGGCCGGCGCTCGCGCTGCTCTCCGGGGGCAACATCGACCCGACCGTCCTCATCTCCGTCATGCGGCACGGGCTCACGACGGCCGGCCGCTACCTCGTGCTCCGCACGCGCATCCAGGATCGGCCAGGGGAGCTGTTCAAGCTGCTGAAGCTCGTGGCGCAGGAGCGGGCGAACGTCGTGTCGGTCGAGCACCACCGCGAGGGGGTCGACCTGCCGGTCACGGAGAGCGAGATCGCGCTCACGCTCACGATGCGCGACGAGCACCACTGCTCCGTGCTGCTCGAGTCGATGCGCAGCCTGGGCTACCAGGTCGAGCGGCTGCGTTGACGGTCCAGGCCTGCCCTCGCTGCGGCTACGAGAACGCCGCGGATGCGCGGTTCTGCTCGGGCTGCGGCGCGCCGCTCGAGGTGCCGAAGACCGAGGCCCGCGAGGAGCGGAAGGTCGTCAGTATCCTGTTCGCCGACCTCGTCGGCTCAACGTCGCTGGCCGAGCAGCTCGACCCGGAGGACGTGCGCGCGACGCTCTCGCCCTACTACGTGCGCCTCCGCTCGGAGCTCGAGCGCCACGGAGGGACGGTCGAGAAGTTCATCGGCGACGCGGTGATGGCGGTGTTCGGCGCCCCTGCGGCCCACGAGGACGACCCGGAGCGCGCGGTGCGCGCGGGCCTGGCGATCCGCGACGCGATCGCGGAGGAAGGACGACTCCAGGTTCGCGTGGCCGTCACGACCGGGGAGGCGCTGGTCTCGCTCGACGCCTCTCCGGCGGAGGGCGAGGGAATGGTCGCGGGCGACGTCGTGAACACGGCCGCCCGCCTCCAGAACGCGGCGCCGGTGAACGGCGTCCTCGTCGACGAGACGACCTACCGGGCGACGGGGCGGCAGATCGACTACGAGGAGGCGGACGCCGTCCAGGCAAAGGGGAAGGCCGAGCCCGTTCCGGCCTGGGCGGCCGTAGGGGCGCGGTCGCGGTTCGGCGTCGACGTCGACCAGGCGGGCGCCGCCTTCATCGGCCGCCAGCGCGAGCTCGACTTTCTCACGGACGCTCTCGCCCGGTCGCGGGAAGAGCGGACGCCGCAGCTCGTCACACTCGTCGGCGTTCCCGGGATCGGCAAGAGCCGGCTCGTCTACGAGCTCCGGCGCGTCGTCGACGCGGACCCCGAGCTCATCTACTGGCGGCAGGGCAGATCGCTTCCCTACGGCGAGGGCCTGGCCTACTGGGCGCTCGCGGAGATGACGAAGGCGCACGCGGGGATCCTGGAGACCGACGGGCCGGCGGACGTCGACCGCAAGCTTCGCGAGGCCGTCTCCGAGCTCGGCATCGATGGAGACGAGCGCGTGCTCGAGGGCCTGCGGCCGCTCGTCGGCGTCGGGTCGGACGGAGACGCCCGCGGCGACCAGCGGGCCGATCGGTTCGCCGCGTGGCGCCGGTTCCTCGAGGCGCTGGCCGAAGAGCGGCCGACCGTGCTCGTGTTCGAGGACCTGCACTGGGCCGACGACGACCTGCTCGACTTCGTCGACCATCTCGTCGACTGGTCGACGGGCGTGCCCCTGCTCGTCGTCTGCACCGCCCGGCTCGAGCTGCTCGAGCGGCGGCCACGGTGGGGAGGTGGGAAGACGAACGCGCTGACGCTCTCCATCTCACCGCTCTCGGACGACGAGACGACGCGGCTGCTCGCGGGGCTGCTCGACCGGGCGGTGCTTCCGGTGGAGCTGCAGCAGTCGCTGCTCGAGCGGGCAGGCGGCAACCCGCTCTACGCGGAGCAGTTCGCCCGCCTGCTCACGGAGCGGAGCGAGACGGACGAGGTGCCGGAGAACGTGCAGGGGATCATCGCGGCCCGGCTCGACGCGCTCCCGCCGGGCGACAAGCAGCTGCTGCAGGACGCCGCGGTGCTCGGGAAGGTGTTCTGGCTCGGCGCCGTCTGCGCGATCGGCGGGCGCGAGCGCTCAGAGGTGATCGAGACGCTGCACTCACTCGAGCGGAAGGAGTTCGTCCGCCGGGAGCGCAGGGCCTCGGTCGGGGGCGAGGAGGAGTTTGCGTTTCGCCACCTGCTCGTCCGGGACGTCGCCTACGGACAGATCCCGCGAAGTGCCCGGGCCGAGCGGCACGAGCGCGCCGCGGAGTGGATCGAGTCGCTCGGCCGACTGGAGGACCACGCGGAGATGCTTGCGCGCCACTACCTGAGGGCCCTGCGGCTGCGTCAGGCGGCGGGGGAGGCCGACGACCCGCGCCTCGTCGAGAGGGCGAGGCAGGCGGCCCGCGCGGCCGGCGATCGCGCGCTCTCGCTGAGCGCGTTCCCCCCGGCGGCCCGCTTCTACGAGGGAGCGATCGAGCTGTGGCCCGAGGGTGACCCCGAGCGCCCGCGGCTGCTCGTCGCCTACGCCCGCAGCCGGATCGACGACCCGTCTCTCGACGAGGGCCTCCTGGAGCAAGCGCGCGACGGCCTGCTCGCGAACGACGACCGCGAGGGCGCCGCGGAGGCGGAGGCGATGATCGGGTCGCTCTGGCTCCAGAGAGGCGACACCGCCGTCGCGCTCGAGCACCTCGAGAGCGCGCGGTCGATGCTCCAGGACTCGGGGCCGTCGCGCGAGAAGGCCTACGTGCTCCAGGAGCTCTCCCGGGTCCTGATGATGAGCGAGGACATCGATCGGTCGATCGAGATCGGCTCCGAGTCGCTGGAGCTCGCCGCGGAGCTCGGGCTCGACGCCGTTCGCTCGCGGAACCTGAACACGCGCGGCGTGGCGCGGATCCTCCAGGGCGACGACGGAGGCTTCGCGGATCTCGAGGAGGCGATCGCGCTGGGCGCCGCCGCCGGGGCTCACGAGGAGCTGGCGGCGCTCGCGAACCTGACCTGGATGACGGTGCAGGTCGGCGACATCCGGGGAGCGGCTCCCCTTCACGTCCGGTGCCTTCGAGTGGCCGACCAGCTCGGCCTCGAGACGTACATCCTCTGGCAGCGCGCCGAGCACGTCATCCATTGCCAGTGGGCGGGCAAGTGGGACGAGGCCCTGGCGACGGCCGACAGGTTTCTGCGCGATGTCGAAGCGGGCTCCAGTCACTACATGGAGTCGACCTGCAGGTATCTCCGCGGCACGATCGAGCTCGCCCGCGGGGAGACCGAGGCCGCGCTTGCAGACGCGGCGCGCAGCACCGAGGCGGCCCGGGTCGCCAGGGACCCGCAGAACCTCAACCCCGCGATGGCGTTTGAGGCCCAGGTGCGGCTCGTCATTGGAGACGAGGCGGCTGCGAACGCGCTTGCTGACGAGTTGCTCGTCTCATGGCGTGCCAACGGCGTCCGCCCGCCGCACGAGTCGGTCTACGGCGCCTGGGTCTTCACGGGCCTCGGGCGCCAGCCGGAGTTCCTGACCGCGCTCGACCGTGCGAAGGGGCAGAGGCCGTGGCACGAGGCGGCGCGCCTGATCGCGACCGGGGACTGCGGCGGTGCGGCGGATATCTACGAGCGGATCGGGACGGTGCCGGACGAGGCGTACGCGCGGCTGCGCGCCGGCCAGGCGCTCGTGTCCGCGGGCAACCGCGCCGAGGCCGACCGCCAGCTCAGGCTCGCGCTGGCCGTGTTCGCGCAGCTCAAGGCGACCGCGTGGACGGCCGAGGCCGAGGCGCTGCTCAGCGCGTCGGCCTGAGGAGGCCGATGCGACTCGATGACGTGCGCGCGATCCGTTACGGCGACGTGCTCGTCGAGGGTGAACGTTGGCCGGGCTTCCTGCACGTGGTCGAGCGCCCTGGGGGCCGCGTCCTCGTCGACACCGGCCTGATCGACTCGACGCCGGAGCTCGACGAGGAGTGGTCACCCCGGTTCGACCCGGACGCGATCCCCCGGGATGTCCTGTTCGTGATCAACACGCACCTGCACTTCGACCACTGCGGCGGCAACCGCCTCTTTGCCGGCACGCCGATCTACGTGCAACGGCTCGAGCGCGAGGCAGCCCGCGCCGAGGGCTACACCGTTCCGGAGTGGGTCGAGTTCGACGGTGCCACCTACGTCGAGCTCGAGGGCGAGACGGAGCTTCTGCCGGGGCTGCGCCTAGTCCCGACTCCCGGGCACACGCCCGGGCACCAGTCGGTGCTGGTCGAGACGGACGACGGCCTCGTGGTCGTCGCAGGGGACGTCGCCTACAGCTGGGACGAGTTCGACCATCCTGCGAACGCGGCCGCCGCGATGCTCACGGGCCTGGCTCCCAGACGGATCTGGCTCGCCCACGAGAGCACAGCCCGGGACGCTGCGCGCTAGGTGCCGCAGCGGCGGAACTTCGTGACCGCGTTCCCGCGGGCCTGCCAGTCGGGGACGCCGCCGTCCAGCAGCGGCCGCGCCTCGATCCCGTGCGCGGCGAGGACGCTCGCGGCCACGCCGGCCCGCGCGCCGCTCTCGCAGACGGTGACGACCGGCTTCCCGTTCGCCAGCTCGTCCGCGTACTCGCCGACGAGCCGGTAGGGAATGTTGCGGCTGTCGGGGATGTAGCCGTCGTCGCGCTCGTTCTTCTCGCGGACGTCCACCACCTCGACCGCGTGCTCGGCCACGAGCCGCTCGAGCTCCTCGACCCCGATCGGTTCCATCTGCTCCGTCGCCGCAGGTGCGGTCAGGAAGCCCGCGAGGTCGAGCAGCCCGACCGCTCGTAGCCGCGCCGCCGCCTCGCTCGCGTCCTCCCGCGAGGAGGCATGGATCGCGACCGGCCCGTCGACGTCGAGCAGAAAGCCTGCCTTCGTCCCGAGCGACGACCCCGAGACGGGCACGTTGAGCGCGCCGGGAACGTGGCCGGCGGCGAACTCGTGCGGCGGGCGAACGTCGAGCACCTGCCCGTCGAAGGCCTCGAGCGGCTCGAGCGGGGGAGAGGCGCCGAGAAACGGGCCGCGGTTGAGCGCCACCACGCGCTCGACGGTAGGCGGGCGAGGTGCGGAGACGGTCGACGTCGCCGCGACGAACTCCTGCAGGTCGGGGTACGAGAGGGCGCGGTTCGTCTTGAGCTCCCAGCCGATGGTCGAGGAGTGCGCCTCGCTGATCCCGGTCGCGCAGAGCGAGCCCGCGACGTGGCCCGGGTCGACCTCGGTGCTCTCCGGGAGCTCGACCAGCCGCTGGAGCGACCCGTAGAGGCCCTCGGCGCCCTCGCGCGCCTCGACCGCGAGGTCCGGCCGCGCGGCGTCGCCGATCAGCAGCGAGTCGCCCGTGAACAGGTGCCCGTCGGCGAGGAAGCAGCAGTGCTCGGGCCGGTGGCCAGGCGTGTGGATGACGCGGATCGTGATCTCGCCCACCTGCAGCTCGTCGCCGTCCTCGAGAGGGTCGAACGGGTACTCGGGCTCGGCCAGAGCGTGGATGCCGACCGGCAGCCCGTGCTCGAGCGCGAGCCGCCCGTGCCCGGAGACGTGATCGGCGTGCGTGTGCGTCTCGAGCACGCGGACGAGCCGGACGCCGAGCCGCTCCGCCTCCGCGAGGTAGGGCTCGATCGCGTACGCCGGGTCGACGACCACCGCCTCACCGCTCGTCTCGTCGCCGATCAGGTAGGACGCGCAGCCGAGATCCTCGTCGACGCGCTGAAAGAAGACCACTGCAGGGCCACGGTACCAATGGCCCCCGCTAGCTTTCTTGAAGTGAGGCACCCTGGGACTTGCAGGGAGTTCAGTTCGCGAGCTTCTGGCCCGACTGACAGAGAGGAGGCTTCGGCCGTCTAAGGGAACAGCGACGCCGCGGCGTCCGCAGGCCTGATCGCACCGACGA
>DATIXI010000028.1:0-5271 GCA_035518635.1 Gaiellaceae bacterium
ACCTGCTGACCCTCGGTCAGCGACTTGTAGCCTTCCCCTGCAATCGCCGAGAAGTGGACGAAGACGTCTTCGCCGCCTTCGCGCTCGATGAAGCCGTAGCCCTTCTCGTTCGAGAACCACTTGACGGTGCCCTTGGGCAAACCAAACTCCCTTCCTGCACAAACAACGACGGCCCGGGCACCGAGCCGCCGACCTACGGTGAAGCGGGGCCAACGTTAGCGAGGCCGACCGGGGAACGCAAGAAGCCTCCGCCGGTAGCGCGCGGCACGCACCGTGTTGCTCAAGAGCATCGCGATCGTCATCGGGCCGACGCCGCCCGGGACGGGTGTGAGGAACGCGGCGCGCGCGGCTGCTCCCGCCTCGACGTCGCCGACGAGGCCCGCCTCGGTGCGGTTGACGCCGACGTCCACGACCGCGGCACCCTCCTTGACCATCTCCGCGGAGACGACCTCCGGGCGGCCGGCCGCCACCACGAGTACGTCGGCGTCGAGCGTGTAGTGCCGGAGGTCGTCGGTGTGCGTGTGGCAGATGCTCACGGTCGCGTGCGCCTGCAGCAGCAGGTGCGCGACCGGCTTGCCGACGATGTCGCTCCGCCCGACCACGACCGCCCGTGCGCCGTCGACAGGAACCTCGTGCTCGGCGAGGAGCGCCATGATCCCGAGCGGCGTCGCGGGCACGTGCGTCGGCCGCCCGAGGTAGAGCTGGCCGGCGTTGAACGGGTGGACGCCGTCCACGTCCTTGACCGGGTCGAGCGCCGCGATCGCGGCGGCCTCGTCGATCTGGCCCGGGAGCGGAAGCTGGATGAGGATCCCGTCGATCGCATCGTCCTCGTTCAGCTCCGCGACCGCCGCGTCGAAGTCCTCCTGCGAGATCTCCCCGGGCAGCTTGAGATCGGTCGATCGCATTCCTGCCTCCGCCGCGGCCTCGTGCTTGCGCCGGATGTAGATCGTCGAGGCCGGATCATCGCCGACCTGCACCGTCGCGAGCCCGACCTGGCCGAGCTCGCGAACCTCCTCGGCGACCCTGGGCAGGATCCGCTCGGCGAGCGGCCAGCCCTGCATCAGCGTCGCTGGCAACTCAGGAGATGGGGAGCTCGACGTCGCCGACCTCGAGACCGAGCGACTCCGCCAGACGGACGCCGATCTCGATGTCCTGCTTCAGGTGCTCGATGTCGCGCGAGCGCATCGCGGCGCCGATGAAGGCGCGTTCCTTCGGCCGCCAGAGCGCGTGCTGCACGAAGATCGGCAGCAGTCGGTTCGCCGCTTGCACGAGGTTCTGCTTCGTCCTCTTGTCCGCGCCGCGGAGAAGCACCTTCTCGTACGCCATCCCGGCGCCGTGGTGAATGCCGTCGTCCGTCGTGAGCCGGTTGCAGAGGTCCTCGAGGACCGTCCCACGCGAGGCCCGCGCGATCAGACGGAAGCGGGAGATGATCAGCCGCTCGTAGAAGACCTGCATCTGGAAGACCTTCTCCTCGAGCGTGTCCGCCTCGAGTGTCATGTGTGCGAGCTCGTCGAGGTACGGGTCGCGCTCTGCGGTGCCGCCCGCCTCGTCGACCAGCTTGAGCCACGCTTCCGTGTGGCGCGACTCGTCCTGCACCATCGTCGAGTAGTAGAGCTTCGCCTCGGCGTCCGGGGCGATGTTGAGCAGCTGCGAGGACATGTCGCAGGCGAGCATGTCGGCCTGGAGCTGCTGCGTGAGCACCGAGCGCCACATGTCGCGGCGCCGCGCCTGCCGCTTCGGCGAGCCCTTGCCCTCGGGGATCGGCGGCAGCTCACCCCACGGGAGGTCGCGAACCTGCCACTCCTGCCGCTTGGCGAGCTCGTAGAAGCGCAGGACGCCCGCGAACGCCTCGCGCTCCTCCTGCTCTTGGTCGACCACAGGACTGATCGTCATCCGGCGCAGATTATCCAGCCCGGGCGCTCGTCTCGCGTCCGTAGCTTTCCGCGAACTCCGCCCCCTGCCACGGACGGCGCGAAATAAGCTCTCCGCCGTGGCGACCAAGAAGTGGCCGCGTAAGAACGACGCCGGGTCGATCAGGGCACGCCAGGAGGCGCTCGGCCTGGACGGCGACGTCACGGGGATCGACCTCGAGCCGTTCGCGCGCGCGCAGGAGATGCTGACCGGCGCCGCGGTGATCCCGGTGTCGGTCGTGGGGCCGGTCGAGCTCGAGCTCGGCGAGTACGAGCTGCGCGAGCCCGACGGCGCGGTGGTCGAGTCCGGGCGCGCGCACGAGTCCGTGTTCGTCCCGCTCGCGCACACCGAGGGTGGGCTCTCGGCCTCGCTGCAGCGCGGAGCGCTCGCCGTCGCCGAGTCGGGCGGGTTCCGCACGTACGTCCTCGGGGACCGGATCACGCGGGCCTCCTGCTTCGTCTGCGGCTCCGCCGGAGCCGCGGTCGAGCTCGCCGCCTGGATCGCGGACGAGCTCCCGGGCATGCGGGACTGGCTCGCGGAGCAGGACGACCCGTCCCTCTCGACCTTCGCGCGTCTGCGCGAGGTGAAGACGCACGTGGTCGGCCCGATGTGCCACGTCCTCTGGCGCTGGACGACCGGCGACGCGGTCGGCGCGAACATGATGACCCGCAACTCCTACGTCCTGAACATGGGCTACGTGATGGAGCGCGCGCCGGTCAAGCCGGAGCGGGCGATCCTCGAGGCGAACATGGGCGGCGACAAGAAGCCGTCGTTCGAGTACTTCCAGAGCGGCCACGGCAAGACCGTCGTCGCCGAGGCGACGCTCACCGACGACGCGATCCGGCGAGTCCTGCGAACGACCGCCGACGACCTGCTCGACCTCGCCTGGGCGGGAACCCACGGCGCGGTCGCCTCCGGGATGCAGTCGGTCGCGTTCACGCCCGCCTCGGCGATCGCGGCGATCTTCGCGGCGACCGGCCAGGACCTCGGCATGGTCGGAACGAGCTCGATGTGCCACGGCACAGGGCGCCGCATCGACGGCGGCCTCCAGGTCGGGCTCCGGCTCCCCGGGCTCGAAGTCGCGACGCTCGGCGGCGGCACGACCCTCCCCTATGCCCGGCGCTGGCTCGAGCTGCTCGGCTGCGCGGGAGCCGGGAAGGTCTATCGCCTCGCCCAGATCGTCGCCGCCGCGACCCTCGCACTCGAGATCTCCGCCTCCGCCGCCATGGCCACCGCCGGCTCGGCCGAGTTCTTCCGGGCCCATCATGAACGCGGCGGGCTTCGCTGAGCGAGTGCTCCGGGAGGTTGCCGAGTACCCGAACTCGTTCGCGCCGCTCGGGCAGGGGGACGAGCGGGTCGAGACCGACCGCTACACCCTCTACCTCGGCGAGGGCACGACCTGGAACACGGTCCAGCGCCAGCGGTTCGCGCTCGAGGAGCTCGACGAGGTACTCGCCGAGGTGCGGGCGGCGCTGCGCGAGCGCGGACGGACCCGCACGCAGTGGGAGATCGGCAGCTCGGCGCCGGCAGGGCTCGTTGCCGCGCTGCGCGAGCGCGGCCTCGTTCCCGACAGGGATCCGTACGCGGTCGCGCTCGTACTCACCCGCGAGCCGCCGGCCGCGGCCCCGGGGCTCGTCGCGCGGCGGATCGAGACGTTCGAGGAGTTCGAGACCGCGAACGCCGTCCAGTGGGAGGCGTTCGGCTCGACAGAGGCCCAGATCGAGGAGTCGCGCAGGCTCCTGCCGGAGCGCTTCCACGACACGCTGCGCCTGCGGCACGCGGTCTGGCTCGACGGTGAGCTCGTCTGCGCCGGTACCGCCGCGCCGACCGAGCACGGCCTCCTCCTGTACGGAGGCGCCACGCTTCCGAGCGCCCGCGGGCAGGGCGCGTACCGCGCGCTGATCCGCGTCCGCTGGGACGAGGCCGTGGCGCTCGGCACGCCGACCCTGATCACGCAGGGCGGCTCGATGTCCAGGCCGATCCTCGAGCGCCTCGGCTTCGAGCGGGTCGGCGAGGTGCACATGCTGGTCGACCAACTCGACGACTGACCTCACGCCGGAAGCATCGGCGTCGTTGTTCGTTACGAGTGCTTGCATGGACGTGACCGAGAGCGTCACCCCGACCCGCCTCGGCCGGATCCGGCGCGAGACGACGGCAGCCCTGGGCGCGGCGCTCGTCACGGTGTTGCTCTGGGCCTCGGCCTTCGTCGGCATCCGCTCGGCCGGGCACGACCTGTCCCCGGGGGCGCTCACGCTCGGCCGGCTGCTGGTCGCCGCGGTCGTGCTGCTCGCGATCGCGGCCGTGCAGGGCGAGCTCTCGCCCCGGAGAGCAGACATTCGCGCGGTCGCGCCCGCGCTCGTGCTCTGCAGCCTGCTCTGGTTCGCCGGCTACATGGTTTTGCTCAACGCGGGCGAGCGACGCGTCGACGCCGGCACCGCCGCGATGCTGATCGGCGTCGGGCCGATCCTGGTCGCGATCCTCGCCGGGCTCGTCCTGCGCGAGGGGTTCCCTCGCGCGCTCCTTGCCGGCTGCGCGGTCGCGTTCGTCGGAGTCGTGGTCATCGGCATCGCGACGTCGAACGGCGGCTCGACGACGACCGGGGTTGCGCTGTGCCTCCTCGCCGCGTGCTCGTACGCCGTGGCCGTGATCTTCCAGAAGACCGTCATCGGGCGCCTGACCGCGCTCCAGACGACGCTCTTCTGCTGCGTGATCGCGGTCGTCGCCTGCCTCCCGTTCGCATGGCAGCTCGCACGCCAGCTCGGCGACGCGAGCGGCGGGTCGATCGCCTGGACCGTCTACCTCGGCGTCTTCCCGACCGCGATCGGCTTCACGACCTGGGCGTTCGCCCTTGCCCGCACGAGCGCGGGCAGGCTCGGCGCGACGACATACCTCGTGCCGCCGCTCTCGGTGCTGCTCGGCTGGGCGATCCTGTCGGAGACCCCGCCCGCACTCGCCCTTCTCGGCGGCGCCCTGTGCCTGGCCGGCGTCGCAGTCGTCCGCCGCGGCGCGTAGCCGTCTAGCATCGTCCCGTGGCGTACGACGGGGAGCTCGCCGATCGGATTCGTGAGCTGATCGCCGACGAGCCCGGCCTGGCCGAGAAGAAGATGTTCGGCGGCCTCGCGTTCCTCATCGGAGGCAACATGGCGATCGCCGCGAGCGGCGAGGGCGGCCTCCTGGTTCGAGTCGACCCGGACGAGTGGGACTCCCTCGTCGAGACGACGAAGGCGTACGCGATGGAGATGCGAGGACGCCAGATGCGCGGGTGGCTGCGAGTCGACGCGGAGGACGTGCGAATGAAGCGCGAACTGACCGGTTGGGTCGAACGCGCCACCGCGTATGCGCGGTCGCTCCCGCCGAAGC
>DATIXI010000029.1:0-3770 GCA_035518635.1 Gaiellaceae bacterium
CCTGCGGGCCTGCCTGGCCGTTGAGGCCGTCTGTGCCGTGCAGGCCGCGCTCGCCGCGTGCTCCGCCTCTACCCCTCGGGCCGGCAGGGCCGGTCGGGCCCCTGCGCCCGAGCTTGGGCCGCTTCCCGTGCGAGCCGCCCGCGACGTTCGAGAGCGGCTGACTCGAGGCTCCGGAGGAGTGCCCCGCTGAGACGCCACCGCGGAAGGCGGCCGCGCCCGTGACCAGGGCGAGCCCGAGCAACAGGAAGAAGAGCAGCCGTCCGTCGAGACGTCGCTTCGGCTTCATCGCTGCCAGACCACGCCGCAGTTGATCCAGTGGGCCGCCACGCCTGCGGGATCGACAGCGAGCGCCGGAATCCGGGAGGGTTACGGTATGAAAGCCGTATGAGCGCGCCGAAGTTCACTTGGTCGAGGGAGGGGTGCACGACGTGAGCCGCGTGCTCGTCGTGGACGACGACGCCGACATCCGCGGCCTCGTGCGCGAGCTGCTCGAGCGGGCCGGCCACGACGTGGTCGAGGCGCCCGACGGAAACGAGGGACTGCGGCTCTTCTACGGCGAGCAGCCGGATCTCGTGGTCCTCGACATCTCGATGCCCGGGCTCGACGGCTGGGAGACGCTCGAGCGGATCCGCGAGTTGAGCGACGTGCCCGTCCTGATGCTCAGCGCCCGCGCGGAGGAGCTCGACAAGGTCCGCGGCCTGCGCGCCGGCGCAGACGACTACGTCACGAAGCCGTTCGGCCGCCAGGAACTGCTCGCGCGGGTCGACGCCCAGCTCAGGCGCAGCCGGGCCGAGGACGCGCCCGAAACCTATGCGGACGGGTTCGTCGTGATCGACTTTCTCCAGCGCGCGGTCCGCGCCGGTGACCAGGACGTCACGCTGACCCCGCTCGAGTTCCGGCTGCTGACGGCCTTCGTCCGGAACCCCAACCAGGTCCTCTCGCACGACCAGCTGCTCGAGCTGGCCTGGGGGAGCTCGACGGCCGCCGAGCGCGATCAGGTGAAGCTCTACGTCGGCTACCTCCGCCGCAAGCTCGGGGCGCCCGACGGGGGCGACTCGCCGATCGAGACGATGCGCGGCTTCGGCTACCGCTACCGGCCTTTGCCGGGGAGCCGGGTCTAGGCCGCGAGCTTCTGCTCGGACCGGAGCGGGAGCCGGACGCGGACGGTGGTGCCGACGTTCTCGGCGCTGTCGACCGCGATCAGGCCGCCGTGCCGCTCGACGATCGCCTTCGTGATCGTGAGTCCGAGGCCGGTGCCCGGGATCGCGTTCTGGGTCGCGGTGGAGCTGCGGAAGAAGCGGTCGAAGAGCTGGGCCTGCTCGTCGGCCGGGATCCCCAGGCCGGTGTCCTTGACCTCGAGCACGACCGCGTCGCGGTCAGTCCGGAGCCGCACGTCCACCCGCCCGCCCCTGGGCGTGAACTTGACCGCGTTGGAGACGAGGTTGTCGAGCACCTGGGCGAGGCGCGCGCGGTCGCCCTGGATCTCCGGCACCGGGTCGAGGTGTGCGCCCAGGCGGATCCCGCGCACGTCGGCTGCCGGGGACGACGTCTCGACGCACTCCTCGACGATCTGGTTCAGGTCGACGGTGTCCACCTCGATCACGAGCTTGCCGGCGTCGATCTGCGCCAGGAAGAGCAGGTCGGCGACGAGCTCGAGCAGGCGCGCGGAGTTCCGGTCGACGATCTCGAGGAAGCGGCGCTGGTCCGCGCTGAGCCCGTAGCGGTCGTCGAGCATCAGCTCGACGTAGCCGCGGATCGAGGTCAGCGGAGTGCGCAGCTCGTGCGAGACGAGCGAGACGAACTCGTCCTTGAGCCGGTCGAGCTCGCGCAGCCGCTCGTTCTGCTCGGCGAGGAGCCGCTGCACCTCCTCGGCCTCGGTTCGCGCCGCGCGCTCGGCCTCGAACAGCCGGCCCCGCTCCTCGGCCAGCTCACGGAGGCGCTCGTTGTGCGCCTTCAGCTGGCGGGTCACGCGCCGGAGGATCGGGAAGAGCGCCATGTACAGCGCGAGCAGCGCGAGGGCGAGGATGACTGCGAGGCGGAGGCGGGCGTTGCCGACGCTGATGTCCACCGAGCGGTAGTCCTGGTCGAGCTCGAGCACGCCGATCGGGCGGGAGGTCGGCGTCGGGCGGACGGGCACGAGGATCCGCAGCACCTTCAGGTCCTTCTGCCCGCTCCAGGTATTCATGTGCGCGACCCGTCGGCTGGCACGGCCGCTTCCGAGCACGGCGGCGATCACCCGCGGATACGTCACCGCGGTGTTGATCAGCTGGTGGCGTGCTGCGTAGGTGATCGTGCCCCGGGGGTTCACGAGCCGCCCGCCGACTCCGCCCGGGATCACGACGCTGTTGCGAAAGAGGCCGTCGAGCGTCCGGCGCCGCGCGGGCGAGACCGGGGCCGTGAAGTCGGACGCGCGCAGGTGGCCCCGCAGGTTCTGCTCGGCGATGGTGCGTGCCTGCGCCTCCAGCGTCTTCTCCGCGCGGTTCGCCACCTCGCGGTCGACGAGCCACGCGATCGCGACTCCGGCGCACAGGAGCACGACCCCCGTGTAGAGGGCAAAGCGAAGGACGAGCCGGGGGCCCGACTCGTGCTCCGCAGGGTGCGCCGAGGCGCGCGCGTGATCCGAAGGCGTGTCCATCAGCTCCGCCGCGCACTAGATCGGCAGCCCCGGGCCCCAGGATGAGGCCGTGACCGAAAACAGGCAGAATCAGTGCATGGCGACGACCGAAGACCGGCGCGGGCTCGGCGGCACGGACGACTGGAAGAAGACGCTGTACGACGCGACGCCCGAGCGGCAGGGCGAGCTCTTCAGCACGATCTCCGGCCTCGAGAACGAGCCGCTCTACACGAGTGACTCGGTCGGCCCCGACCTCGACCGCGACCTCGGGTACCCGGGCGCCTACCCGTTCACGCGCGGGGTCTACCCGTCGATGTACCGCGGGAGGCTCTGGACGATGCGGCAGTTCGCCGGCTTCGGCACCGCCGGGGAGACGAACGAGCGGTTCCGCTACCTGCTCGAGCACGGGCAGACCGGCCTCTCGACCGCCTTCGACATGCCGACGCTGATGGGCTACGACTCCGACCATCCGCGCTCACTCGGCGAGGTCGGCAGAGAGGGCGTGGCGATCGACTCGCTCGCGGACGTCGAGACGCTCTTCGCCGGGATCCCGCTCGGAGAGGTCTCGACGTCGATGACGATCAACGCGCCGGCCGCGATGCTGCTCGCGTTCTACGTCTGCGTCGGGGAGCAGCAGGGAGTCGCGCGCGAGGAGCTGCGCGGGACGATCCAGACGGACATCCTCAAGGAGTACATCGCCCAGAAGGAATGGATCT
This sequence comes from Gaiellaceae bacterium, assembly GCA_035518635.1. Classification (GTDB taxonomy): domain Bacteria; phylum Actinomycetota; class Thermoleophilia; order Gaiellales; family Gaiellaceae; genus AC-32. Next base: position 3,331 of record DATIXI010000029.1, read on the forward strand.
TCCCGCCCGAGCCGTCGATACGGCTCGTCACGGACATGGTCGAGTTCTGCGCGGGTGAGATGCCGCGCTGGCACCCGATCTCGATCTCGGGCTACCACATCCGCGAGGCCGGGTCGAACGCGATCCAGGAGCTGGCGTTCACGCTGGCCAACGGCTTCGCCTACGTCGACGCGGCGATCGAGCGCGGGCTCGCGGTGGACGACTTCGCGCCGCGGCTCTCGTTCTTCTTCAACGCGCACAACGACCTCTTCGAGGAGGTCGCCAAGTTCCGGGCCGCGCGCCGGATCTGGGCCCGGATCATGAAGGAGCGTTTCGAAGCGAAGAGCGAGCGCTCGATGCTGCTCCGCTTCCACACGCAGACGGCGGGATGCACCCTCACCGCGCAGCAGATCGAGAACAACGTGGTCCGCGTCACGCTGCAGGCGCTCGCGGCGGTCCTC
>DATIXI010000030.1:0-4718 GCA_035518635.1 Gaiellaceae bacterium
ATCGAGCCATTGTCGGCTCGTCGTCTCGTTCGACGCGCCGGCGGCATCGAACACGATCCTGACCACCACGTACGCGACCGTGACGACCACCGTGACGGCGATCAGGACGCCGGCGAGAAAGGCCGCCGAGTTCTTCTGCCAACTCTCGCTCGTGGCGAGGAAGATGGCGGAGATGATCTGCGGACCGGCGACCATGACGATCGCCAGTGGCAGGACCGTCAGAAGACCCGGCACGCTGCTACTCCTTTTCGCTCGACCATCGAAAATGTCCTCTCTCTCACGGGGCCCTCGGGCTTCCCTGAGTGGCTGGACGCTACGAAAGCGGCGATCGATCCGTCATCGGCCGAAAAGGCTGAGATCAGCCCGACCTCAGCCGGAAGCGGTGCGCGGCCTCAGTCGCGGTCCGGATCCGGGATCGTGACCATGCTCCCGATCGATCCCAGGCCGAGCTCGTCGATGATCTCGACCGCTTCGGATCTGCTCTGGACGTCCAGCTTGCTGTAGATCGACGCGACGTGGGTCTTGACGGTCGGACGCGAGAGATAGAGACGATCGGCGATCTCCTGGAGCGAGAGATGCGTCGGCAGGAAGTGGATGAGGCGGAGCTCGGCGGCCGTGAGCCCGTAGTCCCTCCCCAGCCTGATCCGCTCCTCGAGGCGCTCAAGCCGGGCCGGCAGCACTCCCGCATCGGGATACCCCTGCAAGACGTCCTCTGCAAGCTGGGCGAACTCGACGGCGCCGGGCCGGTCTCCGAGGTCGAGGCTGATCTCGGCGCAGCGCAACCCGAGATCGGCGTCGAGCCACCTGGCCCCGCGGAGCAGCGGACGGAGACGGCGGACGTTCTCGAGCTCTCGCGTTGCCGCCGTGTGGTCGCCGCGCTCCAGATCCGCCAGAGCGCCCGCTGTGGATGCGATGGCGCTGTAGGGCGTGTCTTCGAGGTGCTCATCCCCGATCGCGATCGCCGCTTGAGCGGCCCAGCGGTGGGCGTCTCTGCGATTGCCGAGCTCCGTGGCCGCGAAGGCCAGATAGGCGAGAGACATAATCCGCAAGGCGGGGAAATGCGGGCTCGAGACCACCTCCCGCAGCGGGGCGATCGCCTCCTGCGGCCGGCCGAGAAGAACGTAGGCCATCCCCAGGGCACGACACCCGCTGAAGTACCACCGCGTGCCGGCTTTCCCTTCCGACGCACACACGAGCTCCGCGTCACGCAGCATCTGAGGGATTCCATCGGGAGCCACGGCAGCGCGTACACACGCGAGCGCCGAACGAAGCGACGTCGCCCCGTCGGCGGAGGGCACGTCGAGCGGCCCCCGGTCGGCTGCGGCGACGAACCGCCTCACTCGGGCCTCGTCACCCTCGTAAAAGAAGACCCACGCGGCCGCGATCGACAGCTGCGGGTCGGACTCGATCTCCTCGTCGGTGCAGCGGTCGAACCAGAGCCGCAGGGTCTCGCTGTGCCCGCGCTGGGTGAACCGGGGCTGATTCGCCAGGGCGATCCGGCCGGCCTGGGCGAGATCACCGGACTCGTACGCGTAGACGAACGCCTCGCCAGGGGCTCCGTACACCTCGCACCAGCTCGCAGCCCTAACCAGGTACACGCGGAGCAGCTCCGGGTGGCGCCGCTCGAGCTCGGCCCGAAGGAGATCGCCGAACAGATGGTGGTAGCGGTACCACTCGCGGCGATCGTCAAGTGGAATCACGAACGCATTCGAGCGCGCGAGGCCCTCGAGCGAATCGGCTGCGTTTTCGATCCGGAGCACGGCGTTGCACAGTGGCGCCGTCATCCGGTCGAGGATCGACGTTCCGAGCAGGAACGTCCTGAGGTCCTCCGGCTCGCGGTTCAGGACCTCTTCAATGAGGTAGTCGGCAATCTGTTGCTGATCGCCGGACAGGTCGGCGGCCCTCTCGGCAGCATCCTCACGCCCACGGAGAAGCAGCGCCGCGAGCACGACCGCGGCAGCCCATCCCTCCGTCCGCTCCCGGAGAGCCTCGGCCGACTCCTCCGTCAGCTCGAGCCCACCGCTCGCCGCCACGGCTCGGGTCTCCTCCGCGTCCAGGGCGATGTGGGCGGTCCCGATCTCGAACAGGTCCCCGTTCGCACGCAGCCGGCCGAGCGGCACGTTCGGATCCCCGCGTGTGACCAGCATCAGCTGAGAGCCGGCCGGGACGTGGTCGGCGAGGAACGCGAGGATCGCGAGACTCTTCTCCGCGGTGACGAGATCCGTGTCCTCCAGTACGAGCACGAACGGGCTGCGCTCGTCGAGCCCGGCCGCGAGGAGCGGCAGGACGACCTGGTCGATCCGCGGTCTCTGTCGTGTCAGCTCTTCGAGCAGCTGATCAGGCGCCGATCCGATGCGTTCGAGCGCCGCGGCGAGGTGGGAGAGCATGACCACCGGGTCGTTGTCGCTGCGGTCGAGATGAACCCAGCCGGTCGCCCTCGGATCGCGGTCGCTCCACTCCGCGACGAGCGTCGACTTCCCGTAACCCGCAGGCGCAGAAACGAGAACCAGCCGGCTTCGCGCCGCAGCCTCGCGCAACGGTGCGAGGCGAGCCCGCGGCACCACGCCGGGCCGGACAGCCGGAGGTCGAAGCTTCGACTCCCCGACGAGCGGTGCTGTCCTCACAACGTCGGTGCTGGCTATGGCTCTGACCTCCTACCCGCCCGACAAGTCTCGCGGTGACGACGTGGATCCTCCACTCGGGAGCATCAACCGCAACTCCGTCACCCGGAAAGGGGCCGGTCTCTCCGCGGCCGAATCGAATACGACTCCGAAGATATCAGCCCTTTTGGCCGATGACGCGGCGAACGACTGCACCTACCGTCGAAGCGGTGGCCACGTAGGGCTGCGAGCGCGAAGAAGATCGCGTTTACCCGATGCCTCGAACTCGAGTGAGGAGCGTTTGTGCCCGAGGGACTATCCGCAACCGAGGCCGGTGACAAGATCGCCGAGCACGCAAAGCACGAGGCCGAGCACCCGAGTGGCAGCCGCCGCGACAAGCGGATCTCGATCGCCGAGGCGGTGCTCCTGTCGATCGTTACCATCGTTGCCGCCTGGGCGGGCTACTCGGCCGCGAAGTGGGGCACCGAGTCGTCCCTCAACCTCGCGAAGGCCTCGGCGACGCGCGTCAAGGCAAACCGGGCTTACCAGGAGGCGCTGACCTTCCGTGTCGGCGACGCGGTCACGTTCAACGCCTGGTTCGCCGCGCACGCCGCGGGCAACAAGAACGACTTGCGCGTCGCCCGCAGGTACATCAACTTCCTTCCCAACTACCGGGTCGCCTTCGATGCCTGGCTTGCGACCAAGCCGTTCACGAACCCGAACGCGCCCGCAGGGCCAGAGGCGATGCCACAGTTCAGGCCGCCCGGCGCCGCTCTGGCGCGGGCGCTCGACACGAAGGCCGATGCCTATTACGCGCAGGGCCAGAAGGCGGCACGCACGGGCGACCACTACATCCGCGTCACCGTCATCCTCGCGAGCGTGCTCTTCCTCGTCGGCATCAGCACCCAGTTCCCGATTCGACGGGGGCGGTACGGGCTGATCGCAGTTGGCCTCGTGCTGCTCCTCTTCGCCGGCGAGCAGATCCTCTCGCTGCCCGTACCGCCTTGAGCCGTCCTAGGTCTCCAACATCGCGGGCTGGTGGACGACTTTCGAGCGCAGATATCAGCCCTTTTGGCCGATGACGCACCGGTCTCCGGTGTCCTAGCGTCATTGCGCTATCGCTACCCAGCCGCAGACGTCCACGAAGACGGTTTCCCTGACGCCGGCCGAGGCCCGTGTCTTGACTCTCCTCTCCACGTACCGGACGCTCGCTGCCATTGGCGACGAGCTCGGCATCGGCCGTCCTACGGTCAAGACGCACGTGCAACACATCTACAAGAAGCTCGGAGCCAACACGCGAGCCGGGGCCGTGAAGCGAGCTGAGAGCTTGGGGTGGATATCAGCGCGAGAGGAGCGACCATGACCGAGTCCGATCACTCGACCGAGACGCCAGACGAGCTCACGGGTGGCGATCGCGGCCCGGAGCCGGGGCCGCTGGCTGACGCGTTGCCCGTGGGAGGTGACGCCGAGTCGGAGACTGCGAGCGAGCCGGCCGAGCAGGTTGCGCCGAAGCGTGCCCCCCGATCGGCGAAGCGTTCGGCGGCCAAGAGCGCTCAGCCACGGACCCGCCGACCCTCGAGAGCGAAGGTCGTGCCGCACCCCACGCCGGCCGAGCGGGCGGCGCGCGGGAAGGCTGCAAGGGCCGACGTGGGGCGTTCGGTGCACGGAGAGTGGGAGTTGCCCTCGAACCGGCGCGATCCAGTCGATCTACTCGAGGAGCAGGCGGCCACGCGAGTGCCCGAGCTGGTCCCGATTCGCTACGGGCGGATGCTCGCCTCGCCGTTCGCGTTCTTCCGCGGGGCCGCCTCCGTGATGGCGTCCGATCTCGCAGACGTCCCGAGGACGGGATTGCAGGTCCAGCTCTGCGGGGATGCACACCTCTCCAACTTCGGTATCTACGCCGCGCCCGACCGGCGGCTCGTCTTCGACGTCAACGACTTCGACGAGACGCTGCCGGGCCCGTTCGAGTGGGACCTCAAGCGACTCGTCGCGAGCTTCGCCGTCGCCGGCCGCGATCGCGGCTTCGACGCCAAGCAGCGCCAGACGATCAACCGCGCAGTGACGCAGGCCTACCGGAAGGCGATGAAGAGCTTCGCGGGCATGGACACTCTCGCGCTG
>DATIXI010000031.1:0-2327 GCA_035518635.1 Gaiellaceae bacterium
GCGCGTGCTCGCGATCGCCGCCCTCGCGACCGTTCCGATCCCGCTGGGTCTCCTTCTCGAGCCATCGAGACGGTTCCGCGGCGCGACGGGCCGGCTCCTCGTGCACGCGATCACGCTTGCCGGCCTGACGGCCCTAGTCGCCGCGGTCTACCTCGTGGTCGTCGGCTGGCTCGGTCACGCTCCGACGCACGAGCAGAAGTCGATCGTCGCCCTGTCGATCGTCGCGGCTGCGGTCTGCGCGGTGCTCTACGTTCCTCTGCGCAAGCGGCTCACGGGCTTCGCCAGCCAGCTGGTCCACGGCTCGCGCCTCGAGCCGGACGAGGTCGTGCGTGGGTTCGGCGTCCATCTCTCGCGGGCAGTTCCGCTCGACGATCTGCTCCTGCAGCTGTCCGAATCGCTGCGCAGTTCGCTCGCGCTGGAGGCGGTCGAGATCTGGACCGGATCGGGCGGGAAGCTCGAGCGCGTCGCTTCGGACCCCGATCGAGGCCCCGCGTGGCTCCGCCTCAGCGCCTCGGAGGAGACGGTTGTCGCCCGGGCAGGGACCTCCGGCCCAGCCTGGCTCTCGGTCTGGCTCCCGCAGCTCCTCGAGGATCGCGAAGACGGCGTCGTACGCGTCGCGCCGATCTCGCATGCCGGCGAGCTGTACGGCCTCCTGGTCGCCGAGCGGGCGACCGACGGTCCCGCGTTCGACGACGAAGTCGAGGAGGTGCTCGCGGAGCTCGCCAGTCAGGTCACCCTCGCCCTGCGGAACGTTCGGCTCGACTCCCAGCTGCAGGCCTCCCTCGACGAGGTTCGAAGCCAGGCGGACGAGCTGCGCGCCTCGCGTGCACGCATCGTGGCCGCCGCCGACGAGGAGCGACGGCGGATCGAGCGCGACCTCCACGACGGCGCGCAACAGCATCTCGTCGGCGTGGCGGTCAATCTGCAAGTCGTTCGCAGGCTGGTCGACTCGAACCCGGAGAGAGCCAAGGACATCCTCCACGAGCTGTGGGACTCGGCGCAGGAGGCGCTTGCCGTGTTCCGCGACCTCGCGCACGGCATCTACCCCCCGCTGCTCCAGGACCGTGGGCTTGCGGAAGCGCTCGCCAACGCAGCCCGCCGCGCGCCGGTCCCAGCCCGCGTCGAGGCGCCCGGTTTGCGCCGGTACGACGCCGAGGTCGAGGCGACCGTCTACTTCTGCTGCCTCGAGGCACTCCAGAACGCGGGGAAGCACGCAGGCGAGGGAGCGCGCGCGACCGTGCGGGTCTGGGAGGAGGAGGGCGGGCTCCTCTTCGAGGTGGCCGACGACGGCTCCGGCTTCGCCGACGGGGCCGGGCGCGGCTCCGGCTTCACGAACATGCGCGACCGCCTCGGCGCCATCGGCGGGGAGTTGCGGATCGAGTCCGCGCTCGGCGACGGCACGCGGGTGCTCGGGGCGATCCCGCTCGACTCCTAGCTCTCTCGCTCGGCGAGGTAGAGGAGCACCGCCTTCACCCGCCGGTTGACATCCGGCTGCCAGCTGAGCCCCAGCTTCTGGAAGATCGAATGGATGAGCTTCTCCACCGACCCCTCCGTGATGACGAGGGAAGCCGCGATCGCCGCGTTGTTCTTGCCCTGCGCCATCTCCTCGAGGGTCTGCAGCTCCCGCGGAGTCAACTCGTCGAGCGGCGAGGCGGTGCGTGTGCGCCCGGCAACGAGCGTCTCGACCACCCGCGAGTCGATCACGGACCCACCGCGGGCAACCTCGCGGATGGCACCGGCGAGCCCGACGGCGTCGTCGCCGATCCGATCCTTGAGCAGGTAGGCGCGCCCGCCGGCGCCTTGCTCGAGCAACGCCAGCGCGTACTCCGGAGCCGCGAACTGGCTGAGGACGACAACGCCCGTCTCGGGTCTCGTCTGCCGCACGCGATCGGCGACCTGGATTCCTTCGTCGAGATTCGTCGGCGGCATGCGGATATCGGTGAGGACCACGTCCGGCTTCTCCGCGTCGATCGCCTGATTCAGGGACGGCAAGTCCTCGCAGACCGCCGTGAGCTCGATGTCGGGCTCCAGTTCGAGCACGCGAAGGATGCCCTGTCGAACGAGGTAGTTGTCCTCCCCGAAGACAACCCGGATCGGCACCCTGCGACTATAGGCGTCTACGCGTCGAGAACGTAGAAAGCGCCCAGCGTGGACGCTCCCATGCGCGTGCAAGAGAGCGCGAGAGCGAAGCCGACGCCCGGACTCGAACCGGGGACCCCTTCATTACGAGTGAAGTGCTCTACCAGCTGAGCTACGTCGGCCTGGGCGACCCAGTCTAGCTCCCGTCCCGTTACGCTGTTTCGGTGTTCGAGGGCCTCCTCGTGCTG
>DATIXI010000032.1:0-14167 GCA_035518635.1 Gaiellaceae bacterium
GCGAGACGTCGAAGGTAAGGGTGAAACGGTGGGGTAAGAGCCCACCAGCGCCGTGGCGACACGGCGGCTAGCCAAACCCCGTCCGGTGCAAGGCGAACAGGCTCCGTTGACGCGGCCCGCCGAGGAGCCGGGTAAGCCGCACAGAAGGATGGTCATCCTCGACAGAATCCGGCTTACAGGCCTGCTACGGAAAACCCCCGCAAACGCGGGGGTTTTCTATTTGGCACTCGTCCCGTCGACGCGGCCCCCGCTCCGAGGCTTGGGAGTGCGCCGGGCCAGGGTTATGCTCGGGCGGTGGAGCGGAAGCTGGCGACGCTTCTCTTCGCCGATCTCGTCGGCTCCACCGCGCTCGGCGACGAGCTGGATCCGGAGCACGCGCGAGATCTCCTCGAGCGCTTCTACGACGCGATGGAAGCCGAGATCGCGCTCGGCGGCGGGACGGTCGAGAAGTTCATCGGCGACGCCGTCGTCGCGGTCTTCGGCGCCCCGGCCGCCCAGGAGGACCACGCGGAGCGGGCGCTGCAGACCGCGTTGTGGATGCACGAGCGCCTGCGGGAGCTCTTCGACGATCGCCTTGCGCTGCGGATTGGGGTGAACTCCGGCGAGGTCGTCGTCGGGCGGCCCCGCGAGGGGAGCTCGTTCGCGACCGGCGACGCCGTGAACGTCGCAGCGCGTCTCGAGCAGGCGGCGACGCCCGGCCAGGTGCTCGTCGGCGAGCGCACAGCCGCGCTGGTCGGAGACGCCTTCGAGTTCGGCGAGCCGCGCACGGTGGAGGCGAAGGGCAAGCAGGGCGGCGTCGCGGCGCGAGAGCTGCGCCGCATGGTCGCGCCGCGCCGCCCGCGCGGCGGCCAGGGGCTCGCGAGCACGTTCGTCGGCCGCGCGAAGGAGCTCGACCGGCTGCAGCAGATGTCCTCGACCGACGAGCCGCGCTTCGCCCTGGTCGTCGGCGAGCCCGGGCTCGGCAAGACGGCTCTCGTGCGGGAGCTGCGGGGCCAGCTGCCGGCCGGGACGGCCTTCTTGCTCGGCCGCTGCCTCTCTTACGGCCGCAGCGTCACCTACAGCCCGCTCGCCGACATTCTCAGGCAGGAGCTGGGCCTGCGCGAGGATGACCCCGCGCTCGAGGCGCTCGCCGGCAAGGAGATCCTCGGGCTCACCCTCGGGCTGGACGTCGCCGGCGACCTCGAGCCGCGCGCGGCCGTGCTCGCCCTCCGGGACGCTTGGGTACGCCTCGTCTCGGAGATCGCGGCGCGAGGCCCGGCCGTCCTCGTACTCGAAGACTTGCACTGGGCTACCGAGCCGCTGACCGAGCTCGTCGCCCGTGTGCTGTCGGACGCGACCGGGCCCGTTCTGGTCCTCGGGACGACGCGGCCCGGCCGCGAGGGACTGCCCGCCGGCGAGACCGTGATCCTGGAGCCGCTCGGTGATGACGAGGCAGCCGAGCTGATCGACCGCGCCCTCGCCGCTCCCCTCGACCCGGCCGCGCGCGAGCTCGTCGTGCGGCATGCCGATGGCAATCCGTTCTTCGTCGAGGAGGTGCTCTCCGACCTCCTCGACCGCGAGCTGCTGACCCGACGGAACGGCGGGTGGACCCTCGCCGCCGGCTCGTTGACGGTCCCCGACTCCGTCCAGGGCGTGCTGGCCGCACGGATCGACCTTCTCGACCCGTCGACGAAGGACGCGCTTCGGGCCGCCGCCGTGATCGGCAGGTCGTTCTCGCCGGCCGGGCTCGCCGCCCTCGTCGGCTCTGCGGCCGAGGTGCGGACGCTCGTCGAGCGGGGCTTCGTTCGCGCGACCGAGCCCGAGCTCGTCTTCAAGCACGCGCTCACGCGTGAGGTCGCCTACGGCGGCCTGCCGAAGGCGGAGCGCGCACGGCGCCACGCTGCCTACGCCGAGTGGCTCGAGGACGAGGACGCGAGCGACGGCCGCGCCGGCATGCTCGCCTACCACTACGCGGAGGCCATCAATCCGGAGATCGCCGAGCTCGCATGGCGCGATCGGGAGGAGGACACCACGAGACTCCGCGCCGCCGCGCTTCGCTGGCTCCGCCGCGCTGCGGACCTCGCACTGGCCCGTTTCGACCTCGACGACAGGCTTGGGCTGCTCGAGCGGGCCGCCGAGCTGACGCCTGACGACCCGGAGATCTGGCACTCGATCGGCCGCGTCAACGCCCTTCGGTTCGACGGCGCAGCGATGCGGCCGGCGATGGAGAGGGCGATCGACCTCACCGACGACACGGAAGGTCTCGCGGACATCTACGCGGAACTCGCCTTCGAGTCGACGCTCCGCTACGGCATGTGGAATCCCCCGCTCGACGATTCGGTGATCCAGCGTTGGCTCGCTCGGGCTCTCGAGCTCGCCGCACCGCAGACTCGGGCACTGGGACGCGCGCTCACGACCAGAGCTATGTGGGATGACGAAGTCGAGATCGCAGACCAGGCGGTCGATCTCGCCGAGCGACTGGACGATCCTGTCCTCCTGTCGTACGCGTGCTTCGCCCGCTCCGGTGCAGCCTTCGTGACCTGGGATTATCCGACCGCGCAGAAGTGGGCACAGCGACGCTTCGCGCTCCGCGCGCGGCTCACCGATCCCGACCAGCTCGCCCACATCCTCTACTACGGCGCCACGGCCGCACTTGCCGTCGGTCGGCGTGAGGAGGCCGAGGCGCTCGTGCGCGAGCACGACGTCTTCGCCTCGCGGCTGAGCACCCACCACGAAGTCCATGCACTCGCAGTGCTGCTCTTCGTCGAGGAGGCGCTCGCGCACTGGGAGGCGATCCGCGAGCTCCAGCCTCGTGTGGAGCGCGCGGTGGCCGAGAACGCCGGTACACCGTGCGTGCTGGGTCCGCGGACGCTTCTCTCCTGCGCCGTCGCGAACGCCGCGCTCGGGCTGGACGAGGAGGCCCGGCGGCTCGAGGAGGCGGCGGCCGCGCACGGGTACGAGGCACAAGTGGTCTGGCTCCATCCGCCCCAAGCCCACCTCGCGCTTCTCCGCGGCGACCTCGGGCGCGCGAGCGCTTTGCTGGACGAGTCCGGGACGACGTGGCACATGAGCATGGACTGCAGCCTGTACGGGACGGCAACGCGCCTCACAGCGCTCGTCGCCATCGGCCGCAACGCCGACGCCGAGGAGGCTGCGCGACCTCTTCTCGAGCCCGGCACGTATCTCGAGCCGTTCGCCTTGCGGGCGCTGGGCATCGCCCGGGGCGATGCGACCCTCGTTGCTCAGGCGCAGGAGCGCTTCCATGCGCTGGGCCTCGACTGGTATGCCGCACAGACACCGGCGCTGGCCGGATGACGGCAGGCCCCGTCGTCACACTCGACGATCGTGGAGCACGCCTCGGGAGGATCGTCGTGGCGGCCAGGCTCGCGGGTGAGCCGCCTCCGCGCGAGCCACAGCTACCGCTTCGTGCTGCTCCTGATCCTGGCGACGTTCGTCTTCATCATGGCCGCGCCGGGGTCGACCTGGATGCTGAGCACGCTCGGTCTCCTGCTCTCGGTCACGCTCGTCGCGGCGATGTGGACGTCCGGGCTCGGCCTCAACCCGCTCAGGACGGGCCTCCTGATCGCGGTCGGTGTGGCGGTCGTCGTTCTCGTCCAGGCGGTCGGCGGCGACACCGCGGCGGGGGCGGCCTGGCTCGTCGGGCTGGCGCTCGCGGGCGGGATCATCGCGGTGATCGCGCTCGGCGTCGTCGACCAGGGCGAGGTGAACCAGCAGTCGGTGGTGGGCGCGATCTGCGTCTACCTGGTGCTGGGCATGTTCTTCTCGTTCGCCTACGGGTCGGCGGCCAGGCTCGGGTCCGGGTACGTCTTCGCCCAGGGAACCGACGGCACGCCTGCCGTCCGCCTCTACTTCAGCTACATCACGATGGCGACGGTCGGCTACGGCGACTACACGCCGTCCGGCGACTTCGCGAGGTCGCTGGCGGTCCTCGAGGGGTTGCTCGGCCAGCTCTACCTGGTGACGATCGTCGCCCTGCTCGTCAGCCGTCTCGGTAGTCGTCCCCGGGCGAGCTAGGCGCGGAGGACGACCTCCAGGGCGGTGCCACGGCCCGGGGCGGAGACCAGGCGGAAGCCGCCCCCGATCGACGCTGCGCGCGCCCGCATGTTCTTGAGCCCCTGCCCGGCCGCGATCTCGGCCTCGTCGAAACCGGAGCCGTCGTCGACGACCGTGACGTAGCGCTCGCCGGCCCGCTCCTCGATCCGCACCTCGGCCCGTCGCGCTCCTGCGTGCTTGCGTGCGTTCGCCAGGCCCTCCTGGACGATCCGGAACACCTCGATCTGCTCGTCGGGCGCGAGGCGGATCCCGTCCTGGATCTCGAGGTCGACCTCGAGCTGCCCGTCGGCGGTGAGGAAGTCGACGTAGCGCCGCAGCGCCGAGTCGAAGGGCGCGGATCCGCCCGCCGACGAGAGCGCGAGGACCGCGAACCGGGCCTCCTGCTGCGCGGCCGCAGCAGCCTCCTTGAGCCGCGGGAGGATCGTCTCGGGATCGCCGCCGGTCTCGAGCATGCTCGCGTGCGTCGACACTGCGAACAGGTACTGCGCGAGCCCGTCGTGGATCTCGCGCGCCACGCGCGCGCGCTCCTCTGCAACCGCGCGCCCGAACTCGGCGAAGCGGATCGCGCGCCACACGCCGACCAGCAGGACGCCGTACGAGAGCAGCCGCAGGAAGTCGCCCTGCGAGACGTAGCGGCTCGACAGGATCGGGGTGAAGACGTAGTGGAGCTCGGCGAAGAGCGCGAGCGTCGCGGCGAGGCACAGCCAGCGGTCGAGGTCGTTCCGGCGCGCGCGGAAGCGCAGCCCCCAGCCGACAACGGCGACGAGCGAGAGCAGGGCCTGGAGCGCGAGCGCCCCCATCAGCTCGAACGGCTGGTCGGATCCGGCGGTGTCGACCACAGAGGGCAGCGAGGTGCCCGCCTTCTCCGCGATCGCCCAGCAGAGCGTGAGCACGATCACGACCACCCCCAGCATCTCGCCGAGAGCACGTGCCCGGGCGTTCACGCGCCGCCGCGAGAACGGTGCGGCCGCGATCAGCATCGCCGCGAAGAGCCGCCCGCCGAGCCCGGCCCAGAACTCGGTCCGCTGCAGCGGCTCGCCGCCGAGCACGGGCGCGATCGAGAACGCGAGCGTCGCGCCGGCCGCCGCAGCGAACCCGCCGCAGAGCAGCAGGTCGAGCCGCCGTCCGTCGACCGAGAACCGGATCCCCGCGAGCAGCGCGACGATCGCGGCCGCGAGGGTCACGGCCGTGTCCAGGACGAGTCGCACCTGGGGCAGCGAGTAGGTGTTGCGCAGGTCGGGATTCGCGACGAACAGCGCCAGGGCAGCGCCGAGCAGCCCGATCAGGAGCACCTCGCCCCAGAGCCAGGCTGCGTAGTCGTCGCGCTCTTCGTGCTGCACGAGACCCTTTTCGGCACCCCGGGCGCTGCCGATAAGGGTTCGGTGCGGATTCTGCTCGTCGACGATCACCCCATCACGCGCGAGGCGCTGGCCGCGCTGCTCGAGCAGCAAGACTTCTCGGTCGTGGGCCAGGCCTCGGACGGAGAGGGGGCGATCGAGCTCTCACGGCGCCTCCAGCCGCAGCTCGTGCTCCTCGACCTGTCGATGCCCGGCCTGGGCGGGCTCGAGGCCCTGCCGAAGATCCGCGACGCGGCGCCGGAGTGTGAGGTCGTCGTCCTGACCGCTTCGGGCACGGAGGAGAACCTTCTCTCCGCGATCCGCGGCGGCGCTGCCGGGTACCTGCTGAAGAGCGAGCCGCCGGAGCGCATCGTCGAGTTCCTGCGCGGAGTCGCGGACGGCCAGGCGGCCCTCTCGGGCGAGGTCGCCCGCCGCCTGCTCGAGCAGGTGCGCGAGGGAAGCGGCCGCGGAGTGCCGGACCGGATCGCGGGCTCGCTCAGCGCCCGCGAGGTCGAGGTGCTGCTCCTCCTGGACGAGCACCTGGGCACCGACGAGATCGCTGCGCGCCTCTACATCTCCGAGCACACGGTCCGCTCGCACGTGAAGAGCCTCCTGCGGAAGCTCGGCGTCTCCTCCCGCCGCGAGGCTCTTGAAGTGCTCAGCTCCGCGCGCGCAGCCTGAGAATCACCCATCGTGGGGGATACGGTTCACCCACGGCCGACCCCGCCGCTGGTCGATACTTTGGAGCAGATAGGTGTCGAAGCGCGGTGGCTCTGTGCTTCTCGGCGACACGGCCGGCCCGAGTTGAGAGGCCGGCCGTCGTCATTCTTGGAACCCTTCGAGCGCGGCGGCCACGAGACCCGGAAGCGTTCGCGGGTCGTAGCCGCCCTCCAGCACGGCCGCCACACGGGGCCCGAGCCCGGCCGAGCGCCGCGCGAGCTCCCGGAAGCCGTCGGCCGTGACGTTCATTCCGGCGAGCGGGTCGTCCACGTGTGCGTCGAACCCGGCCGAGACCAGCACGAGGTCGGGCTCGAACGCGCGGACCGCCGGCTCGACGACCCGGTCGAACGCGCGGAGGTAGTCCTCGTCCGCCGAGCCCGCCGGGAGCGGCACGTTGACCGTCGTCTCGTCGCCCTCGCCCGGCCCGCCCGTGCCCGGGTAGAACGGCCACTGGTGCACCGAGACGAAGAGGACGGAATCGTCGCCGCGGAAGATCTCCTCGGTCCCGTTTCCGTGGTGGACGTCCCAGTCGATGATCGCCACGCGCTCGAGGCCGAGCTCCGTCTGCGCATGGCGTGCGGCCACGGCCACGTTGTCGAGCAGACAGAAGCCCATCGCGCGCTCGGGCAGGGCGTGGTGCCCTGGCGGCCGGACGAGCGCGAACCCGCTCCTCTCGACGGCCTCGAGCGCGCACCCCACGGCGAGCAGCGCCGCCTCGTAGCTCGTCCCGGAGGCGACGGTGTCCGGGTCGAGGAGCGTCGGAGCCTCGATCACCGCGAGCCGATCGAGATAGGAGGCGTCGTGGCAGCGCTCGACCTCGACGCGCGTGGCGGGCCGGGCCTCGACGACGTCGAACGCGGCGAGCAGCGCCTCCAGCCGGGCGCGCGTCTCGACATGAGGCTCCGTCGGGTGGAGCTCCGCCAGCGCCGGGTGGCTTACGAGGTCGATCGGATTGCGTCGGCCAGCGTGCCGAGCTCTGCGCCGCCCTGCGCGCGGCCGACCAGGTAGCAGAGCAGGGGAGCGTTCGTCCGCTCGCCGGAGTCGTGCGCGGCGATCCGGGCGAGGTCGAGCAGCTCGCGCGCGTCCTCGTCGGACAGCTCGAGCGCGGGCGCCGGGACGCCGGCAGCCGCGGCCAGGGCGTCCCTCGCCTCTCTGAGCCAGGCGTCCACGGGCCGATCTTAGGCGGCGAGCCCGGCGAGCCGGTCGGCAAGCTGGTTCAGTCCCCACTGGCGGACGAGAGCGGACGCCTCCGCCCACTTGGGGTTCTGGTCTTCGAGGGGAGGAAGAGGAGCGGAGGCGTCCAGCGCGGCTATTCGACGGTAGAGGCGCAAGTCCTCCGCCTCCGCCGCGAAGCGTCCCGCGGCGAGTGCGTCCTCGAGCGTCCGGTACTCGCGGAGGAGGTCCGCCGCCTTCTTCGGGCCGATCCCTGCGGCGCCGGGGAGCTTGTCGGACGGGTCGCCGCGTAGGGCAATGAAGTCCGGCACCTGCTCGGGATCGACCCCGTAGCGCTCCCGCACCTCCGCGGGCCCGATCCGCGCGAGCTCGGAGACCCCGCGCACCGGCTGCAGGATCGTCGTCCGCTTGCTCGCGAGCTGGAACGCGTCCCGGTCGGAGGTCGCGACGAGCGCGGTGCCGCCCCGCGCCTCCTCCGAGGCGACCGCGGCGGCGAGGAAGTCGTCCGCCTCGTAGCCCGCTCCCTTGGCCGCGGCGAAGCCCATCGTGTCGACAAGCCCGGGCAGGAGGTCGAGCTGCTCGACGAGCGGGTCGTCGAACTCGCGTCCGCTCTGGTAGGCCTCGAACGCCTCGTGACGGTACGTGGGCACGAACAGGGTGTCCCAGCCGACGAGGACCGCGCGCGGCCGCTCGCTCTCCCACAGCCGCAGGAGCATGTTCGTGAAGCCGACGACGACGCTCAGGCGCACCGACTTCGGCAGGCCGTGATACGCGCGATGGGCGAGGGAGTCGCCGTCGATGACGAGCAGCGGTCTCACAGCCCGGCGTGCAGCTCCTCGATCCGGTCCATGAGCTCTCCGGTCGCCGCCTCCGCGGCGACCTTCGTGTCGTGCCCCGCGAGCTCGCTCAGGTCGAGCGGCGGCCCGTAGGCGACGCGCAGCGGCCCGAGCCGAAGCAGGTGGTCGGTCCCGGAGATGGCCGCCGGCACGAGCGGCACGCCCGCTCCGAGAGCGATCCGCGCGGCTCCCGAGTGCGCGCGGGCGACGTGGCGCTTCTTCAGCCCCTTCGTCCGCCGGGTGCCCTCGGGAAACATGACCACGATCTCACCCTCACGCGCGAGCTCCATCGCCGTCCGCATCGCGTCGACGTCGCCCTGGCCGCGGCGCACCTTGAACGCTCCCCCTCCTTTCAGGATCGGCGCGAGCACCGGGTTGAAAAGCTCCGACTTGGCCATGAACCGCAGCTGCCGGTCCGGCCAGAGCGGCATCCCGAGAGCCCAGGGGTCGAAGTTCGACGTGTGGTTCGCGGCAAGGACGAATCCCCCCTCGGGGAGGTATTCCAGCCCTCGAGCGCGAAGACGATACAGGCCCCGCACGACCGGCCAGCTGACCAGGCCGATGAACAGGTACACGGGCGACATCATGGGCACGCAATCGTCACATTTCCGCGAGCCATCGGCGCGCATTTCGCCGGTACGGTGGCCGCAAGCGGCTTCGCTAAGGTGGATTTCGTGAAAACCCTCGTCATCGCCGAGAAGCCGTCGGTCGCCCGCGACATCGTGGACGCGCTGCCCGAAAGCTTCGAAGACCACGACGGTTACTTCGAGTCGGAGGACACCGTGGTCACGTTCGCCGTCGGGCACCTCGTCGAGCTGATCAACCCGGAGGACTACGACGAGAGCTTCAAGAAGTGGCGCATGAAGGACCTGCCGATCGTCCCGGAGGAGTTCAAGCTCCGCGCGCGAGACGCGAAGTCGAAGAAGCAGCTGAACGCGATCCACAAGCTGCTCAAGCGCGACGACGTCAACCGGATCGTCAACGCATGCGATGCAGGGCGCGAAGGCGAGCTGATCTTCGCGTACATCTACGAGACCTCCGGCGTCGAGAAGCCGGTCGAGCGCCTCTGGATCAGCTCGATGACGAAGCAGGCGATCCGCGAGGGCTTCGAGCAGCTCCGCCCCGGCGAGCAGCTGCGCCCGCTCGAGGCAGCGGCGCGCTCCCGCTCGGAGGCGGACTGGCTCGTCGGCATGAATGCGACCCGCGCGGCGACCATCCGCGGCCGCGCGTGGGTCGGCGGCGTCGTCTCGCTCGGGCGGGTCCAGACGCCGACGCTGGCGCTGATGGTCAAGCGCGAGCGCGAGATCCAGGCGTTCGTCCCAGAGCCATACTGGCTCGTCCACGCGCAGTTCGACCCTCGGTACGAGGGCCTCTGGTTCGAGGGCGACGAGACGCGGCTGAAGGACGTCAAGCGGGCAGAGGAGATCGCGACGAAGGTCTCCGGCGCCGAAGGCGTCGTCGAGACCGTCGAGCGCAAGGAGCAGTCCGAGCGCGCCCCGCTCCTCTACGACCTCACCTCGCTGCAGCGCGACGCCAACCGCCGCTTCGGGTTCTCCGCGCGCCGCACGCTGCAGGCCGCGCAGTCGCTCTACGAGGACAAAAAGGCGATCACGTACCCGCGCACGAGCTCACGCTGGCTCTCCGGCGACCTCGTCGCGCAGCTCAAGCCGACCGCGTCCACCCTCGAGCCGATCGGCGAGTACGCCGCGGCCGCGCGCTACGTGCTCGGCCTCGAGCAGCTGCCGCTCGCGCGCGTCGTGAACGACTCGAAGGTCGACGACCATCACGCGATCATCCCCACCGACGTCGAGCACGACGTCGGTCGATTCTCTCCGGACGAGCGCCGCGTCTTCGATCTGATCGCCAGACGCTTCCTCGCCGTCTTCCACCCCCCTGCGCGCTACGCGCGCACGACGATCGTCACGCTCGTCGAGGAGGAGCGCTTCCGGACGCGCGGCAAGGTCACGCTCGAGGCCGGCTGGCGCGGCGTCTACGGCCTCGAGGCCGACGCCGACAGGCAGGCTCGCCAGGACGAGGACGCCGAGAACGAGAGCGCGGAGCTGCCGCAGCTCGATCAGGGCCAGAGCGTGAAGTGCACGGCCTCGGAGGTCGAGGCCAAGGAGACGAAGCCGCCGCCCCGCTACACGGAGGCGACGCTGCTCTCCGCGATGGAGACGGCCGGCAAGCTCGTCGACGACGAGGAGTTGCGCGAGGCGATGAAGGATCGTGGCCTCGGCACTCCGGCGACGCGCGCGGAGACGATCGAGACGCTGATCCGCCGCGAGTACATCGAGCGCGTGGCCAAGGACCTCCAGCCGACGCCGAAGGGCCTCCAGGTGATCACGATGCTCGAGGAGCATCCACTGACCTCGCCCGAGCTGACAGGCGACTGGGAGAAGCGTTTGACCGACATCGAGCACGGGAATGACGACCGCGATGCCTTCATCAAGGACATCGCGAGCTTCACACAGGCGACCGTCGAGCAGATTGCCGCGCTCGACAAGGAGAAGCTCCGCCCCGAGCGCGTCGAGCTCGGCCTGTGCCCGCGCTGCGGCGCCGAGACCGGTGAGATCATCAGGGAGAACTCCAAGGCGTACGGCTGCACGAGCTGGAAGAGCCGCGAGGAGACCGGCTGCGGGTTCGTCATCTGGAAGCGGGTCGCGGGCCGGACGCTCACGCCCGAGATCGCCCGTCAGCTGCTGGAGGAAGGCAAGACCAAGGAGGTCATCTCTGGCTTCCGATCACGTGCCGGCAAACCTTTTCGCGCGCGACTCGTCTTGAATGACGAGGGGAAGGTTGAGTTCGATTTCCCCGCGCGTACGCAATCCAAAGAGGCCGCCGTCGCGGAATAGGTCGACAGAGGATCACGTTGAATCCGCCGAGCCCGTCCAGGAGGGCTGTCGTCCCCTGTTCAGGCGAGGATAATGACCGTACAGTTCGAAGGACCGAGGCAGGAACGAGCACAGGAGCGAAGAGGAGAAATTGACCCAGAATCAACTTCACGAACTGCTTGAGACAGAGCCCGCGCGCGTGCTGCTGGAGGGTGCGGAAGAGCGCGGCTTCGTCGAGCCGGCCGAGCTCGAGGCGTTCGCGCTCGAGCACGACCTGGCCGAGGACGAGGTCGAGCTGCTGACGCGCGAGCTGGAGGCCACCGGCCTCGAGGTGCGCGACACCGCCCCCGCCGAGGCGACGCCGGAGCGCGAGAAGGCTTCCGAGCCCGCGGCCACCCCCGAGCCGGAGGCGCACGTGCTCGTCGGCGCCGCCGACAGCCTGCAGCTCTTCCTCGCCGACATCGGCCGCCACAAGCTGCTGACTGCGGCCGAGGAGGTCATGCTCGCGAAGGCGATCGAGCGCGGCGACCTCACCGCCAAGCGGCGGATGATCGAGTCGAACCTGCGTCTGGTCGTCTCGATCGCGAAGGGCTACCGCGGACTCGGCGTCCCGTTCCTCGACCTGATCCAGGAGGGCACGCTCGGCCTGAACCGCGCGGTCGAGAAGTTCGACTGGCGCCGCGGCTACAAGTTCTCCACGTACGCGACCTGGTGGATCCGCCAGTCGGTGCAGCGCGCGGTCGCGAACCACGCGCGCACGATCCGCGTCCCCGTGCACGTTGTCGAGCGGCAGCAGAAGCTCGGCCGCGCTGCGCGGCGGCTCGAGGTCGAGCTCGGCCGCGAGGCGACGAAGGAGGAGCTCGCGGAGGCCACCGGCCTGCCGATCCAGCACGTCGACGAGGCGCTCGGCGCCGCCCAGGCATCCGTCTCCCTGAACCAGACGGTCGGGGCGGACGACGAGGGTGAGCTCGGCGACCTGTTCGCAGACCGTGAGGCGGCCGACCCGTTCGACGAGGCCGAGGAATCGCTCCGGCGCCAGGGCGTGCGCCGCGCGCTCGACGCCCTCCCCGAGCGGGAGCGGCGGATCCTCGAGCTGCGCTTCGGTTTCGAGGGCGAGCCGTGGACTCTCGAGGCGATCGGCCACGAGCTCGAGCTCACGCGTGAGCGCGTGCGCCAGCTCGAGGGCCAGGCGCTGGCCCGCCTCGCAGCGCTGCGCGAGCTTCAGACCGTCGCCGCGTAGCGCGCTTCCACCACGGACAACTGACGCGCAGGCGCATTCCGCGCCGCTAACATCTGCCTCTCGCCGAGCGTCCGTATCACCAGGCGCAGGCGCAACTCGATCCAGGGAGATGGTCCCGTGAAGCGAGCGATTTCTCTTTCGGTGGCGGCGATCGCCTTGACGGTGATCGCTGCGGGGTGCGGCGGCTCGAGCAAGAGCAGCTCAGGCACGACCTCCACGACTGCGGCCGGCGGAAAGGGCGGGACGATGCTCACGGTCGCCAACGCCGCGCCGTCCGGGTCGATCGACACGCAGGTCAACTACACGCTGCAGGGTTGGCAGCTGTACATCCTCACGCATGACGGCCTCGTCGCCTTCAAGCGAGCAGGAGGCTCCGAAGGGACGAAGATCGTCCCCGACCTCGTGGAGTCGATCCCCACGCCCACCAACGGGGGCAAGACGTGGGTGTTCAAGCTTCGTTCCGGGATCAAGTTCTCGAACGGTCAGGCCCTGACCGGGAACGACGTCAAGGCGACGTTCGAGCGGCTGTTCAAGATCGGCGACAGCCCGAATGCCGGCACCTGGTACAACGGGATCGTCGGCGCCGACGCCTGCCTCAAGACCCCGAAGACCTGCAACCTGTCGAAGGGCATCGTCGTCAACGGCAACACGGTCACGTTCCATCTCACGAAGGGCGACCCGGAGTTCCTCGACAAGCTTGCGGTCCCGTTCGCGTTCATCCTCCCGGCGAGCACGCCGGCGAAGAACGTCAACATTCCGCCGCCCGGCACCGGCCCGTACATGTGGGCCCAGTACGCACCCACCAAGCAGATCAAGCTGACACGCAACCCCTACTTCAAGCAGTGGTCGGCGGACGCTCAGCCGGCGGGGAACCCGGACGTGATCATCCAGAAGTTCGGCCTCACCCCGGACGCCGAGGTGACCCAGGTCGAGAACGGCCAGGCCGACTGGATGTTCGACCAGATCCCCGCGGGACGGTTGAACGAGATCAGCACCAACTACACGAGCCAGGTGCACATCAACCCGCTCACGCAGGTCGAGTACATGGCGCTCAACACGCGGATCCCGCCATTCAACAACCTCAAGGCGCGCCAGGCGGTCAACTTCGCGACCGACCGGAACGCGCTCGTCAAGATCTACGGCGGACCGAAGCTCGCGACGCCGACCTGTCAGGTCCTCCCGCCGGGCTTCCCCGGCTACGAGGCGTACTGCCCGTACACGATCAACCCCGGCAGCGGGAAGTGGACCGGGCCCGACATGCAGAAGGCGAAGCAGTTGATCGCGCAGTCCGGCACCAAGGGCATGGCGGTCAAGGTCAACACGCAGAACACCGACCCGCAGCGGTCCTACGGCCTCTATTTCGTCGGCCTGCTGAACAAGCTCGGGTACAAGGCGACGCTCCAGCCGCTGTCCGGCAGCATCCAGTACCCGTACGTGCAGAACTCCAAGAACAAGGTCCAGATGGCCTGGTCCGACTGGTACCAGGACTACCCTGCGGCGTCTGACTTCCTGGTCGTCCTGCTCGGCTGCGACTCGTTCCATCCGAACAGCAACTCGAGCCCGAACATCGCCGCGTTCTGCAACCAGAGCATCCAGGCGAAGATGGATCAGGCGGGGAAGACGGGCATCACCGACCAGGCCGCCGCGAACACGCAATGGGCGGCCGTCGACAAGGCGGTGACGGATCAGGCTCCGTGGGTCGCGATGATGAACACGAAGTACGTCAACTTCGTGTCGAAGCGGGTGAAGGGCTTCATCTTCAGCCCGCAGTGGTACTTCCTGCTCGACCAGGCGTCCGTGAAGTAGCCGGGGGAACGGACGGCAAGTGGCCGAGTTCGCCTACGAGCCGGAACCGGAAGTCGTACTCGCGCCCGGCGAGGCGCGCCAGGAGATAACGGGCAAGAGTCCCTGGCGCCTCGCCGGGCGCCGCTTGATTCGGAACAGGAGCGCGATGGCGGCGCTCGCCGTCTTCCTCGG
>DATIXI010000033.1:0-37141 GCA_035518635.1 Gaiellaceae bacterium
CGGACAAGAAAATCGAGGACGTGATCCGCAGCGGCAGCGTGATCGGCAAGGCGCCGATCGTGAGCATGCCCCACTGGGGCGGGATCCTCACCGCCCACGACCTGAAGGCGCTCGTCGCCTACCTGAAGACGCTGAAGTAGCCGGCCGAGCGGTCGTGGTCGTGATGGCCTCCGTCGCGGTCGACCCATGGTGCGGCCATCGAAACGGTTCCGGCCGCGAGTGTCAGTCCCACGGCCAGCGAGGCCGTCACGAGGCCGACGCGCCCCAGCGCCCCGCGCCCGAGGACGAGCCGCGGCAGCCGCGGCAGGTAGCCCAGCACGTGCACCGTCGCCACGGCGAACCAGACGAGGAAGCTCGCCTTGTGGATGCCGAGCACGATTCCCCGTCCTGTCCTCGGCCCGAGCCCGAGCAGCGCCACGCCGCTGGAGAAGACCCCGACCGTCGCCGCCACGAGCACGGGCGCGAGCACGCGCATGACGATGGGTGGCGGGCCGCGACGGACGTAGGCGGGCGCGCCCGAGTAGTAGCGGACGAAGCGGTACCCGGTCGTCGTCAGCTTCAGGGCCACCGGCGGGATCAGCAGCATCCCGACGAAAATGTGCACGGGGAGGAGCGGGCGGAGGAAGAGGATCGTCACGCCCTCGACGAGCAGCAGCGCCACGAGCACGACCGCAGTCGTCGCCGTCAGCCGCTCGTTGGCACCCGGGCCGGCCTCGTCCGGTAACGGCCTCTCCACGGGCCCAGTCAAGCAGCCCCACCTAAGCGCACGGTAAGAACCCGGCTAGCAGATCCGCGGCAGCGGGTCGCCGACGAGCATGTCGACGATCCGGCTGCCGCCGAAGGCCGTGTCGAGGAGGACGAGCCCTTCGGGCTCGGGTCGGATCTCGCCGACGAGGGCGGCCTCGGCGCCGAGTGCGAAGCCGCGCAGGCGCGCGAGCGCCTCGTCGGCCGCGTCGGAAGCGATCACGGCGACGAGCTTGCCCTCGTTCGCGACGTAGAGCGGGTCGATGCCGAGGATCTCGCACGCCCCGACGACGGCAGGTCGCAGCGGCAGCGCCGACTCGTCGAGCGCGACCGCGAGCCCGGCCTCCTGCGCGAGCTCGTTCAGCGCGGTCGCGAGCCCTCCGCGGGTCGGGTCGCGCAGCCACCGCACGGCTTCGCCGAGCTCGAGCAGCGACGCGGCGAGCTGGTGGACCGGCGCCGTGTCGCTCTCGAGCTCGACCTCGAGCGCGAGCTCCCCGCGGGCGATCATCACCGCCATGCCGTGGTCGCCGAGCGTGCCGGAGACGAGCACCCGGTCCCCGGCGCGCACGCGGCTTGCGTCGAGGTCGACCCCGGGCGGCACGAGCCCGATCCCGGCCGTGTTCACGTAGAGGCCGTCCGCCTTGCCGCGCTCGACGACCTTCGTGTCGCCCGTCGCCACGGCCACCCCAGCGGCCTCGGCCGCGCGCGCCATCGAGGCGGCGACTCGCCGCAGCAGCTCGATCTCGAGGCCCTCCTCGACCACGAACCCCGCCGAGAGCGCGACCGGCCGCGCGCCGGCGACGGCGAGGTCGTTCACGGTCCCGTTCACTGCGAGCTCCCCGATGTCGCCGCCCGGGAAGACGAGGGGCTTGACGACGTACGAGTCGGTGGTGAACGCGAGGCGCGAGCCGTTCAGCTCCAGGAGCGCCGAGTCGCCGAGCGGCTCCAGGAGCGGGTTTCGGAGCTCCTCGAGGAAGAGGCCCTCGACGAGCGCGCGCGTCGCCTTTCCGCCGGAGCCGTGCGCGAGGGTGACGACCTCGTCCCTGAGCTTCGGCCTGCGCGATCTCAAGCGGGGACGGTGTCGTGCGGCCGGGCGAGGCGCCCGTAGTTGTAGAAGGCGGCGCAGGCGCCCTCGCTGGACACCATGCAGGTGCCGATCGGCCGCTCCGGCGTGCACGCCGTGCCGAAGACGCGGCACTCCCAGGGCTTGATCGCCCCGATCAGGACCTCGCCGCACTGGCAGGCCTTCGGGTCCTCGACACGGTCGCCCGGGAGCTCGAAGCGCTCCTCAGCGTCCCAGTCGGCGAGCTCGGGCCGCAGCTTCAGCGCGCTGTGGTCGATCCAGCCGAGGCCGCGCCACTCGAATGTCTCGCGCAACTCCATCGTCTCCTCCAGCGCCGCGAGCGCCCGCGGGTTGCCGTCGCGGCGCACGACGCGCGTGTACTGGTTCTCGACCTCGCAGCGTTCCTCGCGGAGCTGCCGCAGCAGCATCACGACCGCCTGCAGGATGTCGAGCGGCTCGAACGCGGTCACGACGACGGGCTTGCCGTACTCGTCGACGATGAACTCGTACGGCCGCGTGCCGATCACCGTCGAGACGTGCCCGGGCGCGATGAACGCGTCGAGCTTCAGGCCGGGCGAGTCGAGGATCGTGCGGAGCGGCGGCCCGATCGTGACGTGGTTGCAGAAGGCCGAGAAGTTGCGCACGCCCTCGGCGCGGGCGCGCAGCAGCGTCAGCGCGGTGGCAGGCGCCGTCGTCTCGAAGCCGATCGCGAAGAAGACGACCTCGCGTTCCGGGTTTCGCCGCGCGAGCTCCAGGGCGTCGAGCGGCGAGTAGACCATGCGGACGTCGGCGCCGCGCGCCTTGGCCTCGAGCAGCGAGCCGCGCCCGCCCGGGACGCGCATCATGTCGCCGAACGTCGTGAACGTGACCCCGGACCGCTCCGCGAGCGCGATCGCGTCGTCGACCCGTCCCATCGGGATCACGCAGACGGGGCAGCCCGGGCCGTGGACGAAGTCCACCTCGCGCGGGACGAGGTGCTCGACGCCGTGCTTGTAGATCGCGTGGGTGTGCCCGCCGCAGACCTCCATGATCTTCACCTCGCGGCCGGGCTCGACCACGGCCTCGATCTCGTGCGCCAGCCTCTGCGCGAGCTCGCCGTCCCGGAACTCGTCGACGTACTTCACGGAAGCTTCTCCAGGGCGATCCCGGCGTGGCACAGCAGCACGTCGCCGGGCTCGACCGGCTCGACCAGCTCGATCCCGACTCGCTCGCGCCGGCCGTCCGCCTCGACCGTCGCGTTCGCGCCTTCGACCTCTACGACCGTCGCCGGAACGGCCTCATCCGAGCACGTGATGCAGTGCCCGCGGTCCAGACTCATGTCGCCGCGCTCGCCCTGATCTCGCGGACCTCCTGCTCGTAGGCCTCGCCCATCTGCTCCAGGAGGGCGATCGTCTCGCGCGCCTGCTCCTCGTCGATCCGCGAGAGGGCGAAGCCGACGTGCACGAGCACCCAGTCGCCGATCTCCGTCTCGGGGCAGAGCGCGACGGAGACATTGCGCCGAACGCCGGAGATCTCGGCCTTCGCGATCCATGCGTCCGCGTCGACCAGCTCGACGATCTGGGCCGGAATCCCTAGGCACATGTTGCGCTCCTCCTCGCCGCCACGGCTGCCTGGCCGTAGCTTATGCCGCCGTCGTTCGGAGGCACGAGGCGGTGCGTGAGGACGCGGAAGCCGAGCGCCTCGAGCCGCGCCCGCGTCGACTCGAGCAGGCGGAGGTTCTGGAAGCTGCCGCCCGAGAGCACGACCGTCCGTGGCGCGGCCGCCTCCGCGCAGGCGTCCGCGGCTGACGCGGCGACCGTCTCGTGGAACCGGGCCGCGATCTCCTCGCGCGAGCGCCCGGCCAGGAGCTCCAAGTAACAGACTGTTACTAAGTCGGTTGGGTCGGAGAAACGCCAGGGGTAGGGCTCGGCTGTACGAGCGCCGGCGAGCTGCTCCAGCTCGATCGCGGCCTGGCCCTCGTAGGTGACGCGCTCGCGGACGCCGAGCAGCGCGGCGACCGCGTCGAAGAGGCGGCCCATCCCGTTCGCGAGCGGCGGGTCGAGCTTCAGGCTCTCGCGCACCTGCTCCCACTCTCGCCACGGCACCGGCAGCCCGGCCCGCTCGAGGTGGACGGCTGCAGTCCGCCAGGGCTCGCGAATCGCCGCTTCTCCGCCCGGCAGCGGCACCGGCTCGAGGTGGGCGACCCGCTCGAACTCCCCGAGGTCGCATCGCAGGAGCTCGGCTCCCCAGAGGGTGCCGTCGGTCCCGTACCCCGTGCCGTCGAAGACGAGCGCCAGCGCCGGGCCGTCCTCCCCGTGCTCGGCCAGGCACGCCGCGGCGTGAGCGTGGTGGTGCTGGACGCCGACGAGCTCGACGCCCTCCTGCTCGTGCACCCACTTCGTCGCCAGGTACTCGGGGTGGAGGTCGTGCGCGACCAGCTCCGGCTCGACGCCGAGCATGGCGAGGTAGAGCTCGAGGTCGTCGCGGAAGGCCCGGTAGGCCGCCTCCGAATCGAGGTCGCCGAGGTGCGGCGAGAGGAACGCCTCCCCGTCGCGGGCCACGCAGAACGTGCTCTTCAGCTCGGCGCCGGCGGCCACGAGCGCTGGCGCCCCACCCGGTAACGGCAGCGCAGCGGGCACGTGCCCGCGCGAGCGGCGGAGAGGGAAGCCGGCCCGCACGACCGAGTCCTCGCAACGGCGGTGGATCGGGCGGTCATGGACGAGGAACGCGTCCGCGATCTCGCCCAGCCGCTCGCGCGCGTCCTCGTCGTCGAAGGCGATCGGCTCGTCGGACCGGTTGCCGCTGGTGAGGACGAGCGGCGCGCCGAGATCCGCGCACAGGAGGTGATGGAGAGGTGAGTACGGGAGCATCAGCCCGAGCCACGGCGTTCCCGGTGCGACGGACGGCGCGACCGACGCCGTCTCGAGGCGCCGCACGAGGACGATCGGCCGGGCCGGCGAGCGGAGCAGCCCGAGCTCAGACGGCGACAGCTCGGCGAGCGACCCGGGCGAGTCGGTGAGCACGGCGAACGGCTTTTCCTCGCGGTGCTTGCGGGCCCGCAACCGCGCGACGGCGTCCTCGTTGCCGGCGTCGCAGGCCAGGTGGTAGCCGCCGATCCCCTTGACCGCGAGGATCAGCCCGGTGCGCAAGAGCGCCACCGCCTCCTCGAGCGAGGGCGAGAGCTGCGGTCCGCAGGCGGAGCAGCACGTCGGCTCCGCGTGGAAGCGGCGGTCGTCCGGGTCCTCGTATTCGCGGCGGCAGTCGGCGCAGAGCTCGAAGCCGGCCATCGTCGTGCGCGCGCGGTCGTACGGGGCCCCGCGCACGATCGTGAAGCGCGGCCCGCACTGGGTGCAGTTCAGGAACGGGTAGCGATAGCGCCGGTCGGCAGGGTCGAAGAGCTCGCGCAGGCACTCGTCGCAGGTCGCCACGTCCGGCGGGATCAGGGCCGTCGCACCTGTCTCACGGCTCTCGACGATGCGGAAGGCGCTCTCTCCGCTCGGCGCCACGGCCTCGGAGATCACACCGTCGACGCGGGCAAGCCCCGGTGCATCGGCTTGCAACGCGGCCGCGAAGTCCTCGAGCGCCACGTCGTCTCCTTCGGCCTCCACGACCACGCCCTGGCCGTCGTTGAGGACGAAGCCTGCGAGCCCGCGCCGTGTGGCCAGCGCGTAGACGAAAGGCCGGAAGCCGACCCCCTGGACGACGCCCCGGATTCGGAAGCGGCGGCGCGTGACGACAGCGGCCATGCGCGCATTGAACAGTGTCGGCCCACATCGGGAATCGGGGAAGGCACGGATGTAGGCTCAGGCCCGGACCGCGAAGCTCACTGCCGATGCCTGACGTCACGACAAGCGTGATCGAGCCCGGAGCGCTGGACGCGCTCGTCGGTGCCCTGCGAGGCCGCGGCTACCGCGTCCTCGGCCCGAGCGTCCGCGACGGCGCGATCGTCTACGACGACCTCGAGTCGGCGGGCGAGCTGCCCGTCGGCTGGACCGACTCCCAGGACGGCGGCCGCTACCGGCTCGAGCGCCGCGAGGACGAGGCGCGGTTCGGCTACGCGGTCGGCCCGCACTCCTGGAAGCAGTTTCTGCTGCCTCCGCGAATCCGGCTCTGGCAGGCGCGCCAGAACGGTGACGGCGGCCTCGAGGTCGAGGAGGAGCCGCTCGACGAGACGCCGCTCGCGTTCATCGGCGTCCGCTCCTGCGAGCTGCACGCGATCGACATCCAGGACAGGGTCTTCGTCGGGGGGCGGGTCAAGGACCGCGACTACGCAGCGCGAAGGGAGGGCGCCTTCCTCGTCGCGGTGAACTGCTTCGAGCCGGGCGGCACCTGCTTCTGCGTCTCGATGGGCACGGGCCCGAAGGCAGAGGGCGGGTACGACCTCGCGCTCACCGAGATCCTCGACGGAGAGCACCGTTTCCTCGTCGAGATCGGGAGCGAGCGAGGCGCCGAGGTCCTGGCCGAGCTCCCGCGGCGCGAGGCAACCGCGGGCGACCTCGAGGCTGCGGGCGCCGCCGTCGCGGGTGCCGTCCACAAGATGGGCAGGCAACTCGACGCGACCGACCTGCACGGGCTCCTGCGGCGGAACCTCGAGCACCCGCGCTGGGACGAGGTCGCGGAGCGATGCCTCACCTGTGGCAACTGCACGATGGTCTGTCCGACCTGCTTCTGCACGAGCGTCGAGGACACGACGGACCTCGACGGAAACGCCGAGCGCACGCGCGTCTGGGAGACGTGCTACTCGGTCGACTACTCCTACATCCACGGCGGCGCGATCCGGCCATCGGGCCGTTCGCGCTACCGCCAGTGGCTCACGCACAAGTTCGGCACGTGGCACGACCAGTTCGACACCTCCGGATGCGTCGGCTGCGGCCGCTGCATCACCTGGTGCCCGGTCGGAATCGACGTGACCGAGGAGCTGAGCGCCATCCGCCTGACCGACGACGAGGAGGCGACCAATGGAGACCATTGACACTCTTTTGCGCGACGTGCCCGTCTTCCACGGGCTTCCGGCCGAGGACCTGGCGCTGGTCGCGGGCTGTGCGCAGAACGTCCACTTCGACGCGGGCGCAATGCTGTTCCGCGAGGGCGACGAGGCCGACACGTTCTATCTCGTGCGCCACGGCAGCATCGCGCTGGAGATGTACGTCCCCGCGCGTGGCCCGGCGATCATCGAGACGCTCGAGGCCGGCGAGGTCGTCGGCTGGTCGTGGCTCTTCCCGCCCTACCGCTGGCACTTCGACGCGCGGGCGCTGACCCCCGTGCGCGCGACGGCCTTCGACGGCGCCTGTCTGCGCGGGAAGTGCGAGGACGACCCGAGGCTCGGCTACGCGTTGATGTCCCGCTTCGCCCAGGTGCTGATCGAGCGCCTGCAGTGGACGAGGCTCCGGCTCCTGGATCTCTATGGTCACGACGGCAGCTGAGCTTCAGGGGCCGATGGCCCCGCGGCCCTTCCGCGTCACGCGGAGGCGGCGCGAGACCGCGGACACGTGGACGCTCGGGCTCGAGCCCGTGGGCGGCGAGCCGCTGAGCATGGCCCCGGGCCAGTTCACGATGCTCTACGCGTTCGGGATCGGCGAGGTGCCGATCTCGATCTCCGGCGACGTCGAGGGGCCGCTCGCACACACGGTGCGCGCGGTGGGCTCCGTCACCGAGGCGATCTGCGCGGCGAAGCGCGACGCGGTGCTCGGGGTGCGCGGGCCGTTCGGCAACGCGTGGCCCGTCGAGGCGGCGCTCGGCGGAGACGTGGTCGTGATCGCCGGCGGGATCGGGCTCGCGCCGCTACGCCCCGTGCTCTACGAGCTCCTTCGCCGCCGCGGCGAGCTCGGCGAGGCGGCGTTGCTCTACGGCAGCCGTCGGCCCGCCGAGCTCCTGTACACACGCGAGCTCGAGCGCTGGCGTAAGAGCCTTCAGGTGGACATGACCGTCGACGCGGCCGACTCGGGGTGGACGGGGAAGGTCGGCTTCGTCGCCAAGCTCGTCGCGAGCGCGCGCTTCGACCCGGCCGCGGCGACCGCGTTCATCTGCGGCCCCGAGATCATGATGCGAACGAGCGCCGAGGCGCTGCTCGAGCGCGGGGTCGCCCCCGAGCGCATCCACGTCTCGATGGAGCGCAACATGCAGTGCGGCCTCGGCCACTGCGGCCACTGCCAGCTCGGGCCGACCCTCATCTGCCGCGATGGCCCGGTCTACCGCTGGGACGAGGTCGACGCCCTGATGAAGGTGCGCGAGCTGTGAGCCCCACACGCCGCAAGCCGAAGCTCGCCGTCTGGAAGTTCGCGTCGTGTGACGGCTGCCAGCTGTCGCTGCTCGACTGCGAGGACGAGCTGCTCGCGCTCGCAGGCGAGGTCGAGATCGCGTACTTCCTCGAAGCCAGGCGCGCGACGGTGCGCGGCCCGTACGACCTCTCGCTTGTCGAGGGCTCGGTCACGACGGCGCACGACGCCGAGCGGATCCAGGAGGTTCGGCGCGCCTCGAAGAAGCTCGTCACGATCGGCGCCTGCGCGACGGCGGGGGGGATCCAGGCGCTGCGCAACTTCGCCGACGTGAACGACTTCCTCTCGGTGGTGTACGCCTCGCCGGAGTACGTCTCGACGCTCGAGACCTCGACCCCGATCTCGGCCCACGTGCCGGTGGACTTCGAGCTGAACGGCTGCCCGATAAACAAGCGCCAGCTGCTCGAGGTGCTGACGGCGTTCCTGCACGGCCGCAGACCGAGCATCGCCTCGACGAGCGTGTGCACCGAGTGCAAGCGGCGCGGAACCGTCTGCGTGATGGTCGCGCGCGGCACGCCGTGCCTCGGTCCGGTCACGCACGCCGGCTGCGGCGCCCTCTGCCCGGCCTACGACCGCGGCTGCTACGGCTGCTTCGGGCCGATGGAGACGCCGAACACGGTCTCGCTGACGAGGCAGCTGCAGGTGCTCGGGCTGGGCGACCGCGGCGTCGAGCGAGTCTTCCGAACCTTCAACGTCGAGGCCTTCGAGAAGGAGCGCGCCGGTGGCCAGGCCTAGGACGAAGACGATCAAGACCGACTACCTCGCGCGCGTCGAGGGCGAGGGGGCGATGCTCGTCAAGATCGCCGGCGGCCGGGTCGAGGAGGTCAAGCTCAACATCTACGAGCCGCCGCGCTTCTTCGAGGCCTTCCTGCGCGGGCGGGCGTTCACGGAGGCGCCCGACATCACCGCGCGCATCTGCGGCATCTGCCCCGTCGCGTACCAGATGAGCGCCTGCCACGCGATGGAGTCGGCCTGCGGGGTCGAGGTCGGCGGCCAGCTCCGCGCGCTCCGCCGGCTCCTCTACTGCGGCGAGTGGATCGAGAGCCATACGCTCCACGTCTACATGCTCCACCTGCCCGACTTCCTCGGCTACGAGAGCGCGATCGAGCTGGCCAAGGACAACCGGGACGCAGTCGCCCGGGCGCTCGAGCTCAAGAAGATCGGCAACGAGGTGATGTCCGTCGTCGGCGGCCGCGAGGTGCACCCGATCAACGTGCGGGTCGGGGGCTGGTATCGGGCGCCGCGCAAGAAGGAGCTGCAGCCACTCGTCGAGAAGCTCGCGCGCGCGCGAGAGCTCGCGCTCGAGACGGTTCGCCTGACCGCCGGCCTCGACTTTCCCGACTACGAGCAGGACTACGAGCTGGTCGCGCTCGACGAGCCCGGCGAATACCCGATCGACCGCGGCCGCATCGCCTCGAACCGCGGGCTCGACATCGACGTCGCCGAGTACGAGGACCACTTCGTCGAGGAGCACGTGCCCTGGTCGAACGCGCTTCACTCCCAGCTTCGCGAGCGCGGCTCGTACCTGTGCGGCCCCCTCGCGCGCTTCGCCCTGGGCGCCGACCGCCTCTCACCGCTCGCTCTCGAGGCTGCGCGCGAGGCCGGGCTCGAGCCCGGCGAGCGGAACCCGTTCCGAAGCATCGTGGTGCGTTCTGTCGAGCTCGTCTACGCGGCAGACGAAGCGCTCCGGCTGATCGCCGAGTACGAGGAGCCCGATGCGCCGGCGGTCGAGGTCGAGCCGAGGGCCGGAGTCGGCCACGGCTGCACCGAGGCGCCGCGCGGGATCCTCTACCACCGCTACGAGCTCGACGAGGACGGCACGATCCTCGACGCGAAGATCGTCCCGCCGACCTCCCAGAACCAGCGCACGATCGAGGAGGACCTGCGCGGCGTCGTCGAGCGCTCGCTCGACCTGCCGGACGAGGAGCTCTCGCTCCTGTGCGAGCAGACGATCCGCAACTACGACCCCTGCATCTCCTGCGCCACCCACTTTCTGACGCTGGAGGTCGAACGAAGGTAATCGGGATCGGAAACGCCTGGCGGAGCGACGACGGCGCGGGCCTGGCGGTCGCGCGACTGCTCGACGGAACACTTCCGGACGGAGTGGAGGTGCTCGAGCGCGAGGGCGAGCCGACGGGCTTGATCGACGCCTGGGAGGGCGCCGGGGCGGTCTGGCTCGTGGACGCGGTCTCGTCGGGAGCGCAGCCGGGAACGGTGCACCGCCACGATGCGAGCAGCGTCTCGCTGCCGGCGGCGCTGTTCGACACCTCGACGCACCACATGGGCCTCGCCGAGGCCGTGGAGCTGGCCCGCGCGCTCGGACGCCTGCCGCAGACGACGATCGTCTACGGGATCGAGGGTGCGAACTTCGACACGGGGGAAACGCTCAGCTCGGCGGTAGAGGCAGCCGCCGCTCGGGTCGCCGACGCCGTGCGCGGGGAGGTGGCGCAGTGCACGAGAAGGCGCTGATGGACGACCTGATGCGCAAGATCGAGGCCGAGGTGGGCGCGGAGGGCGGCGCCCGCGTCACCCGCATCCGCGTGCGGCTCGGCGCCCTCTCGCACTTCACCGAGGCGCATTTCCGCGAGCACTTCGAGCACGCCTCGCGGGGCACGATCGCAGAGGGAGCGGCAGTCGAGGCCGAGCTGGGGACTGACCCGACCGAGCCCGACGCCCAGGGCGTGGTGCTCGAGTCGATCGACGTCGAGCTGTAGCACGTTGCTCGAATACGGGTTTTCAGGCAACCGCTTCCGCGGCGTCCCTGATGCCCACGGCGCGGCGCAGCGCGAGCCTGTCAAAAGCAGGGCAATACGCCCCGCCTCTCGACGAAAGGAGACGAGATGGCAACCATCGAGAAGGCGGCGGTCTTCGAGGCCCCGGGGCGCACGGGCAGCCCCGTCGAGCTGAAGGAGCGCTACGAGAACTTCATCGGGGGACACTGGGTCGCCCCGATCGAGGGTCGCTACTCGGAGAACCTCTCGCCGGTCACCGGCAAGCCGTTCACCGAGGTGCCGCTCTCGACGCCCGAGGACATTGAGCTCGCGCTGGACGCCGCCTACGCCGCCAAGGACGAGTGGGCCGAGACGTCGCTCGCGGAGCGCTCGAAGGTCCTGAACAGGATCGCGGACGTGATCGAGGAGAACCTCGAGATGCTCGCGGTCGCCGAGAGCTGGGAGAACGGCAAGCCGGTCCGCGAGACCCTCGCCGCCGACATCCCGCTCGCGGCCGACCACTTCCGCTACTTCGCCTCGGTCATCCGGGCGGAGGAGGGCGGCATCTCGGAGATCGACAAGGACACGTACGCGTACCACTTCCGTGAGCCGCTCGGGGTCG
This sequence comes from Gaiellaceae bacterium, assembly GCA_035518635.1. Lineage (GTDB taxonomy): Bacteria > Actinomycetota > Thermoleophilia > Gaiellales > Gaiellaceae > AC-32. The sequence continues at coordinate 11,395 of DATIXI010000033.1, forward strand.
TCGGACAGATCATCCCGTTCAACTTCCCGCTGCTGATGGCGGCGTGGAAGCTGGCTCCGGCGCTCGCAACCGGAAACTGCGTCGTGCTCAAGCCGGCGAGCCCGACTCCGTGGTCGATCCTCAAGTTCGCAGAGCTGATCGAGGAGATCGTGCCGCAGGGTGTGATCAACATCGTCAACGGCCCGGGTGCGGAGATCGGGAAGGCCCTGGCCTCCAACAAGCGGATCGCCAAGATCGCGTTCACCGGCGAGACCGTGACCGGCCGGCTGATCATGCAGTACGCGGCGCAGAACATCATCCCGTCGACGACCGAGCTCGGCGGCAAGTCGCCGAACGTCTTCTTCGCCGACGTGATGGCCGAGGACGACGAGTTCCTCGACAAGGCCGTCGAGGGTCTCGTCCTCTACGCCTTCAACAAGGGCGAGGTCTGCACCTGCCCGTCGAGGGCCCTGATCCAGGAGTCGATCTACGACGAGTTCATGAAGCGGTGCCTGGCCCGGATCGAGCAGATCCGCCAGGGCAACCCGCTCGATCCCGCAACGATGATCGGGCCGCAGGTCTCGGCCGCGCAGCTCGAGAAGATCGAGAACTACGTCAAGATCGGCCTCGAGGAGGGCGCGGAGCTGCTGATCGGCGGCAAGCGCGCCCACTTCGACGGTGAGCTCGAGGAGGGCTACTTCTTCGAGCCGACCGTGTTCAAGGGCGACAACGGGATGCGGATCTTCCAGGAGGAGATCTTCGGCCCGGTGCTCGCGGTCACGACGTTCAAGACCGAGGAGGAGGCGCTCGCGATCGCGAACGACACCATGTACGGCCTCGGCGCAGGCGTCTGGACCCGCGACACGAGCAGGGCGTTCCGGATGGCGCGCGGCATCAAGGCCGGGCGGGTCTGGACGAACTGCTACCACCTCTATCCCGCGCACGCGGCCTTCGGCGGCTACAAGGTCTCGGGCGTCGGGCGTGAGAACCACAAGATGATGCTCGACCACTACACGCAGACGAAGTGCATGCTCGTCAGCTACGACCCGAAGCCGCTGGGGCTCTTCTGATGAGCTCCAACGTGACCGAGCAGGTCGTCGCCACCGACGCCGCGACCGCGGTGATCCGGAACCTCACGGTCACGTTCGGGCCGCTGATGCTCTTCCAGTCGGGGGGCTGTTGCGACGGCAGCTCCCCGATCTGCCTGCGCGAGGGCGAGCTACTGATCGGCGCCGAGGACCTGCTTCTCGGCGAGGTCGTCGGCGTGCCCTTCTACATCGACCGTGAGCAGTTCGAGCGCTGGAACCGCCCACGGCTCGTCCTCGACGTCTCTCCCGGCCCGGCAGAGGGTTTCTCGCTGGAGGGACTGGCCGGCGTCCATTTCACCGTCTCCTCCGGCACGAGCTGCTGACGACTAAGCTCGCGCCGTGGAGGGGATCAGTCTCGAGGAGCTCCAGCTCGCGGCACGCAACCACGGAATGCCGCTCGAGGCGCTGCGCTACCCGGTCACGCCGGTCGGGCTGCACTACCTCCTGACCCACTACGACATGCCGGGCGTCGACCCGGACGGTTGGCGACTGATGGTGCGCGGCGAGCGCGAGCTCTCGCTGGGGCTCGCGGAGCTGCGCGAGCGCCCGCGCGCCGAGGTCGCCGTGACGATGGAGTGCGCCGGGAACGGGCGCGCACGCCTCGAGCCGCGGCCGGTCAGCCAGCCGTGGCTGCTCGAGGCCGTCGGCACCGCCCGCTGGGCGGGGACGCCGTTGCGGCCGATCCTGGAGGAGGCCGGCGTGCCCGACGGCTCCGTGGAGGTGCTCCTGACCGGGCTCGACCGCGGGATCGAGGGAGGCGAGGAGCAGGCCTTCCAGCGCGCTCTGCCGCTCGCGGAGGCGTTCCGCGACGAGGTCCTGCTCGCCTACGAGATGAACGGCCAGCCGCTCCCGCCGCAGCACGGCTTCCCACTCCGGCTCGTCGTCCCGGGCTGGTACGGAATGACGAACGTCAAGTGGCTCGAGCGGATCGAGTTCATCGACTCGTCCTTCGGCGGCTACCAGCAGGCGTGGTCGTACCGCATCCGTCAGGCCGAGGACGAGGAGGGCGAGCCGCTCTCGCGCATGCGGCCCCGCTCGCTGTTCGTTCCGCCCGGGATCCCGGAGTTCCTCACGCGCGAGCGCACGCTCCCGGCCGGGGTGCACGTCGTCGAGGGCCGCGCGTGGTCGGGGCTCGCGCCGATCGCCTCGGTCGAGGTGAGCGCCGACGGTGGCGCGACCTGGGCAGCGGCGACGCTCGGGCCGGGCGAGCGGTGGGCCTGGCGCGGCTGGGAGTTCACGTGGGACGCGATGCCCGGCGACCACGTCCTCTGCTCACGCGCGCGTGACGAGGACGGCAACGAGCAGCCGTTGGAGCCGCCATGGAACCTCGGCGGCTACGCGAACAACGCTGTTCAGCGCGTCGCGGTGACCGTTACTGGTTGAGCGCGAGCGTCAGCGCGAGGGCGACGAACGCGAGCACCACGCCCGCGATGATCACGACCCCACCGATGAGCACGACCCCGCCGTACAGAGAGCGCCGCACGTCCCCATTCCTCCTTCCCCCCGAATTCACCTGAACATAAGCGCCCTAGGGGACTGGGGCGTCCCTCGCTTGGGGGATCCTCGCGCCCTGCGGCTCGTCGCGACTATCGTCCCGTCGTGCGACGCGGGCTCGTGCTCCTCCTCGTCGGCGGGATCGCCGTGGCCGCCATTGCCGGTTACGTCGTCTACCGGCAGAGGCAACCCCACACCGTCGTCGGCTCGTCGACCGTCGAGTTCGAGCCGAACCTGAGGCCTGGAGCGAGACCGCGCCCCGAGCCGGTCCGGCAGAGGCTCCCCTGGCCGACCTACGGCGTCGACGTCGAGCGGACGCACTTCGGCGCGGACGTCAGGCTTCGCCCGCCGTTCCGGCGCCTGTGGAGCGTCTTCGCCGACTCCAGCTTCATCGAGTTCCCGCCGGTGATCGGGTACGGGCGGCTCTACCTCGGAACGAATCACGGTCGCGTCCTCTCGATCGACGCCTCGAGCGGCCGGGTCGCCTGGAGCCGGGAGTACGGCCGCTGCATCGCCGCCTCCCCCGCGATCGGGGACGGCGTCGTCTACGTGGCACTGATGGGCCCCGCGCCGTGCGTCCATCCGGACCGGCGTGGGTCCGGGCTGCTCGTCGCACTCGATGCGAGAACCGGGAAGGAGCTCTGGCGATTCCGTGCCGGGGTGATCGAGTCCTCGCCGCTCCTGGTCGGACGGCTCGTCTACTTCGGCTCCTGGGACCGGCGGATCTACGCCGTGGACGTCCGCACCCACCGGCCGCGCTGGACATTCACGACCGGGGACGAGGTGAAGGGAGGCCTCGCCTTCGCCCGAGGCACCGTCTACGCCGGCTCGTACGACGGGCACGTCTACGCGTTCGATGCGTACACGGGGAAGATCCGCTGGTCGGCCTCGGCCGAGCAAGGGCTCCTGGGGCGCGGCCGCTTCTATGCCACGCCCACGGTCGCATACGGGCGCGTCTACGTGGGAGCGACCGACGGCGTCGTCTACGCGTTCGGCGCCCGCAGTGGACGGCTCCTGTGGGCACGGCGGACCGGGAGCTACGTCTACGCGGCGGCGGCGGTCTGGCACGGGCGCGTCTACGTCGGATCCTACGACCATCGCTTCTATGCGCTCGACGCCGCCACCGGACAGGTGCGGTGGAGCTTCGACGCCGGCCACGCAATCTCCGGCGCCCCCACGGTGCTCGACGGCCTCGTCTACTTCTCGACGTGCGGATCCTGCTCCTCGTACGGAAGCGCGAGCGCCCGCCGCACCTTCGCACTCGACGCCGTTACTGGCCGGCTCCGTTGGACGTTCCCCGACGGCGAGTACAGCCCGCTCGTGGCCGACTCGAGCCGCGCCTACCTGACCGGCCTGACCAACGTCTACGCGCTGGCACCGGTCGGCAGGCGGGCGGCGCGCCCTCCTAGTTAGCCACGGTGAACGGGAAGATCGCGAGCCCGAGGTTGCCGCGCACATCGGTGGCTGTCACCTCGAGCCGGTAGCTGCCGTTCGCCAGGGTCGACGACCGCCAGTTATGCGCGAGGTAAAAAGCAGTAGTAGCCGGGCTGGCCCGGGTGGTTCATGCGCGTGCCCTCGGCGTAGACGCTGTCGAACCCGGAGGTGGGCAGCACGCCGAGCCGGAAGTCGTAGGCGGTGTGCCAGCCGATGGCCACCCTGCCGCCCCTCGTGATGCGCCAGCGGAGAAGACTCGGGGTGACCGGCCACGGTGCGGGTGTGACGCCTGCGGCGACGTCCGCAGCATCCGCGACGAGGTTGACGGTTCCCTTCACCGCGGTGGGCTCGACGCGGCGGTCGTGGCTGCGGAACGTGAGCTTCAGAACCTGCGGAGCCGTGGAGTCCGAGAACGGCCCGATCCCGCCTACCCGGAGCGGGTTGACGTACCGGCCGAACTGCCGCTCGGAGAGGTGAACGTGGTTGAAGCCTGCTCGAACCCGGCCGAGCAGCGTGTGCCGCAACACGAGCCGGTGGCTCTTGACTGCCGGGACGATGTGCCAGTACTCGAAGGTGGTAGTGCCGGAGCGCACGTAGACCGTCGAGTAGTGGACCCAGGTCTTGCCGGCCTCGATCGCGAAGACCGGCGTCCCAGGCAGGGCCGAGATGTCGATCCCGAAGTGGAACGTGCGCGAGCCGAGATTCCCCGCGATGCGCGGGTCGTCCAGGTAGGCCCGAACCGGGTGCGGCTGCCCGAACGGCTTCAGCGGCCAGCCGTACGACCAGCGCGCGAGCGGGGCCTTCGCCGGGAGCGAGGTCTCCTGCGAGGGGAGAACGAACGGGCCGGGGTCGCCGCCGTTCGGCACCCAGGGCCACGCGGCCGCGACTGTCGCGTGCGCGGCCGCGACGGGCGGCTGGGACGAGGAGACCTGCGCGCCGATCCCACAGAGGGCTGCGACCAGCATGGAGGCCGCTGCGGCGATGATCCTGAGCGGTTTCATCGTCTCGCCTCCTTTCGTCTAGTCGCTGTATAGTCATAGTCTACTAGACAGATCTAGTATAGTCAAGCATAAACTTCGTATAGCTAACCCGTGTTTAGCCGCAAGATGTATGCTTGGAAGCCACATGTCCGACGAGAAGCAGCGCCTCGGCGAGCGGATCCGGGCGGCCCGCACGGCCAAGGGCTGGAAGCAGAAGCACCTGGCGGCCCGGGTCGACGTCGAGCCGATCACCGTCTCGCGCTGGGAGCGCGGCGCGACCTCGCCCGATCTCCACGTGATCAACCTCGTCGCCGACGCGACGGGGAAACCGCTCAGCTATTTCGTCGGAGGCGACGAGGAGCGGGCAGCGGCGCCGGCGAGCTCGACCGCGCTGGACGACGCCGTGAAGCGGATCGAGGCCGCCGCGCTGCAGATCGCGAACGAGGCCGACCGCATCGCCGGTCTGCTCGAGGAGCTACGCGCGGGCCGGGACCGGCCGCGCTGAGATCCGCAGCATGAGCGCATAGGCGGCGGCCGTCGGGGGCCGGTCGGCCGGCGACTTGGCGAGCGCCTGCAGCACTGCGAACGACAGCGTCTTCGGGAGGTCGCTCCGGCCCTCGCACGGGTCGGCCGGCTCGTCCTGGATGCTCGCGAGTGCCGCCTCGGCGATGCCCATTTCTCCGAACGGCGGGCGCCCCGCGATGCATTCGTAGGTGACGCACCCGAGGGCGTAGATGTCCGACGCGGGCCCCGCCGTGTTCCCGCTGATCACTTCCGGCGCCAGGTAGTCGAGGGTGCCGACGACACGGCCGGGCTGCGTCAGGACGGTGGCGGCCAGCCCTCTGGCGAGGCCGAAGTCGGTCAGATAGGAGATCCCGGACTCGTCGATCATGATGTTGGCCGGCTTCACGTCGCGGTGAACGAGGCCCTCGCGATGCAGTGTGTCGAGCGCCGTCGCGACCTCCGAGATCGTCCTCAGCATGGGGGAGAGAGCGAGGGGGCCCTCGGCCTCGAGAACGTCGGCGAGGGTCCGGCCGACGATGAAGCGCGCCGCGATGTAGGGGCGTCCGTCGACCTCCCCGGCGTCCACGACCGGGACGAGGTGCCGGTGCGAAAGGCCGGCGGCGATCCGGCCCTCGCGGGCGAACCGCTGCCGATACGTGTCGTCGTTCGAGAGCTCGTCGCGCAGCACCTTGAGGGCGACCACATCTCCGTCCGGCTCGCGCACCGCCTTGAAGACGACTCCCATTCCGCCTCTCCCGAGAAGCCGCTCGAGCCGGTACGGTCCCAGACGGCCGCCCTCCTCGAGCTCGGCGGCGGCCTCTGCGCCGGACATTTGGCGAGCATAGAGCCGATTGCCGCGATGTGCTAGAAGTGGCCCAAATGCCGTCCGAACCGCGGATCGGGACGGTGTTCGCCGGGTACCGGATCGAGGGCATCTGCGGCCGCGGCGGCATGAGCGTCGTCTACCGCGCCGAGAACCTCCGGCTTGGCAACGCCGTCGCTCTCAAGCTGCTGGCAGCCGAGCTGGCAGAGGACGAGGGCTTCCGCGAGCGGTTCGTCCGCGAGTCGCGGACCGCCGCCTCGCTCCTCCACCCGCACATCATCCCGATCTACGACGCGGGCGACGCCGAGGGGATCCTGTACATCGCGATGCGGTACGTCGACGGGCCGGACCTCAAGGCGCTGGCCCGTGAGGGCGCTCTGACTCCCGAGCGCGTCCTACGCATCGGCGCGCAGGTGGCGAGCGCGCTGGACGCGGCCCACGAGCGCGGCCTGATCCACCGGGACGTGAAGCCGGCCAACGTCCTCCTCGAGGCCGGGCCCGGGGGGGAGGACCATGCGTATCTCGCCGACTTCGGCCTGACGAAGAACGTGGACTCCCACAGCGGCATCACCGGCACCGGGCAGTTCGTCGGGACGATCGACTACATGGCCCCCGAGCAGATCGAAGGGCGCGAGGTCGACTCCCGGGTCGACGTGTACGCGCTCGGCTGCGTGCTCTTCGAGTGCCTCGCAGGCGTGCCTCCGTACCCCCGGGAGTCCGAGGTCGCCGTTCTGTGGGCCCACATGCGCGATGAGCCGCCGGCGGTGAGCGCGGTGCGCCCGGAGCTGCCGCCGGCGACCGACGATGCACTCGCCTGGGCGCTGTCCAAGGACCCGGCCGACCGACCCGGGACCTGCGGCGAGCTGATCGACGCGCTTCGCGGCGCGCTGGGCGTGTCCTCGCAGGCCGGCGCGGCGACGGTCCGGGTTGGGGCGAAGCCGAAGGGCCGGGCGGCGTGGGGGCGCGGCCACGCGATCGCAGCCGGCCTCATTGGCCTCGCGGTCGGTGCAGGGATCGCGTCGGCCCTGCTCGTCCCCGGGCGGGGAACGACGACGAAGGTCGTGACCACCGTGAGTATCCAGACGAGCTTCCTCAAGCCCCTGATCCCTGAGCCGGTGCGGCGAACGTGTCAGCGGGCGCCGAAGCTCTCGCCAGACTTCTTCGAGACGTTCGCCTGCCGGCCGGGCCACGGGGTCGCGACCGCCCAGTACAACCTCGTCCGTGGCGGCACGCTGATGACGCAGGACTTCCTGAAGCGGCTCCGCCTCGAGGGCATCCCTCTGGCCAACGGGAAGTTCACGACCGGTGGCGACTGCAGCATCGGCGAGAACGCGGTGCAGTACTGGGTCCGCAGGAACAAGAGGGGCGGGCACGACCAGGCGACCTCGACGACGCCGTTCTCCGACATCAGGGGCATCGTCTTCTGCCATCACGACCAGCACCGCAGCTGGATCGAGTGGACCGACAACCGCCTCAACGTCTACACGGTCGCCTCGGGGTCCGACCCCACACAGCTCTACCAGTGGTGGGCCACGCGGGCGGGCCCGCTGAGCTAGGTGGGCGGGCGGAGGACCGCGAACTGGTCGGTGATCTCGAGTCGGTGGGAGCGGAAGCGGTAGAGGGCTGCGGGGCGGCCGCCGGCGCGTCCTGACTCACGGCGCTCGCCGGTCGGCTCGAGCACGCCGCGCCGCAGGAGCACGCGCTGGAGGTTCGTCGCCGAGACCTCGTGCCCGAGCGCGGCGACGTAGAGCTCGCGCAGCTCGGAGAGCGTGAACACGGACGGCGCGAGCGCGAAGCCGGCGTTCGTGTAGGAGAGCTTGGCCCGGAGCCGCTCGCGGCCGGCCAGCGTGATCGCGCGGTGATCGAACGCGAGCTCGGGCGGCCGCGAGACCGGGTGCCAGCTCGTGTCCTCCGGCACGGCCGGGTCGAGGTCGCCAGGGACGAGCCCGAGGTAGGCGGTGGCGAGCTCCCAGCCGAGCGGGCTGCGCCCCGGGTCGCTCAGCGTCTCGAGCTGCTCGAGGTGGGAGAGCTCGCGCACGTCGACCTTGACCGCGAGGTGGCGTCTGATCGACTCCTCGAGCGTCTCGCCGGGCTCGAGCACGCCGCCCGGGAGGGACCACGCGCCGAGGAACGGCTCGCGCGCCCGCTGCCAGAGGAGCACCTGGAGGACCCCGTCGCGGACCTGGAGCACGACGGCCAGCGTGACCTGGGCGGGCCGCTCGGTGGTAGACTCTCGCAGAGGTTTTCGCCCCACAGTCGTAAACCTACCGGAAAGCGAACAGGAGGCACGAGGAAATGCGCGCACTGATCATCGTCGACATGCTCAACGACTTCGTCGACGGAAAGCTCGCGAACCCGAAGGCACAGGCGATCATCGAGCCGCTGCAGCGGCTGCTCGCACAGGCGCGCGAGGAGGGATGGGTCGTCGTCTTCTCGAACGATGCGCACGAGCCGGGCGACCCCGAGCTCCGTGTCTGGGGCGAGCACGCGATGGCGGGCACGCCCGAGGCGGACGTCATCCCGCAGCTCGAGCCGCAGGACGGCGAGATCATCTCGCCCAAGCACCACTACGGCGCGTTCGACCAGACCGGACTCGACGAGCAGCTCAAGGAGAAGGGCGTGGACGAGGTCGTGATCACGGGCCAGCACACGCACATCTGCGTCCGGCACTCGTCCTACGGCGCGCTGACCCGCGGCTACAAGATCATCATCCCGCGCGACGCGGTCTGCGGGTTCGAGGGCGTGGACGAGGACGAGGCGCTCGAGTACCTGCACATGGCGTACGGCGCGACGATCACGTCGGTCGACGAGCTCGCGCGCACCCCGGCCGCCGCGACGACCTAGGTAGGCCCGCTGAGTGCTATCCGCCGGCGACGGCGGCGACCAGCCTGACCTCGTCGCCGTCGCCGAGCGGGCCGTCGAGCGCGTCGACCTGCGTCCGGTTGACGTAGACGTTCACGAGCGGCCGCAGGACGCCCCGCTCGTCGAAGATCAGATCCGCGATCGGAAGCGCGCGCAGGGCATCCTCCACAGTGGCCGCGTCGAGCTCGAACCGCCCCTGACCGCCCGCCTCGGTGGCGAGCAGCGAAGGGAGGACCACTACCGCCATTCGGCGGCTTCGACCGAGAGGATCTCCGGTAGGAAGCGGGCGGCCTCGACCCACGAGTCGCCACCGTCGGCGGTCGCGAACACGGAACCGCTCTGGGTGCCGAGGTACACCCCCGACGGATCGAGTCGATCGAAGGACATCCCCTCGCGCTTGACCGACTGCCAGGCGTTGTCCGGGAGCCCGTTCGTCAGAAGGTCCCAGGAGGCGCCGCCGTCTCGAGTTCGGTAGATGCCGAGCCGCCCGTCCGGGGTGACGCGGTTCTCGGCGCCCTCCTCGGGGACGACGTAGGCGGTGTCCGGATCCGCCGGGTCGAGCGCGATCGGGAAGCCGAAGCCCGACGGCAGGCCGTTGCCCTCGAGCCGCTCCCAGTTGTCGCCGCGGTCGTCGGAGCGGTAGACGCCGCAGTGGTTCTGCTGCCAGAGGCGCTCGGGCCGCGCCGGGTGTACGAGCAGCTTGTGGACGCACTGCCCGACCTCCGGGAACGGGTCGTCCGGAAAGAAGTCGGCGGCGACGCCGGAGTTCTTCGGCTCCCACGTCTCGCCGCCGTCGTCGCTGCGGAAGGCGCCTGCGGCCGAGATCGCGACGTAGAGCCGCTGCGGGTCGGACGGGTCGACCTGGATCGAGTGGCAGCACATGCCGCCCGCTCCCGGCGCCCACCGCTCGCGGGTCGAGTGCTCGACCAGCGACTGCACCGGCTCCCACGACGCGCCTCCGTCGCCGCTGCGGAAGAGCGCGCCGGGAGTACCGCCGAGCCAGAGCGTCTCCGGCTCGTCCGCGTGGCCCGGCTCGACGTGCCAGGACTTCTCCCAGGTGAGCCCGCTCTCCTCCGGGAGGCCGATTCCCTCGGCCCGCTCCCAGGTCTCCCCGAGATCGTTCGAGCGGTGGGTGGTCGCCCCGTAGACCGCGTTGTTCGTGGCGGCGTGGATCGTGCCGTCCCGGGGGTCGCGCATCGCGTGGAAGACCTCCCAGCCCGTCAGATGTGGCCCTTCGACGGACCAGTCCTGCCGGGACTCGTCGCTCGTGAGCACGAACAGCCCCTTGCGCGTACCCACGAGGACGGCGGCACCCATCGAGCCACTAGCCTAACGACGTGATCCCTGCTGTGACGCTGACCCAACGGGAGCGCGAGTTCCTCGACGAGCCGCACGTCGGCACGGTCACGACGCTGCGCCCGGACGGCTCGCCCCATTCCACGATCGTGTGGGTCGACGTCGACGACGAGGGTGTCTCCTTCAACACGGCGATCGGGCGCGCCAAGGAGCGCTACCTGCGCCGGGACCCGCGCGTGTCGATGCTGGTGCTCGACCCGGAGGACGTGCACCGCTGGCTGGCCCTGAGCGGGACGGTCGAGCTCACGACCGAGGGCGCGAAGGAGCACATCGACCGGCTGCACCGGAAGTACCTCGGAGAGGGCACGTTCTCGCACGCGCAGGGCGAGCAGCGGATCAGCGCGCGTGTCCACGCCGAGCGCATCGACTCGCACGGCCTGGGCCGCTGATGGCCCTGACGATCTGCGACGTCGGGCCCCGCGACGGCCTCCAGAACGAGGCCGAGACGCTCGAGCCCGCAGTCCGCGCCGATCTGGTCAACCGCCTTGCCGCGGCCGGGCTGCCGAGAGTCGAGGCGGTCAGCTTCGTCCGGGACGACCGCGTCCCGCAGATGGCGGGCGCGGAGGAGGTGGTCGCCGGGATCGACAGGCGGGGGGCAACCCAGTACTCGGGGCTCGTGCTCAACGAGCAGGGCTACGAGCGGTTCGCCGCCGCGGGGCTCGACCGCGTCAACGTCACACTCGCGGCGAGCGAGGAGTTCAACCGCCGCAACGGGAACGCGTCGCTCGAGGAGGCGGTCGAGCGCCTGGAGCGGATCCTCGCGGCCGCCGAGTGTCCCGCGACCGTGACGATCAGCGTCGCGTTCGGCTGCCCGTTCGAGGGCCGCGTCGACCCGGCCCGGGTGGCCGAGCTCGCCGCGAGGTTCGAGGGCGCGGAGGTCGTTCTCGCGGACACGATCGGCGTCGCGGCGCCGAGCGAGGTACGCGGCCTGATCGGCCGGACGAAGGCCGCCGGCTTCCACGGGCACAACACGCGCAACACCGGCTACGCGAACGCCCTCGCCGCGCTCGACGCGGGGGCAGAGGTGGTCGACGCATCGGTCGGCGGGCTCGGCGGTTGCCCCTACGCGCCGCGCGCGAGCGGCAACATCGCCACCGAGGACCTCGTCTACCTGCTCGAGCGGGAGGGGGTCGAGACCGGGATCGACCTCGACGCGCTGATTCACGTCTCGGAGTGGCTCGAGGCCGCGTTCGGCCGCAAGCTCGAGGGGCAGCTCTACCGGGCCGGCACCTGGCCGTAGGCCGCCTCTCGGAAGGCGGTCACGGCGAGCGCGATCTCTTCGTCGCCGGTCTGCCAGTTCGAGACGGAGAGCCTGATCGCCTTGCGGCCTTCCCAGGTCGTGCCGCCCATCCAGACGCGGCCGCTCTCTTGGACCCGACGCAGCACGTCGTCCGTCCGCTCGTCCGACTCGAAGCGGAACAGCACCTGGTTGAGCACGACCTCGTTGAGCACCTCGACATCCTCCAGCTCGGCGATCTGGGTGGCGAACGCCGCGGCCGCATCGCATGCGCGCTCGACGAGCTCCGCGAGCCCGCGTCGACCCAGCGAGCGAAGCGCGGCGTAGACCGGGAACCCGCGCGCGCGGCGCGAGAACTCCGGCACCCAGTCCATCTGGTCGCGCACGCGCCGCTCGCCCTCGTCCTGGATCAGGTACGAAGCCGAGACGGTCATAGCGGAGCGGTGGGACTCGGGGTGAGCGCAGAGCACGATCCCGGAGTCGTACGGGACGTTCAGCCACTTGTGGCCGTCGGTCGTCCAGGAGTCTGCCCGCTCGATGCCCTCGACCAGGTGCCGGAAGCGCGGCGAGGCCGCGGCCCACATGCCGAAGGCTCCGTCCACGTGGAGCCAGGCACCGGCGTGCTCGCACGCGTCCGCGATCTCCGGGAGCGGGTCGAAATTGCCGGTGTTCACCTCGCCCGCCTGGGCGACGACGATCGTGGGACCGTCGGCCTCGGCGAGCGCCGCCGCAAGTGCATCGGCGCGCATCCGGCCCTGCTCGTCGGCCTCGACGGGAGTAGGTGCTCCGAGCCCGAGCAGGCGCAGCGCACGGTTCACGGTCACATGGCCCTTCCCGCCGACGAGGACGCGGACGGACGGAGCCCCGGTCAGCCCGTGGTCGTTCACGTCCCAGCCGACCGCGTCGAGCACGTGGAACCGCGCTGCGGCGAGACCCGTCACGTGCGCCATCTGCGCGCCCGTGACGAAGCCGATCGACGCATCCGCCGGGAGCCCGAAGATGTCGACGAGCCATTCGCGGGTGACCTGCTCGGCCACCGAAGCGGATGGGCCCGCGACGTAGAGGCCCGCGTTCTGGTCCCAGGCCGAGGTGAGCCAGTCCACGGCGAGGGCGGCCGGCAGCGTGCCGCCGATCACGAACCCGAAGTACCGCCCGCTGCTCATCGCGACGACCCCCGGCTCGGCCGCTGCGGCGAGCTCGGTCACGACCTGCTCCGGGTCGAGCGGCTCGTCCGGGAGCGGCCCGCCGAGGGCCTCGCGCAGCTGGTCCGGGGTGACGTCCGGGAAGACCGGCCGCTCGCCCAGGGTCTCGACGTAGTCGGCCGCGAGCTCTGCGGTCAGGCGGAGCAGGTCGCGGGTCTCGGTCATGCCTCGAACGCGAAGAGCTTGGCCTCGCGGCGGCCGAAGAGGATGTCGCGCTCGTACCGGAAGCCGAGCTTCTGCGCCACGTTCTCGGAGGCGTCGTTGCCGTGGATGATCAGCGCGATCAACCGGTGCGCGCGGAGCTCGTGCAGCGCGAAGTCCCGGGCCGCGCCCGCGGCCTCGGTCGCGTAGCCGAGGCCCCACCACGGCTTGCCGATCGTGTAGCCGACCTCGAGCTCGGTCGGCCCCTCGGTGCCGGCTCGGGTCAGCTGCCAGGTCTCGGGGTTCCAGACGATCAGGCCGACCCGGCCGATCACCTCGTCGCTTTCCTTGAGCACGGTCGTGAAGAGGCCGTACCCGTCCGACTCCCACGTGTCCATCATCCGCCGCACCGAGCGGTCGGTCTCGGCGCGCGTGAACGTCCGCCCGTCGCCGAGGTAGCGCATCACCTCGGGGTCGGCGTACATGGGCGCCAGCGCCTCGGTGTCCTCGGGGGCTGGCGGGCGAAGCACGAGTCGCTCGGTCTCCAGCGTGGTCAGGGCGGCTAGCCTAGCCGAGCCCATGAACCGACTCGCCGGCGAGACCAGCCCGTACCTCCTCCAGCACGCGGACAACCCCGTGGACTGGTACCCGTGGGGCTACGAGGCTCTCGCGCGCGCGCGGGAAGAAGACCGTCCGATCCTGCTCTCGATCGGCTACGCCGCCTGCCACTGGTGCCACGTGATGGAACACGAGTCGTTCGAGAACCAGGACACGGCCGCGCTGATGAACGAGCGCTTCGTCTGCATCAAGGTCGACCGCGAGGAGCGGCCCGACCTCGACGGGATCTACCTCGACGCCGTCACGGCCATGACGGGCCAGGCCGGGTGGCCGCTGACGGTGTTCCTGACTCCCGAGGGCGAGCCGTTTCTCGGAGGCACGTACTTCCCGCCGGAGCCGCGCCACGGGATGCCCGCGTTCTCTGAGGTCCTTGTCGCGGTCTCGGATCTCTACCGTGAGCGGCCCGGCGACGTCGAGCGGCGGGCGCGGGCGCTGATCGAGGCGCTCCAGCAGGCGGCCGCGGCCACGCCGTCGTCGGAGCCGCTGACGGAGGCGCTCCTCTTCACGGCCGTGCGCCGACTCGGCGAGCTGTTCGACCCTCAGTGGGGCGGCTTCGGACGTGCGCCGAAGTTCCCGCCGGCCTCCGCGCTCGAGCTCCTGCTGCGCCGCGGGGAGGTGGAGCCCGCCGCGAAGACGCTCGACGCGATGGCCGCGGGCGGGATGTACGACCTGGTCGGAGGCGGCTTCCACCGCTACTCGGTCGACGAGCGCTGGCTCGTGCCGCACTTCGAGAAGATGCTCTACGACAACGCGCTGCTCGTCCCCGCGTACCTCCACGGCTGGCTCCTAACCGGCAACGCGGGCTACCGGGAGGTGGCGGAGCGGACGCTCGACTACCTGCTCCGCGACCTGCGGCTCCCGGACGGCGGCTTTGCCTCGTCGCAGGACGCCGACACGAACGGCGTCGAGGGGCTCACCTACACCTGGGCACCCGGAGAGGGCGCGCCCGAAGAACTGTTCGAGCCGTTCGAGGACGGGCGCTTCGTCCTGCGCGGCGAGCTGGACGACGAGCTGCGGGCGCGGCTGCTCGAGATGCGCTCGAAGCGCCCCCAGCCGGGGCTCGACGACAAGGCCATCGCCTCCTGGAACGGCCTGGCGCTCGCGGCGCTCGCCGAGGCGGGGCGGAGGCTGGAGCGGCCCGAGCAGGTCGAGGAGGCGAGGAGGCTCGCGGAGTTCCTCCTCGGTCCGCTCTCGGACGGCCAGGGCCGTCTGCATCGAAGCCGCCGCGCCGGACGCTCGAGCGGCACCGGCTACCTGGACGATTACGCGAATGTCGCGCACGGCCTCTACGAGCTGCACGTCGCGACCGGCGAGTCCCGCTGGCTCGAGGAGTCGCGGCGCCTCGCGCTGCTCGCGATCGAGCTGTTCGGCGACGAGCTCCACGGCGGCTTCTTCCTGGCGTCCACGGACGGCGAGCAGCTGGTCGCGCGCAAGAAGGACCTCTTCGACCACCCGATCCCCTCCGGCAACTCGATGCTCGCGTACGTCCTGCTCCGCCTGGCCAGGCTCTACGGCGACGGCGAGCTCGAGCGGCAGGCAGTGGGCGTCCTGCGCCTGCTCGGCGAGGGCCTCGAGCGCGGGCCGACGGAGTTCGCCTGGGCCCTGAACGCGCTCGACCTCTACCTCGCGACGCCGAAGGAGATCGCGATCGTCGGCCCGCCAGGGAGCGACGTCGCCCGCGCGGCTCTCGGGCCGTTCGAGCCCAACGCCGTGGTCGCGTTCGGCCCGGACGAGAGCGTCCCGCTGCTCGCGGGGAAGGGTCTCGTGGACGGGAAGCCCGCCGTCTACGTGTGCGAGCGCTTCGCGTGTCAGCGGCCCGTGACCGACCCCGCCGAGCTCAGCGGCGTCTCGGGCTCCAAGTAACAGTCTGTTACTAAGTCGGGGGCCCGGAGTTCCGAGGCAGCGGGGTCAGGAGCGCAGAGGCCGTCAGCAGGACAACCACCGGGAACACGAAGGGGCCGATCGAGAAGCCGCTCACGAACGCGAAGGCTGCGAGCGCGAGGACGCAGCCCGTCGCGAGCTTCGCGGCCCGGTTGCTTCCCTTCGAGCAGAGAACGTGCAGCGCCCAGAAGGCAAGCAGGGCAATCAGGGCGACCCCGGCGAGCAACTCGATGACCCACCAGCCGTTCTCGTGGAACATCGTCGTCCTCCAGACGGTGCAGCCCGAGCTCCCGCATTGCTCGCCCTCGTAGGCGGGCCAGGTGAACGCCGCCACGACGAGCAGTACCGCCCAGAGGACGGCGGCCGCTCCAAGGACGAAGGCGAGCTGTCCCCGTCGAAGACCGCTCATGCGTCGAATCGTACGCTTATGGTCCGCGGCCGTGGCCCTGCTCCTCGTCGAGCACGTGACGCTCCGGTTCGGCGGGATCGTCGCGGTCGACGACGTCTCGCTCGACGTCGGCGAGGGGGAGATCGTGGGGCTGATCGGGCCCAACGGCGCGGGCAAGACGACCGCGTTCAACCTGATCACGCGCCTCTACCGCCCGGACTCCGGCGAGATCGAGTTCGACGGCAAGAGCCTCCTGAAGACGCCGACGCACGCGATCGTCAAGCGGGGCATCGCGCGCACGTTCCAGAACGTCGAGCTGTTCGGCTCGATGACCGTGCTCGAGCACGTGCTCATGGGCCGCCATGCCCGCCGCGGGCGCGGCGCGCGCGAGATTCTCGGCTACGCGGGCCTCGCGCCGGTCGCCAACCGGCGGGCGGCCGAGCTCTCGTACGGGATCCAGAAACGGGTCGAGCTCGCCCGTGCCCTCGCGTCCGGACCGCGCCTGCTGCTCCTCGACGAGCCGGCAGGCGGGCTCAACCACGAAGAGGTCCAGGAGCTGGCTGCGCTGCTCCGCCTCCTGCGCGCGGACTTCGAGCTGACGATCCTGCTCGTCGAGCACCACATGGGTCTCGTCATGGGCGTGGCCGACCGCGTCCACGTGCTCGACTTCGGCCGCAGGATCGCGAGTGGGACCCCGGCCCAGGTGCAAAGCGACCCGGCCGTGATCGAGGCCTACTTGGGAACCGCCGATGGCTGAGCTCCTCACGCTGACGGACGTCGAGGCGCGCTACGGGCAGGTCAAGGCGCTCCACGGCGTCTCGCTCACCGTGGGCGAGGGCGAGATCGTCGCGGTCCTCGGCGCGAACGGCGCGGGCAAGACGACGACCCTTCGCGCGATCTCGGGGCTGGTCAAGCGCAGCGGTGAGATCGTCTTCGCCGGCAAGCGGATCTCGCGGCGCTCGCCGGAGGCGGTCGCCCGGCTCGGGGTCGCGCACGTGCCCGAGGGGCGCGGGACGCTCTCGGAGCTCTCCGTGCGCGAGAACCTGCGCCTGGGCGCCTACACCCGCCGCGGGCGCAAGGCGATCGGCGAGGACGAGCGGCGCGTGCTCGCCCACTTCCCGCAGCTCGCGGACCGCCGCGACCAGGAAGCCGGCACGCTCAGTGGGGGCGAGCAGCAGATGCTCGCGCTCGCCCGGGCGCTGATGCTCCGGCCCAGGCTCGTGCTGCTCGACGAGCCGTCGCTCGGCCTGGCGCCGATCGTCGTGGACGAGGTCTTCCGGATCGTCCGCGAGCTGAACGAGCGCGAGGGCCTGACCGTCCTCGTCGTCGAGCAGAACGCGAACATCGCGCTCTCCGCGTCGTCTCGCGCCTACGTGCTCGAGGTCGGGAAGGTCGCGTTCGAGGGCCCGAGCGGCGATCTCCGGAAGCACGAGTCCGTCAGACGCTCGTATCTGGGGTACTGATGCTGCTCGCCTTCGACTGGACCCAGCTGGCGCAGCAGACCGTGATCGGGCTCTCCGTCGGCGGCACCTGGGCGCTGCTCGCGCTGGCGCTCGTCCTGATCTACCGCTCGACGGGCGTGATCAACTTCGCGCAGGGCGAGATGGCGATGTTCTCGACGTTCATCGCGTGGTCGCTCGTCAACCACGGCCTCTCGTTCTGGGAGGCGTTCTTCCTCACGATCGCGATCTCGTTCGTCGGCGGCATCGCGGTCGAGCGGGTCGTGATCCGGCCGGTCGAGCGCGCGCCGGAGCTGACGGTCGCGATCGTCACGATCGGGCTCTTCTTCCTCGTCGACGGCGCGGCGAAGTGGATCTGGAGCTCCGAGACGCGCACGCTGCCGAATGCGTTCTCGACGAGGCCGATCGACGTCGCCGGAGTCGCGTTCTCGATCGAGGACCTCGGCAACATCGCGGTCTCGGTCGGAGTCGTCGTGCTGCTGTGGCTGCTGTTCCGGTTCACGAAGGTCGGGCTCGCCCTGCGCGCCTCTGCGGTGAACCCGGACGAGAGCCGCCTGCTGGGGATCCGCGTGAGCTGGATGCTGGCGCTCGGGTGGGGGCTGGCGGCGGCGATGGGGGCGGTCTCCGGGATGCTGACGGCGCCCGCGCTCGGGAGCTTCGACCAGAACCTGATGCAGGTGGTGCTCCTCTACGCGATCGCGGGCGCGGTGCTCGGTGGGCTCGGCAGCCCGATCGGCGCGGTCGTGGGCTCGCTGCTGCTCGGCGTCTTCATCACGCTCGTCGGGACCTACGTCGACTGGATCGGCACCGACCTCCGGACCCCGTTCGCGCTGGCGGTGATCCTGGCCGTCCTGCTCGTGCGGCCGGCCGGGCTCTTCGGGCGGACCGCGGTGAGGAGGGTCTGATGCGACGCGCGCTCGGGATCGCCCTCTGGGTGCTGGCCGTCGCGGCGGGAATCGCCTTCTTCCTCGTCCTGCCGCGGTTCGTCAGCGACTTCCACTCGCGGGAGCTCGCGCAGGCCGGCGTCTTCTTCATCGCGATCGTCGGCCTCAACCTGCTGACGGGCTACACGGGGCAGATCTCGCTCGGCCACGGCGCCCTGATGGCGATCGGCGGCTACACGACGGCGATCCTCGTCACCCACGAGCACTGGCGCGACGTCTGGACGATCCCGGTCGCGGGCCTGACCGCGGGGGCCGTCGGCTTCCTGGTCGGGATCCCGGCGCTGCGGCTCTCCGGCCTCTACCTGGCCGTCGCAACGTTCGGGCTCGCCGTGGCGATGCCGTCGATCCTGAAGAAGTTCTCCGGCCTGACCGGCGGCAGCGAGGGGCTCGTCTTCGTCGAGAAGGCGCCGAAGCAGATCACCGGGCTCGGGGGCTCCGTGACCATCTTCGGCCACTCGATGACGCAGAACCACTTCCTCTACTACCTGACGTGGACGATCGGCCTGATCGGGCTGACGATCGCGTGGCTGATCGTGCGCGGGCGCATCGGCCGGGTCTTCCGCGCCGTGCGCGACAGTGAGATCGCGGCCGTCTCGTCCGGCGTCAACCTGGCGAAGATCAAGACGCTCTCGTTCGCGCTCAGCGGCGTCTACGCGGGAATCGCCGGATCGCTGCTCGCGATCCAGACCCAGATCGTCAACCCGCTCAGCTTCACGTTCCTGCTCTCGATCCTCATCCTCGTCGGCGCGGTCGTCGGCGGGCTCGGCTCGCTGGTCGGCCTCGTGGTCGGTGCGTTCTTCGTCCAGTACCTCCCGGACGTCTCGACGCACATCTCCGAGCGCCCCGGAGTGCCCGATTTCGTCTACGGGGCGGCGATCATCATCGTGATGATCCTGCTCCCGAGCGGGGTCGGCGGCTTCCTGCGCAGGTTGGCAAGGCCGCTAACAACCTGGTTATACACTCGTCCCTAGTCCGGGCATGAAAGGAATCTCCTACGTCCTCGCCGCACTCGCGTGCGCGCTTACGCTCGCAACCGCGGCTTCCGGGGCAGGCACCGCGACCCCTGGCGTCACTCCGACCGAGGTCCTGATCGGCGGGACGATCCCGCTGACCGGCGTCGCGTCCGCCTATAGCACCGTGGGGCTCGGCGCAGCCGCCTACTTCCGCTACGTCAACGTCCACGGCGGCGTCAACCACCGCAAGATCAAGTACCTGATCAAGGACGACGCCTACGACCCGAGCCAGACGGCGACCGACACGCGTGAGCTGGTCGAGCAGGACCACGTGTTCGCGATCTTCAACAGCCTCGGCACCGAGCAGAACCTTGCCACCCGCCCGTACCTGAACGCGCTCAAGGTGCCCCAGCTGTTCGCCGCCAGCGGCGCGACGACGTGGGGCAGGGACTACAAGCAGTGGCCCTGGACGATCGGGTACCAGCCGAACTACCGCGCCGAGGGCACGATCTACGGCCGCTACATCGCCAAGAAGACGCCCAAGGCGCGCGTCGGCGTCCTCTACCAGAACGACGACTACGGGAAGGACCTCCTGGCCGGCCTCGTGCGGGGTCTCGGCAAGAAGGGGGGCCTCCTCGTGTCCAAGCAGAGCTACGACGTGACGGACCCGGACGTCCAGTCGCAGATCGCGAAGCTCAAGGCGGCGAAGGTGAACACGCTGATGGTCTTCGCGACGCCGCAGTTCGCGATCCAGTCGTTCGTCTACGCGCACAAGCTCGGGTGGAAGCCGAAGTCCTACGTCAACGCAGTCTCCAGCGCCTCGAACATCATGGGCATCGCGACCCAGGGGGCGGGCAAGAAGCAGACCGAGGGCTCGATCTCGATCGTCTTCCTCAAGGACCCGAACGACCCGCGCTGGGCCAAGGACAAGGGGATCAAGCTCTACCGCTCGATCATGAAGCGGTACAAGGGCGTGCACCCGGGCAACGTCTACAACGTCTACGGGATGTCGGTCGCCCACACGTTCGTGGAGGCGCTCAAGAAGGCCGGCAAGAACCCGACGCGGGCGAGCCTGATGAAGGCGGTCACGCACCTGAACGTCAAGAACGACCCCTTCCTGCTCCCGGGCGTGATCGTGCACACGACGCCGACCGACCGCTTCCCGCTCGACCAGGCCCGCCTCGAGCGCTACCACAACGGCCGCTGGTACTCGTTCGGCGGCTTGTTCCGCGTCCGGTAACGAGTAGTCTCGCGCCGTGGAGGCGCGGGACCTTGTCGAGGCGCCCTGGGAGGACCTGGCCGCAGAAGCGCTCCGGCTCCGGGAGGCCGGGCACGGGCGGCTCGTCACCTACTCGCCGAAGGTGTTCGTCCCGCTGACGAAGCTCTGCCGGGACGTCTGCCACTACTGCACGTTCGCGCACCCTCCGCGCCGAGGCGAGCGCGCCTACCTGACCGAGGACGAGGTGCTCGAGATCGCGCGCGCCGGCGCGGCAGCCGGCTGCCACGAGGCGCTGTTCACGCTCGGCGACAAGCCCGAGCTCCGCTACCGCGCCGCGCGCGCGGAGCTGGCGGCGCTCGGCTGCGAGACGACGCTCGAGTACCTGGCCCGCTGTGCGCGGCTCGTGCTCGAGGAGACGGGCCTGCTCCCGCACGTGAACCCGGGCGTGATGACCGAGGCGGACGTGCTGGCCTTGCGCGAGGTCAGCGTCTCGCAGGGCCTGATGCTGGAGACGCTCTCGGACCGGCTCTCGCAGCGCGGCGGCCCGCACTTCGGCTCGCCGGACAAGCTCCCCGTGCGGCGGCTGGAGACGATCGAGGCCGCCGGTCGCGCGCGGGTCCCGTTCACGACCGGGATCCTGATCGGGATCGGCGCGACGCGGCAGGAGCAGGTCGAGTCGCTGCTGGCGATCCGGGAGCTGGGCGAGCGGTTCGGGCACGTCCAGGAGGTGATCGTCCAGAACTTCCGCGCCAAGCCCGGGACCCGCATGGCGGACGCGCCGGAGCCGCTGCTCGAGGAGCTGCTCTGGACCTGCGCCGCGGCGCGCGTGCTCCTCGGCCCGGAGTGGAGCATCCAGGCGCCGCCGAACCTCAGCTACGACGAGTTCCCGCGGCTGCTCGAGGCCGGGATCGACGACTGGGGCGGCGTCTCGCCTGTCACGGTCGACCACGTGAACCCGGAGGCGCCGTGGCCCGAGCTCGAGCGGCTCCGGCACGCCACCGAGGCGCAGGGCCTCGAGCTGGCGCCGCGCCTGGCGATCTACCCGCGCTACGTGGCGGAGCTCGACCGCTGGGTGGACGGAAGCGTCGCCCCGCACGTCCTCCGCCGCAGCGACGCGGACGGGCTCGCGCGCGAGGGCCGCTGGGCGCCGGGGGCGATCGAGCCGCCCCCGCGGCTGGAGCTCCGCGGCCATGCTCGGGGCGCGGTCGCGGCCGCGCTCGCCGCTGACGAGCTCGACGAGGACGCGATCGAGACGCTTTTCTCCGCGCGCGGCCGGGACCTCGCGGCGGTATTGCGCGCGGCCGACGGTCTCCGCCGCGAGGTCAACGGCGACACCGTCAGCTACGTGGTCACCCGCAACGTCAACTACACGAACGTCTGCTACTTCCGCTGCGGCTTCTGCGCGTTCTCGAAGGGCCGCCTGGCCGCCGACCTGCGCGGCGTGCCGTACCTCGTCCCGCTCGACGAGATCGTGCGCCGCGCTGAAGAGGCGTGGACGCGGGGAGCAACCGAGATCTGCCTTCAGGGCGGGATCCACCCGGCGTTCACGGGGGACTACTACCTCGATGTCTGCCGGGCGCTGAAGGACGCGGTGCCGGAGATCCACGTGCACGCGTTCTCGGCGCTCGAGGTCTGGCAGGGCGCGGCGACGCTCGACCTCCCGCTCGACGAGTACCTGGCGCGCCTGCGCGAGGCGGGGCTCGCCTCCTTGCCCGGCACCGCGGCCGAGATTCTCGACGACGAGGTGCGCGCGGTCATCTGCCCGGACAAGGTCTCGACTGAGCAGTGGCTCGAGGTGCACGACGCGGCGCACCGGGCCGGGCTGCGCTCGACGACGACGATCATGTTCGGGCACGCCGACACGCCGCGCTCCTGGGCGCGGCACCTCGTGCGGCTGCGCGAGCAGCAGCGGAGGACAGGCGGGTTCACCGAGTTCGTCCCGCTCCCGTTCGTGCACATGGAGGCGCCGATCTACCTCAAGGGCCGCGCGCGGCCCGGGCCCACCTTCCGCGAGGCGGTCCTCGTCCACGCGGTCGCGCGGCTCGCGCTGCACCCGTGGATCACGAACATCCAGGCGTCATGGGTCAAGCTCGGCCTCGACGGCGCACAGGTCGCGCTCCGCGCCGGGGCGAACGACCTCGGCGGGACGCTCATGAACGAGTCGATTTCGCGCGCCGCGGGGGCCGCGCACGGGCAGGAGGCCTCGCCGGAGCGCCTCGAGGGGGCGATCCGGGAGCTCGGCCGCGAGCCGCGGCAGCGGACGACGTTCTACGACGACGCGCCCGACGAGCGGCGCCTGGCGTCGTTCGGAGCCGCGCCGCTCGCAGAGCCGCTCAACCCGCCCGTGAGCGAGGCCGGCCTGGAGGCGCCGTCGCGCCTCGTCCGCCCCGCGCAGCTCGCTCTCGCGCGCAGGTAGCCGCCGCCGGGCGTAGGATCAGCCCCGAGTTGGGGTCTCGAGCGATCGTGGTGCTCGTAGCCGTTGGGCTTCTTGCGGGATGCGGCGGGTCGGCCTCGCGACGGACGGCACCTGCCGGGCCCGTGGCGGTCGGCGTCCACAAGATCAGGCACGTGATCGTCGTCATGCAGGAGAACCGCTCGTTCGACGAGTACTTCGGCACCTACCCCGGCGCGGACGGGATCCCGAGGCGAAACGGCAGGGTCACCGTCTGCGTGCCGGACACGTACCGGCACACATGCGTCAAGCCCTACCACGAGACCTCGCCCCGCAACATCGGCGGCCCACACGAGCACCTCGACGCCGTCCGCGACGTCAACGGGGGCAAGATGAACGGCTTCGTCACGCAGGCGCGACGCGGCCTCAAAAACGGTTGCCGCGCGCATCCGAAGGCGCCCCAGTGCTCGATGAAGCGCGGACCGGACGTGATGGGCTATTTCGACGCGCGCGAGCTTCCGAACTACTGGGCCTACGCGCGGCACTTCGTCCTGCAGGACCACATGTTCGAGCCGAACACGTCCGCGTCGCTGCCACAGAAGCTGTTCATGGTCTCCGAGTGGTCGGCGCGCTGTAAGCGCCGCAACGACCCGATGAGCTGCGTGAATGCGGTCGAGAACCCGCTCGCGCCCCCGCACACGCCCCAGAACCCGACCTCGCGGGTGCCCAGCTACGCATGGACAGACCTCACCTACCTGATGCACCGGTACCACGTCTCCTGGCGCTACTACGTCTTCACCGGCACTCAGCCGGACTGTGACGAGGACCAGATGATCTGCGGCTCGGTGCCACAGCGGGCGAAGACGCCAGGGAGCTGGAACCCCCTTCCGTGGTTCACGACCGTCCGTCAGGACCGCCAGCTGCGCAACATCGTCTCGATGAAGTACTTCTTCCGCGACGCGCGGAAGGGAACGCTGCCCGCTGTCGCCTGGCTCATCCCCACCGACAGGGTCAGCGATCACCCGCCATCGTCGGTCAGGACCGGGCAGGCCTACGTCACGAGTGTGATCAACGCCATCATGCGCAGCCCCGACTGGAGCTCGACCGCGATCTTCCTCGCGTGGGACGACTGGGGCGGCTTCTACGACCACGTCGCACCTCCGGCGGTGGACCAGAACGGCTACGGCCTGCGGGTCCCGGCGCTCGTCATCTCGCCCTACGCGAAGCAGGGGTACATCGACCACCAGACCCTGAGCTTCGACGCGTACGCGAAGTTCATCGAGGACGACTTCCTCGGCGGCCAGCGGCTCGACCCGAAGAACGACGGGCGTCCCGACCCCCGGCCGACCGTGAGGGAGGACATCCCGATCCTCGGCGACCTGACCCGCGACTTCGACTTCGCCCAGAAGCCGCGGAAGCCGTTCCTGCTGCCGTTGCACCCGCCGTTCAGATAGCCGGCTCCTCCAGCGCGAGCAGGTCGTCGACGGTCTCGCGGCGGCGGATCAGGCGCGCCCCCCCTCCGTCGGAGACGAGGACGGCGGCGGGTCGCGGGACGGCGTTGTAGTTCGAGCCCATCGAGAGCGTGTACGCACCGGTTCCCGGGACGGCGAGCAGGTCGCCGCGGCGGGGCTCGGGCAGGCGGACGGAATCGATCAGTACGTCGCCGGACTCGCAGTGCTTCCCGCACACCGTGTACGCGCCCGACGGCTGCTCGTCCGCGCGGTTCGCGAGCAGCGCCTCGTAGCGGGCGCCGTAGAGCTGCGGCCGCGGGTTGTCCGACATGCCGCCGTCGATCGCGACGTAGGTCGTCGACTCCGTCGCCCGCTTGACCACCCCGACGCGGTAGAGCGTCACCGCCGCGTGGCCGACGAGCGAGCGCCCGGGCTCGAAAATCACCTCTGGGCGAGGGAGGCCGTGCAGCTCCCACGCGTGCTCGAGCCGCTCGATGAGCGCGCCGACGAACTCCGCGATCGCCGGCGGGCGCTCGCCCCCGACGTACTGGATCCCGAGCCCGCCTCCGAGGTCGACCACCTGCGGCTCCCAGCCGAGCTCGGCGCGGCACCCGGCTGCGAACGCGCCGAGCCAGTCGACGCTCGACCTCGCCGCCTCAGTGTCGAGTAGCTGCGAGCCGATGTGCAGGTGGAGCCCCGCAACCTCGAGCCCGGCCTCCCTGCCCTCCGCGATCGCCGCGGCGGCCTGCTGGGGCGGGAGGCCGAACTTCGAGCCGTGGTGGGCGGTCCGGATCGCCGCGTGCGTGTCGGCGTCGATGCCCGGCGTGACGCGCACGAGCACCCGGCGGACGCCTGCCGAGGCGGCACGCGCGACCTCGTCGAGCGCGTCGAGCACCACGAAGCGCACTTCGGCCTCCGCCGCGGCTCGCAGCTCTTCGTCGCCCTTGTTGTTGCCGTGCACGACGATCCGCTCGCCCGGGATCCCGGCCCGGAGCGTGAACTCGAGCTCGCCGAGCGTGGAGACGTCCGCACCCAGGCCCTCCGCCTCGAACAGCCGCAGCAGCGCGAGGCTGGGAAACGCCTTGACGCTGTAGAGCACGAGCGCGCCGCGCGCCGCCTCCACGTAGGCGCGCGCTGCGGACAGGAGGGTGGCCGCGCAGTAGACGACGAGCGGCGTGCCGTGCTCCTCCGCCAGCGCGCCGGCAGAGATCCCGCCGACCGTCAGCTCCCCGTGCTCGACGGCGGCCGTGTCGGGAAACGTCGCGTCTAGTCCTTCCACCAGTCCTGCGTCATCGGACCGTCGCCCGGGCCGGTGTTCGGCGCGCCGATCGCGATCAGCTC
>DATIXI010000034.1:0-20802 GCA_035518635.1 Gaiellaceae bacterium
GTTCTCGAACGAGAAGGGCTACGGCTTCATCGAGCGCGAAGGCGGCGAAGACGTCTTCGTCCACTTCTCGGCGATTGCAGGGGAAGGCTACAAGTCGCTGACCGAGGGTCAGCAGGTGGAGTTCGAGGTCGTGCAGGGCGATAAGGGCCTGCAGGCTGCGAACGTCCAGCCGGTCTAGACCCTTTCCGGAACCGAAAGTAAAACGGGGCCCCTGACGGGGCCCCGTTCTTCGTGGGGAGGGTCTCGGTCCCCCACGAACCCCATCCGCTACTACGCGCCCCGCGCCGGTCTGGTTCAACCCCCCGACACCGTCGGCGGGCCTCCGTAGCGACCGGGCTGTTCTGACAGGATTGTGCGGATGGCCATCTCACGCGACGACGTCCTGCACGTCGCCAGGCTGGCGCGGCTCGAGCTCTCCGACGAGGAGGTCGAGCGGTTCGCCGAGCAGCTGAGCGCGATCCTCGAGGCGGTCGGGAAGGTGAGCGAGCTCGACCTCGATGGCGTCGAGCCGACCGCGCACCCGCTCGACCTCGTGAACGTGTGGGCAGAGGACGAGCCGCGGCCGTCGCTGAGCGCCGACGAGGCTCTCGCGAACGCCCCCGACCGCGAGAGCGACTCCTTCCGCGTGCCGGCCGCGTGAGCGCGGATCTGTCCCACTTTCGGCACGGACGCGTCACAGACCCGCGCGCCGAGGACGGCTACCGTGTCTGTAGGGGTCCCGGGGGACCCCTGGGGGGCGTTTGGGGCACGAATCGGCGGGGACGGCCGTGATCGACACGCTCCGGGTGACGGTCGAGGACGCGCTCGGCCTGATCGAGAGGAGTGAGATCACTCCGGCCGAGCTCCACCGCGCCTACCTCGACGCGGCCGCGGAGCGCAACGACGAGCTGAACGCCTACCTCTGCACAGTCGAGGACGGCGCCGAGGGCGCGAACAGCGTGCCGATCGCCCTCAAGGACGTCGTCTCCACGAAGGGCGTCGAGACCACGGCCGGGTCGCGCATCCTCGCCGGCTACCGGCCGGTTTTCGACGCCACCGTCGCCGCGCGCTGCAAGGAGGCCGGCCTCTCGCTGCTTGGCAAGACCAACATGGACGAGTTCGCGATGGGCTCGTCCACGGAGAACTCGGCGTACGGCCCCACGCGCAACCCGTGGGACCCGAGGCGCGTGCCCGGCGGTTCCTCGGGCGGGTCGACCGCGGCGGTCGCGGCCGGGCTGGCGCCGTGGGCGCTCGGCTCCGACACCGGCGGCTCCATCAAACAGCCCGCGGCGCTCTGCGGCGTCGTCGGCCTGCGCCCGACCTACGGCACGGTCTCGCGCTACGGGATCGTCGCCTTCGCCTCGAGCCTCGACCAGATCGGCCCGGTCGCGAAGACCGTCCGTGACTGCGCGCGCCTCTACGGCATCGTCGCCGGCCGCGATCCGTGCGACACGACGACCGTCGAGCTGACCGAGCCGGTCGAGCTCCCCGAGGCGGACGACCTGAAGGGCCTCCGGATCGGAGTGCCCACCGAGCTCAACGAAGCCGAGGGAATCGAGCCGGGCGTGACCGAGCAGATCGCGCGGGCGCTCGAGCTCGCCGGGGAGCTCGGCGCCGAGATCGGCGAGTGCCACCTGCCGCGCTCGGTCGAGTTCGGGCTTCCCTGCTACTACCTGGTCGCCCCCTCCGAGGCGTCCTCGAACCTCGCACGATACGACGGCGTTCGCTACGGCCTGCGTTCGGACCCGAACGGCGACGTGCGCGCGATGTACGACCGCACCCGCCACGACGGCTTTGGCGACGAACCCAAGCGCCGCATCATGCTCGGTACCTACGCCCTCTCGGCCGGCTACTACGAGGCCTTCTACGGGCAGGCGCAGAAGGTGCGCACGGTGATCCGTGAGGAGCACGCCGCGGCGTTCGAGCAGTTCGACGTGCTCGTCAGCCCGACGTCACCGACCGTCGCCTTCGAGCTCGGCACTCGGACCGCCGACCCGCTCGCGATGTACGCGGCCGACGTGCTCACGATCCCCTCCAACCTTGCCGGCCTGCCCGGGCTCTCGATTCCCTGCGGTCTCTCGGACGGGCTGCCGGTCGGCCTCCAGCTGATCGGGCGGCAGTTCTCCGAGAACCTGCTCTTCCGCGCTGGCCATGCGCTGGAGCAGGCCCTGGCGTTCGACTTTGTCCCGAAGCGGTACCGGTGAGCGATCGCTGGGAGCCGGTGATCGGCCTCGAGATCCACGTCCACCTCAAGACGCGGACGAAGATGTTCTGCCGCTGCCCGGTCGCCTACTTCGAGCCGCCGAACACGCAGACGTGCCCGGTGTGCCTCGCGCTCCCGGGCTCGCTTCCGGTGCCCAACCGGAAGGCGATCGAGTGGACGGTTCGGCTCGGGCTCGCGCTCGACTGCCGGATCGCCGAGCGCGCCATCTTCCACCGCAAGAACTACTTCTACCCCGACAACCCGAAGGGCTACCAGATCTCCCAGTACGACGAGCCCCTCTGCGTGGACGGGCGCGTGCTCGTGCCCGGGCCGGACGGCGACGACGAGGTCGGGATCGTCAGGGCACACCTGGAGGAGGACGCGGCCAAGACCGTCCACGTCGGCGGGGCGGAAGGCCGGATCCACGGCGCCGAGAGCTCCCTCGTGGACTTCAACCGCGCGGGCACGCCGTTGGTCGAGATCGTGACCGCTCCCGACCTTCGCTCCCCGGAGGCGGCGAAGCGCTTCCTCCAGCTGCTGCGCCAGACCGTGGTCGAGCTCGGCATCTCCGATGCGGAGATGGAGAAAGGGTCGCTTCGCTTCGACGTCAACGTCTCGGTGCGGCCCGAGGGCTCGGACGAGCTCCGAACGCGCACAGAGCTGAAGAACATGAACTCGTTCAACTTCGCCGCGAAGGGGATCGAGCGGGAGATCCGCCGGCAGGTCGAGATCTACGAGGGCGGGGGCGAGGTCGAGCAGGAGACGCTCCACTTCGACCCGGGCAACGAGGCTGCGCCCCCGCTCCGCTCGAAGGAGGAGGCGCAGGACTACCGCTACCTCCCGGAGCCCGACCTCGTTCCGCTGGAGCCCGACCGTGAGCTCGTCGAGCAGCTGCGCGGGGAGCTGCCGGAATCGCCCTCGACGCGGATCCGGCGGCTCGAGGGCGAGGTCGGCTTCGCGCTCGCAGAGGGGCTCGTCACGAGCGAGCGAGATGAGCTGTACTCGCGAATCCCGGGAGACCGGACTGCGGTCGCAAACGTGGTCATGAACGAGCTCGCGGCGACCGGGGTCGACCCGGCGGCGGTGAACGCCGACGAGCTCGGCAAGGTGATCGAGCGGCGCGACGTGATCCCGCGCTCGGCGTTCGCGGAGGCCGTGGCGTCCAGTGCTTCACCGAGTTTCGTCGCTTCGGCGTTCCTCTCAGAAGCGGCGATTTCCGACGTGTCAGAGCTCGACCCAGTGATCGACCAGATCCTCGGCGCGAACGAGGAACAGGTGGCGGCCTACCGCGGCGGCAAGGAGGGCCTGCTCGGCTTCTTCGTCGGGCAGGTGATGAAAGAGACGGGCGGCAAGGCGAACCCGAAGGTCGTGAACGAGCGCCTGCGCGAAAAGCTGAACGCCTAGCGCAGCGAGGGCCGGCCCCATCCCAAACCCCCTCCCACCCAAGGGGAAGACACGCTAGCGGCGGAGGGCGCGTGGGGGTGTCACGCGCTTGTGCCGGATGTGTGACGTTTTTTCGGTCCCAAGAGGCCCGGCGACGAGCCCCTCCCGGGGACCCCACCCACCCGGGGGGAATTCGCGCAAAGTGCGAACAATCGCTACCACAATGGCGACATGGGAACCTGCCGCCCCAGGCTTCTCGCGTTCCTGTTTGTCCTCGCGGCCCTCGTCTTCGCGCCGCCTGCGCTCGCCCACAACGCGGGTGTCGCCGCGCTTCAGGTCGCGCTCCACAAGCGCGGCCTCTACCACGGGACGATCGACGGCGTCAAAGGCCCAGCGACCACGCGGGCGGTCATGCGCTTCCAGCGGCGGGTCAGGCTCCCGGTCGACGGGATCGCAGGGCCGAAGACCCGCCGCGCGCTCGGCCGCTTCGGCCGCCACCTGCTCGGCAGCCGCCCGCTCACGCGCGGCAGCGTCGGCTGGGACGTGGCTGCGCTCCAGTTCATGCTCGCCTGGCACGGCTTCCCGTCGGCGACGTTCGACGGCGGGCTCGGCCTCCGGACGGACGCCGCGCTGCACCGCTTCCAGGTCTGGGCCGGCCTTCCGGCCGACGGCGTGGCGGGCTCCGCGACGATCGCGGCGCTGCGCAAGCCTCCCGCCACCTGCCCGATCCCGCTTGCCTGGCCGGTCGATGCGCCGGTCGGGGACGGCTTCGGGCCGCGCGGCGACCGCTTCCACGCGGGCATCGACCTGCTGGCCGACCGCGGGACTCCCGTCCACGCGGCCGCGCCCGGGCGCGTCGTGATCGCGGGCTTGACGCCCGGCGGCTGGGGGAATCTCGTGGCCGTTGCCAACGAGGACGGCGTCCAGACGATGTATGCGCACCTCTCCGTCGTGAGCGTGCACCTCGGCGAGCTCGTCTCGACGGGCTCGGTGCTCGGCGAGGTCGGCGCGACGGGCGATGCGACCGGGCCGCACCTCCACTTCGAGGTCCGCGTCCGCGGCGCATCCGTCGACCCGCTCGGCGCGCTGCCCTAGCGACCGTTTAGGCTCCCGCCCGCACATGGGGCTCAGGGCAGGAGGACTCGGGGTCTGCGCGCTGGTCGCGGCGCTGGTCGTCGCGGCGACGCCCGCCGCGCGGAAGAGCGACTACGCCGCCGTCGCCTACAACATTCTCCCGCCCGGCGAGTCCGGGAACGGCGGCGCGCACAGGAACGACCAGGCGAAGCTCTACGACGCGCTCACGCCGCTCCGCGGCAAGGTGACCGCGAAGACGCTGAAGCACCTGTTCAAGCCGGAGACGCTCGGCCCGGTCGGCAAGACGAAGGTCGAGCGCACCCCGCGCGCCGGCGTTCGCATCGTCCGCGACGCCTGGGACGTCGCGCACGTCTACGGCAGGACGTCGGCGGACACGGAGTGGGGCGCGGGCTGGGTCACGGCCGAGGACCGGTGGCTCATCCTGCAGCTGATCCGCGGCCCCGGCCGCGAGGTCGCGCTCGACGGCCCGCCGCACGACCAGAGCCACGAGCTGGTTCCGAGCAAGGCGACGGAAGCGGCCCTCGCGAAGCAGTTCACGCTCGCGAAGAGCCTCGGCAAGAAGGGCCGCGAGATCATCGAGGACATCGACGCCTACACCGCGGGCATCAACGCCTATCTGAAGGCGTACCAGCCGAACGTCAAGCGCTGGATGCGCAACGACACGATCGCGGCGGCGGCGGTGCTCGCAGGGCAGTTCGGGGTCGGCGGGGGAGACGAGGCACGCCGCGCGGAGCTCCTGGCCGAGCTCCAGAACAAGCTCGGAGCCGCCAAGGGCCGCGAGGTCTGGGACGATCTGCGCGAGCAGCAGGACCCGGAGACCCCGGTCACCGCCACGCGCAGCTTCCCGTACGGGAAGAGCACGAGCAACGCGGGCAACGTGCAGCTCGACGCCGGCAGCCTGAGCCCTTCGGTCGAGCGCGCGGGAGCCGCCGCCGAGGCCTCGCGCGGGAACATGAGCAACGCGCTGCTCGTCACCGCGAGGCGCTCGACCACGCGGCACCCGATCCTCGTCGCCGGCCCGCAGGTCGGCTACTTCTACCCAGGGTTCTTCCTCGAGCTCGACCTCCACGGCGGGGGCTTCAACGCACGGGGTGTGATGTTCCCGGGCGTCCCGTGGATCGTGATCGGCCGCGGGCCCGACTATGCGTGGAGCGCGACCTCGTCCGACTCCGACATCGTCGACCAGTACGTGGAGACGCTCTGCGGCGGGGACGACACGCACTACCTCTACAAGGGCGTGTGCCGCGCGATGGGGACGTTCGTCGCGGGGGTCGTCAAGGGTCCGCCGGACATCGAGCTGAGCTTCCGCTCGACCGTCCACGGGCCGGTGCTCGGGTACGCGACCGTGGGCGGAAAGAAGGTCGCGATCTCGAGCAAGCGCTCGACGCACGGGCGGGAGATCCTGAGTGCCCGCGCGTTCGAGGACCTGGACAAGGGGCGCGTCCACTCGGCCAAGCAGTTCGTGAGCACGATGGGCCAGATGGAGTTCGCGTTCAACTGGGTGTACGCGGACAACCGGGACATCGCCTACTACTCGTCGGGGCGCCTCCCGATCCGGCCGCCCGGCGTCGACCTCGGCCTCCCGACCAACGGCGACGGCGACTACGAGTGGCGGGGGTTCCTGTCCCAGAAGGCCCACCCGCAGGCGATCGACCCGCCGGGCGGCGTGCTCGTCAACTGGAACAACAAGCCGGCGCCCGGGTTCGCGGCGGCTGACGACCGCTGGTCGTACGGGCCGCTCCAGCGCGTGCAGCTGCTCGATGACGCGCTGGAGGGCACGGGCAAGTACTCGCCGGCGGCGGTGGTCGCGGCGATGAACACGGCCGCGACGCAGGACTTCCGCGTGATGAAGGTGCTGCCTTCGATCTCGCTCGTGCTCGCGGGCTCGACTGCTCCCAGCCCGCGTGACCAGCAGATGCTCGACCTGCTCGAGAGCTGGCGCGCCGCCGGCGGGAGCAGGCTCGACCTCGACCTCGACGGGAAGATCGACAACCCGGGCGCGGCGATCATGGACGCCGCCTGGCCGAGGATCGCCCGCGCGATCCTGAGCCCCGTCCTCGGGCCTGCCCTGCCGGACCTCGAGGCGCTCGTGCCGCTCGACGATCCCGCCAACGCCAACGGCTCGGCGTACGAGAGCGGTTGGTACGGCTACGTCGACAAGGACCTGCGCAGGCTCATGGCCCGCGCCGTCAAGGGCCCGCTGAAGGTCGCCTACTGCGGCGGAGGCGACGTCGACGCATGCCGCGCCTCGCTCTGGACGGCGATCGACGAGGCGGGGAACGAGCTGCAGGCTGCGCAGGGCCCCGATCCGACGACCTGGCGCGCCGACGCCACCGGGGAGCGGATCCGCTTCTCAGGCGGCCTGCTCCAGGACACGATGCGCTGGACGAACCGGCCCACGTTCCAGCAGGTGATCAGCTTCGCCAGACACCGTCCGCGCTAGCGCGCCCAGCTAGTACCCTCGGGGCAGTGGCGGAGAAGCGCTACCTGATGACCCCGGGGCCGACGCCCGCGCCGCCCGAGGTGCTCGCCGCGATCGGCCAGCCGGTCATCCACCACCGCGGGCCCGACTTCAAGAAGCTCTACCGCGAGTGCCTCGACCGGTTGCGCGAAGTCTTCCGCACCCAGTCGGAGGTGCTGCTCTTCGGCGCCTCCGGGACCGGCGCGATGGAGTCGGCTGTCGCGAACCTGTGCTCTCCGGGCGAGCGGGTGCTGGTCGTGTCGGCCGGCTACTTCGGCGAGCGCTGGGCCGCGATCGCGGGCGCCTACCACGCAGAGGTCGACCACCTGCGCTACGCCTGGGGCGAGATCCCCTCGGCCGACGACGTGGCCGCCCGGCTGGAGGAGCGGGAGGCGACGGCCGTGTTCCTCACGCACTCGGAGACGTCCACGGGAGTCGTCTCGGACCTGCAGTCGAACGCGGCGGTCGCACGCGACCACGGAGCGCTGAGCGTCGTCGACGCGATCTCGAGCCTGGGCGCGGTGCCGCTCGAGACCGACGCCTGGGGGATCGACGTCGTCGCCTCGGGAGCGCAGAAGGCGCTGATGACGCCGCCCGGGCTCGCCCTGGTTACGGCCTCGCCGGCCGCCTGGGACAAGGTCGGCACGGCCGCCTCGCCGCGGTACTACTGGGACTGGGCGCGCACGAGCAAGGGCCAGGGGACGCTCGACGCGCCGGTCACGCTCCCGGTCTCGCTCGTCGCGGGCCTGAACGTCGCGCTCGGGATGCTCCTCGCCGAGGGGCTCGAGGGCGCCTTCGACCGCCACATCCGGCTCGGCCGCGCCTGCCGCGAGGGGCTGAAGGCGATGGGGCTCGAGCTGTTCTCGCCCGACGACGACAGCTCGGCCGTCGTCACCGCCGCGCGCGCGCCCGACGGGATCGACTCGGACGAGCTCGTGCTCCTGCTCCGCGACCGCCACGGGGTCACGCTCGCGCCGGGTCAGGGCGAGCTGAAGGGAAAGATCTTCCGCATCGGCCACATCGGCTACTACGACGTGTTCGACATCACGACCGCCCTCGCGGCCGTCGAGCTGGGGCTGGTCGAGCTGGGCGCCGAGGTCGAGCGCGGCGTCGCCGTCAGCCGCGCGCTCGAGGCCTTCGAGCAGACGCCGGTATGAGCCCGTGAGCCGCGCGCGGGTCCTCGTCCGGGAGCCGATCGCCGAGGCCGGGCTCGAGCTGCTGCGCGACCGCTTCGACGTCGACGTGGACGCGAACGGCGATCTGGCCGCGCGTATCGGCGACTACGACGCGATCGTGATCCGCTCGGCCACGAAGCTGACCGGAGACCTGATCGAGCGCGCGGACCGCCTGAAGGTGATCGGCCGCGCAGGAGTGGGGGTGGACAACGTCGACGTCGAGGCGGCCACGCGGCGGGGGATCGTCGTCGCGAACGCGCCCGAGTCGACCGTCACCTCGGCGGCGGAGCACACGATCGGGTTGCTGACCGCGCTCGCGCGCAACATCCCGCAGGCGCACGCCGCGCTGAAGCAGGGGCACTGGGAGCGCTCGGTGTGGGGCGGGATCGAGCTCGAGGGCAAGACGCTCGGCGTGCTCGGCTTCGGCCGAATCGGCCAGCAGGTCGCGCGGCGCGCGCTCGGGCTCGGGATGCGCGTCGTCGCGTACGACCCGTTCGTGGTCAAGGAGCGCTTCCGCGAGCTGGGCGTCGAGCGGGCCGAGAGCGCCGACGACGTGCTCGCCTCCGCGGAGTTCCTGACGCTCCACCTGCCGCTGACCGCCGAGACGCAGGGCTTCCTGGGCCGCGAGGAGATCGCGAAGCTCCCGGACGGCGCGCGGGTGATCAACGCCGCGCGCGGCGAGCTCGTGGACGAGGACGCCCTGATCGAGGCACTGCGCTCGGGCAAGCTCGCGGCCGCCGCGATCGACGTCTTCTCCGAGGAGCCGTACTCCGGCCCGCTGCTCGAGCTCGACAACGTCGTCGTCACCCCGCACCTGGCTGCCTCGACCGAGGAGGCGCAGGACCGGGCCGGGGTGATCGTGGCCGAGCAGGTCGCGGCGGCGCTCGAGGGCGCGGTGGTCACGAACGCGGTCAACATCCCGTCGATCCGCGCCGAGGACCTGGAGCTGCTCGGGCCGTTCATCCCGCTCGCCGCCAAGCTCGGCCGGCTCGCGATGGAGCTCGCGGACGGCCGCGCCGAGCTGATCACGCTCTCCTACTACGGCGCGCTCGCCGGCTACGACACGCGCCTGCTCACCGTCGCCGCGCTGAACGGCGCCTTCCAGGGCCGTACCGAGGGGCCGGTCAACTACGTCAACGCGCCGCTCGTCGCGGCCGAGCGCGGGATCGAGGTGCACGAGGAGAGCCGCCGCGCGAGCCGCGACTACACCAACCTCGTCCAGGTCGAGGTGCGGGCGAACGGCGAGCGGATCCGTGCGGCTGGCACGACGATCGGCAACGAGAACCGGCAGTGGCTCGTGAGCGCGCTCGGCTTCGCGCTCGAGACGGAGCTGGCCCCGCTGATGGTGTTCTTCCGCTACGACGACGTGCCTGGCGTGATCGGGCGCGTGGGAACGCTCTTCGGCGCGGCCGGCGTCAACATCGCGAACATGGCCGTCTCGCGGACGCGCCGCGGCGGCAAAGCGCTGATGGTGCTCTCGGTCGACAGCGAGCCGTCGGCGGAGCTGGTCGAGACGTTCCGCGAGCAGGGCTTCGATGACGCCCGCGTGATCTCGCTCGCCTGATGCGCCTCCGCGTCCGGGACGTCGAGCTCTACTTCGACACGGCCGGGATGGGGCTCGTCCCCGACGGGCCGGAGATGTGCGAGCGCCCGGTGATCGTCTGCCTGCACGGCGGCCCGGGCTTCGACCACAGCACGCTCAAGAGCTACCTCCTGCCGCTGGCCGAGGAGGCCCAGCTCGTCTTCCTCGACCACCGCGGCCAGGGGCGAAGCGACGAGAGCACGCCCGACAGCTGGAACTTCGACAACTGGATCGAGGATCTCCGCGTCTTCTGCGAGACCCTCGGGATCGAGCACCCCGTCCTGCTCGGGCAGTCGTTCGGCGGGATGGTCGCGCTCGGGACGGCGATCAGGCACCCCGACCTCCCGGCCAAGCTGATCGTCTCGAGCAGCGCGGCCAAGATCCGGCTCGACCGCGCGCTGCCGATGTTCGAGCGGCTCGGCGGGACCGAGGCGCGCAACGTGGCCGAGCGGCTCTTCGACGACCCGAACGAGGAGAACTTCGACGCGTTCCTCGCCACGTGCCTGCCCCTCTACAACACGACGCGGGCCGACCCGGACATCCTCGCCCGCGTCCTGCTGAAGCCCGAGGTCGGCTTCCATTTCTTCCGGGGCGAGGGCTTCACGTTCGACTGGCTCGGCGACCTCCACCGCGTCAGGTGCCCGACGCTGATCCTCGCCGGCGAGCTCGATCCGATCACGCCCGTCGCAGACCACGAGGACCTGGCGGCCGGGATCCCCGGATCACGGCTCGAGGTGTTCTCCGACGCGGGCCACGGGGTGTTCCGGGACAAGCCTGCCGAGGCGCTCCAGCTGATCCGGGAGTTCGTCCTCGGGGACTGAGGCCGCAGCTACGCTTTCGACGTGGCGCAGCGAACCTGGCCCGAGCCCGTCGAGCGCGTGACCGCGTACCTGCGCGAGGCCGGCGCGGAGGTCAGAGTCGAGGAGTTCACGGATGGGACCCCCACCGCCCAGGCAGCGGCCCGCGCGGTCGGCTGCGAGCTGGGCCAGATCGTCAAGTCGCTCGTCTTCGACTGCGACGGCCGCCCGGTGCTCGTCATGGTCCCCGGCGACCGCCGCGCCGACTCGGAGAAGATCGCGCGCGCCTCGGGCGCGACGGCTGCGCGGATCGCGGGCGCCGAGGAGGTCTCGGAGGCGACCGGGTTCGACCCCGGCGCGGTGGCGCCGTTTCCGCTCCCGAAGGTCGATCTGCTCCTGATCGACCGAACGCTGCTCGGCCAACCGGTGGTCTGGGTCGGAGCCGGCTCCGAGAGCCACATGGCCGCGCTCTCGCCGACCGAGCTGCTACGCCTTTCACGGGCTCGGCCCGTAGACGTCGTCGAGTCCCACACATAACATTCGGTCCGGGTCAGGTAAAGGAGGGTTTGCGGCAATGCGCGAGACCGAGAAGATCTGGATGAACGGCGAGTTCGTGGACTGGGCGGACGCCCGGATCCACGTCGGCACGCACGGCCTCCACTACGGATCCGGAGTCTTCGAAGGCATGCGCGCATACCAGACCCCGAAGGGCACCGCCGTCTTCCGGCTGACCGACCACCTGAAGCGGTTCGACAACTCGGCGCGCCTGCTGCAGATGAACCTCGGCTACTCGATCGACGAGCTGCGCGCGGTCTGCCACGAGCTGATCGCGATCAACGGGCTCCCGGAGTGCTACCTCCGGCCGATCGCGTTCGTCGGCTACGGCGAGCTGGGCGTCTCCGCCGTGGGGAACCCGGTCGACGTGGTGATCATGAGCTGGCCATGGGGTGCGTACCTCGGCGAGGAGAGCCTGAGGCAGGGGATCCGCGCGAAGATCTCGAGCTGGGAGCGCATCGGCCCCAACGTGATCCCGCACACGGCCAAGGCGACGGGCATCTACCTCAACTCGATGCTGGCGACGATGGAGGTCCGGCGCGGCGGCTACGACGAGGCGATCCTGCTCACCTCCGAAGGCTACATCGCCGACGGGCCGGGCGAGAACGTGTTCCTCGTCAAGGACGGCCGCATCTACACACCCGATCTCTCGACCTCGATCCTGCCCGGGATCACGCGCGACACGATCATCCAGATCGCGCAGGATCTCGGCCACACCGTCATCGAGAAGTCGCTGATCCGCTCCGACCTCTACCTCGCAGACGAGGCCTTCATGTGCGGCACCGCCGCCGAGGTGACGCCGCTCCGGTCGGTCGACGACTCCGAGATCGGGGTCGGGCCGGTCACGCTCAAGATCCAGGAGGCCTACCTGGACACGGTGTGTGGCCGCAGCGAGCGCTGGGCCCAGTGGCTGGACTACGCCACTCCTGCGCCTGCTGAGGCTTGAGCACCGGAGTTCGCGAGATACCGCTCGCCCGTCCGCTCCTGGACGAGCGGGAGGAGGAGCTCGTGCTCGAGGTGTTGCGCTCGGGACGGCTCTCGCTCGGCCCGACGATCGACCGCTTCGAGGAGCTGGTCGCCGCGCGCGTCGGCGTGCCCTACGCGGTCGCCCTCTCGAGCGCGACCGCCGGCCTGCACCTCCTCGCGCGGAGCGCCGGGCTCGGCCCGGGTGACGAGGCGATCACCTCGCCGGTCTCGTTCGTGTCCTCGGCCAACTGTTTCATCTTCGAGGGCGCGACGCCGGTCTTCGCCGACGTCGACCCGCGCACGCTGAACCTCGACCCCGCCGCCGTCGAGGCAGCGGTCACCGAGCGGACGAAGGCGGTCGTGGCGGTCGACATGTTCGGGTATCCGTGCGAGCTCAACGAGCTCAGGGCGATCTGCGAGCGGCACGGCCTCACGCTGATCGAGGACGCGGCCGAGGCTCTCGGTGCTGAGTACAAGGGCCGGCCGGTAGGCGCCCACGGCGTCCCGGCCGCGTTCGGCTTCTACCCGAACAAGCAGCTCGCGACCGGAGAGGGCGGGGTCGTCGTCACCGAGTCCGAGGAGGAGTGGAAGCTCCTGCGCAGCCTCCGCAACCAGGGGCGCGAGTATTCGGGCGGCGGGTGGTTCCACCACGTCCGCGTCGGCTTCAACTACCGCTGGACCGACGTTCAGGCCGCGATCGGGATCGGCCAGCTCGAGAAGCTCGACCGCCTGCTCGCGCTGCGGGCAGAGGCGGCGGAGCGCTACAACCGCCTGCTCGCGAGCGTCGAGGGGGTCGAGCTGCTCTGCGCCGACGACGCCGACCATCGCCGCTCGTGGTTCGTCTACGTCGTGGCGGTCCCGCGCGGGACAGATCGCGACGTCGTGATGGCCGAGCTGCGATCAGGTGGGATCCAGACCGCGGAGTACGTGCCGTGCGTCCACCTCCAGCCGTACATGCGCGAGACGTACGGCTTCGCCGAGGGCACCTGCCCGGTCGCCGAGGAGATCGCGAGCCGCACGCTCGCTCTCCCGTTCTATCCGCAGCTCGAGGAGGAGGACCAGGAGCGCGTCGTCGACGCCCTCCGCGCCGCGCTCACGACGGGCCGGTGAGCGCGCCCGGGATCGGCTGGTCGGTGATCCTGAGCTTGTTTCCGAGCCAGGCGAGCTGGTCGAGGTAGGCGTTCGCGTTCAGCGGGTGGTCGGCGGGGTACCAGCGGACCGTCGCGCCCTTGGGCGCGGCGTGGTCGAACGCCAGGAGCGCCGACCGCGGCACGGACTGGTCCACGGTCCCGTCCTGGAGTAACAGCGTCGAGCCCTTCGCGTTCTGGAGGTAGTGCAGCGGGTCGACGATCGAGAGGTAGTGGCGGACCGTCCCGCGGATCTGCTTCGGCGCCAGGCTCACGTACGTCTTGACGGGAACGGCCCCGCCTGACATCAGGACGAGCGTGCGGAGCCGGGGCTCGACGCCCGCGAGGATCCCGCCGGTGCGCGCTCCGGCGCTCCAGCCCACGAAGCCGATCCGGTTCGGGTCGACGTCCTTGCGGCTACGGAGGAGGTCGATCCCGCGCCGCACCGCGATCACGTCGCGCTTCTCGAGGTCGACGTCGTGCTTCAGCTCGGCCGTAGCCGATCCCCGCGCGGCCGGCGCGGTCGCCGACGGAGCGGTGATGGCGAGGCCGATCGCCCCGCGGCCCGCCATCCAGGTCGCCGGCAGGAGGAGCGTGTTGCGGTCGCCGCCGGAGCCGTGCAGGTAGATGACCGCCGCGCGCTTCTTGTTGTCGCTCGCGGCGGGCGGCAGCAGCAGGTAGGCGGGCACGCGGTCCTTTCCGGACTGGTACGAGACGTTGCGGATCACGATCGGGTAGTTCTTGTTCGCCCGCCCTGTGTCGTGAAAGCCGAGGGGCTGGGAGGCGTCGTACCCGTACGGCCCCTGGGACTCCGACTGCCCGCCCGAGCCGCCGCAGCCGGCGGCGACGGCGACGAGAGCCGCCAAGCCGAGCGCCGTCAGGCTTCGCAGGATCCTCATCGCCGGTACAGCCTACGTGCCGCTAGCTTCATAATCGGGGCGTGGACGGGCAGCGGATGATCTTCCTCGGGTTCGGCAAGTACGCACGCGCGGACAAGATCTATGCGATCGAGCCGATCCGCGACGACCGCCGGGGCCACGGCCGGCGGACGTTCGTGTGGGTCGAGGGCGTCGCGGAGCCGATCGTCGCCTCGCGCACCGAGCGCACGATCCTCGCCGACATGGGCCAGGACGCCGCGCTCGGCAAGCCGCTGCTGGACGACGCGCTCGACCTGGCGCAGCGCCTGGCTGAGCAGTCCGAGAGCGGCAAGGTCGACCTCGCCGACCTGGGCCGCCGCGCCCGGCGCCTGCTCGAGGCGACCTCGAGCCCAGCCGAAGCCGACAAGCTCTTCTAGTTGGAGCCGCTCGAGCCGGCCGAGGCCCGGGCCCCGAGCCTGGTTCGGCGCATCGCGCTCGACATCAGGCCCTTCCGCGACTCGCCCCCTTTTCGCCGGCTCTGGATCGGCCAGGCGATCTCCGTCATCGGCGGGGAGATCACGTTCGTTGCGATCCCGATCCAGACGTACCACCTCACGCACTCGACGCTCGCGGTCGGGCTGCTCGGCTTTTGCACGCTCGGGCCGTTGCTCGTCGTCCCGCTCGTCGGCGGCACGCTGGCGGACGGGCTCGAGCGCAGGGGGCTTCTGCTCCGGACGGAGGTCGCGGTCGCGATCGTCTCGGTGCTGCTCGCCGTCAACGCGGCGCTCCCGCATCCGCAGGTCTGGGCGCTGTACGTCCTGCTCACGCTCGGCACCACCGCGTTCAGTCTCGGGACGCCGGCGATGCGCTCGCTCCTGCCGCGGATCGTGGACGAGGACCAGATCGCCGCCGCCTCCGCGCTCGAGGGCATGTCCGGGAACCTCGCCGCCGTCGCGGGCCCGATCCTGGGCGGCATCCTGATCGCAGCGATCGGCTTCACAGGGACGTACCTCGTAGACGTGGTGACGTTCGCCGCGTCGTTCGCGTCGCTGTGGCTGCTGCCGCTGCTACCGCCCGAGCCCGACGCCGACCGACCCAGCTTCCAGTCGGTGGTCGACGGGTTCCGCTACGTCCTCCGCCGGCCGATCCTGCTCGGGATCTTCCTGGTCGACTCGAACGCGATGATCTTCGGGATGCCCATGGCGCTGTTCCCTGCGATCGGGGCGAAGCTCGGCGGCGGCTCGACCGTCGTCGGGCTGCTCTATGGCGCGCCCTATGCGGGCGCGCTGCTCGCCTCGGCGGTCTCGGGCTGGGTCGGCCACGTCCGCCGGCAGGGGCTCGGGGTGGTGATCGCGGCTGCCTGCTGGGGGGTCGCGCTCGTCCTCTTCGGCTTCGCCACGACGCTCTGGGTCGCGCTCGTCACCCTCGCCCTGGCCGGCGCAGCGGACTACATCAGCGCGATCCTCCGCAGCGTGATCGTCCTCAGCGCGACCCCGCCCGCGATGCGTGGCCGCGTGACCGGGATCGAGTTCGCCCAGGTCGCGAGCGCCCCCTCGCTCGGCAACGTCGAGGCGGGCGCCGTCGCCTCGCTGACGAGCATCCGCTTCTCGGTCGTCTCCGGCGGGATCCTCTCGATCGTCGGCTCCCTCGCCCTGGCGGCGTTCGTCCCCGCGCTGAGGCGCTACGACTCGAGGCATCCGGAGGCGTGAACTTCGGCCGCAACGTCCACGAGGTCGCGCCCGACCTGATCGGGGCGACGCTTCTCGTCGACGGCGTCGGCGGGCGGATCGTCGAGGTCGAGGCCTACGAGCAGACCGATCCGGCCAGCCATGCGTACCGCGGGCGCACCGCGCGCAACGCCTCGATGTTCGGCCCGTCCGGGCACGCCTACGTCTACCGCTCGTACGGGATCCACTGGTGCCTCAACCTCGTCTGTGGCGAGGAGGGAGTCGCGAGCGCGTTGCTCGTCCGAGCGCTCGAGCCGACGCACGGGCTCGACGCGATGCGCTCACGGCGCCGCCTCGACGACCCGCGCCTTCTCTGCTCGGGCCCGGGCAGGCTCTGCCAGGCCCTTGGAATCACGCAAGAGTACGACGGCCTCGCCCTCGACCGGCCGCCGTTCGAACTCCTCGAGAGGACGGGCACGGTCGAGATCGTGCGCGGCCCGCGGATCGGCATCACGCGCGCCGTCGACCTGCCCTGGCGCTACGCGGAGGAGGGCTCGCGCTTCCTCAGTCGCCCGGTTCGACCGGCTGCCTCACGGCCAGCCTGACGACGAGGCCCTTGTCCGCCGCCGTCTGCCAGTGCGGCCACTGCCAGATCACCCTCGCGCCGGGCGACGGGTGCCCGTCCACCTTCCACCTGAGGTGGAGGCGCGCCAGCCGAGCCCTCGCGCGCGCGAACCGGAGCCCGACGACCCTCGGCACGACGCCGTGCATCGCCCTCGGGAGAACGAGCGTCACCTTCTGGTAGGAGGAGAGCGTGCCCTTGGCCGGGTACTGCCGCAGGATGATCCCGAGTGGCTGCCGCGGAAGCGCCGGCTGGTAGACGTAGCTCGGCGTCAGCGGCTGCCGGAGCAGGCGGGTGTTCGCCTTCGAGATGGTCTCGCCCACGACCCGCGGCACCTCGACCTCGTTCACCTTGCAGTTCGCGGTGTGAGCCGGGCCGCGCCCGCTGAAGTAGAGGAGCTCTTTGGG
Source organism: Gaiellaceae bacterium (assembly GCA_035518635.1). Classification (GTDB taxonomy): domain Bacteria; phylum Actinomycetota; class Thermoleophilia; order Gaiellales; family Gaiellaceae; genus AC-32. The sequence goes on from DATIXI010000034.1 coordinate 16,877, forward strand.
CGAGTGGCAGTTTCCGTTGTCGAGGTCGAGCTGGCCGTTGCGCAGGACGACGAGCCTCGGCGACGCGTACGGCATCGCCGGAGCCTGGAAGTCCTGCGGGTCGTCGTGCAGGTACGGGAGCGCCTTCTCCATGAAGCTCTTCCAGATCAGCGCCGGGTAGGTGCCGCCTGCGACCGGGTCGCCGTGGTACTCGGTCAGCATCGGGCGAAGCGTGTTCGGATAGCCGACCCAGACCGCAGCGGCGAGCTGAGGCGTGTAGCCCACGAACCACGCGTCGCCGTAGTTCTCGGTCGTCCCGGTCTTGCCGGCCACCTCGCGGCCGTCGGAGAGCTGGGCCTTCACCCCGGTGCCGCCTGTCACGACGCTGCGCAGGAGCGACGTGACGATAGCCGCGGTGTTCCGGGTCAGCACCTGCCGCCCGACCGGCAGGTTGTCGTCGACCATGTGGTTGTTGGAGTTCTGCACCAGCGAGATCGCGCGCGGGTGGTTTCCGAACGCCGCGCCGTCGATCCGCCTGCCCCCGTTCGCGAACGCGGAGAACGCGCGGGCCATCTCGAGCGGGTTCACCGCCTCCCCGCCCAGCCCGATCGCGAAGTAGTTCTTGAGCGGGCTCGTGATCCCGAGGCGCCTGGCCGTCCTGACGACGCCGGCCGGGCTCACGAGCTGGGTCAGCTGCGCGTAGACGGTGTTGTCCGAGTACTCGGTCGCGGTCGCGAGCGAGATCCGGCCGAGATCGGAGTTCTCGTAGTTGTGCACGTACCAGATGCGGTCGCCGAGCGGGATCTGCACCGGGCCCGACTCGAACTGCGAGTCCGGCGAGATGCCCTGCTGCAGCGCGGTCGCGAGCACGAACGGCTTGAACGAGGACCCCGGCTGGCGCTCGCCCTGGACCGCGAGGTTGAACTGGCTCTCGAGGTAGCTCTTGCCGCCGATCATCGCGAGCACCTTCCCGGTGCGCGGGTCGATCGCGACGAGCGCGGCCGAGGGGCCGTTCCGGTTCGGGAGCCACTTCGAGATGGCCTGGCGCGCGAGCCGCTGCGCCCCGAGGTCGATCGTCGTGTGCACGCGGAGCCCGCCTCCGAACACGCGGCCCGAGCCGTAACGGTCGATCAGCTGCTGCTTCACGTAGTTGGTGAAGTACGGCGCCGGGCCCTGCTTGCCGGAGAGGTGCACGTCCTGGGGTCTCGGCAGCGGCCGGTGGTTCGCCAGCACGAACTCCTTGTGCGTGATGTCGCCCTGGTCGTAGAGGGCACGCAGCACGATCCCTCTCCGCTGGCGGGCCGCCTTTGGGTCGGTGACCGGGTCGTAGCGCCACGGGTCGCTCGGGATCCCGGCCAGGAGCGCCGCCTCGGCCCAGCTCATCCGGTCGGCCTTGTGGCCGAAGTACGTCAGCGACGCCTGCTCGATCCCGTAGGCGCCGTTCCCGAAGTAGATCGTGTTCAGGTACGCGGTCAGGATCCGGTCCTTCGACCAGCGCTGCTCCAGCTGCCAGGCGAGCGCGGCCTCCTTGAGCTTGCGGCCGAGCGAGCGATGGCTCTCGAGGTAGGCGTTCTTGACGAACTGCTGGGTGATCGTCGAGCCGCCCTCGACGACCTTCTGGTTGCGGAGGTCCTCCCAGACGGCCCGCGCGATCGCGTGCACGTCGACGCCGCGGTGGTCGTAGAAGCGCTTGTCCTCGATCGCGACGATCGCCTGCTTCATCCGCCCGGAGATCTGGTTGGGCTTGACGATGATCCGGCTCTCGGAGCCGCGCAGGACGGCGAGGACGCGGGCGCTGGGCTTGCCCGCGTAGATGTAGCCGTCGACCTCGCGTGGGTGCGGGCGGGCCGGGTCGAGGGAGGAGACGTCGGCCGCGATCGCGGTGATGAGCCCGAAGGCGAACGAGACGAGCCCGAGCACGGAGAGGATCAGCAGAAGGCCGAACAAGCGCAGCTTGCGGATCCTGCGCCGCGGGTGAGCAGGCGCCTGCTTTCTGGCGGAACGCGGCACGAGAAGCGCAAGATTGTAGCGGTAGACTCGCCGCTCACATGGGGCTTGCCGAGCTGACTCGTAACGCCGTGCACGTGCTTCCCGAGGGCGGGCTCGAGCGCAAGCTCGCGCTGAAGCGCCCTCTCCGCGTGAAGCTCGGGATCGACGTGACGGCGCCGGATGTCACGCTCGGGAACGGCATCCCGCTCCAGCGCATGCGCGCGTTCCAGGACGAGGGCCACACGGGGGTGTTGATCGTCGGGGACTACACGACGCGGATCGGCGACCCCTCCGGCCGCAAGACGGAGCGGCCGATGATCGATCCGTCGGTGATCGACGACCGCGCGCAGCGGTACTTCGAGCACGCCTCGACGATCATCGACCCCGAGCGGACGGAGCTCCGCTTCAACGGCGAGTGGCTCGGGAAGCTCGACTTCGCCGAGGTCCTCCGCCTGACGCGGACGACGACGGTCGCGCGGATGCTCGAGCGGGACGACTTCGCGAACCGCTTCGCAGCCAAGGAGCCCATCTCGGTCTCCGAGCTCCTGTACCCGCTGATGCAGGCGTACGACTCGGTGGCGGTGGAGGCCGACGTCGAGCTCGGCGGAACCGATCAGCTCTACAACCTCCTGATGGGACGCGACGTGATGGAGGCGTACGGGCTCGAGCCGCAGGTCGCGCTCACGGTCGCGTACCTCGACAGCTGGGACGGCACCGGTATGAGCGCCTCGCGCGGCAACTACATCGGCCTCAAGCAGCCTCCGGAGGAGCAGTTCGGGAAGGCGATGCGCATCCCAGACTCGCTGCTCTCACAGTGGTACCAGCTCGTCATGGAGCGGGACGACGTGCCGGGCGAGCCGTTCGAGGCGAAGCTTGAGCTCGCGCGCTTCATCGTGCGTAGGGCGTGGGGCGAAGAGGCGGTCGCCGGCGCCGAGGAGCACTTCACGCGCGTGGTCCGGGAGGGGCAGGCGCCGGACGCGGTGCCGGAGGTCGCGCACGCGGAGCCGGTCGTCCATCTACCGGCGCTGTTGGCGGACACGTTCGGCCAGTCCACCAGCCACTGGCGCCGCGTGATCGACCAGGGCGGGGTCAAGGCCGACGGCCGGGCGATCACCTCGTACGATGTCGACACCGCCTCGGTCGAGGGGGTCGTGATCCAGGCCGGAAAGCGCCAGTTTCTGCGCATTCGAGCCGCTTGACACCCCCCCGAGCGCTGCTATCCTTCATAGGCTGCTCGACAGGGCGGTGAGTGGAAATGTCCCGTAACTCGACCAGGAGCGCCTTCGTACGCAAGTAAGCCGGATACGACACAGATCCGACCTACTAGGAGGCCTCTGGCGCGAGTCGGAGGCTTTTTTACGCGCCGGCCACGGCACCGGTCTTTGAAAACTCAGCAGTGCGATCACGCCGAGGCCTCGGGCCGTCTTTGGATACCCGAGGTTTCAAAACCCGTCAATCCCGCTTCGGCGGGTGAGACAACTTTGAGCTCAAGCTCGAAGTGATCGATCTGCACCGGCCTAGGCATCGCTTGCGATGCCGTTTCGGCAGGTGCAGCAGATCTTCACGGAGAGTTTGATCCTGGCTCAGGACGAACGCTGGCGGCGCGCTTAACACATGCAAGTCGAGCGAGAAACCAGGCTTCGGCCTGGCGGACAGCGGCGAACGGGTGAGTAACGCGTGGGTAATCTGCCCTCGGCACCGGGATAGCCCGGGGAAACCCGGATTAATACCGGATGGCCCATCCGCTCTTCGGAGTGGCTGGAAAAGGTAGCTTCGGCCTCCGGCCGAGGAGGAGCCCGCGTCGGATTAGCTTGTTGGTGAGGTAACGGCTCACCAAGGCGACGATCCGTAGCTGGTCTGAGAGGACGATCAGCCACACTGGGACTGAGACACGGCCCAGACTCCTACGGGAGGCAGCAGTGGGGAATCTTGCGCAATGGGCGAAAGCCTGACGCAGC
>DATIXI010000035.1:0-48561 GCA_035518635.1 Gaiellaceae bacterium
CTGGCCCAGGCCATTACAGGCCTCCTCCTCCCACGGGGAGCGTCGCCGTCGCTCTCTCGATGGCGGCGACCATCCACGATTCGACGGGCGCTGGGGGGTCGTGGTGCTCCGGCAACTCCTCGACCTCGGCGCGGCTCAGGCCAAGCCAAACGGTGTGCTCGTCAGTGCTGACCCTCGTGACGGCCCCGGCCGGAACGACGTGATGGCTGTGGCGGAGGTTATGCAGGTGGCTGACGACGAGGTAGCTCTCGCCGGGTGCATAGCTTGCCCACGAGACCTTTCCCGCCTGCCCGTCGGTCGCCTCGACCCGAAAGCCCTTCACGCTGTCCTCCGACGCAAGCATTCCGTCCGCAAAAGACCACAGCGCCTGGCTCCGTTGCTCCCGCTCGTCCATCGTCTGTCCACCTTAGACCTCTCGAACGGGATGTCGAGTGACATTCCCGCACGCTGGCCCAGGCGGCAGTTCGCGGCCCAAGCGGCTAGCCTCGGGAGTCGCTGTGACCGATACACGCGCAGCCGCCCCGGGCGGTCCGGGGGGAAGGGTCGCGCTCGTGGCGGGCGCAACCCGCGGTGCAGGCCGTGCGATCGCCGTCGAGCTCGCCCGCACGGGTTTCCACGTCTACGCGACTGGTCGCAGCAGCCGGACCACCGGGCCGTCTGAGATCGGCAGGCCCGAGACGATCGAGGAGACTGGAGACCTGATTGCGGCTGCGGGAGGCACGGGGCCGGCGCTCGTGGTCGATCACGAAGACCCTGCGTCGGTTGCCGAGCTGGTCGCGGGCATCGAGCGCGAACAGGGCCGGCTCGATCTCCTCGTGAACGACATCTTCGGCGGCGACCGCTACATGGAATGGGACAAGCCGCTCTGGGTGCACGACTGGGCCGGCGGGCTGCGGATGCTGCAGATGGGCGTGCACACGCACCTGATCACGTGCCGCGCCGCGATCCCGCTCATCTTGCGCACTGCCGAGGCTCAGGGAAGCCAGGGGCTCGTGGTGGAGATGACGGACGGCACCTCAGAGGCAAATGCCGACTTCCGGCGGAACGTGGGCTTCTACTACGACCTCGTCAAGGCCAACGTCGAGCGAATCGTGAAGGGTCTCACCGCCGAGCTCGAGGAAAGCCCGGTGACGGCCGTAGGCGTCACACCCGGCTGGTTGCGCTCGGAGAAAATGTTGGAGAACTTCGGCGTCACCGAGGCGAACTGGCGCGATGCCTTGAAAGAGCGCCCTGGATTCGGGATCTCCGAGTCGCCTGCCTATGTCGCCAGAGGCGTTGCGGCACTCGCCACGGCCGCAGACGTCGACCGATGGGCAGGCACGATCATCAGCGCTCGCCAGCTCGCGGACGCGTACCGCATCACGGACACCGACGGGAGTCGGCCGGACTGCTGGGGCTACCTGGCCGCCTACGGGTGGGAGCAGGAAGACGGCCTCGGTATCGACGGGTTTCGGTAAATCAGAGCGGTGCAAACGCACTGACGGCCGATCCGACGGAGATGAGCACGATGGTGAAGGAGGCGCGTTCCCCGTGCGAGGCGTATGCGCGATTCGCACATGGCACCTCGGCCGCCCCCACTCCTGGGGCGAACTCCCCTGGAGCTGAGCGCTGCCGCGCCCGTCCAGATGCCACCGCCGTGCAAGTGACATTCCCGCACGCTGGCCCAGCCGAGCCTAGCGCCGCCGTCAGGTCGGTTCCACCAACCAGCGGTAGTTCTCGGTCACCTGCGCCGAGTCGCCAAGATGGCCGCCCTCTTCATCGACCACGACCTCTGCGTTGGGCACGTTTCGTGCGAGCCACTCGCCGTGCTGGCGCGGGACGAGCACATCGGTCAGGCCGTACCTGACCTTGGTCGGAACACGGATCTCCGTGACGTCGAAGCCCCACGGCTCGATGATGCAGAGCATGTCGTCCACGATGCCCCAGACGCCGTTGCGGAAGGCCTCGGTCATCGCCTCCCGCATGACTTCGTGCCGCTCCGGCATCGCCAGCTGAGTCCGGTCGGCCTCCGACAGCTGCCAGTCCTCGCCGAGCAGCTTGGACGGATCGTCAGCCATGCGCTCGAGCATCTCGGCGGCCTCCCGCTCGTACTCGCGGGCGAGAACCTCTTCGCCCTCCAACGCCCATTCGAACTCCCTCACGTTGAGCGGGTCCATCCCGTCGAACCAGTCGAAGTCCGGCGTCTCGAACGGAGCCACGCCCACATCACAGCCCGCTCGCGTGACGCGATCCTGGAGACGAGCGGCCACGGCGAGGCTGTGCGGTCCACCGCCTGAGCCGCCGGTGACGGCGAAGCGCTCGACTCCGAGGGCGTCGGCGAGCGCAGCGACATCCGACACACAGTCGACGACCCGACGCCCGCGAAGGCGGTCGGAGCCGCCATACCCGGGTCGGTCATACGTGATCACCCGCGCGCCGACCTCCACGTACGCGCTCTCGTCGAAGAAACGACCGAGGCGCGAGCCGGGCGTGCCGTGAAGGTTGAACACGGGAAACCCCTCGAGGTCGCCCCACTGCGCAACCATAAGCGTCCGCCCGTCGGCCGCCCTCACCGCAAGCGCTGTCTCGCCCACAACCGAGAAGCTACCGCAGCATGACGGTACGCCGATCTGCCGTGATCTGGTGCGCTCGGGTGATCGTTCCGGGAACGAGGGGCAGCGCTCTACCTTGCGGTGCAAGGGGCAGATCGACTATCATGCTGCGCATGGCAAACGAGAGCCGACGCAGCCAGATGCTCCGCGGGGTGCTCGACCTTTGCCTGTTGGCGGTGATGGAGGAGGGGCCGGCTTACGGCTACGAAATGACCAAGCGACTCCGCGCCCGCGGACTGTCAATCGTCGGCGAGGGTTCCATTTATCCGCTACTGGGACGCTTGGAGCGTGACGGCCTGGTCGAGACATACCGGGCCGCGAGTAACGGAGGGCCGCCGCGGAAGTACTACCGCCCCTCGAACACTGGTCGCGCGGCACTCGACCTGGGCGTGTCCGAATGGCGAGCTGCTCGCGACGCCGTCGACGCGGTGCTCGCCCCCGTCAAAACGAGGTGGCCACATGAGTGATTTCGTCGAGCAATGCCGTCGTGAGTGGAGGCGCCTCGGGGTGCCCGATCCGCTCGCCGAGGAGATGGCGACAGACCTCGCCGTCGACCTCCGAGAAGCCGAGGCTGAAGGAGTCTCCACCGAGGAGCTCCTCGGAAGCAGCGCCTTCGATCCGTCTGCCTTCGCTGCCACCTGGGCAGCCGAGCGAGGGATCGTCCCCAGACCGCCCGGCCAACCGCCTCGCCGCAGACCGCTTTCCCTCATGGTGTTCACGGCCATCGCAGCGATCGCACTCGTCGTTGCAGCGACACTGCTCCTGACCGGAGAACCCAAATTGACACTCCGCACCTCACGACCGCCTCACCCTCTCTCGCCGCTACCGCCCGGCGTCGGCGGGCAAGTCCACTCCACGAGCGCATCCGCCCCGATCGAGTGGATCCTCCTGGTTCTTGCCATCGTCGCGCTCGGCTTTGCCGCACGGCTGTGGTCGAACTGGAGCCGCTCGCGGCCGCCCACCGCCCCCGCGTAACATCACCTCACGCGGCCCTGCTCAGGGGCATTCCCGCACACCGGCCCATGAGAGCGAGCCCTCGCCCAGTGCGGGATACTTGACCCGTGCCAGGTGGGCCACCGTGCCTGTTCGATCATGTGAGGCTGCCAGTACGCGACATCGCACGGAGTCGCGCGTTCTACGAGCGGGCGCTGCAGCCCTTCGGTGTCAGGGTCGTCGAAAACCCGCAGGGGCCCGGCTTCGCGATCGACGATCGCGGAGACCTCTGGATCACGGAAGAGGAAATGGCGGCCGGTTCGGTGCACGTTGCGTTCGCCGCGCCAGACCGCGAAACGGTTGATGCCTTCCACGCCGCAGCCCTCGAGGCGGGAGGGGTCGACAACGGACGGCCCGGGCTGCGACCTCAGTATCACTCCGGGTACTACGCCGCCTTCGTCCTCGACCCCGATGGGAACAACGTAGAAGCTGTTTTTCACGGCGATCACTGACGTTCGATACCGGGCGTCATCGAGCAACGCGCTGGCCCACGCGAGTGGTCCGAGCTGCAGGAATCGCCCGCGACAGGCGCGCTGCCTCCGCTCAGGAAAGCACCTTTTGGAGGGCTGCGCGATTCGTTGGCTCGCCGTGCGCGGGCAGCACGAGCTCGACCGGTAGGTCGAGCAGCGGGCGGAGCCGTTGGACGACATCATCGCGCGTCACGTGCTTGCGACCGCCGAGCTGGATGTCCAGTCCGTCGCCGAAGTCGGAGAGCGAGTCGCCGGTGACGATCGCGTTGATCGCCGGCAGCCAGAGGATGAGATCGTTGTCCTCGCGGCCCGCGTACGCGTAGAGGCCGAACGGCCACGCTCCGGGACCGTGGACGTGACCTTCGCCTTCGCCCGCACGCAGCCAGGCGAGGTCATCACTCTCCATGCCGCGCACGCGGTCGGGGTCGACTCCGAACTTCTCGACCCAATCCTGCCAAGTGTCGGCGGGCGGCGTGTGCACCGGGAGGCCCAGCCGGCGGGCGTCGCGCTCGTGGTACGGAGCGGTCAGGACGACGGCGGTCGCACGCTCGCGCAGCTCGTCGGGGACGGAGAGGGGGTCGAACAACAGGAAGTCGTCCCCAAGCTCGATCGCGTACGAGGATACGAGCTCCGGCCACCACTGCTCCTCGTCCCAATCGGGATGCGGCGATTGCCAATGCCAGACACCGGGGCGCAGCTCATGCATGGGCGTGATGCTATGTCTGCGGTCACGCAGAGGACAAAATTGCACCGATTCTTCGTCACCGCCGTCGGCGAATCAAAGAGAGTCCAGGTGCGGCTGTCGAACGAGGTCGCAGGCTTGACACATACCGATATCGGAATATATTGATGCCGTGGCCCGCTCTTCCACGACGTCGGACGTCTTCAACGCAATTGCCGAGGCACACCGCCGCGAGATCCTGGACACGCTGATCGGAGGCGAGAAGGCGGTCGGGACGATCGTGACCGACCTCTCGATGTCCCAGCCTCAGGTCTCGAAGCACCTGCGGGTGCTCAGCGAGGTGGGGCTCGTCAGGTGCCGGGCGGAGGGGCGTCGTCGGCTGTACCGCCTGGAACCCGCGCGCCTTCGCCCGTTCCACGAGTGGCTGGCCAGGTACGAGCAGGCATGGAATGACCGACTCGATCGGATGGACGAGTACCTCAAAGAACTCCAGCAAGAAGGAGAGCCGCAGTGACACCCAATCGGCATGGGTCGGCAATCGTCGAGTTCCCGAACGATCTCGAGATCGTCACCACTCGAGAGTTCGACGCCCCGATCGCACTCGTCTTCGACGTCTTCACGAACCCGGAGCATGTGAGGAAATGGTTCGCTCCATTTACGTGTGAGGTGACGGAATGCTCGATCGACCTGCGCGTGGGGGGGAACTACCACATCGTCTTCGTGACCGACGACGGAACCGAGTGCTCGTTCCGTGGCACCTACCTGGAGGTCGCGCCGCCGACCCGGACGGTCGCGACGTGGCTGTTCGAAGGGTGGCCAGATGCGGACGCCGTCGAGTCCGTGGATCTGCACGAAACTGGCGGAGCGACGAGGCTGACGATGAGGCTGGCGTTCCGTGACAAGGCTGGTCGTGAGCACATGACCAAGCACGACGGCCAGCAAGACAGCTTCGACAAGCTGGAAGATCTCTTGAGGTCACTGCTCGATCCAGATGGGTAGTTGAGGCTTGACCCTCCCCGTCTGTCCTCGGGGCCCAAACCGCCGATGCGTCATCAGGAGCGAACGGCGCCAGAGCATGCCGCACCTAGTGGCCGAAGCGCGCATCCACATCGGGCAAGCTCTCGAAGCACGAGAACGTACCTTCCTCTGCAATCTCCCGTGCGGCCCGAAGGAACCCGGCCCAAGCAGTGCGAGCAAGCGTGCCGCCGACGCTGATTCGGCGCACTCCAAGTGAGGCAGCCAGCGGAACGGTGATGAATGGGGCATTCGCCAGAACGTTCACCGGCTTGGGCGAGACTGCATCGACGATCGCCGAGATTTGGTCGACCGTGCTGATCCTCGGGGCGTAGAGGCAGTCCGCGCCTGCTTCGGCGTACGCCGTCAGCCTCCGGATCGTCTCGTCGATGTCGGGCCTTCCAACCACGAAGCCTTCGGATCGCCCGGTCAGAACGATGCCGGTGCCGCTCTCGTCGATCGCTCGGCGCGCCGCGCGAATGCGCTCGACGGCAAGGTCGAACGGATACAGCGGCTCAGCCGCATCGCCCGTCGAGTCCTCGATCGAAAGTCCCGCGATTCCCGTGGCGGCGGCGAGCTCCACGTTCGTGGCGATCTGCTCCGGCTCATCTGCAAAGCCGCCCTCGAAGTCTGCGTTCACGGGTAGCCTCGCCGCACTGGCGACGGCGCGAAGATGCTCCAACGTCTCATGGAGCGCCAGCCGATTGTCGGCCCTGCCCAGGCTCCATGCGTACCCCGCGCTCGTCGTGGCCAACGCCTGGAAACCGAACTGTTCAAGAGCAAGCGCCGTGCCGACGTCCCACGGGTTCGGCATGACAAAGCATCCGCCCGCGTGCAGCTTGTGAAAAGCCTCGACCCGATCGTCCTGCACGCTCATGCCACACCTCCGCGAAGATCGGTGAAGGTGACACGCTAGCCGACACCTCTGCCCGACGCCCGGCGGTCGCACGCCCGTTGGCAACCGTTTCCGCCGGCCGGTTTGTGATGCGCGTTGCTGGACGCCGCAATACTGCTGGTGTGGATGACCGTGGGCTAGCCCGACGCAGCGCCGTTAGCTGAGCGAGTACGACCGGAACTTCTGGGAAGAGCGCTGGGCGCAAGCCCTGCGCGAGCACGGAGATCGCGTAGGGCAGCGGCCCCCGAACGCCCATCTGACCGCGGAGCTCGGCGACCTGCGCCCCGGGCGAGCCCTCGACGCGGGCTGCGGCCACGGGTCCGACGCGCTCTGGCTCGCTGCGGCCGGATGGCACGTCACGGCTGTGGACTTCGCCGCGACGGCTCTGATGTATGGCCGGTCGACCGCCGAGGCCATGGGGCCGGACGTCGCCGAGCGCATCGACTGGGTCGAGGCCGATCTCGCGACCTGGACGCCTCCGCGAGACGAGTACGACCTCGTGGTCTGCCTGTACGTCCACGTGGCCGGGTCGGTCGAGGAGATGGTGGAGCGTATGGCGACGGGGGTCGCTCACGGCGGAACCCTGTTTCTCGTTGGTCATCGGCCGATCGACCCGGCCACCGGAGCGGCGACGGCCGCGGCAGGGCAGGTGCAGGTCTCCGTCGAGGCTGCGATCTCGGCACTCGATCCGCAACGCTGGGAGCTGATCGTCGCCGATCACCGTCCGCGGTCGATCGCGGGCACCGGCGTCGATGCCGTGATCCGAGCACGACGACGCTCCTGACCATCGATGGCTTTCGGCGGGCGCCCCGCGCCCCGGTAAAGGGAGTGGAGCAAACGCCCCCAAACGGAGTCCGTAGTTCCAGGCAATGGAGTCCGTGGCGGAACCGATGCGTCGCCACGACCCGATCGGGAGACTGGTGGATGCCAATTGGGAAGGAGGGGCCATGAAGCTATTGCTTCTGATGGTCCTTGGCGCCGCGCTCACGGCCACGACGCTGGCAGTCTCGTCGCGGCTTTCCGCGACGGCGACGTCGCCATCTGCGGCGCAGCGTGAGTCGTTTCTGGTGCTCCCGCCGGCGACACGGGCGGGGCAGACGACGCAGTGGGGCCACATCAAGTCACTCAAGCGCAAGGGCAGCCACTTTGAGATGCGCTTCGACCCCGGACTGATGCTGCACGGCGTCACCGCCGAGCGCGCGTCACTGGAAGACCGGGGGACGAGCGAGATCACAAACGACTACTACGTCAGGGAGGAGAGCCACCGCCTGCTGACGTACGTCGTTCCGGCGAACGCACACGTCACCGTCCTGGTCAGGACGCGCAAGGGCGTGACGCAGATCACCGTCGCCGAGCTTGCGCAGATCGTCGCTGGGAAGAACCCTAAGCACCGCTCGCTGCTCGAACCGAAGACGGGCTTCTGGATCCGGATCGGCACCAAGTACCCGAATCCAGCCCTTGCCCTCGATCAGCAGTACCAGCCATAACGCCCGATCAGTCCAGGTGACGTTCCCGTCGGAGCGGCGGTGGTGGAGCTCGGAGGAACGGACTCGAGCGGGGTTTGCAGAGACCCTTCGCCCCGGCCGCTCGTCGATCTCTTCCGCTAGGTCGGCAGGTCACTCGTGCGAGCATGCCCCGATGCGTCTCTGGCGGCTCACCGGGAAGGGTCACACGGCGCTGGACGGCACCGGGACGTTGAAGCACGGCGGCCGCTATTCGCCGCCGGGCGTACCGGTCGTCAACTTCGCCTCCGAGGCGGGGCTTGCGGTGCTGGTCGCCCTCCGATACGTGCCGGGCGATCCGGCCGAGGCTCCGGACGACCACGTGCTCGGATGGACGGAGATCGATGCGGTCCCCGAGAGGGTCGACGCGGAGGGTGACGATGCGATCCGCGACTGGGTGACCGAGTGGCTCGAGCAGAAGCGCAGCCTGCTGGCGGCTGTGCGCTCGCAGGTCCTCCCCGAGGCGGACGTCGTGTTGATGAACCCGCTCCATCCCGATGCCGCCCTGGTACCGCCGCTCGTCACACGGCCCTTCAGCTTCGCCGAGTGCCTCCACGCTCCGCCCATGCTTGCGTGGTACTAGAAGCGGGCTTGATCAGGCCGGCTCGACGGGATCGCTCACGCGGACCCGGCCCGGGTGGGCGACTGCGGCATGGACGCCGAACGGCAGCGGCTCCGTCGTCTCGACGTCCTGGCGGTAGGCCGCAAGCGCCTTCAGCGTGTCGACGTCGGGCTTGCCCGTGTCCGGGTTCTGCGTCGTGACCGCGCAGCGGCCGACGTTCCCCAGCGGCACGACCACCGCCTCGCCGAGCCGGATGCGGCGGCCGAGCCATTCGTCCTCCTCGTGTTCCCCGAGGCCGTCGATGCCGAAGTTCATGCGGAAGCGCCGCCCGTCCACCTGGTCGACGCCGAGGATGCGCGCGATTGCCTCCAGGGAGCCGGTTCCGAGGAGCGTCGCCGCGCCGCTCCGCCCGCGATCCGGTGCTGGCCCGGGAGGGCGGACGAGCCGGAGGCTCCGGCCGGCGAAGTCGGAGAGCGCGTCGCTCCACGGCCCGTCGACGATCCGCACGTCGACAGTGTCGCCCCAGAACCGCGCGCCGAGCGAGCCGTTGAAGGCGACCTCTCGAGAGATCGTCGTGCCGTCCGGAAACTCGAGCGTCAGCACACCCGCTCCGTCGTCGTAGCGCGGAACGACCTGCTGGAGGACGCCGAGCCCCTTGCTGTTCACGAGGCGGTCGTTCTCGTCGACGAGGAAGAACTCTCGATCGCCGGTGACCCCGGCCTCCGTCAGCTCGCACCGGTCGAGCTGGCGGAGTGCCAGGCCCTTGACCGGGCTGTACGAGATCCAGGCGACGCTCATGCTCACGACGTCGGAAACCTAGCTGCCGGCGCCGATTGACAGTCCGCACGGCCCGTGCTTGAGTCGCGCGAGTGCCCAACGGAGAGGAGACGCTGTGAGCAACGACGGACCGCTTGGCCGCCCGAGGGGGATCGGCTTCGGAATCCTGATGTTCATCATCACCATCGGGTTCTACGGCTGGTACTGGTGCTACGTGACCTTCGACGAGCTCCACCAGCACACGAAGCGCGGCCTCGGCGGAGGCGTGGCGCTGCTGATCTGGATCTTCGTCGGGATCGTGATCCCGTTCATCGGCGGAAGCGAGGTCGGGAACATGTACAAGGCGGACGATCGCGAGCCGCCGGTCTCCGGCTGGACCGGCTGTTGGATCCTGCTGCCGATCGTTGGCGGGATCGTGTGGTTCGTGAAGGTTCAGGGAGCGCTCAACCGCTACTGGGAGTCCAGGGAGACGGCGCCGGCACCCGCCGACGTAGCGACCGCGTAGAGCCCGCTCGGCCGGCGGCGCGCCACCTGGGAGACTGCCCGGGATGAGTGCCGTCGAGGACCGCTTTCCCAGGCCAAGCGTGATGGGCGTGGTCAACGTCACGCCCGATTCCTTCTCCGACGGCGGGGTCAACCTCGACCCGGCCGACGCGATCGCCTCCGCGCGGCGGATGGTCGCCGAGGGCGCGGCGATCGTGGACGTGGGCGGCGAGTCCACGCGCCCGGGCTCTGGGGGCGTCGATGCCGCCGAGGAGCTGCGCAGGGTCGTCCCCGTGCTCGAAGGGCTCGCGGGCGAGGTGCCGGTCTCGATCGACACCTCCAAGGCGGAGGTCGCGCGGCGGGCTCTCGAGCTCGGCGCGGAGCTCGTCAACGATGTGACGGCCTTGCGCGCGGACCCGGAGCTGGCGGGCGTCGTCGCCGACTCCGGCGCCTTCCTCTGCCTGATGCACATGCGCGGCGAGCCGCGGACGATGCAGGCCGACCCGCGCTACGACGACGTGGTCGCGGAGGTCGCGGCGTTCCTCGAGGAGCGGCTCGCGTTCGCGGTCTCCGCCGGGATCACGGAGGAGCGCGTCTGCCTCGACCCCGGGATCGGGTTCGGGAAGACGGTCGAGCACAACTTCGAGCTGATCCGGCGGCTGGACGAGCTGACTGCGCTCGGGCGGCCGGTGGTCGTCGGGTTCTCGCGCAAGAGCTCGCTCGGCAAGCTGCTCGGTGACCCGGACGCGACAACGGGCTCGACCGCGGCGAGCGTCGGTGCCGCGATCGCCGCCTACGAGCGCGGCGCGACAATCCTGCGCGTTCACGACGTCCGGGACCACGTCGAGGCGCTGGCAGCCGCGACTGCCGCGCTCGGGTGAGCGTCGTCGTCGAGGTGGCCGGCCTGGAGGTGCTCGGCCGGCACGGGGTCGAGGAGGAGGAGCGGAGCCGCGAGCAGCCGTTCCTCTACGACCTGGAACTCGAGTTGCCCGAGCCCTCCGCCGACCGGATCGAGGAGACCGTCGACTACCGCGAGGTCGTCGAGCTCGTGCGCGAGGTCTCGGAGAGCCGCCAGTTCCGGCTGCTGGAGTCGATCGCGGCCGCGGTGGCCGACGCGTTGCTCGAGCGATTCCCCGCCGAGCGCGTGCGAGTCCGCGTGCGCAAGCCGCAGGTTCGCCTCGCCCTGCCGGTCGAGCACACGGCCGCTAGCGTCGAGAGGTTCCGACCCTGATCGTGTAGCCGGCCTCGCGGACCGGCTTCGGGAGGAAGACGTCGAGGTAGACGTACTGGCCGAGGCCCCGGCCGTTGACGACGACGCGCTCGCTCCTCGCTCCCGGGAGCGTCGACGAGCCGAGCAGGTCGCGCTTTGCGGCGGCGCCCCGCTCGAAGACGGTCGTCGTGCGCCTGCCCCAGACCTCGAGGCTCACGTTCACGTCCGGCTTCACGGTCACGATCAGCCGGCCCTTCGCGGGGAGGTAGGCGCGGTAGACGTCCTCGGGATCGTCGTCCTGCTCCAAGTGCGCACGCAGGACGCGGGCCGGGCGGCCGGGGGCCGTGAGCGGCGCGTGGCCGGCGCGGAAGAGGCCGTTGGGCTTGACGAGGTAGATGTCCTCGTTCGGCTCCTGCGGGTCGGCCGCGGGCGCCTTGCGGGCCACCGCCGCCGGGACGTCGAGGATGCCGTAGCCCGTGCTCCTGTTCCAGCCGCGCTTGCCGAGGTGGTGGGCCGAGCGGCGCATCACCTCGAAGAGCTGCGTGTTCGTCAGGCTCGGCCTCAGCGTCCAGACTGCGGCCGCGGCGCCGGAGACGAGCGGCGCGGAGAAGCTCGTCCCGTCGTAGACGTCGTAGGGGTCGTCCGAGTTTTCGGCCCACTGGCTGGGCACGGCGACCTCCATGTCCTCGCCGGGCGCGGCGAGGTCCATGTGCGGTGAGGCGCTCGAGAAGTCGGCCACGGCGTTCGTCTCGTCCGTGGCGCCGACGGTGAGCACGTGCGCAAACGAGGCCGGGTAGGAGAGCGGGCTCCCCTCCTCGCGGTCGTTCCCGGCCGAGGCGACGACGAGCGAGCCGGCGCCGAAGGCCGCCAGGATCGCGTGCTCCTCGACGGGAAGCCGGTCGAAGCCGCCGAGGCTGAGGTTGATCACCGAGCGCCCGTGCTTCACGGCGTCTGCGAGACCGGCGATCTCGGCGCCGACGGTCAGCGTGCCGGCCGGGCTGGCGTCCCAGAGCTGGAGGTTCGCCTTCGGGTAGATCCCGGTCATCGCGACTCCCTGTGCGGCTGCGACGGAGGCCGTCGCGGTCCCGTGCAGCTCCTCCACGTTGGAGTCGAACGACTGCGTGTTCAGATAGGTCGTGTTCGGCCTGTTCAGGAACTCGGGGTTCGACGCGTCGACGCCGGAGTCGATCATCGTCAGGGAAACCCCGGGGCCGGGCGGCGTCCACTTGTCGGCGCCGACGGCCGGGATCCACCACTCCGCCGAGAAGTGCGGTGTCACCGGCGCGGGCGCGGTGGGCGCAGCCTGGAGCGCGACGTCGGGGCTCACCGACCGGACGAGCCCGGTCCGGCGCAGCGCGGGCAGGAGACGGGCGGCGGCCGCGCTCGGGACTCGCCAGAGCGCGATCTCGGGGTCGATCTGCGTCCCGCCTGCCTCTTGCAGCGCGAACTCGGCGCCGCCGTTCCCGACGTGGTCGAGCTCGATCAGCGTGTTCGGGTAGGCCCGGAGGATCCGTGGCGAGGTCGATGGCGCCGTCGATGCGGGCAGGATCGGATGGCCTTGGTGCACGGGCAACGCAGCGCCAGCCGGACCGGCGCACGCGAACAGCAGGACCCCGATGACCGCAAGACGGCGCACGAACGCGTACACGGTACCGGCGGGACGCGGCCGTTGCTCGCAAGCGGGGAGAATCGCGGTCGTGACCACAGCGTACGTGGGAATCGGCGCGAACCTCGACGAGCCTGAACGCCAGATCGAGTCGGCCCTGGAGCTGCTGGCCAGCGAGGACGGGATCGAGGTCGTGGCCGTGTCGACCCTGCGCTGGACCGAGCCGGTCGGCTACCTGGACCAGCCCCCGTTCCTGAACGGCGCGGCCGCGGTCGAGACGGCTCTCGCGCCCCGGGAGCTCCTCGAGCGGCTGCTGGCGATCGAGCAGCGGCTGGGCCGCGTGCGGGGCGACGGGCCGCGCTTCGGCCCGCGCACGATCGACCTCGATCTCCTGCTCTACGGGCAGGAAACCGTGGAGGAGCCGGGCCTCACGATCCCGCATCCACGGTTGGCCGAGCGGGGGTTCGCGCTGGAGCCCCTCGCGGAGCTCGATCCGGCCCTGGAGATCCCGGGGCAGGGGTCGGTCCAGGCCTTGTTGGCGGGGCTATGATTCTGCGCATGTCGCATCTCGACGAGCTCGACGAGTTCGAGGCCCAGCTCGAGCTGACGCTCAAGAAGGAGTACTCGGCGGTCTTCGGCCTCTTCCGCTACTGCGTGCTGACGCAGGACGCGACGTACCTCTGCAACCGGCTCGACCTCCAGTACGTCCCGCAGCAGAGCTACCCGTTCTTCCATTTGAAGATGGAGGACGTGTGGGTCTGGGACAAGAACCGGCCGACGCGGATCATCCCGCGCACCGAGGTCTACACCTCGAGCGACGTCACCGTCGAGGAGCTGCGCGCTGACGGGGACGAGCCGACGCTGACACCCGAGGCGCTTGCCGAGCGGATCGGGGAGTCGCTCTCCTCGGACGACGATCTCTAGCTGCCGCTGAAGTAGGCTCGCCGCGTGGCGCTCGTGGCGATCGACATCGGCAACACGCAGACCGTCATCGGCCTGTTCGAGGGCGACGAGCTGGGCGAGCACTGGCGCATCGCGACCGAATCCGAGCGGACCGGCGACGAGCTCGGCCTGCTGCTGGGAGGCCTCGTCGATCTTGGCTCGGTCGAGGGCGTCGTCCTCTCGTGCACGGTACCGCCGCTTCTGCGCGCGTACGAGGAGCTTGCCGAGCGCGCGGGCGCGGAGCTGCTCGTGCTCGGGCCGGGGACGCGGACGGGAGTTCCGATTCGCTACGACGACCCGCGCGAGGTCGGGCCCGACCGGATCGCGAACGCGGTCGCCGCGCGGGAGCGTCACGGCGCGCCCTGCATAGTGGTCGACTTCGGCACCTCGACGAACTTCGACGTCGTCTCGCCGGAGGGGGAGTACGTGGGCGGCGTGCTCGCCCCCGGGATCGAGGTCTCGATGGACGCGCTCGCGGCGCGGGCGGCACGGCTGTTCACGGTGGACTTCGCGGAGCCGCCGACGGTGATCGCGAAGAACACGGCCTCGAGTCTGCAGTCCGGGCTCGTCTACGGCTTCGCCGGCCAGGTGGACGGGATCGTGGAGGCGATCCGCGGCGAGCTCGGGGCCGAGGCGCAGACGGTGGCGACGGGCGGCCTCGCCGATCTGATCGTCCCGCACGCGCGAACGCTCGACCGGGTCGACCCGTTCCTGACGCTCGAAGGGCTGCGGATCGTCTGGGAGCGGAACCGTGCCGTTTGACTCCGTGCGCTCGACCTCCTTGTAACAGACTGTTACTAGAAGGATCTTGGGGCGAGCTCGGGCCACTCGGTCGAGCCGTGCGGGAGAAGCAAGTAACAGTCTGTTACTTGGACTCAGCTGCCGCCGTAGATCGAGACCGGTTAGGTCCGGCCGGGCCGTGTCCGGGGTCAGACCCCGGCCGTGTCCCCTCAGCCGCCGCCGTAGATCGAGATCGGGAGGTCGAGGACGACGTCGTCCTCACCGTCCGGCAGCTCGTCCTCGAGCCGGCGGAGCTCCTCGGCCGCGCCAGGCGCTGCGGCGAACAGGCGCTCCTCGACCTCGTCCAGCGTCGCGAGCTGCACGAGCTCCTGCTTGAACGGTCGCGGGAAGCGCCCCCGCCCGAGGTACCAGCCGTAGAACTTCTTCAGGAACCCGGTTGCCCGTTTCTCCCCGAGCTCCCGCACCGTCTCGCGCATGAACAGGATCAGCTCCGCGACGACCTCCTCGCGCGACGGCTCGGAGGGCTCGTCGTCCACGATCGCGCGCAGCGCCCACGGGTTCCCCTGCGCCGCGCGGCCGACCATCACTGCGGCCGCGCCGGTTGTCGCCAGGAGCGCCTGCGCTCGAGCACGCGAGGTGACGTCGCCGGACGCGATCACCGGCACCTCCACGAGGGACACCAGCTCCGCCGTGAGCGCGTGGTCGGCCTTGCCCGTGTACATCTGGCGCGCGGATCGTGGATGCAGCGTCAGCGACTCCGCGCCCGCGTCCACGAGCCGTGGGCCGAGGTCGAGGCACGCGCGCGATCCGTCCTCGAGCCCGCGCCGCATCTTCACCGTCACCGGGACGTCGATCGCCTCCGCGACCGCAGAGACGACCGCGCAGGCCCGGTCGGGGTCCTCGAGCAGCGTCGCGCCGGCTCCGGTCTTCGTCACCTTCTTGACCGGGCAGCCGAAGTTGACGTCGACGAGGTCGGCGCCCGCGTCCTCGACCATCCGCGCCGCCTCCGCCATCACCCCGGGCTCGGAGCCGAAGATCTGAACCGCGAGCGGCTTCTCGTCCGAGGCGATCCGCAGGTAGCCAAGCGTGCGCTCGTTGCCGTGCTGCAGCCCCGCGCAGCTGACCATCTCCGAGCAGACGAGCCCCGCGCCGAAACGCCGGCCCTGGCGCCTGAAGGCCTGGACGCTCACGCCCGCCATCGGCGCGAGCACGAGGCGTGTGGGGATCTCGACGTCCCGGATCCGCCACGGGCTGCGAAGATCTACCTGCACAGAGCGGAAAATAGTAGCCGTCCGAGGGGTTGACGTCCGTCCGCCACCGCAGGTAACATCCCCGCCCGCGATGGCGCCTCTGCGCCGCGCGTTTTTCTTTCAGGAGGCCCAGTGAAGGACGTAATCCTTACTCCGGAAGGCTACGAGAAGCTCAAGCAGGAGATCGACTACCTGTCGAACGAGAAGCGCCGCGAGGTCGCCGATCGGATCAAGACAGCACGCGAGTTCGGCGACATCGCCGAGAACGCCGAGTACGACGACGCGAAGAACGAGCAGGCCCTGCTCGAGCACCGCATCGCCACGCTCGAGGAGCGGCTGCGCAACGCGCGCGTGATCACGAAGAAGGACGTCTCCAAGGACGTCGTCTCCGTCGGTTCGAAGGTGCGGCTGCGAGACATCTCCGCCAAGCAGACGGTCGAGTACCGGATCGTCGGCTCCGCCGAGGCGAACCCGGCCGAGAACAAGCTCTCGAACGAGTCGCCCGTCGGCAAGGCGATCATCGGCAAGAAGAAGGGGGAGACCGTCGAGGTCGTAGCTCCGCGCGGCTCGATGAAGTTCAAGATCCTCGAGATCAAAGCTGCCTGAAGTCCGGCGCGCTTCGCGCGGCCATGACGACTTCTGGCAGAGAGTCCTGACGATCGGCGTTCGTGAGCGGAGGCGAGCAAAGCCCGCCTCCGCGGGAGGGCCTAGGCTGTGCGCATGTCGCGCCTCCGCAGCCTTTTTCCGCGTCATGGTCAGCTTGAGTTCCATCTCGGTCGGGTGCACCTCGGAGAACTACCGCGTGGGGCTGTCGAGTACGCGGTTCAGCACAAGCGATTCGGCCTGAGGACATGGCTCTCCGTCGGAGCCTTGCTTGGCGTTGGACTCCTCATCGGCTGGCTGATCTGGGGCTGACGGCCCACTAGACTCGCGCGGTGCTGCCGAAGCGGTTTCCAGACCGGGAAGAGATCGCTGCCGTCCGCGCGGAGGCCGAGAAGGCCGTGGACGGTGAGACGCTCGAGGCCGAATACCGCGTGGCCGGGCGGGTCATGGGGCGGCGCGAGATGGGGAAGCTCAGCTTTCTCGACGTCGTCGACCGTTCGGGGCGGATCCAGCTGATCGTCGAGCAGGAGCTCGACCTCGACCTCGGCGATCTGATCGGAGCCACCGGCAGGCCCGGCCGCTCGAGGCGCGGCGAGCCGTCGCTCGTCACCTCCGATGTCGTCCTGCTCGCCAAGATCCGGCGGCCGCTGCCGGATACGTTCCACGGGCTGACAGACGTCGAGACCCGCTACCGGCAGCGCTACCTCGACCTGCTGATGAACGAGGACTCACGCAGGATGGCGGTGACGCGCGCGCGGATCGTGAGCGAGGTGCGCGCGTACCTCGACGGCGAGGGCTTCATCGAGGTCGAGACGCCGATCCTGCAGCCGCGCTACGGGGGCGGTTTCGCCGACCCGTTCGTCACGCGCTCGAACGAGCTCGAGGCCGACCTCTACCTCCGGATCGCCGACGAGCTCTACCTGAAGCGGCTGATCGTGGGCGGGCTGGAGAAGGTCTACGAGCTCTCGAAGGACTTCCGCAACGAGAGCATCTCGTACAAGCACTCGCCCGAGTTCACGCAGGTCGAGTGGTACGAGGCATACGCCGACTACCGCGACACGATGGTGCGGACCGAGCGGCTGGTCGAGCGCGCGGCGACCGGTGCGATCGGCACGACGCAGGTCACGTTCCGCGGCCACGAGCTCGACCTGAAGGCTCCGTGGCACCGGCTGAGCTTCGTCGAATCGCTCGAGGAGAAGGGCGTCTGGTCGCGCGACGAGGACGAGCTGCGCGAGAAGCTCGCGGACGCGGGGGTCGACGCGTCCCGCGACGTCTCCTGGTCGCAGCTCGTCGACCACGCGTACTCGCACTTCGTCGAGCCGGAGCTGATCCAGCCGACGATCGTCTTCGACTGGCCGATCGAGCTGTCGCCGTTCGCGCGCACGACGGACGGGGACGAGACGCTCGTGGAGCGCTTCGAGTGCGTGGTCGCGGGGATGGAGTTTGCGAACGCGTTCAGCGAGCTGAACGACAGCGAGGAGCAGGCGCAGCGGTTCGCGATGCAGGAGGAGGAGCGGGCGGCCGGGGCGGAGGAGTCCGAGCCCGGCGATCCGGACTTCATCGAGGCCCTCTCGTACGGGATGCCGCCGACGGGCGGCTGCGGGGTCGGCGTCGACCGGCTGGCGATGGTGCTGACCGGGAGCGAGACGATCCGCGACGTGATCCTCTTTCCGGCGCTGCGGCCGAGGGACTAGTGGAGCCGGAGCGGCGGTATGCGCTCGACGCGCTGCTCGACGCGCTCGGCCTGCCCTTCGACGAGTCGGCGCCGGCCCGGCAGGCCGATCTCGACGAGGTGTTCGGGTTGCTCACGCTCGCGGCTGAGCGGGCGGCCCCGCGGGACGAGCACGGGCGGCCGAAGCCGCCGCCCGAGCCGCCCGGCCCACGCGTGGCCGAGCTTGCCGCGCTGCTCGGAAAGCGGCTCGGGCAGAAGCCGCGCGGGTACCCGGGCGGAGCGCGCTTCCTCGTCGCGCTGACCCACGACGTCGACCTGCTCGGCGGCGGCGGGGCGGGCACCGGGCTGCGCAGGCTCGCGGGCGGGGCCGTCCACTTTTCGAGTGACCGGCTCCGGGAGGGCTCGGCGTTCCTGCTCGACGCGGCGAGCGGTCGCGACCCGTCCTTCCCGCTCGCGGAGATGATCGAGGCGGGGCCGCGCTCGACCTGCTTCTTCCTCACTCGCCAGGACGACCCGTGTGACGGCTATCCCGAGCGGTACCGACCCAAGCTCGCCGAGGCGCTCGACGCAACTGCGGCCGCAGGCTTCGAGATCGGCCTCCACGCGTCGTACCGCGCACGCGAGCGGCCCGGCGCGATCGCCCAGGAGGCCGCGCCGCTCGACCATCCGCAGGGGCTTCGCCACCACTACCTGCGCTGCGACCCCGACCGGCTCGCCGCCGAGCTTCGTCACGCGGGGCTCCGTTACGACTCCAGCATCGGCTGGGCGTCACAGCCCGGGCTCCGCGCGGGGACGCCGTACCCGTACCGGCTCTGGGACGCGGAGCGGCGCGAGCCGGGCGGCTGGGAGCTGCCGCTCGTCGTGATGGACGCGACGCTCGCCGAGGAGCGCTACCTCGGTCTCGACGCGGATCGGGCCTTCGGCGCCGCCGTCGAGGCGCTCGAGCCGGTCGCCGAGCACGGTGGCGCGGTCGCGATCCTCTGGCACCCGCCCTCGCACCACCCGCGGCTCTCGAAGGGCTACGACCGGCTCTACAGGCGGCTGCTCGCGTGGATCGGCGAGCAGGGCGGTCAGGTCGGCACCGCCGCGGAGACCCTGGACCGCTGGGAGGCCAGGAGGGCCTGACGAAGCACCCTGAGCAGCCGAGGGCCACGCCACCCCACCCGCTCCGTGTCCGTTTCGGACACGGCCGGGGTCACACGGCCGGGGTCTGACCCCGGACATGGCCAGCCAAGTAACAGACTGTTACAAGGAAGCACGCTCCGGCGACGCTCCTCGCCCCGCAAGCCGGTGACGAGCGACGTTCCGCCAGCCCTGCTAGGCGAGCAGGAGCTCGCTGAGCTCGGCGACCAGGCGGTCGAGCTCCTGCGCCGTCTCGCGCTGGGCCGCGGCCGGCAGGCCGAGCGGGTCGCGCAGCTCCGCCATCGGCGCGTTGCGGAACCCGGGGGGCCGCTGGGCGTGCGCGTGCCGGATTCGCACCAGCGCGCGCTCGACGCGGTCGCTCTGCAGCGGCTGGCCCGGGATCGTGGCGAGCAGGTCGACGAAGTCTGGGAGCGTGAACGTCCGCTCGATCGGCGCCCCCGCGTCGACGACCGCGGCGAGGACGTGCCTGCGCTCGAAGCCGAGCACGAGGTCGAAGTCGGTCAGGTCGGCGTCGGCGAGGTTGCGCGCGCGGTGGCCGGAGAGGTCGAGGCCGAGGCCCTCTGCGAGCACGATCGCCTCCGGCAGGGCGGGCCGTGGGCCGAGGTCGATGGTTCCGAGCGAGGCCGTGCGGACGGGCAGGCCGTTGGTGTCCCGGACGAAGAGCGCCTCGGCGATCGGGCTGCGGAAGCGGTTCCCGGTGCAGACGAACGCGACGCTGAGCTCGGCTTCGCTCAGCGGACGTGCCCTTCCTCGAAGCCGATGGACTCCTCGATCCGCAGCTGCCGCGAGCGGACGAGCGGGCCGACCAGCCGCGGCGCGACGCGCATGACGCGCGCCTTCCAGACCAGTGCTGGCTCGCTCGGGCAGAGGGCCGCTGCCGCCCGGTAGCTCGTGGCCGCCTCGCGGTAGCGGCCGGCACGGAGAGCCTCGTCACCGGTGCGTCCGAGCTGCGCCGGCCCGGGGCCGCCGAGGCGCTTCTCGAGGTACGTGCGCTCCTCGCCGGTCAGGTCCGGGCGGGCGGCGGCCCTGCGCAGCACGGCCGCGGCGTGCTCGTCCATCCGGGCCTGCTCCGCGGAGAGGCCGGCCGTGCCCCAGCGGTAGAGGGCGAGCGGCTCGGGCTGGAGGGCGACCCTGTGGCCCGCGAAGATCGCGCGCAGCCAGAAGTCCCAGTCCTCGGCGACCCGGAGCTCCTCGTCGAAGGGCCCGATCTCGTCGGCGAGAGCCTTCGGGAAGAGCGACATCGTCGAGACGAAGTTCTGCTCCAGGATCGCGAGCCGCTGGACGTGGGGGCGCGGGAAGCGGCCCTTGTAGCGCGTGCGGGACGGATGGATGCCGCCCGGGAAGAGCCAGTAGCAGTTCGAGGTCACGATCCCGCCCTTCCTCTCGTGGACGGCGACGAGCGCCTCGAGGTGTCGCGGCAGGAGCACGTCGTCCGCGTCGCAGAACGCGATCAGCTCGCCGCGCGCCTCGGCCACGCCGCGGTTCCGCGCGGCGGCGACGCCCGCGTTCTCCTGGTGGACGACACGGACCGGCTCGGGGAAGGCGGCCGCGATCGCTCCCGTGGCGTCGCGGGAGCCGTCGTCGACGACGACCACCTCGAGGTCGCGGTACGTCTGCCAGAGCGCCGAGGAGATCGCGCCGCCGACCGTCGTCTGGGCGTCGTAGGCGGGGATCACGACCGAGACGCGCGGCATCAGCGCAGCCCCTCGTAGAGGCGCAGGAAGCCCGCGACCAGCTTCTCGTCCGAGCCCGCGCCCTCGACGCGGCGGCCTGCGTCGGCAAGGCGGGTGGCGAGATCCGGGTCGTCCAGCACGCGGCGCAGGGCCGCGGCGAGCGCCTCGGGCTCCTGCGGCACGAGCAGCGCATCCTGCCCGTCCACCACGAGCTCGCGGATGCCCTGGACGTCGGTGGCCACGAGCGGCGTGCCGGACGCGAGCGCCTCGAGCGCGGTCAGCGGGAGCCCTTCCCAGCGCGAGGGCAACACGACCGCGTCGGCGGCGCCCATCAGCGCTCGGGCATCCGGCCGGGAGCCCGCGAACACGACGCGGCCGGGGACCTTGGCCTGCGCCGCCGCCTGCTCGAGGCTCGGCCGGAACGGCCCGTCGCCGACGATCACGAGTGTGGCGTCGGGAACCTCTGCGAGCGCCTCGATGGCGAGCGCGTGGTTCTTCTGCTCGACGAGCCGTCCGACCGCGAGCACGAGCCTCGTCCCGGGGGCGAGGCCCCACTCGCGCTCGAGCTCGCCGCGGTCGGCGGGTGGAGGTGCGGGGCCGACCGCGTTCGGCACCGTCGCCACGGGCACGCAGCCGTGCGCCTCGAGCGCGGCGGCGACGCCGGGCCCGCACGCGACCGGAGCGAGGCCGGAAAGGCGCACGAGCGCGACGGTCCCTCTCCACTCGTTCTCGGAGGAGCCGTGCAGGCTGACCAGGCCCGGCGGGCGCCGGCCACGACGGGTGGCGAGCCCCGCGGCGGCCGCGACGACGGGGTTGTGGGCGTGGATCACGTCGGGGTCGGACGAGCGAACGGCGCGCCGCACGGCGGCCGTCGCCTCGGGGACGCGCCACGGCCTTCGCTGAACCATCGGCAGGGGGTAGGGCTCGGTGTCGAGCTCGGCGGCCAGCGGTCCGGGAGCGGCAGCGACGTAGACCTCGTGCCCGGCCTCGCGCGCGCCTCGGTAGGCCGAGACGAGGATGCGCTCCGCGCCGCCGGTCCCGAGCTCCTGGATCACGTGGAGGATGCGCACAGCTCCTCGTAGATCGCGACCATCCGCTCTGCGCCCTTCTCCGGCGAGAAGTGCTCGATCCCACGGGCGCGCCCGGCCTCGCCGAGCTCCTGTCGCCGCTCCGGGCTCCCGGCCAGCGAGTCGAGCGCCTGCGCGAGCGCGGGCGGATCCTCGGGCTCGACCAGGATCCCCGTCTCGCCGTCGACGACGAGCTCCGGGATGCCGCCGACACGAGTTCCGATCACCGGCAGGCCGGCGGCCATCGCCTCGAGGACGGCGAGCGGGAGGTTGTCCGCGCGCGAGGGCTGCACGAGCACGTCGACCACGGCCAGGCGCTCGCGGAGGTCCGGCACGAAGCCGTGGAAGCGCGCGTCGACGCCGTCCCGCTGCGCCCGGCGCTCGAGCTCTGCCTGCAACGAGCCCCGGCCGTAGATCTCGAGCCTGAGCGGGGCCTGGACGAGGCGCGCGGCGTCGAGCAGGACGTCGATGCCCTTCCAGTACTCGAGGTTCGCGGCGACGCCTGCGACGAGAACGTCCTCGTCGCGCTGGGTGGGCCGGCCGTTTCCTCCCGCCTCGACGCCGTAGGGAACGACGCGCACGCGCGAGGGCGGGAAGCCGTGGGCGAGCATGAAGTCGCTCATCGCCTGCGACGGCGTCACGACGTGGCCCAGTCGGGCCAGGCCCGCCTCGATCGGCAGGTACCCGTGCAGGAGCCATTCGAGCCGCGCCCGCGAGACCCCGGGCGGGTCGGGGGCGTCGCCCCGGCCGATCCGCGCGGCGATCTCCTCGGGCATGCCGTGGAGGGTGTGGACGACCCGGGCGCGACGGAGCCGTCCCGCGACTCGGCCGAAGAGCCCGGCTCGGCGGTCCTGCGTGTGGACGATGTCGGCGCCTTCTACGCGAGGCCAGAGCGCGACGGCGCCCGGCAGGTCGAGCTTGTGCGCCATCGGGACGGCTTCCGCCTCGACGCCGAGGTCGCGGAAGCTCGCGGCGACTCCCTCGCTCGCGCAGAGCACGTGCACGTCGACCCCCGCACCGACGATCCGCGGCGCCAGCTGTCTCAGGTGCGTGATGGGCCCGCCGTGCTCGATCGTCGAGACGTAGACGACCCTCATCCGGCCTCGGCGGCCCGTTCCTCGGCCCGGCGCTGACCGTCGATCCAGATCGCGCCGGCCAGCCCGCCGACCAGCCAGAACGGCAGGAAGTACTGCTCCGAGAGGAACATCGCGCTCGCGACGGCGATCGTCAGCGAGATGCGTAACGCCTGGACGAACGCGGGGTCGCCGTAGCCGAGCCGCAGCTCCGCCGTCAGCCGAGTGAACGAGAGCACCAGGTACAGCGCGAGCAGGCACATCGCCGCGATCCCGAGCTCGGCGGCGACGTCGAGGAGCGCGTTGTGGGCAACCGTCAGCGTCAGCGTGCCCACGGGCCAGCCCGTCAGCTTGTTGTAGAAGAATTGGAAGTTGCCGGGACCGACGCCGAGCAGCGGATGGTCGGTCGCGAGGCGCGCCGCGGCCCCCCAGGCCTCGAGCCTCGTCGTCTCGTTCTGGTGCGCGATCTGCTGCTTGAGCGTAAACGCCTCCTGGAAGCGCGCCGGGTTGTTGTGGATCACGAGCAGCACGCCGATCGCCGCGAGCGCCCCGGCCGTGAGCGTGACCTTCACCCGCCGCCGGTCGGTGAGCACGAAGACGACGAACCCGGCGGCCAGGCCGACGAGGGCACCGCGCGAGAAGCTGAGCAGGATCGCCGCCGACACGAGCCCGATCGCCGCGAGCACGAGCGGCCGCAGGAGCTTCGGGCCACCGAGGAGCACGAACATGAACGGGAGGGAGGTCGCGAGCATGAACGCGAAGTCGTTCTGGTTCCCGTTCGGCAGCATCGCCAGGGTCTCCCGGCCCGAGAGGTACTCGTTCAGTCCGAGCGCGGCCGCGACCGAGCAGCTCGCCGTCAGCGTCCACGCGATCCGGCGCTGGAGCACCGGGTCGTGCCCGAACTGCGTGATGATGAAGTAGACGGCCGCGAAGCTCGCGTAGCGCGTCGTCGTGGTGACCGCGGCCGAGCTCTCGTAGGCCTGGAGGGTCGAGAACAGCGCCAGCGTCAGGATCCCGAGCACGAGCGCCTGGCCGCGCTCGAACCTGATCACCCGGTTCTGGCGGACGACGGTGATGGCGAAGCTCGCGAAGCAGATCCCGCCCGCGAGCTTGGTCAGGTTGACCCCGTGTGGGCCGATCTCCCAGATGCCCTCGATCGGGGCGGTGGCGACGACGAGCAGGATCGCGAGGTCGGTCCGGAGCAGGAAGACGACCGCGACCGCGCCGAACAGCACGAGCAGCAGCAGGATCGACGGCCGTACCACCGCGCCGACCGCCAGTAGGCCGGCGAGCAGCGAGAGCCCGAGCAGGCTGAGCAGCTCGAGGCGATCCGGGCGAAGCCGCCCGGCGACCGCCTCGGCGCGTGCGTCCAGCACTGGCTCAGCGGCGGACGGCGCCGCGCCTCTCGCGCACTCGCCGCGCGCGGAGCTTCTCGGCCTCGTCCTCGTCGGTCGGCCGGACGTAGTAGCTCGAGCTGCTGACCGAATCCGAGTGGTTGAGGACCGTGGCCGTGAGCTTCACCGAGATCAGCTCGAGCCGCTCGACCGCGGTGCGCACGTGGCGGCGCAACGCCTGCCCCGCCCTGGCCACCATCAGCGTCGCGTCCGCGTGACGGGCGACGATCCGCGCGTCGCTGATCGGGATCAGCGGAGTGCAGTCGATGACGATCGCCTCGTAGCTGCGCTCCAGCTCGCCGAGCAGCCGCGGGAACGCGCTCGTCAGGAGCTCGCCCGGGTCGGCCGCGCGGCGTCCCCCCACGAGCACGTCGAGCCCGTCGGGGGTCGTCCGCACCGCCTGTTCGAACGGTGCCTCGTCGAGGAGCACGTCGATCAGCCCGGGGGAGGCCGGCAGGCTGAGCAGCTCGTCGATCCGCCCGCGGCGGAGGTCTGCGTCGATCAAGAGCGTGCGCGTGCCCGAGCGGGCGAGCGTGGCCGCCAGGCCGAACGCGACGGTCGTCTTGCCGTGGCTCCCGTCCGGGCTCGTGACGACGATCGAGCGGATGGTGTCGTCCGTGAAGAGCAGGTTCGTGCGCAGGTCGCGCATCGCCTCGGCAACCATGCGCAGGCGCGGGAGCGTGGCGAGGTCCTCGGCACTGTGCATCTTCAGGATCGCAGTCTCGGACGGGATCTCGGCGTAGACCGGCGCGCCCGTGATCTTCGCGAGGTCCTCTGCGGTCTCGATCTTCGTGGTCAGCACCTCGCGCAGGAGCGCGGCGCCGAGCCCGAGCCCCAGCCCGAGGAGGGCGGCGACGAAGAGCGTGAGCTTCGTGCGTGGGAAGACCGGCGAGGTCGGCAGCTCCGGCGCGTTGATCTCGGTGAGCTTCAGCGACTTGACCCGGATCGACCCGTTCGTCGCCTGCTCGAGGAGTGCCCGGGCGGTCGCGGCCGCGCTCAGCTGCGCGAGCCTCGGGTGGGTGCTCCGCGCCTTGATCTTGATGATCCCCGTGCCCTTGAACGTCTGCACGGAGACGTCCGCGAGCGGCCGGCCGACGAGCTCCCGCGCGCGGTCGAGCGTCGTGCTCGACGTGGCCGCCTCGGCGTAGGAGGGGACGACGACGTCGAGGATGCTGAACAGGATCAGGTCGTTGCTCTGACCGACGGGCGTGAGCGTCAGCGTCGCGGTGGACTCGTACTGGCGCGGGACGATCGTCGTCGCCACATAGGCCGGAATGACGACGGCCAGCATGACGCAGACGATGAGCAGCTTTCGCTGCCAGAAGACGCGCAAGAGTTCGTTGAGAGTCACGTTTTCAGCCTCGCGTACGCCAAGTGGGTCGCAGCCACCACGTTTCGGGCTTATCGAACAATACCCTTGCTTTCTTGAATTCTCCACGCCGGCTTTTGGTTGCAGCACAGCCGCTCGACGGCGGTTGCGCGGCCCATGTGGTCGCCCTCGTGGGCGCCCTTCCGCCCGGCCGGTTCGACGTGGACGTCGCGTGCCCGCGCGGCTCTCTGACCTGGGCGCAGCTCGAGGGGAAGCCGGGCGTCGAGCTGCACGAGATCCAGGCGCACCGCCGCCCGGCTCCCGGCGACGCGCGCTCGTGGCAGACGCTGAACCGCCTCGCGGGGCGCGCCGACCTGATCCACGTCCACTCCTCGAAGGCCGGCTTCCTCGGCCGCCTGGCGGCATTCGGGCGCGGGAAGCGGGGCTCCTGCGTGTTCACGCCCCACGGGTGGTCGTTCTGGGCGGCTGACGGGGCCGAGGCGCGGCTGTACGTCGGGCTCGAACGCCTCGCGGCCCACTGGTGCGGCGCGATCGTGGCGCTCTCCGGTGACGAGCGCGACGCGGGGCTCGGGGCGGGCGTCGGCCGGCCGGAGCAGTACCGCGTGATCCCGAACGGCGTCGCGCTCGAGCGGTTCTCGCTGCCGCGCGCGCCGGTCCGGGGGCGGATCCTGATGGTGGGCCGGCTGGCGCCGCCGAAGCGTCCCGATCTGGCGGTGCAGGCCCTCGCGACTGTTCGGGAGAAGGTGCCCGAGGCGGAGCTGCACGTCGTCGGAGACGGGCCGCTTCGCGCCGATGCGGAGCGGCTCGCGGCGTGGCTCGGGGTCGGCGACGCGGTTCGCTTCCTGGGCCACCGGGAGGACGTGCCGGAGCTGCTCGCGGGCGCGGAGTGCGCGCTGCTCGCGAGCGACTACGAAGGCTGCCCCCTGGCGGTCGTCGAGGCGATGGCCGCCGGCGTCGCGGTGGCCGCGACCGAGGCCGGAGGCGTCGCGGAGCTCGTCGAGGCCGGGCGCACGGGCGCGCTCGGGGCGCAGGGGGACGCGGAGGCCCTTGCCCAGGCGCTCGAAGAGGTGCTGGCCGAGCCCGCGAGGGCGGCGGAGCTGGGCGCCGAAGGGCGCCGCGTGGCCGAGGAGCGGCTGTCGCTGGAGCGCATGGTCGAGCGGACGGTCGCGCTCTACGATGAGCTCCTCGCCTGATGCCTCGATCGAGGGACGGCGTTTCGACCTAGGAGGACGATGCAAGCGGCGTGGACGGCGTCGTTCGCCCCCGCCGCGCATTGATTCTCGCTGCCGCCTTCGCCCTGCTGATGCTCCCGGGCACCGGCCGGCAGCAGGCCGCCCGGGCGACCGGGCCCGCCCAGGCGAGCATCGCCGCCCTGCGCATCTGCACGGGCTGCGCGCACGCGGGCGGGAACCTCTCGCGCTACCGCTACGTGATCCTGAACTCGTGGGACGCACCGCTCATCCCGGTGCTCAAGGCGCAGAACCCCGGCCTCAAGGCGCTCGTCTACAAGGACTTCTCGTTCACGGTCTCGAGTGCCTGCTCCGGCGGCGCCGATCTCGCTCGGCGATCGGCCGGAGTCGGCTACTGCGACGCGAGCGCCGACCATCCGGACTGGTTCCTCACCGACCCGTCCGGGAAGCGGCTCGCGTCCGCCAACTACCCGGACGCCTGGATGATGGACGTCGGGAACCCGGGCTACCAGTCGGCGTGGCTGTCCGACGTCCTCGCCGACCTGCGCGCGGGCGACTGGGACGGCGTCTTCATGGACGACACGAACGCCAGCATGAGCTGGCATCTCGGCGGCCGGACGATCGTCCGCTACCCGACCTCCGCGTCCTGGCGGGCGGCGACGCGCAGCATGCTCGCGAAGGTCGGCCCCGCGCTGATGTCGGCCGGATACCTGGTCGTTCCGAACCTCGACACGCCCTGGGCCGCCGACTACGACGCGCAGGCGACGTGGAGCGACTGGCTCCGGTTCACCTCGGGCGCGGCGCAGGAGTACTACAGCAAGTGGGGCATGACGAGCTCGGGCCTGCTCGCGGGCCGCGACTGGGCATACCGGCAGCGGTTCCAGGAGCTCACGGAGAAGGCGGGCAAGATCTTCCTCGGGATCACGTATGCGCCGAAGGGCGACGCGCGCACGATGACCTGGGCGCGGGCGAACTTCCTCCTCTTCGACCAGCCGGCCTACGGCGGCGCGCTCGTCTTCGAGCTCACGAACCCGGAGGCGCAGGACCCGTACTCCTCCTCCTGGACGGCCGACGTCGGGGCCCCGCTCGGCCCGAGGTTCAGGGTCGGCGCCGCGTGGCGCAGGAACTTCTCCGGCGGCACGGTCCTCGTGAACCCGAGCTCGAAGGCCGTCACGGTCGCGCTCGGGAGGCCCTACCTGCGCGGCGACGGCTCCGTCACGACCTCGGTGAGGCTCGCGCCGACGAGCGGCGCGATCCTCCGCTCGGCCGGGCAGGCGAGAGCCTTCTTCGCGCGGGCCGCGAAGCGTGCGCACGCCCTGCGCGGCCGCCGGGCCCGGGTCCGGCCCGTGCGCGGGTGGCACTCGCTCCGTCAGCTGGCCATATGGCGGTAGAGCTCGACGAGCGGCTCCGTCGCGGGGCCGGGCGTGAAGCGCCGCTCGAACTCGGCGCGCGCCGCGGCTCCGCGCTCGCGCCGCTCGGCCTCGCTCGCCAGCACCTCCGACGCCGCTGCCGCGAGGGCCTCGGGGCTCTCGTGGACTGAGACGCCGGCTGACGGCCCGATCCCCTCGGCGCCCGCGGCCGTCGTCACCACGGGGACGCCGCTCGCGAGCGACTCCAGCACCTTCACCTTCATCCCGCTACCCCGCTCGAGCGGGAACAGGAGGACCGAGAGGCGCTGGAAGAGATCCCGCGCGGAGGCGACCTCCCCCGCCAGCTCGACGTCGCGCGCGGGGGAGAGGCCGAGCCTCTCTGTGCCCCGACCCGCCAGCACGAGCCGCGCGCCCGGCACCTCCCGCCGGACGAGCGGCCAGACGTCCTCGAGCAGCGTCCGCATCGCCTGCGCGGTCGGGGCCCACGCGGCCGTGCCGATCAGCCCGGCCGTGGGCGGCCCGTCGAGCCGGGCGGGCTCGTACAGGGCGGGATCCAGCGACAGCGGGGCGACGACGACCTCGGCGCCCGGCGCAACGCGCCTGAGCTCGTCGGCGACCACGGGCGAGCTCGCGACGAGGTACCGGTGGCGCCGGACCGCTGCGCGCTCGGCCCGGGCCCGGTCGAGCACCTCGCGGAACTGCCTCTGCCACGGAAGGCCGAGGCTCCGGTCGCTCCGCGCGAGGTAGTGGACGTGGACGAGCGACGGCGTCTCGAGACCCTCGTCGCACCAGGCGGTCTCCGTCTCCTCGAGGTGGACGACGTCGGCGTCGCCGGCCGCGTCGTGCACCGCGGCCGCGAACGAGCCGCCGGCCAGCTCTCCCACTGGGCGCCTGACCCGCTGCAGGCGAGCGCGCCAGGGGCCGGGCGGCTCGACATCCACGATCTCGACCGGCAGGCCCGGCGGCACGTCCCCCGTGACGGTGAAGTGGCGCCGCGCGGCGAGGGCGCGCACGTCGACACCGTGCCCTTGGAGGCCCCGGAGCAGGCCGATCGCGGTCTTGCCGGGAGCGCCTCCTTCGGCGAGCGGCGGCTGGGTCAGGACGAGGACGACGCGCATCGCCGAATCCTTGCCGATACTGAGCCGGAAGTCTCTTGGACGTCCTGGACACAGCAAACGGGGAGCTGGCAGTGGTCGTGTGCACGCTCGGCACGAAGCCTCTGGCGCCGACACTCGACTCGATCGTCGCCTCGGCGAAGGCCGCGGGCAGCGAGGTCGAGACGCTCGTCGTCTGGCAGGGCGATGGAGACCCGCCCGAGGGTGTTCGCGCGCTGCAGGTGTTTCCACTCGGGATCTCGTACGCGCGCAACCGCGGTGTCGCGGAGCTCCAGAGCCGCCTCGTCGGATTCCTCGACGACGACGAGCTGATCGTTGAGTCGTGGGTCGCGGGCGCGCTCGCCGAGTTCGCCGACGAGGCCCCGGGCGGCGCGTTCGGCCCAGTCCTCTCGACCGATCCCGCCGACTACCCGTACTTCCGCCCGTCCGGCGAGCGGGTCGTCCACGAGGGGAGGCACAGACCGCCGTGGCTCGTGGGCACCGGCGGGAACATGGTCTTCTCGCGCGAGACCCTGGTAGCCGCTGGCGGGTTCGACCCGCGCCTCGGGGCAGGCGCTCCCGTCGGCGCCGCGGAGGAGACCGACCTCGTCCTGCGCCTGCTCGAACAGGGGCGGCAGCTCGTCTACACGCCCGAGATGACCGTCTACCACCCGAGCCGGAGCCTCCAGGACGAGGTCAGGGCCCGCAACGTCTACGGGGTCGGGATGGGGGTCGTCCTCCGCCGCTCGCCGGTCCTGTCGGCGAAGTACCTCTACACGGTCGCCCAGGAGCTCGGCCGCGCTGTGCGCGCGCGAAACCGGCGCCGCCGCCGCGAGGTGACGGCGACGCTGCGGAGCTTCCTGACGGGGCTCGTGATGCCGGTGCAGGTCGATTCGCCTCGCGCCGCGCTCCAGCGCCTTCCGGAGGAGCTACGCGCAAAGCTCGGCGGGACCGAGCCGAGGCCGCTGCCGGGGGTGGTCGGCGAGCGCCCGCACCTGCGCTACGCGGTCGACGGTGGGCGCGTGCTGCACCTGTACGTGAACCCCGAGCCCGGGCTCGAACGGTCGTTCGACGCGGACGAGGTCGTGGCCGCGCCCGACGCGATCTGGGCGCTCGAGCGCGGCTAGGGCAGGAGCGCCGACTCGCCGCCCCGCCTGAGCTCGTAGCGGAGAATTGGCCAGACCACCTTTCCCAGCGGCCGGTGCTGGGAGGCGTAGGCACGGTACGCGGCCAGCTTGTGCCGCCGGTCGCGGAGCCCGGCGCGAAGGCTGCTCCAGGACGCGGGCGGAGAGGCGCCGCCGAACGCCGCGTAGGGCTGCTCCGCGTAGAAGCCGAGGCGGCCCGGCTCGAACGCTCCGGTCAGCAGGTCGTGCACCCAGCGGTGGTCGTCGTGCGCGAGCGGGAAGCCGGGCAGGAGAACGAGGGCATTGCCTGCGGCCTCGACCACGGCCGAGCGGATCTCGTCGTCGGTCGCGCCGCGCTCGTACTGCTCGTCGCCGTGGGGAAGCCAGAACGGCCGCGCGCCCAGGAGCTCGCAGGCGCGGAAGTCCTCGTCGCGTCGTGCGAGCGCCGCCTCGCCGGCCGTCGCGAACCCCGAGCTGCGGTCCCACTCGCCAGCCGGTTCGGCCGAGGCCGGGTCGCCTGCGAGCACGGTCAGGACGGTCACGTGGGCGCCCGCGCGGGCCGCGCGGGAGATCGCTGCGCCGAGTGACATCGCCGCGTCGTCCAGGTGCGGTGAGACGACCACCACGTCGCCCGACAGCTCCACGTTCGCCATCGGTGGGATCATGCCGCCGATGGCCGATGCCCCGCTCACGCTCGAGCTGCTGGCCGGCGTGGGCGAGGTGCGGGCCGAATGGGAGGAGCTGGCCGCCGCCTCGGGGAGCCCGTTCGCGACCGCCGAGTGGTCGGAGGCCTGGCTCGAGCACGCCTCGCACGGGTGCCGGCCGCTCCTCCTCGCCGCGCGTGAAGGGGGCGCGCTCGTCGCGATCCTCCCGCTCGTCGTCGTCCAGGGGCGCTATGTCCGCAAGCTGCGCTTCCTCGGCCACGGAGCCGCGAACGAGCTCGGGCCGGTTTGCGCGAGCCGGGAGCTCGGCGTCGCGGCGCTGCGCCAGGCGCTTCATGAGACGCGGGACGAGTGGGACGTCTTCCTCGGCGAGAGCCTCCCCGGCAGCGGCTGGGCAGAGCGGCTCGAGGCGACACTCGTCGCCCGCGAGAGCAGCCCCGTCGCGCGCGGGCCCTGGGAGAGCGGGGACGCCTACCTCGCGTCCCGGAGCCGGAGCCTGCGCAAGGAGCTGCGGCAGAAGGAGAGCAGGCTCCCCAGCCTGCGCTACCGGACCGTCTCGGCCCCGGACGAGCTCGAGCCTGCGCTCGACGCGCTCTTCGCCCTGCACCGCGCACGATGGGGCGCGGAGGCGTCGCCGTTCTTCGCCGGCGAGGAGGGTTTCCACCGTGCCTTCGCCGCGGCGGCCTTCGCGCGCCGCTGGATGCGGCTCCGCCTGCTGGAGCTGGACGGCCGGCCGGTCGCGGCGAACTACGGCATCCGCTTCGGCGACGCGGAGTGGTCGTACCAGCACGGGCGCGACCCGGCGCTCGAGGACGCGTCGGTCGGCTCGCTCGTCTTCGCGTACTCGGTGCGCGAGGCGTTCGCCGAGGGTGCGCGCGCGTTCTGGCTCGGCCCCGGGCCGCAGAGCTACAAGCGGCGCTTCGCCGACGACGACCCAGGGCTCGAGACCGTCGGCATCGCCCGCGGCCTGCGCGGCCGCGCCTCGATCCTGGCGGCGAAGCGGCGGGGCGGCTAGGCGCCCGCGCAGAGGCGGCAGATCCGGCGCACGACCGGCTGGGGCACCGTCTCCTGGAGCCAGGCCGCGTCGTCGCCCGGGAGCACCCGCAGGAGGACGGCCAGCACGCCGTACACGGCGACCATCGCGGCCGCTCCCGCGAGGAGGCCTGCGACCCCCCCGAGCCACTCGAGGACGCCCCAGGCCGCGAGCCCTCCCGCAGCCGCGGCGACAGCGTTGCGGGCGAGGGCTCCCACCCGCCAGGTGACGGGAGCCGCGATCCGTGCGGACGCGACCAGCACGACCAGCGCGTAGACGGCCCCGCCGGCCGCGTTCGCGATCGCCGCGCCGTTCGCGTCGAGCGACGGGACGAGCGCCAGTGCCAGGCCGACGTCCGTCACGGCCGCGACACCGTTCGCGATCAGCGGCACGCGGATGCGCCCGAGCCCCGCCAGCAGAGCGTTCGACAGCGACGAGAGCGCGACCACGGGGAAGACGACGAGCAGGATCCGAACGGGCGTCCCCGCGCCCTCGTAGTCCCGCCCGTAGACGACGTTGATCAGCTCCGGGCCGAGGCTGATCGCGACGGCGGTCAGCGGCAGCGCGACGATCAGCAGCAGCCGCAGCGAGCGCGAGTAGCCGCTGTGGATCCGGTCGAACGCACCCGCCCCGAACAGCGTCGCGAACGCCGGCGTCGTCGAGCCGGCCAGCGCACCGGGGATCAGGCTGAGCGCGGCCACCGCCGAGAACGCGATCGAGTAGAACGCGATCTCGGCGTCGTTCGAGTAGCGGTTCAGGAAGAAGAACTCGATCCGCGTGCCGACGACCAACTCGAGGAAGAGGCCGAGCGACGAGAGCACCGCGAACCGCACCACGCGCCGCCGCAGGAGGCCCTGCTCGGCGGCGATCGGCTCCGCCTCCGCACCGCTCTCGACCTCTCTAAGGCTCCGCCGAGCGAGCGTCCCGGTCCAGAGCAGGTTGAGGACGCCGATCACGGCCTCGGTGGCGAACATCCCGGTGATCCCGCCTCCCTGCCAGAGCACGATCGCGACGGCAGGCGTTGCCACCGCGCCGGTCACGAGGCCGACGGTTGCTGCCTGACGGAAGCGCTGCAGCCCGATCAGAACGGCGGTCGGGACCGTGTGCAGCACCGCCGTCGCCGTGACGACGGCGGCGAACGCCCAGGCTCCCTCCGGTGTCGCGCCGAGCAGCGCGGCGCCCGCCAGCAGCGCGCCGCCGAGCAGGGCCGCCACGCCTTCGATGCACCAGGCGAACCAGAGCAGCCCCGGCAGCAGCTCGCTGTGCCCGCGCCCGGCGGTCTCGCCGATGGTGCGCATGACCGCGACGTACATCGCGCTCGAGAGCAGCGCCGTGAGCGTGATCGAGACGAACGCGATGAAGCTCTGCCGCCCCATCCCGTCCGGGCCGAGGAAGCGCGCGGCGAAAATCGAGATGACGAGCGTGTAGCCCTGCGGGATCGCGTAGCTGGTGACGTACCAGAGGCCCCCCGAGAGCACCGAGCGGCCGGTGGTGGCGCGTGCGGCTTCGGACTCCTGCGTACCGGGCACGCGGCCCCGGGCCGTCAGGCCCGCTCGAGCCGCCCGGCCGCGCGCATGTGCTCGATCACGTCGCGGAGGATGGCGTCGAGATCGCGGTCCGGCGTCCAGCCGATCGCCTCGCGAATCTTCCCCGTCGCCGGCTCGCGGTGAAGCGTGTCCTCGATGCCCTGGCCGTAGACCTGGTCGTACGGGACGAACGCGATCTCCGATTCGCTGCCCGTTGCCTGCTTCACGCGCTCGGCCAGGTCGATGATCCGGACGCGCTCCGAGGAGCCGACGTTGAAGATCTCGCCCGAGATCGAGCCCGCATCCATCAGCCCGGCGAGCGCGCGCACGGTGTCGGCCACGTGGCAGAACGAGCGGGTCTGCGTCCCGTCGCCGTGCACCTCGAGCGGCTCGCCCGACAGCGCCCTCTCGACGAAGCGGGGGATCACCATCCCGTACTGGCCGCTCTGCCGCGGCCCGACGGTGTTGAAGAGCCTCACGATGACCGCGTCGAGCCCGCGCTCGAGGTGGTACGAGAGCGCCAGGTGCTCGTCCATCGCCTTCGAGTCGGCGTAGAGCCAGCGCTTCTCGGTCGTCGGCCCGTAGACCCGACGGTCCTCCTCCGTCAGCGGCCGCTGCTCGCGGTGGTCGCCGTACACCTCCGAGCTGGAGGCGACGAGGACGCGCTTGCCGAACTCGCTGCAGTAGCCGAGCACGGTCTCGGTGCCCTGGACGTTCGTGACCATCGTGTGCACCGGCTGCTCGACGATCAGCCGGACCCCGACCGCTGCGGCCAGGTGGAAGACGACGTCGCACTTGTGCACGACCTCGCTGACCACCGACGGCGAGAGGACCGAGTCGACGACGAGATGGAAGTCGTCGCGATCCCGCAGGTGCTCGATGTTCTCGAGCGAGCCCGTCGAGACGTCGTCCAGGACGAACACCTCCCAGCCCTCCGCGAGCAGGAGCTCGGCGAGGTGCGAGCCGATGAACCCGGCACCACCGGTGATGAGCGCTTTCCCCGCCACGGACGCAGCGTAACGGGAGCCTCGGTAGGCGCAACCACCCGCGCGGCTAGCCGAGGGGAAGGTTCTTCAGCGCATCCGCGATCCGGGGCTCGCCCGGGTCCAGCCTCTGCGCCTCGAGCAGAGCCGTCCTGGCCTGCTCGTACACGCGCGCGCTGATGTACGCCTGGGCGAGGTCGTAGCGGAGCTCGACGACGCGTGGCTCCTTGCGCACGGCCTCCTCGAGCGGCGGGATCGATGCCTTCGGCGAGCTCGCGCTCGCGGCTTCCGCGACGTATGGGTCGACCGAGAGCGGATCGAGCCGCTTGGCCCAGTGGAACTGGTCCCTCGCAGCCAGCCTCGCGGAGAGCCAGGGCGGCACGAACGCCACGAGCGCGACGAGCACGGTGACGGTGGCCGCTGCGACCGCCTCCCTCCTCGCGAGCAGGCGCCGCTCGCCCCCGGAGCCCCCGGCCCCGAGCAGGAGGAAGAACGGGATGCCGCAGGCGGGCACTGTCCAGATCCAGTCGACCGAGGCATGGACGAGCCAGTACGCGGCGCCCGCGAAGGCCGCCGTTGCGGCGGGATCCCGGGCTCGCATGCGCGAGACGACGGGGATGAGCGGCAGCACGAGCGCGCAGATGAGGAGCGCGAAGCCCACGATCCCGAGCTCGCTCAGCGCGTCCAGCTCGATCGAGTGCGCTCGGGCAGGCGTGTCCGGGCTGTGCCGCAGCTCGAGGTACGCGGGCCCGAACCCGCGCGAGCCGATCCCGGCGAGCGGATGGTGCTCGAACTCGTGCAGCGCGACGCGCCAGATGTCGTACCGGTACGAGCCGAGCTGCAGCAGGTGGCTCGAGGAGCTCGTCGAGGTCGGAGCGTTCTTGAACGCGCGCCACTGGTCCCCGAGCCAGCCCGCGTGGTAGACGGCTGCGAAGAAGACGACGACCGCGGCCAGGAGCCCCGCACAGAAGAGCCCGAGCGCGGCGAAGCCCGCGGCGCGCACCTGGCCCGGGCGGAGCTCGAGCCGCCGGTCCGCTATCGCGTATGCCACACCGAGCACCGCGCCCGTGAGGGTCAGCAGGATGATCGCCGAGCCCGCGCGCTTGACGTCGTCGACGGTCCCCGACCGGAACGGCGCCGTCAGCGGCCTGTAGGCGGCGAACGTGAGGCCGGCCGCTATCAGGGTCGGGGGGAGCAGCCTGAGGCGGAGCGGCGAGAGCCCGAACAGGAGCGCGGCCGAGACCCCGATCGCCAGGATCCCGCCCTTGCTCTGCGCGGTCAGCCAGCCGGACGCGATCGCGGTCGCCCCGGCGACGGCGAGCACCCGCACCGCCGGCGAGCGGCCGCGCTGCGCTGCGAGGACGACCGCCGGCCAGAACCCGATCAGGAAGACGGCCGCCTGGGCGTTCGGGTACGAGATCGGAAACGAGAGCCGGCCCGCGTAGAAGTGGTCGACCTGGTCGGAGCCGAAGCGGAGCACGATCCCGGCTCCGAGCGCGAGGATCCCCGCGACGGCCGCGACGGAGGACGTGGCCAGGAGGCGGTCGCCGGCCGTGCGGAGCGTCAGCAGCGGCACCGCGAACGCAATCGCGTAGAGGAGCGTCAGGAGCGCCTCGTCCCGCGCGAGCGGCGGCACCGCCGACCACGCGATCGACACCGCCTCCCAGCCCGCGAGCGCGACGAGCGCCGCGAGGGCGGCCACCTCGGCCCGGTGAAGGCGGGCCGCGCCGCTCAGCAGGACGACGGCCAGCAGGAGCGCGGCGAGGAACGCATACGGCAGCCAGTCGGCGCTGCTGGTGCTCCCCGTCGCGATCCAGGTGAGCGCCCACGCAGCGGCGGCGAGCGCCGCGGTCGGCAGCACCCGCGCCGCGGTTCCGGCGTCGAACACCACTGCACCGCACTCTACGAGCCGCTTCGGGCGGGAAAAGCGATTGCCGGTGCCCGGCGATATGCGGATCGATTTCCTCTTGCGTCCCGGGGCGAGCGGGACTACGGTTCGAGTCGGGACGAGGGGAAAATCGAGTCGGCTAGGCGGGGGGACCTCCTGCCGAAACGAGGGTGAGCGTGGGCAGCGCCGGGTTGCGCACGGTGTAGGCTCCGGGCCAAAAGCCCCGAGCAGGAGGGAAGGGAGACCAAGGATGAGGCGTCGATTCTTGATCTGGGCGGCAGCCGTCTGCGCTGTCGTGTCGCTGGGTGTGGCTCCGGCGGCGCTCGGTGCGACTCCGCAGCAGATCTACAAGGACTATGCCGACAACGGCCGGCTCGATCAGACGTATTCGCGTTCTGACCTGCTGCGCGCGCAGCGGGATGCGGCGCTCCAGGGCTATCCGCACGTCGGTGTGCAGGGAGCGGTCGAGAAGGCGCTCGGCGCGCAGACGGTCAAGTCGAAGGGCGGGCTTCCGTTCACGGGCCTCGACCTCGCGCTGCTGGCCGCCGGCGGAGCGCTGCTTCTGGTCGCGGGCACCGGGCTGCGCAGGCTCGGACGGTCGAGGTAGGTAACCCGGCCCGGCGCGAACTGGACGCTGCGGCGTAGAGCGGCAACGTGGCGACGCGACCCCTGACGGAGTTGCAGGCGCTTCCAGCTCTCGAGCCCATCGGGCTGGAGGGGACGGATGCGCTCGCACGCAGGCGCACCCGCGGCCTCGGCGGGGCGTGGGGCACGCTGGCGCTCGACGCGGCGATGCTGGCCGCCGCCTGCATCGCGGCGCAGCTCGGCTCGGGCGACGCGG
This sequence comes from Gaiellaceae bacterium, assembly GCA_035518635.1. Classification (GTDB taxonomy): domain Bacteria; phylum Actinomycetota; class Thermoleophilia; order Gaiellales; family Gaiellaceae; genus AC-32. Next base: position 37,385 of record DATIXI010000035.1, read on the forward strand.
GCATCCTCCGGACCTCGCCGGTCTGGCTCGTCGTCTACAGCGTGCTCGTGCTGCTCGGTCTCCGCATGCGCGGGCTGTACGCGTGGCGCGTCCGCGTGCAGGCGCTCGACGACGTCCGCGCCGTGCTCGCGGCGACCGTCCTCGCGTCGATGGCGGTCATCACCCTCCGCATCCTCCTGCCGGGGGACGTCGACGATCTCGCGGCGCAGGCTCTTCGCCTCTGGGCCTTCAGCGCCGTCTATCTCGCGGCCGGGCGGGTCGCGCTGGACTGGTCCCAGGTCAAAGCGCGCCGCGACGGCGAGCTGGCCAAGCCGACCCTGATCGTCGGTGCGGGCAGGATCGGCCGGCTGACCGCGCGCCGCCTGATCGAGCACCCCGAGTTCGGGCTGCAGCCCATCGGCTTCCTCGACAAGGAACCGCTCGAGGAGAGTGGGCTCCCCGTTCCGGTCGTCGGCGCGAGCTGGGACCTGGAGCGGGTCGTCGAGCAGCACGGCGTCCAGCACGTCGTGATCACGTTCTCGACCGCTCCGAGCGAGGTCCTGCTCCGGGAGGTCAAGCGCTGCCAGGAGCTCGGGATCGAGGTGTCGCTCGTCCCGCGCCTCTTCGAGAGCGTGACCGAGCGGCTCGAGGTCGAGCACATCGGCGGCCTGCCGCTGCTCACGGCCCGCAGGACGAACCCGAAGGGCTGGCAGTTCGCGCTCAAGCACGTCGCCGACCGGATCGTCGCCGCGACGATCCTCGTCATCGGAGCGCCGGTCTTCATCGCGCTGTCGATCGGGACGCTGCGCTCCGTCGGCCGCCCGATCTTCTTCCGCCAGCCGCGGATCGGCCGCGACGGCCGCCACTTCCAGATGCTCAAGTTCCGCTCCATGCGCGGCACCACCGAGCCGGTCGTCCTGCCTGACCTGCCGCACGACACCGCACCCGGTGGGATCGAGGGCGACGACCGGCGCACCAGCTTCGGCACGTTCATGCGCCGCACCTCGCTCGACGAGCTGCCGCAGCTCCTGAACGTGCTCAGGGGAGAGATGAGCCTGATCGGGCCGCGCCCGGAGCGGCCCGACTTCGTGCGCCTCTTCGAGCGCAACGTCCACCGCTACGGGGACCGGCACCGTGTCAAGTCCGGGATCACCGGCTGGGCCCAGGTGCACGGGCTCCGCGGCAGGACCTCGCTCAGCGACCGGGTCGAGTGGGACAACTACTACATCGAGAACTGGTCGCTCTGGCTCGACGTCAAGATCCTGCTGCTGACGGTCCTCGCCGTCCGGCGGTACTTCTCGCAGGCCGAGTGACCTAGGCGTCAGCCGTATCCCTCGTTCGCGGTCGCTCGCTGGAGGGACTTTCCGCAAGCCGAAGCCTTGCGCGACCGATGGAACAGCGGAGCAGGAGTGCGGTTGCCGCCCGACCGCCGACGTCTGAGAACGATCCGTCGAGCCGGCCGCGGGCGAAGGTCTCCGGCCGGCTTGTCGGTCGAAAGGAGACAACAACGTGAAGAGAGCCCTTTTGCCTGCCGCCGTAGTCGTCGCAGCCATTGCGTTCGCGCTGCCTGCGACGTCGATGGCCGCGACCTTCCGCGGCGTCGTGATTGCAAAGGATTCCGCGCGCAAGTCCCTCGTGACCGCGTCCCGAAATGGGGTCGTGAGGACGGTTCGCGCGCGCGCAGCGTTCAAGCGCGTGCGCGTCGGGCGCCTGGTCGCGGTGCAGGCCGCGGCGCTGCCCGACGGGACGTACGCCGCGAGCAAGGTCAGGATGCTCGGCAAGGCGGGGCGCGTCCGCTTCGGCGGGACGGTCGTCGCCGTGAAGGGCGCTCGGCTCGTCCTCTCGGCGGGCCAGAGCGTGTTCTCGCTGCGCGTCCGCGGGGGCAAGACCGCGTCCGCCGAGGGATCCTCCGACTTCAAGCCCGGCGACGACGTCAAGGGCGACGGCCGCTGCAAGGGCGGCTCGCTCGAGACCCGCCGCGACCACGTCAAGAAGGTCGGCCACTCCGGTCAGCTCGTGCTCGAGGGCATCTACCTGAGCACCGCCGACGACGGCACGATCTCGCTCGCGGTCGTCCACAAGGGCCTCGTGCTCGTCCACGTGCCCGAGGGCATGGACGTTCCCGACTTCCAGCCCGGCGACGAGGTCGCGCTCGTGGTCAAGGTCGAGGACGACGACAGCTTCACGCTCGTCAAGGCCGAGAACGAGAGCTCGCCCGGCGACGACGACAGCGGAGACGACGTCCACATGAACGATCCGGGCGGCGAGTTCTCCGTGGTCGGGATGCTGGTCTCGCTCTCGAGCGAGCTCGTCGGCGTGAAGGTCGAGGGCAAGGACGAGCCCGTGCGCTGCGCAGTGCCCGACGAGTTCGACCTGACGGGCTTCGCGACCGGGCAGCGCGTCTTCATGTCGTGCAAGTTCAACGGGGGCCATCCGGTGCTGCTCACCCTCAAGAAGAAGGACCCGGAGAGCGAGTACCTGACGGCCGGCGGCGCGATCCAGGACTTCGCCGACGGCGGCATCACGGTCAAGGGCGACGGCGATCCCGTGTGGTGCGCGGTCCCGGACGACCTCGACCTCTCCGAGTACGAGATCGGCGACCTGGTGATGGTCAAGTGCGTGAAGGTCGAGGGCGTCTGGACGCTCGACGCGATCACCAAGAAGCCGTCGCCTCCGCCACCGCCACCTCAGTTCGTGCTCGCAACCGGGACGATCACCGATCTCTCGGCCGAGAGCATCACCGTCCAGGGCGAGCACGAGCCGGTCACGTGTGCCGTCCCGGAGGGCGCCGACCTGAGCGACTTCGCGCAGAACGACACGGTCTCGATGAAGTGCGTTCAGACCGACACCGGCCTCAGGCTCGAGCGGCTGCAGTCCGAGACCGCTCTGTACGAGGCCTCCTAGCAGAGCCGCTGCACATCGAGCCGGCCGCCCCGCCGCCCGGGGCGGCTCCGGCTCACTTCGCCTTCTGGGCCACTGCTTCGTCCGGCTCCCGGATGAGCAGGAGCACACCGGCGAAGAAGCTCAGCAGCGCGGGCGCCAGCGAAACGAGCGGCGCGAGCGACGCCATCGCCAGATAGCCGGTCACGAACAGAAGCAGCGGCGGAATCCGTCTCCCCATCTCTCCCCAATCCCCGCTTACCTCCTCATTGAACTCCATTTGAAGGCAAAAAGAAACGTCTGACGAACGTCCGAGAGGGGGATGCACCAGCCCCCGACCCCTTCGCTACGATAGGTCCTCAACGAGTTCCCGGGCCACGGGGGAAAGAAGGAACGTTGTTCGAGCGGTTCACGGAGAGAGCCCGTCAGGTCGTCGTTCTCGCCCAGGACGAGGCGAGGGCGCTCAAGCACAACTACATCGGCACCGAGCACATCCTGCTCGGCCTCCTGCGCGAGGAGGAAGGGTTGGCCGCGCGCGTGCTGGAGTCGCTCGACATCACCGTCGAGGAGGTGCGCGCCCAGGTGGCCCGCATCGTCGGCCAGGGTGACGAGGTCACCACGGGCCAGATCCCGTTCACCCCGCGCGCGAAGAAGGTTCTCGAGCTGGCGCTGCGCGAGGCGCTCTCGCTGGGCCACAACTACATCGGCACCGAGCACATCCTGCTCGGGCTCGTGCGCGAGAACGAGGGCGTCGCCGCGAGGATCCTGCTCGACTTCGACGCCGACGCCGAGAAGATCCGCAACGAGATCATCCGCATGCTCTCCGGCCCCGGCCGCAGGCAGCAGGGCGCTGGCGGCGCGCCCGGCGAGAAGTCGAAGAGCTCGAAGCTGCTCGACCAGTTCGGGCGCAACTTCACGAAGCAGGCCGCCGAGGGCAAGCTCGACCCGGTCGTCGGCCGCCAGATGGAGATCGAGCGGATCATGCAGATCCTCTCGCGCCGGACCAAGAACAACCCCGTGCTGGTGGGCGAGCCCGGCGTCGGCAAGACGGCGGTGGTCGAGGGCCTGGCCCAGCGGATCACGCACGGCGAGGTCCCCGAGCTGCTCAAGGGCAAGCAGATCTACACGCTTGACCTCGCGGCCCTCGTCGCCGGCTCGAAGTACCGAGGGGAATTCGAGGAGCGCCTGAAGAAGGTGATGAAGGAGATCACCCAGCGCGGCGACATCGTCCTGTTCATCGACGAGCTCCACAACCTCGTAGGCGCCGGCGCGGCCGAGGGCGCGATCGACGCGGCCTCGATCCTCAAGCCGGCACTGGCGCGCGGCGAGCTGCAGACGATCGGCGCGACGACGCTCGACGAGTACCGCAAGTACCTCGAGCGCGACGCGGCGCTCGAGCGGCGCTTCCAGCAGATCCGCGTCGACGAGCCGACCGTGGACGACACCGTCCAGATCCTGCGCGGCCTGCGCGACCGCTACGAGGCGCACCACCGCTGCAAGATCTCCGACGACGCGCTCGAGTCGGCTGCGATCCTCTCCGACCGCTACATCCAGGACCGGCACCTGCCCGACAAGGCGATCGACCTGATCGACGAGGCAGCGTCCCGGATGCGCATCCGCACGATGACCGCCCCGCCGCGCTACCGCGAGCTGGAGGACGAGATCGAGAAGGTGCGCAAGGACAAGGAGGCCTCGATCGAGGCCCAGGAGTTCGAGAAGGCGGCCTCGCTGCGCGACAAGGAGCGCAAGCTGTCGCAGAAGAAGCGCGAGCTCGAGGACAACTGGCGCGCCGAGGAGGGCGGCGCCGAGCAGCCCGAGATCGGCGAGGAGGAGATTGCCGACATCGTCTCGATGTGGACTGGCATCCCGGTCTTCAAGCTGACCGAGGCCGAGTCGCAGAAGCTGATCCGGATGGAGGACGAGCTGCACAAGCGCGTGATCGGCCAGGAGGAGGCGATCGTCGCCGTCTCCAAGTCGATCCGCCGCGCGCGCGCCGGGATCAAGGACCCGAAGCGCCCGACCGGCTCGTTCATCTTCCTCGGGCCCTCGGGCGTGGGGAAGACGGAGCTCGCGCGCACGCTGGCCGAGTTCCTGTTCGGCGACGAGGACGCGATGATCCAGGTGGACATGTCGGAGTACATGGAGAAGCACTCCGTGTCCCGGCTCGTCGGCTCGCCGCCCGGCTACATCGGCTACGACGAGGGCGGCCAGCTGACCGAGGCCGTCCGCCGCAAGCCGTACTCGGTCGTCCTCTTGGACGAGATCGAGAAGGCCCACCCGGACGTCTTCAACATCCTGCTCCAGATCCTCGAGGACGGGAAGCTGACCGACGCCCAGGGGCGCAAGGTCGACTTCCGCAACACGATCGTGATCATGACCTCGAACATCGGCGCCGGAACGATCTCGAAGAACCAGACGCTCGGCTTCTCGGTCGGCGACGACACCGGTCTCTCCTACGACGAGATGAAGGACCGGATCATGGGCGAGCTCAAGAAGGTCTTCCGCCCCGAGCTCCTGAACCGGATCGACGAGGTGATCGTCTTCCACAAGCTGGCGAGGGAAGAGATCATGCTGATCGTCGAGCTGATGATGAAGCGGCTGCGCGACCAGATGGGCGAGCACGAGGCCGCGATCGAGCTCACCGAGGCGGCGAAGGAGCTGCTCGTCGACAAGGGCTACGACCCGACGATGGGCGCGCGCCCGCTGCGGCGCGCGATCCAGCGCTACATCGAGGACCCGCTCGCCGACTTCGTGCTCGGGCGCGAGCTCGAGCCCGGCTCGACCATCCTCGTCGACCGCAAGAACGACGACGAGGTCGACATCACGATCATCCCCGGCGAGATAACGCCCGAGAAGGTCACGGTCCCGCCCGACGAGCCCGAGGGCTCCGGCGGCGACGACTCCGACGACGAGGGCTAGCTAAGGCGTCGCTTGCGACGCCGATCTAAGGACGAGCGGGCCTCGCCCGCGCGTCCGTCGGAAACGACCGGTCGACACGCACGAACCGATCTAGAAGACGCTTCCGAGGAGTTCTCGGCGGCCGGCCTTCTGCTGGGGGTCGTCGCCTTCCTGGTCGGGAGCGCGACGCTCGCGACCGAGATCTGCGCCTCGCGGCTGCTCGCGCCCTACTTCGGGGCCTCGACGTTCGTCTGGGCGAACATCATCGGACTGACGCTCGCGTATCTCGCGCTCGGCTACTGGCTCGGTGGGCGGCTCGCCGACCGAAGGCCCGAGCCGCGTGTGCTCGGGGCGATCCTGCTCGTCGCCGCCCTGGCGCTCGCGGCCACGCCGTTCGCGGCCCGACCGTTCCTGCGCTGGGCGCTGCACGGCTTCGACGTGGTCTCGGTCGGCGCGGTGGCCGGCTCGTTCTTCGCGGCGCTGGCGCTGTTCCTGGTTCCGGTCACGGCGCTCGGGGCGGCGGCCCCGTTCCTCGTCCGGCTCGCGCTTCCCAGCGTCGAAGAGGCCGGCAAGGTCGCCGGTCGGCTCTATGCGCTCTCGACGGCAGGAAGCCTCGTCGGGACGTTCCTCGCCGCGCTCGTACTGATCCCCTGGGTGGGGACGCAGCGCACGATCCTCGGGACAGCAGCCTTCGTTGCGCTAGCGGCAGCACTGCTGCTCAGGCGGCGCTGGCTGCTCCTGCCTGCCGCTGCGGCGCTCCTGCTGCTGATCCCGCCGCCGTCGATCAAGAGCGCGATCTACCAGACCGAGTCCGCCTACCAGTACATCCGCGTCGTCTCCGACGGCGAGGGCGGCCGCGACCTCGAGCTGAACGAGGGCGTCGTCACCCACTCCGAGTGGCGGCCGAACAGCGTGCTCACCGGCGGCTACTGGGATCTCTTCCTGATGCTCCCGCCGCTGCTCGCGCGGGAGCCCCACAGCATGCTCGTGATCGGGAACGCGGGCGGGACGATCGGCCGGGCGTACGGCCGCTTCTACCCCGGCGTCTCGATCGACGGGGTCGAGCTCGACCCGAAGCTGAACGAGGTCGCGCGTCGCTACTTCGGCGCGGGAGACAACCCGCGGATGCACCTGATCGCCGCGGACGGGCGGCCATTCCTGGAGCTGACAAGGAAGCGGTACGACGTGATCGTCGTCGACGCCTACCGCCAGCCGTACGTGCCGTTCTACCTGGCGACCGAGGAGTTCTTCGCGCTGGCCCGCAAGCACCTGCGTCCGGGCGGCGTCATCGCGCTGAACGTGGCGGCCACGCCGCACGACCACCGGCTCTCGGAGGCGGTCGGAACGACGCTGCTGACCGCGTTCCCGCAGGTGTGGCGCTGGCGGACGCTCCGCTTCAACGACGTCCTGTTCGCGCTGCGGGAGCCTGTGAGTCGCGCCGAGCTCGAGCGGCGCACGGAGGGGGCGCCCGGGGTGGTCGCGCGCCTGCTCCCGCTCTTCCGCAGCGACCTCAGCCCGGTTCGTCCGCACGGCAGGCCGCTCACCGACGATCGCGCTCCGGTCGAGTGGCTGACCGACCGCATGATCCTCGAGCAGGTCGAGCGCGGCGGCAACTACGAGGAGCGGTCTCTGCCCACGGCTCCGCCGGTCGGGTAGAAGGAACGCGTGCGACTCTCGCTGCTCGCGCGCAGGCCGGGGATCACCGTGCTCATTGGTGCGCTGGCGATCGCGTTCTCGGGGATCCTCTACCGCGTCTCTCACGTCTCGCCGTCGACGGGAGCCTTCTACCGCTGCGTCTGGGCGCTTCCGTTCCTGTACCTCGCTTCGGTCTACGAGGAGCGGCGCTGGGGGCCACGGCCGCTGCAGTCGCGCGTCTACGCCTGGATCGCGGGCGTGTTCTTCGCGGCCGACCTGGTCCTCTGGCACAACGCCGTCGACCAGGTCGGGGCCGGGCTCGCCACCGTGCTCGGGAACATCCAGGTCGTCCTGGTCGGGCTGCTCGCCTGGGTGCTGCTCCGGGAGCGGCCGAGCAACGCTTCGCTGGCCGCGATCCCGGTGGTCGCGGTCGGGATCGTGCTCATCTCGGGCGTGCTCGAGGCGGGCGCGTACGGGGCGAACCCGCAGCTCGGCGCCGTGCTCGGCGTGCTGACCGGCGTCGCGTACTCCGGCTTCCTGCTCGCGCTCCGGCAGGGCGGGCGCGGGGTGATCGGCCCGGGCGGGCCGCTGTTCGACGCGACGCTCTCGGCGGCGTTCTTCTGCATGGTGATCGGTCTGCTGCTTCACGACCTCGACTTCACGCCGAGCCTCGCCGCCCAGGGCTGGCTGATCCTGCTCGCGGTCAGCTCGCAGGTGCTCGGCTGGCTGCTGATCGCGATCTCGCTCCCGCGGCTGCCGGCGGTGGTGACCTCCGTCTCGCTCACGTTCCAGCCGCTCTGCTCGGTGCTCCTTGCAGCGCTGATCCTGAGCGAGTCGCCCTCCGGCCTGCAGCTCCTCGGCGCGGCCGGGATCCTGCTCGGGCTCGTGATCGCCTCGCTCGGCCGGCGCGCCCCACCGCCGGAGCCCGAGCTCGCCGGCTGAGCCGGTGCGGCTGTTTCAGATTCGTTGCACGGAGCGTCCGGGCCCGGCCGTAGATTGGCTCCGTGGCGAAGCCGAAGGCAGCCGTCCAGTACGCCTGCTCCGAGTGCGGGTACGCCGCCGGGCGCTGGTTCGGCAAGTGCCCCGCGTGCGGCGAGTTCGGGACGCTCGTCGAGGAGGCGCCGGCCGACTCCCGCGCGGCGGCCGCGGCGAGGCCGACGGTCAGGCTCGTCGACGTCGTGGCCGAGGAGGGCGAGCGGATCGCGACCGGAGTCCCCGAGCTCGACCGCGTTCTCGGCGGCGGGCTCGTCCCGGCCTCGCTCGTGCTGGTCGGAGGCGAGCCCGGCGTGGGCAAGTCGACGCTGCTCCTCTCCGTGCTCCGCGCCGTGAGCGGCGCTCATCGCGCGCTGCTCGTCACCGGCGAGGAGTCGGCCGCGCAGGTGAAGCTCCGCGCTGCGCGGCTCGGCGGGGCAGAGGGCGTCGAGATCCTGGCCGAGACCGAGCTCGACGCCGTGTGTGCGACGCTCGAGCAGGAGCGTCCCGAGATCTGCGTGATCGACTCGGTCCAGACCCTCTACTCGGCCGAGCTCGGCTCCGCACCAGGCTCGGTCGCGCAGGTTCGGGAGGCCGCGTCGAGGCTGCTGCGCGTGGCGAAGGAGGCCGGAGTCGCGGTCTTCCTCGTCGGCCACGTCACGAAGGACGGCGCTGTCGCGGGCCCGCGTGTGCTGGAGCACCTGGTCGACTGCGTGCTCCAGTTCGAGGGCGACCGGTACCACGAGCACCGCGTCCTCCGCGCGGCCAAGAACCGCTTCGGCTCGACGAACGAGCTCGCGGTCTTCGAGATGACGGGCACGGGGCTCGTCGGCGTTCCCGAGCCGTCCGAGCTGTTCGGCCGTACTGTCGAGGGCGAGGTCGGAGCGGCTGTCGCCTGTGCGCTCGAAGGGACACGGCCGTTGCTGCTCGAGATCCAGGCGCTCGTCTCGCCGACCGACCTCGCGATGCCACGGCGCGTCGGCACGGGCGTCGACCCGAAGCGGCTCGCGATGATCGTCGCCGTCCTGTCGCGCCACGCCGGGATCGCGCTCGGCCAGGCGGACGTGTTCGTCAACGTCGCGGGCGGCGTCAGGATCGACGAGCCGGGAGCCGATCTCGCGATCGCGCTGGCGATCGCCTCCGCCGCCAAGGGCGCGCCGATCAGGCACGGGATCGCCTCGTTCGGCGAGGTCGGCCTCACGGGGCGGCTCCGCCCCGCGACCCAGGCCGAGCGACGCCTCGAGGAGTGCGCCAAGCTCGGGCTCGCCGCCGCCGTCGCGCCAACCGGAACGAAAGCTCGTGGCAGACTACGCATCCTCGAGGCCGAGACACTCAGGCAGGCGGCAAGGGCAGCAATCGATGCAGAGCGACCCGAAGCAGGATAGGGGGGCACGGCGCGCGCCAGGGCGGCTTGGCCCTGTCCGACAGCCGACGCAGGAAGACCCGCGCCTGGACTCGAGGCTGCTCGCAGCGGTCGGCCGCATCGCGCCGGGGACAGAGCTGCGGCAGGCGATCGACGACATCATCCGCTCGCGCGAGGGCGCGCTGATCGTGATCGGCGAGCCGAGCGAGCTCTCGTTTCTCATCTCCGGCGGCATGCAGCTCGACGAGCCGTTCAGGCCGCAGCTGCTCTACGAGCTGGCGAAGATGGACGGAGCGATCATCGTCAACTCGTCCGTGACGAAGCTTGCCTGGGCGAACGTCCAGCTGATGCCGGACCCCACGATCCCCTCGGCCGAGACCGGCACGCGGCACCGCACGGCGGAGCGCGTCGCAAAGCAGACCGACGCGCTCGTGATCTCGATCTCGCAGCAGCGTGAGACGGTGACCCTCTTCGTCGGGCAGACGCGCTACCAGCTCGAGCCGATCGCGGACGTGCTCGCGAAGACGAACCAGGCCCTCGCGACGCTCGAGACCTATCGCACGCGGCTGGAGCAGGTCCTGACGCGGTTGACCGCGCTCGAGTTCCAGAACGCTGTCATGCTCGACGACGTCCTCGTCACGGTCCAGCGTGCGGAGCTCACCACGCGCATGGCCGAGGAGATCGAGCGGGCCTGCGTCGAGCTCGGCGAGGAAGGGCGCCTGATGCGGATGCAGCTCGAGGAGCTCCTGGCCGACGTCCCGGACGAGAAGGCGGCGCTCGTCTACGACTACCACGCAGACGGCGGCGCAGAGCGCACGCGGGAGTCGCTCGAAGCGCTGGCCGCGCTTCCGTACGACCAGCTGCTGGAGTTCGAGCTCCTGGCTGTGCTCGGCTACCCGGCCACGGTCAACCCGCTCGACCACGCGGTTGCACCGCGCGGCTACCGGGTCCTCTCGCACATCCCGCGGCTGCCGGACTCGGTCGTCAGGCGGGTGGTGTCGAGCCTGCCTGGCCTCGAGGGGATCATCCGCGCCTCGCAGCGGGAACTGGAGTCCGTCGAAGGCGTGGGGAGCGTGCGCGCGAGAGAGATCCGCGAGGGGCTCCGGAGGCTCCAGGAGCACAACCTCGTCGACCGCTACCTGCAGATTTAGCCGGCCGCACCGGCAAAGCCGGCGCGGCCTCTTATGGTCGGCGTCGCAAGCGAGCGCCTCAGAGACAAAATCCCTGCACCCGCGCAGGTAGGCCGAAAAGTTAGCGTTTTCCAGCGATTTTCGCTATACTGGCAAGGTTCGCCGGCGGAGCTCCACGGCCGCCGGCGTTTGTTGCGAATATCAACTGCGAAAGGGGAGGGTCGGGCGTTGTACAAGGTCGGCGACAAGGTGGTGTACCCCCACCACGGGGCTGGCACGGTCGTCAAGAAGGAGACTCGCGAAGTGCTTGGGGAGAAGCG